>NZ_JBIAFA010000005.1:0-443091 GCF_042869015.1 Brevundimonas sp. NPDC007368 | reverse complement strand
ATGGAAGCGATCAGAGCCTGAGAAGGAGGCGCTCCGCGCCTCGTCGCCACTACCGTCTCCCCGTGGCCCAACAGGTTTTTACACGGCCTCGGTCGTAAGCGGAAGTCAGTAGCCGTAACGCTTCGGGTCATTGAGGATGGGATCAACGGTCGAGGCTGGATTGGGAACAGCTATCTCCACTAGCAGGCCCAGCATGGCTTCACGGTTGCGCGCTTTTGCAGCAATATCGAAGGCCTCCAGAAGGCCAGCCTCGATCAACCTTTCGTTGACTGTCATGGCTGAGTCGTCTCGGTGTTCGCGCATAGCCACAGGGTAGCCCGTCAGGCGATGTTCGTAACGGGTCGGAATTGGTCTGGCTATCGACCGTGAATGCGACCGTGGCGGGTCGGATGCGGTCATCGCTCGCGATTTGGGACGATGGTGTCGCCGTGGGTTCTGATCCGTCGGCCGATGCGGCAGGCGTAGCGGCCATCGCGGGCCTCGAATTCGACATCCGCGCCGTTCGGGATGTCGTAGATGGTCGTCGCATCCCCTTGCTCGACCACGAGGCGTCCGGGGTCGCGGAGGTTGCAATGACCGGCCTCGGTCTGATGGAAACGGCAGCTCAGTGTGCCCCGCTCGGTGCGCATCATCCAGGCACCGACAAGCAGGCTGTTCGGAAATCGCTCGGGATGGGGCGGCGCTGAGACGGCGACCGGGCAGGGCGTCTGGCGGGCCGCTTCAGCGGAGACATAGGTCCGTGGCAACTCGGGCAATACGGTCGTCTGGGCGGCGAAGGCCATGGCGATCATCAGCATCGAACGTCCTCAAGTGCATCCTGGGTCGGTCGTGGACGGCGCATCAAGCCGCCTGCGACTGAACCCGCTGAACTGGTGCGCCGGCCGGGGCCATGGCGCCTTCGGGGGCGCGCAGGGGCAGGTCGAACCAGACGGTGGTGCCGTGGCCGGGTTCGCTTTCGATGGTCATGCGGCCGCGGTGCAGTTCGATCAGCGACTTGGTCAGGGCCAGGCCGAGGCCGGTGCCTTGCGTGGTCTTGGAATGCTGGCCCTCGACCTGTTCAAACGGCTGAGCCAGGCGCTCCAGGTCGGCGGCGGCGATGCCGATGCCGGTGTCGGTCACTGAGACGCGGACATGATCGGCGTCGTGGGGCGCGATGGTGACGGTGACCGCGCCGCCCTCGGGCGTGAACTTCACCGCGTTGGAGATGAGGTTCAGCATCACCTGCTTCAGGCCGCGATGGTCGGCCTCGACCTGCAGGGTTTCGGGGGCGACGAGGCCGAGGGTCAGGCCCGCCTCCATCGCCTTGCCGCGCATCAGGCGGATGGCGTCGTTGCACAGGGCGTTCAGCGACACGGCCTCGTAGTGCAAGGTCAGCTTGCCGGCCTCGATCTTGGCCATGTCGAGGATGTCGTTGATCAGGCTGAGCAGGTGCTGGCCCGACTGGTGAATGTCGGCGGCGTAGCCCTTGTAGCGGCGGTCGCCCAAGGGGCCGAACATCTCGCCGGCCATGATTTCCGAGAAGCCGTTGATGGCGTTCAGCGGGGTGCGCAGTTCGTGGCTCATATTGGCCAGGAACTCGGACTTGGCCTGGTTGGCGGCCTCGGCGCGGGTCATGGCGACCTCGTACTTGCGCGCCAGCAGAGACAGTTTGACCTCGCGGTCCTCAAGCTCCTCGACCATGCCGCGCAGTTCGTCGGCGGCGCGACGGCGCTCGGCCTCCTGACGGCGGATGACGGTGATGTCCGTGCAGATGACCACGGTGCCGCCGTCGCCGGTGAAGCGTTCGGCCATCTGCAGCCAGCGGCCGTCCTTCAACTCGACCTCGCGCACGCCGGCGCGGCCGCTGGCCGAGGGGTGCTCGGCCTTGATGGCCCCGGCGGCGATGCGGTTCAGGGCGTCCTTCTGGGCCCCGCGCACCACGACGCCGGCGGGGAAGGCGAAGGCGTCCTGGAAGGCCTGGTTCCACAGGATCAGACGACCCTGGCGGTCGAACAGGACGAAGGCGTCGGACACGCTTTCGATGCCGTCGCGCAGGCAGTTCTCGGCGGCCTGGGCCTGGGCCTTGGAGCGGCGGGCCTCGGTGATGTCCAGCGCCACGCCCAGCAGGCTGGAGAAGGCGCCGCTGTTGCGCGGCTGGCGCGACTGGCCGCGAGCGTCGATCCAGCGCACCCCGCCCGACTTCAGCGGTACGGGGAAGGTGACGTCGAAGACGCCCTCGGCGGCGGCGCGGTCGATGGCGTCGATCAGGGTTTCGCGATAGCGCGGGTGGACCCGGTCGATCAGGGCCTGGGTGGTCAGGATCTGGCCGGGCTCGGCCTCCAGCATGGCGGCCATGTAGTCGGACAGGACCACCTCGCCGCGCGCCAGATCCCATTCCCAGACGCCGCAGCGGGCGGCCTCGACGGCGACGCGGAAGCGGCGCTCTGTGTCGGCCCACTGTCGGCTCGCGCGGGCCTGGCGCCAGTTCTGCACGGCGAGGAGGGCCAGCATCAGCAGGACCAGCAGCAGGGGCGCGGCCAGCATCCAGGCGTCGTCCAGCCAGGCGGACAGGCCGCCGGCGATGGGCAGGGAGGCCACGACCGCCTGACCGGCGGCCCCGAGCGGAGCTGAGGCCGTCAGCCGGAGCCGACCGTCGGCGTCCTTGACCGGACGTCCCGCGTCGGCGGGAGCCTGACCGGCGGGGGTGAGGCTGAGGTCGGCGCCGCCGAGTTCGGCCTTGAGCGGGGGCAGGGGCGTGCGGGCGACGACGGCGCGGCCGTCCCTGAGCGCGCGACGCGTCACCAGGCCGTCGTCGTGCAGGGCATGGGCGGAGGCGGACGACGCGGACCGGGCCGAGGCGGCGTCGGTCTTGCCGCCCACAGCGGCGAGGACGCGTCCTTCGGCGTCCACGACGACGAAGCCGGCTTCGGGCGCGACGAGGCGGGCGCGGTCCAGGGCCTCGACGGCGAGCGCCGGACGTTCGGCCAGATCGCGGGCGATGAGATCGAGCGCGCGGTCGGTCAGGGCCAGGCGGGCGTCGATCAGGCCAGCGGCGCGCTGGGCTTCGAGCCTCAGGGCCTCGAAGCGGACCGCCTCCGCCTCGCGGCGGGGGCGGCTGTCGTCGCGGATGACCAGCAGGGCGTAGGCGGTGATGACCAGGGCGATGGCGAGCAGCAGGGCGCGCACCCACGGCATATGACCGCGCGTGATCTGGTCCGTGGCCCGGCGGCCCGGCTGATAGCTGCGGCGCTCCTTGCCCTGCAAGCCGACCCTCTCATGCTGAACAGCAGGCGGGAATCTAGGCTGCGTCGCGGATTCCTGTCGAGGCCCGGAGCGAAAGGCTTTTCACCTGGAAGGCGAACCGGTGCAGGAAAGACTCAGGCCGCCTCGTCAGCGGCGTTCGTCGTGGCGCGCGGGGCGTCGCCGGGCGCGGCCAGAACGTCGGTGATCTGACGCAGGACATCGCGGGCGCGGCGGGCGAGACGCAGGCTTTCCGGCGGGGCGTCGTCGGGGGCTTCTGACACCGTCTCGACCAGTTCACGGGCCAGGTTCATCAGGTCGGGCGCGGCGGCGATCAGGCGGGACTGGAACTCGATGCGCTCGGGATCGCGGTCGTATTCCGCGCCCGGCACGCGCCATCCGCCCCAGTCGGCCTTGTCGGTGACGACGACGGGATAGGAGCCGGGGAAGGGGTGGTGGGCGCAGTCGGCCGGCTCCTGCCACTTGTTGCGTGCGCGCAGGACGCGCCAGTCGCCCAGGGCGGTGACGGCCACATTGTCTTCGGCCGGCAACTGCAACTCGGCGGCCTGGAACTCACGGCCTAGGCCGACCTCATAGGTGATGCGGACAGGTTCGTCGAAGCCCTTGGCCCAGACGGGCAGGACCTTCTCGATCTGGGCCCAGGCGCCGACGCTCTCGACCCAGACCTTCTGGCCTTTCTGGAACTGCGCGCGCGCCATGGACCTCTCCCCGAATGCAGGGAGGCAGCATGGCGCGCCAGCCGTTATCGTCGGGTTCCGCGACGTGGTTAGCGCGCGGTAAGGATCGATCAGGCCGAGCGGGAGATCTCTTCGAGGGCTTCGCCGGCGTACTTCTCCTTCACCCGCGTCGACAGGTCGCCCAGAGAGACCACGCCGACCAGGCGTCCGTCCTTGTCCACGACCGGCAGACGGCGCACCTGACGCGAGCTCATCAGGTCCAGGGCGATCTTCAGGTCGTCGTCGGCGCGCACGACCAGGGCGTCGCGGCTGAGGAACTCGACCACGCGGGCATTGGGGGCGGCCCCGGCGGCCACGGCGCGCACCGTGATGTCGCGGTCGGTGAGGGCACCCACCAGGTTCTCGCCGTCGGCCACGGGGATGAAGCCGAAGTCGCCCGCCGCCATCCGGGCGGCCACTTCCTGAAGGGTGTCGTTGGGACGGGCCACCTGCACGTCCTTGCTCATCACGTCGCGGATCTTCATGGGGTTCTCCAGGAGGTTCTGACTTGGCCTTGGGAACCCCCGGCGGCGGGTGCGGTTCCGGCGCGGGCGGGACAAGGCTCGCAATCGCGACGCTTCGTCTCCACAATGGCGGCTCAGGTTTGAGACAAGGGTGAGCGATGGCCGACGCGGCGACAGGACTGAATCTGGGCCATGGGGTCGTTCTGCTGGCGGCGGGGGTCGTGGCGGTGCCGGTCTTTCGCAAGATCGGGCTGGGCTCCGTGCTGGGCTATCTGGCGGCGGGGGCGGCCATCGGACCGTTCGGTCTGGCCCTGTTCCGCGAGCCGGAAACCATCCTGCACGTCGCCGAGTTCGGCGTGGTCATCTTCCTGTTCATCATCGGTCTGGAGATGCGGCCCAAGCGGCTGTGGGGGATGAGGAAGGAGATCTTCGGTCTGGGCGCGGCCCAGGTCGGACTGGCGGGTCTGGCCCTGACGCTGGTTGCCATGGCCGCGGGGGTTTCGGCGCCGGTGGCCTTCGTCGGGGCCATGGGCTTCGTCATGTCCTCGACCGCCGTCATCGTGCAGATGCTGGAGGAGCGGGGCGACCTGCCGACGCCGCAGGGACAGAGGGCGGTGTCCATCCTGCTGTTCGAGGACCTGGCCATCGTGCCGCTGCTGGCCATCGTCGCCATTCTGGCGGCCTCGGTCGGGACGGCGAGCGAGAGCGCCACGCCCCTGTGGCAGACCATCGGTCTGGCGGTCGCGGCGGTGGCCGGGGTTCTGGTCGCCGGACGCTATGCGATCAATCCCGCCTTTCGTTTCCTGGCGCGCAACGGCGGGCGCGAGGTGATGACAGCCGCCGCCCTGCTGGTGGTGGCGGGCACGGCCTGGATCATGGATCAGGTCGGCCTGTCGATGGCCATGGGCGCCTTCCTGGCGGGCGTTCTGCTGTCGGACTCGACCTTCAGGCATCAGCTGGAGGCGGACGTGGAGCCGTTCCGCGCCATCCTGCTGGGGCTCTTCTTCCTGTCGGTCGGCATGGCGCTGGACATCGGGGTGGTGATTTCCGACTGGCGCATCGTGGTCGCGGGCCTGCTGGCCTTCATGGTGGTCAAGGCCCTGGTGATCTATGTCGTCGCCCGTCTGTTCAAGGCGCGCCATCACGAGGCGATCGAGCGGGCGGCCCTGTTCGCCCAGGGCGGAGAGTTCGCCTTCGTTCTGTACGGCGCCGCGGCGGCGGGCGGAGTGATCGACGGTCAGGCCAGTGCGGCCCTGACGGCCATCGTCATCCTGTCCATGGCCCTGACGCCGTTGACGACCCTGGCGATGAAGCGCTGGCTGCCGAAGGAGGCGGGCCTGTCGCCGGAAGACGCCGAGGGCGTGGACGCGGCCGAGGGGCTGCGCGGTCAGGTGCTGATCATCGGTTTCGGCCGCTTCGCCCAGGTGGTGTCGCAGCCCCTGCTGGCGCGCGACGTGGACGTGTCGATCATCGAGAACGACGTGGAGATGATCCAGGCGGCCGGCAATTTCGGCTTCAAGGTCTATTACGGCGACGGCACCCGGCTGGACACGCTGCGGGCCTCGGGCGCGGGCAAGGCCGAGGCGGTGCTGGTCTGCGTCGACAAGCCGGAGGCGGCCGACAAGATCGTGCAGCTGGTGAAGTCGGAGTTCCCGGGCGTGAAGCTGTTCGTGCGCGCCTTCGACCGGGGCCATTCGCTGCGCCTGATCGCGGCGGGCGTCGATTACCACATCCGCGAGACCTTCGAGTCGGCGCTGGCGTTCGGCGAGGCGGTGCTGGTCGACCTGGGGGTGTCCGAGGACGAGGCGGCCGAGACCATCGCCGACGTGCGCCGGCGCGACGCGGCGCGACTGGACCTGCAGGTCACGGGCGGACTGACCGCCGGGCGGTCGATGATGCGCGGCAACGCCGTGACGCCCGAGCCCGAGCCCTACATCAAGCCGGCGCGCGAAGGGCGGCTGGTCAACGAGAGCGAGGCTCCGCCCGAGGCGGTGATCGAGCAAGCAGCGGACTGACCGGGCATGGCGAGCGTCGATCTGGCCAAGCGGGCCTATGACCACGGTTGGCGACTGGACCCCATCGTCCGCAGCCTGCTGGACACCGACTTCTACAAGCTGCTGATGCTGCAGCTGATCTGGCGCAAGCATCGCGATGTGCCGGTGACGTTCAGCGTCATCAACCGCACGACCAGCGTGCGGCTGGCCGAGGAGGTGGACGAGGCGGAGCTGCGGGCGCAGCTGGATCACGCGCGGACCCTGCGGTTCTCGAACCGCGAGCTGATCTGGCTGGGCGGCAACACCTTCTATGGGGTGAAGTCGATCTTCAGCCCCGATTTCCTGGCCTGGCTGGCCGAGTATCGCCTGCCCGAGTACGACCTGTCGCGCGGGGCGGACGGGCAGTTCCGGCTGGAGTTCTCGGGCGGTTGGGCGGACGTCACTCTGTGGGAGATCCCGGCCCTGTCGATCCTGAATGAGCTGCGCAGCCGCAAGGCTCTTCGGCGTCTGGGCCGGTTCGAGCTGGACGTTCTCTATGCGCGGGCCAAGACCAAGCTGTGGGGCAAGGTCGAGCGGCTTCGGAAGCTGGAGCCGCTGGCTATCTCGGATTTCGGCACGCGGCGGCGGCACGGCTTCCTGTGGCAGGGCTGGTGCGTCGAGGCGCTGAAGGAGGGGTTGGGCAAGGCCTTCATCGGCACGTCCAATGTCCTGCTGGCCATGAACAACGACCTGGAGGCGGTGGGCACCAACGGGCATGAGCTGCCCATGGTGCTGGCGGCGCTTGCGGGGGATGACGACGCGGCGCTGCGGCGCGCGCCCTGGCAGGTGCTGGAGGAATGGCGGGCGACCTACGACGGCAATCTGTTGATCGCCCTGCCGGACGCCTTCGGGACGCGGGCCTTTCTCGCCGATGCGCCGGACTGGCTGGCCGACTGGAAGGGGTTCCGGCCGGACTCGGCGCCGCCGATCGAGGGCGGGGAGGAGATCCTGAGCTGGTGGAAGGGGCAGGGACGCGACCCGCGCGAACGGCTGCTGGTCTTCGCCGACGGCATGGACGTGGCTGCGATCGAAGCGACCCACGCCCACTTCAAGGGCCGGGTGCGGACCAGCTTCGGTTGGGGCACCAATCTGACCAATGACTTCCGCGACTGCGCGCCGGCGCCCATGCCGGAGCTGACGCCCATCTCCCTGGTCTGCAAGGTGACGCGGGCGGGCGGGCGTTCTGCGGTCAAGCTGTCGGACAATGTCGAGAAGGCGACCGGCGACCGGGGCGAGATTGAGCGCTACATCCGTGTCTTCGGCGAGGCGGGACGGGGGCGTCAGACGGTCCTCGTCTGAGGGAACCGCCAAGCTTGGTGGCGCATTTCGCCAGAGGCGACGGACGGCGTCGTCTCACCCAACGGGATGCGCGTCATGACCACCTATAACGTCGGCTATATCGTCGGCAGCCTGGCCAAGGGCTCGATCAACCGCAAGCTGGCCAAGGCGCTGATCAAGCTGGCGCCCGAGAAGCTGCATTTCCACGAGATCTCGTTCGCGGAACTGCCGCTCTATTCCTACGACTATGACGCCGACTATCCGGCGGTGGCGACGGATTTCAAGGCGGCGATCAAGGGTTCGGACGCCATCCTGTTCGTGACGCCGGAGTATAATCGCTCCATCCCCGGCGGGCTGAAGAACGCCATCGACTGGGCCAGTCGCCCCTATGGCGCCAACAGCTTCGCCAACAAGCCGACAGCGGTGATCGGGACGTCGCCGGGCGCCATCGGCACGGCGGTGGGGCAGCAGGTGCTGCGTCCGATTCTGGGCTTCCTGCAGGCGCCGCAGATGAACGCGCCCGAAGCCTATATCCAGTTCAAGCCGGGCCTGATCGACGACGACGGCAATGTCAGCGTGCCCGAGACCGAGCAGTTCCTGCGCGACTACATGGAGGCCTTTCATCAGTTCATGGCGCGGGTGCTGACGGTCTTGCCGCGCGACGCCTGATCCATCAGGGAGGCGGGACCGTATTCAGGTTCCATCCCGAGTCAGGACCGCCGCTTGCCTGCTTCCCCGCCCGTCATCCTTTGGTTCCGTCGCGATCTGCGGCTGGCCGACAATCCGGCCTTGCACCACGCTCTTGCGACGGGGCGGTCGGTGTTGCCGCTCTATGTGCGGGACGAGCGGCTGGAGGGGCGCCCCATCGGCGCCGCCTCGCGCTGGTGGCTGGACAAGAGCTTGCGGGCGCTGGACGCGGATCTGAGGACGCGAGGCGGGCGGCTGATCCTGCGCAGCGGGGACGCCGAGGCCGAGCTGCGCCGCCTGATCGAGGAGACGGGCGCCGATCAGGTCTTCATGAACCGGCTGTTCGAGCCCGAGGCCTTCGCTCGCGACGCCGACATCGCTCATGACCTGAAGGCGGACGGGGTCGAATGCCGGGGCTTCAACGCCAGCCTGATGTGTCGCCCGGGCGCGGTGCTGAACGGTTCGGGCCAGCCCTACAAGGTGTTCACGCCCTTCTTGAAGGCGCTGCTGAGCGTCGCCGGGGCCCCGGCGGGACTGGAGGCGCCCGAGGCCATCGCGGTCCCGGATGGGGTGGTCAGCGAGACGGTGGAGGACTGGGGCCTGCATCCGACCCGGCCCGACGGGTCGACGGATTTTGTCGGGACGCCGGGAGAGGCGGGGGCGAAGGCGGCGCTGGACGCCTTCGTCGCCGGAGGCCTGAAGACCTACGCCACCGATCGCGACCGGCCGGATCGGGCGGGGACCAGCGGTCTGGCGGCGCATCTGCACTGGGGCGAGATCGGTCCGTGGCGGGCCATTCAGACGGTGCGGGCGGCGGCGGCTGAGGGACGGGTTCCGGCGACGGAGGCGGAGAAGTTCGTCGCCGAGATCGGCTGGCGCGAGTTCTCGGCCCATCTGCTGCATCACTTCCCCTATCTGCCCGAGCGGGCGTTCAGGCCCGAGTACGACGCCATGCCGTGGCGCGACGATCCGGCGGGGCTGACGGCGTGGAAGGCGGGGCGGACGGGCTATCCCCTGGTCGACGCCGGGATGCGCCAGCTGTGGGCGACGGGGACCATGCACAACCGGGTGCGGATGGTGGTCGCCTCCTTCCTGATCAAGCACCTGCTGATCGACTGGCGCGAGGGCGAAGCCTGGTTCTGGGACTGCCTGACCGACGCGGATCTGGCCAGCAATGTGCAGAACTGGCAGTGGGTGGCCGGGTCAGGGGCGGACGCCGCCCCCTATTTCCGCATCTTTAATCCGGTTGCCCAAGGCGAGAAGTTCGATCCGACGGGGCGCTATGTGCGGCGCTGGGTTCCCGAGGTGGCGCGGCTGCCGGATCGCTGGCTGCACGCGCCATGGACGGCGCCGCCCATGGTGCTGAGCGAGGCGGGGGTGAGGCTGGGCGCCACCTATCCCCGTCCCATCGTCGATCATGTCGAGGGCCGCGAGCGGGCCTTGGCGGCGTTGAAGACGGTCAGCGCCAGTCGCGGCGAGGGCGACTAGTCCAGCGACCAGACGCGCGAGCGTTTGACCTCCTGGTCCTCCAGCTCGCGAGTGGTGGGGACGGTGTATTCGGCCAGCAGGGTCAGGCCGGATTTCGGGAAATAGGTGCGGCCGGGGTCGCCGACGATGACGCGGGTTCCGTTGGCCTGCGCCTGTTTCAGCCAGGCCAGGACCGCCTCGGCCATGGGTCTTTCATAGAAGACGTCGCCAGCGCAGATCAGGTCGACGGGCGGCGGCGGGGCGTCCAGCAGGTTGGCGTCGGTGAAGGCGATCTCGACAGAGTTGGACCGGGCGTTGGCGGCCACGGCGGCGGCGCAGAAGGGGTCGATGTCGGCGGCCAGCACCGAGGCTGCGCCCGCCTTCATGGCGGCGACGGCGACGAGGCCCGAGCCAGTCGCCAGATCGATGACCCGCTGGCCCGCGACCTGATCCGGGTGATCCAGCAGCCAGCGCGCCAGGGCCTGACCCCCGGCCCAGGCGAAGGCCCAGAAGGGCGGCGGCAGGCCCATGGCGCCCAGCTCTTCCTCGGTCAGGCGCCACAGGGGCGTGATCTCGTCCGCCAGCCACAGCGAAATCTCCGGCGCGTGCGGCACGGCCTGCAGCCGGGTGTTGGCGGCGATGAAGTCGGGGGCGTTGGCGGGTGTGAGGCGCATGGGGGTGTCTAGGACGCAGGCAATTGTTTGTCATCCCGGAAGCCCGCAAGGCTATCCGGGACCGCAGCACAGGCAAACGGCGGCGTCTTGGGCGGTCCCGGCTCTGCGCCTCGCGATGCGAGGCTGGGCCGGGATCCAAAAATCATGCTGGCATGACAAAAAGTCAGGTTGACGTGACATGATCGTGGTGTAAGGTGGTCCTTACATTCAGTCAGGAGCGCCTTCCATGTTGAGCCTGTCCAAACAGAACACCCCCGCCGGCCGCCGCTACGTGGTCCGCACCATGGCCTTCATGGGCGGCTATGTCGCGGTCATGCTGGCCACCATCGGCGGGGCTTTCGACACCATCCAGAACACCCCCGCCGCCTGGGCTCTGGCCCTGACAGTGGCGGCCCCGATCGCCGGTCAGATCTGGGCCACCCTGAGCTTCATGCGCGACAGCGACGAGTTCGTCCGCGCCGTGACGGCCAAGCAGTTCATCGTCGCGGCGGGCGTGGCCATG
The DNA here is from genome assembly GCF_042869015.1 of Brevundimonas sp. NPDC007368. Classification (NCBI taxonomy): domain Bacteria; kingdom Pseudomonadati; phylum Pseudomonadota; class Alphaproteobacteria; order Caulobacterales; family Caulobacteraceae; genus Brevundimonas; species Brevundimonas sp. NPDC007368. The sequence continues at coordinate 432,030 of NZ_JBIAFA010000005.1, read as the reverse complement.
GCGGCCTTCAGCGCCTGGGGCTTCGGCGAGAGCTTCGCCGGCGCGCCGCACGCCGAGGGCTGGCTGATCTATCCGCTGTTCTGGGCGGTGTTCGGCGTCGTCTCGCCCTTCATCCGGTCGTCGAACTGATGAAGAACAAGCTGAAACTGCTGCGCGTCGAGCGCAACTGGACCCAGGAGCAGCTGGGTCAGGCGCTGGGGGTCTCGCGTCAGGCCGTCAACGCCCTGGAGACCGAGAAGCACGACCCCTCGCTGGACCTGGCCTACCGCATCGCCGCCCTGTTCGAACGGCCGGTGGAAGAGGTCTTCGAAAACCCCCACGCCTGACATCCCTGTCAGTTTAACCTTACTTTTTCTGCCTCGTTTTTCCGCCGTCATTTCCGGATCCGTCCCGGAAAGCGACCTCGCACGCCCCGAACCCAGGGCGACGACGGCGGGTCCATCTCAAACCGAAAGGAAACGCCATGTCCAAGATCTCCGCTCCCGCCAAGACCCTTCGCGCCTTCGCCCTGGCCGTCGCCGTCGGATGGGCCGCCGGGAGCATCTTCTCCCCGGCGCAGGCTGCCGAACCGACCCGCGTCGAGGCGCCCGCCTTCGCTTCGGACCGCCTGTCGATCGAGGTGATGGGGCAGGGGCCCGACGTCATCCTGATCCCCGGCTTCGCCTCGTCGCGCGACGTGTGGCGGCCGCTGGCCGAGCGCCTGTCGGCGACGCACCGGGTGCATCTGGTGCAACTGGCCGGGTTTGCGGGCGAGCCGTGGAGCCATGGCGACGGGGCCTTCGTCCAGCCGGCGGTGAATGATCTGGCTCGCTACGCCAAGACCTTGAACAAGCCTGCCGTCATCGGCCATTCCATGGGCGCCCTGACCGGGCTGATGCTGGCGCAGCAGCATCCCGAGGTCGTCGGCAGGCTGATGAGCGTCGACAGCCTGCCCTTCTTCAGCGCCCTCTACGGGCCGACCGCGACCGCCGAGACCGCCCGCCCCTTCGCCGAGCAGGCGGCGGCGGGCATCCTGAACGCCGACGCCGCCGGATACCGCGTCCAGCAAGAGCGTACGGCGGGCGGCATGATGCGCAACGAAGCGGGGCGCGCCGCCATGGTCGAATGGTCTATGGCCTCGGACCGTCAGGCCATGGCCTCGGCCATCCGCGACGTCATGACCACCGACGCCCGCCTGGGACTGGCGGCCATGACCACGCCCGTCTGGGCCGTCTATGCGGCGGATGCGAATGGCGGCGTGCCGAGCGCCATGGCCGACGCCATGTGGAGCCGCGAATACGCCGCCCTGTCGGGGGTGAAGCTGGTCCGGGTGGACGACAGCCGCCACTTCATCATGACGGACCAGCCCGAGCGGCTGGGCGTGCTGGTGGATGAGTTCCTGGCGGACTGACCATACCCGCTCATCCCCGCGGAGGCGGGGACCCAGTGAGAGCCTCATGCGCCGCCTGTGGATGAGCGCCGCCAGCTGTGATCGGTTACGCTTGTAGCCAAAGCACTGGGTCCCCGCCTCCGCGGGGATGAGCGGATGAGAGGGGCGCGCCCGAATTCGGCGCGCCGCCAGCCTCTTACTTCGGGCGCAGGTCGTTGGTGACGTCGCCGGTCTTCAGCGGCTTGCCGCCGAACTCCGACGCATAGGCCGGGGCCAGCAGGGTCTGGAAGGTCGAGGCGGGCAGGGTCAGGTAGTAGGCGCCTTCGACGTAGGGGCCGACCGCATAGGCGTCGAGCAGGAAGGTCAGGCCGCCAGCCTTGCCCGGCGCATCGCCGGGAGCGAGGACGATGGCCACGTCCTTCAGCCTGGGGCAGGACCAGGTGTCGCCGCCGACCTTGACCGGGGTGGCGCCGGGGCGGGCTTTCTTGGCGGTGTTGACGGCGTCGCACAGGGCGCGTTCCAGCGACGCCGTGTCGGCGCCCTTGGCGAAGAGGTCGGCGGGGGTGATGCGGCGCTTCTCGGTCTTGTCCCACAGCAGGGCGGTGGCCACCGTGTTCGGGTGGGCGCCGCCCGAATAGTCGAAGTCGGTGCGCATGGCGCTGAACAGGCGGCCGGTCTGAACCGGATCGCCATAGACGATGGTCTTCTCATAAGGCCCCATGGCGCTCTCGCCGCCGGCCTCGGTGCGGTCGGCCTGGGCGCCCTCGGCGTACTTGGCCAGGTCGGCGACCTCCTGACGATAGAGGCTGGCGTAGAGCTCGGGCTGGGTCTTGATGGCCTCGGGCAGGGTCAGGCTGGTCTTGGCGTAGGGCGTCGCGCTCTCGTACTTCAGCGGGCCGTCGGCGGCGACGGCGGTCGCGGCCTTGGACGCCTCGGGCGCCTTCTGCTCGTTGCGCTGGCAGGCGGCGAGCGAGGCCGCGACGGCGACGGTGAGGAGAAGAATGCGAGCGGAACGCGAGGGGATCATGCCGGACTCCTAGGGAGAGATCAGAAAGCTAGGCCGTTGAACGCGATGGCGGCCAGAAGGATCAACCCCGCCTCGCGATTTGATTTGAACAGGCGCAGGGCCAGGACGCCGTCCTCGGGTTTCAGCGTCTTGACCTGCCAGGCCAGATGCAGGGCGTAGGCGGCCAGACCGACATAGAAGATTGGGCCGAGGTTTGCGGCGAAACCGGCCGCCCCCGCCAGCAGGACGGCCAGGACGTAGAAGACGGCCACGCCCGGCCTGACCTGCGCGCCCAGCCGACGGGCCGAGGACTTGATGCCGGCCATGGCGTCGTCCTCGATGTCCTGCAGCGCGTAGATGGTGTCGTAGCCGAGGGTCCAGAACAGACCGCCCGCATAGAGCAGCAAGGCAGACAGGGCGACATGACCCATCCGGTTCAGGCTCTCGGCCATCCAGTAGGCGTCGCCGCTGGCGCGGACCTCCAGCACATAGAGCCAGCCGAGCGAGAACAGGCCGCCGGTCGCCGCGGCGAAGCCCAGCAGGGCGCCCCAGTTGAAGGTCAGGCCCAGCCAGGCCTGGGGCCACCAGGTGATGCGCTTCATGAAGGGGTAGGCCGCCACCAGACCCAGAGACAGGGCGCCGAGCAGGACGGATGTCAGGTTCATCGTCAGCAGGATGCACAGGCTGATCAGGCTGAGGCCCGCGACGAAGGCCCAGGCCTGTTTGACGCTGATCTGACCGGCCGGAATGGGGCGCAGGGCGGTGCGGGCGACCTGGGCGTCGAAGTCGCGGTCGACGATGTCGTTCACCGCGCAGCCGGCGCCGCGCATCAGGCAGGCCCCGATGGCGAAGCCGACGATCAGCCACAGCTCATAGCCGCCGAAGGGCCGGTCGTACTGGTTCAGCGCCAGCATGATGCCCTGCCAGCCCGGCAGCAGCAGCAGCCAGGTGCCGATGGGGCGGTCGAAGCGGCCCAGCTTCAGCCACGGCTTCAGCCCCTCGGGGGCGTAGCGGTCCACCCAGTTCTGGCGGGCGGCGTCGGGAAGCGGGGCTGTGCTCATGCAGGGGTCTTAGACCCTGAGGCGGGCGCGGGTGAAGGGGCTGTGTCCGACCGGCGTCATGCGAGGGGCATTGCGGAGCGCCGCCGTCGCGCGTTTAGTGGCGCTTCAAACTGGAGGGAGCCGCCGATGACTGACGCGCCGATCAAGGGCCCTGCGTCCTATTTCCCCTCCATCGAGAAGAAGTACGGGCGGCCCATCGCCGAGTGGAAGGCCGAGGTCCGCGCCCGCTATCCCGCCAAGCACATGGAGCTGGTGACCCTGCTCAAGGACGAGCACGACATGGGCCACGGCCACGCCAACGCCATCGTGGCGCACACCCTGGCGGAAGACGGGCTGAGATAGACGAGGCGGCCTAGGCAGAAGTCTGGAAACGGGCAGGGACTTGAGGTCTGCTCGCGACCCGTTGCGGACCTTCATCGGCGGCCTCAGCCAACCCTATAAAGAGCGACTGAATAGGGCTCCGCGGCTCTTGGTGCGCAATCTGTCCGCATGTCGGCTTGCAACTTCAAACAGCGCTCGAGCAGATGAGCCTCAGCGCCCGAGCGCGATCTCACGCTATCTTGCTTCTAAGCGACGCGCGACCACCTCCCGCATGATCCGGGCAAGGTGATCATTCCAAACATCGATCCGAGTTTCTGAACGCCCAACAGCATACAAGCGAACTTCCTGCTCGCCATTATACCAACTCAACGCCGTGGTTCGCTCGCCGTCACCGCCGATATAGTATCTGGCGAGAGCCTTTCCAGGACCGAAGTCAGCATTAACGGCTGAATCGGGAATTCTGACACGCACAGTTTGGGTAAGTGGTTGGCGGTAGTCGTTTTCCTGTATGTCGAGGACATAATCCCCGCATTTTGAAACAACTCTATACCCATTTAAGCGTCCATCCGACCGAGCCACGCCCGAGGCTCCCTCTATAATCGTAGAGCAACCTTCCCTATTGAGTATTTGTGCAGAAGCAGCCGCTATAAATGTTTCTGGCGCGATCTGCCGAGCAGATTCCGCTTGCGCCGCCATGCTGTCCACATAAGCCTTGGCTGACGGGAGGTTGCGGTTAAGCGGGTTCGCTGGATCTCCTGTACGACGGCTCTCGATCTCTTGACTTTGATCCGCACGAGCGAACTTTTCTGATCGCTGCAGTTGATACGCGGACACAAGTTCCGTCGACTGCAACTGCGCAACAATTATTCCGACCACAGACCACAACAACATTCTCACCACTCCGAAAGATTGCAGTCAATTGCTTGTGTTACGAAGCATGGAGTGTAACTGGACGCCCCTATATCCACGTAACCCCACCCCTCGGCACTGCACACCAAATCGATATAATCATAGAGTTCATGGTCTGGGCCGACGCCAGAGGTCACGTAATGCTCGCCATCGACAGTCCAGCCTGAACTTCCGCAAAACTGGCACCCCGCGTATGATCTCCATGTCTTGCGCCAAGAATCGACAAATATTCGACTGGTGTCGCTCGCACCAAAAGTATGGACGGACTGAGTCTCCATTTGGACTTTATTGAAAGCGCCGATCAGCGTTGATCCCATCCAGGTCACGCTTTCATTGAACCCGCCACAGTTAGCACGGGAGAGTCCGGTAAGATTGAACGGGCCCGCAAGAGCAAACGTGGGAATACACCACGCTGCACACACCATTAAGCCAAATCGACCCATTGCCTCCCCCGTTGTTAATGCGAGTCGTTTGCATCTGAATAGCTCAGCATAACGCCGCAATCCAGCGCTCTTTCGGCGAAAATCGTCTTCCCTGACGCTCGGACTTAGGTCGAACCTTGGGTTCGGTCCGGTCCCGTGCCGGACTGTCCCGGCCGCCGGGCTTCCGCGCGTCTGCTTTCCGAGGCCGGATGGACGACGGCGTGGTACGACGGCGCGTCGCTGAAGCTTGTCGGCGGCCGATCGGAGGCTGTTCATGACGTTTCGTCCGCGCGGGGGCCGTCCGCCCATCATCCTGTATCTGACCTGGCTGATCCTGATCGGGGCGGCGGTGGGCGGGTTTCTGAGCGAGGCGTTCAGCATCACCTTCGTCGCGGCGGGGACCTTGCTGCTGTCGCTGGTTCCGGTCTGGGTGGGCGAGAAGGTGGGAGTGACCCTGCCGACCGCTTTCGTCAGCGCCATCGCCGCCTTCCTGTGCGCCACGCTGCTGCTGGGCGAGGTCGGGGACTTCTATGAGCGCTACTGGTGGTGGGACGTGGTGCTGCACGGCGGGTCGGCGGTGGCCTTTGGTTTGGTCGGGTCCTTGCTGATGCTGATGCTGGTCAAGGGGAACCGGCTAACGGCGGCGCCCTTCACCGTGGCCTTCTTCGCCTTCTGCTTCGCCGTCATGATCGGCGCGGTGTGGGAGATCTGGGAGTTCACCCTGGATCAGTTGTTCGGCCTGAACACCCAGAAGTCCGGCCTGGTCGACACCATGTGGGACCTGATCGTGGACGCGGTCGGCGCCCTGATCGGCGCGGGCGCGGGCTGGGCCTATCTCAAGGGACGTCAGAACGGGCCGCTGACCCAGGCCATCCACGCCTTTGTCGACAAGAACCGCCGCCTGTTCGGCGACGACTGAGGCGTCAGGGCTACTTGGCCAGTCGCCCCTTGGCCTTGTCGGCGGGGAAGACGATGTCGGGATCGGGCTTGCCGGCCTCCAGTCCCGGGCAGTTCAGCTGGTGCAAGACGTGGCGGATGATGTTGAGCCGCGCCTTCTTCTTGTTGTCGGTGGCCACCACGGTCCACGGCGCATAGTCGAAATGGGTGCGTTCCAGCATCTGGTCGCGGGCGGCCGAATAGTCGGCCCAGCGCTTCTGGGCCTCGGCGTCCAGCGGCGAGACCTTGAAGCGTTTCAGCGGGTGGGTGGTGCGTTCTTCCAGCCGCCGGTCCTGCTCCTCGCGGCTGATGTCCAGCCACAGCTTGATCAGGGTCGTGCCCGACTGGGTCAGCATCCGCTCGAAATGCGGGGCGTCGTGCAGAAAGCGATCATGCTGGGCGGGGGTGCAGAAGCCCATGACCGCCTCGACGCCCGCGCGGTTGTACCAGGAGCGGTTGAAGAAGACGGTTTCCCCGGCGGCGGGCAGATGGGCGGCGTAGCGCTGGAAATACCACTGGGTCAGTTCGCGGTCGTTGGGCTTGGGCAGGGCGACGACGCGGGTCTGGCGCGGGGCCATGAACTCGGTCATGCGCTTGATGGCCCCGTCCTTGCCGGCGGCGTCGCGGCCCTCGAAGACGATCACCACCTTGAGCCCCTGTTCGATGGCCCAGGCCTGGGTCTCGACCAGCTGAATCTGCAGGGCTTCCAGGGTGTCTTCGTAGTTGTCCTTGGCCATGGTGGTCAGTCCTGTGCCGCGCGATGAACGGACCTTGCGACCATTTGAGGCCCGGCGCCAGCCCGCGCTGAGGATGGCCCACATCGGGTGACTCGCGTTCGGCGTTTACCAATCCCTCGCATTGGGGCGTTCGCTTTACAGTTGACGTGCTGTGGATAGTCGGGTGACAACATCGCCGCAGTCCGGATTTCACGTGGGGTCCAAACCCGCGTCTCGCTCCTTCGCCTGAACGAGCTTGTCCAGATGGGCTGACGGATTCTCCTGCATGGAAATCCGCCTGGCAAAGCGCGTTTACGGAGACGCAGATATGGCGACCGGCACGGTCAAGTGGTTCAACCCCACCAAGGGCTACGGCTTCATCCAGCCCGACAACGGCGGTTCGGACGTTTTCGTCCACATCACCGCTGTTCAGAAGGCTGGCCTGCAAGGCCTCGATGAAAACGCCAAGGTCGAGTACGAGCTGGAAAACCAGCGTGGCAAGACCTCGGCTGTGGACCTCAAGGTTCTCTAAGGCCGACGAACCCGAAACGGGTTCAGACGATTGAAGGGCGCGGGACCGAAGGGTTCCGCGCCTTTCTTTCTTGGGTGAAGAGAAGGGCGCTAACGCGCGGCTCGCGGAGCCGCGCTGCTTGAGCGCAGAAGAAAAGCGGTCCTTCTGAAAGGCCGAGCGCGCCCTAGAACCCCAGCTCCGCCCGTAGGGCCTCGGGCGTCAGGCCGCCGGCGCGCAGTTCGGCCAGGGTCACCGACTGGTCGCGCTTGGCGTAGCGGCGGCCGTCGGGGCCGGTCAGCAGGCGGTGGTGGCGATAGACGGGAGCGGGCCAGCCCATCAGGGTCTGGATCAGGCGCTGGATATGGGTGGCCTCGAACAGGTCCTGACCGCGAACGACATGGGTGACGCCTTGCAGGGCGTCGTCGTGGGTGACGGCCAGATGATAGGCGGTCCCGGCGTCCTTGCGCGCCAGCACCACGTCGCCCGCCGTCTCGGGGCGCGCACGAATGACGCCGGTTTCACCGTCCGGGCCTTCGCCCTCCTCGACAAAGGACAGCGCATTCCAGGCCTCGTCGCCGAGCGCCTCGCGCGCCCGATCCAGCGACAGCCGCCAGGCGTAGGGGCGGCCTTCGGCAAGCAGACGGGCTTCATCGTCGGGCGCGTGCGGGCCGGGGCGGACGGCCTCGGCCGGGCCGTGCGGCGCGTCGCCGATGGCGTCGAGGATCTCCTTGCGGGTGCGGAAGCAGCGGTACAGCAGGCCGCGCGCGTTCAGGGCGTCGATGACGGCGGCGTAGTCGGCAAGATGCTCGGACTGACGCCGCACCGGCGTCTCCCAGTCGAGACCCAGCCAGGCCAGGTCCTCGAAGATGGCCGTCTCGAACTCCGGTTTGCACCGCGTCGGGTCGATGTCCTCGATGCGCAGAACGAAGCGACCGCCCGTCGCCTTGGCCGCGCTCCAGGCGGTCAGGGCCGAAAAGGCGTGGCCCTTATGCAGACGGCCGGTGGGTGATGGGGCGAAGCGGGTGGCGAACATCGGCCGATCAGAAGCGCTTGAGCGCCCCGGCCTTTTCCGCCTGATCAACGGCGGCGCGAATATCGGCCTCGGCCACGAAGTCGAACTGGGCGATCAACTCCTCGATGGCGAAGTCCGGCTGGGACAGGGCCCAGCGCATGGCGTGGGCCGCAGGGCCGGTGACGGCGGGGCCGAGCAACCCGGTCGGGCGATAGGCGGTGAGCGTCAACGGCTGGGGCAGGGCGAAGCGGGCCGGGCGGGGGACCAGTTTTTCCTGCGTCATCGCCACCTCGTCGCGGAAGGCGGGCAGGGCGATCAGGCGGGCCAGGCGCTGGCCGAGATCGGCGAGGTGGTCCTGCAGGGCCTGACCGCCGTCTTGACCGGCCGGCGGCATGAAGGCGCGGAAGGCCGGGTCCTGCATGGCGATCCGATCCAGCAGGGAGAAGAGGATCCGTCCATAAAGCGGCGTGACCGAGAAGGTGACGTGCAGGGAGGCGCCGTCCTGGGCCAGGGCGTCGTGATACCAGCCGCGCGGCAGGTAGAGGACGTCGCCGGGGCGCATCCGCACCTCGGCCATCAGCCGGCCGCGGCTCTGCTCCAGCCAGCGGCGGGTATCGGGCGTGTCAGGGGGGAAGTCGACGGGGTTCTCGGCCCGGTTCTCATACAGGCGCCAGACCTTCTCGCCCTCGACCTGCAGGGCGAAGACATCGTGCAGATCATAGTGGGTTCCGAACGCCTGAACGCCCTTGAACGAGCAGTAGAGGTTGACCCCGATGGCGGCGGCGAAGGCGCGGCCCAGCATGGCCGAGGCGTCGGCCATGCGCGGAGTCAGTTCCTGCGCGTCCCCGGCGACGAGGCTGGCCCCGGTGGCCAGGAAGACGGCCACCTTGGCCGGGTCGGGACGCATCGCCGAGCCGGACTGAGTCTGCACCGGACGGCAATACTGGTCCGGCGTCACGGCGACCGTGTCGCGCACCAGCTTCAGGCTCTGGGCGGTCCAGATCGACGACTGGTTCAACAGGGCGTTGAAACCGTCCCAGTCCAGCAGGGTCCGCTTGGCTGCGCCTTCCCCGGCGGGAATGTGCAGCGGTTTCCGGCCGTGAAACTCGGCGAAGAAACGATCGGGGGTGATCGGGTTAAGAAGTTCGTCCAGACTGTGCATCGGCCGCGACGCTAGAGCGGCGCCGTTCCCCTGTCGATACGGACCCTCATGGCCACAGCTCCCTCCGCATCCTCCATCGCCGCCGCCCGAGAGGCCCTGGCCGCCGCTGATCCGGCGCTGGCGCGGGCGCACGCCTCGACGCCGGTGTTTGAGTGGCGGCTGCGGCCCGGCGGCTATGAGGGGCTGTTCCGCATGATCGTGGAGCAGCAGGTCTCGGTCGCCGCCGCCGCCTCGATCTGGAAGCGGACGGTCGAGGGGCTGGGCGGCGTGGTGTCGCCGGAGGCCGTGCTGGCGCTGGACGTCGAGACCCTGCGCACCTTCGGCCTGTCGGGGCAGAAGGCGAAGTACGGCCACGAGATTGCATTGGCCCACACCGAAGGTCGCATCGACTTCGACCACCTGGAGCGGCTGGACGACGTGGAAGCCATCGCGGCGCTGGTGGCCATCAAGGGGGTGGGCAGGTGGACGGCCGAGACCTTCCTGATGTTCTGTGAAGGACGTCTCGACGTCTTTCCCGGCGGCGACGTGGCCCTGCAGGAGGCGATGCGTTGGGCCGATGCGGGCGAGGCGCGGCCGAATGAGAAACAGGCCTATGCCCGGGCCGAAATCTGGCGGCCGCATCGCGGGGTGGCGGCGCATCTGCTCTGGGGATGGTATGGAGGAGTCAAGCGCGGCGATATCGCGCTGGAGGACTTGAAGACTTGAATCCGCTGACCGACGCCGACCTGACCCGGCCCGAGACCGTCCTGCCGCTGCTGGATTTTGCGGGGGTGGCCGTCTTCGCGGCGACGGGCGCCCTGGCCGCCGCGCGCGAGAAGCACGACCTGGTGACCTTCGCCTTCTTCGGGGCCATCACCGGAGTCGGGGGCGGGACGCTGCGCGATCTGCTGATCGGGGCGCCGGTCTTCTGGGTCCAGGACTGGCGCTACATCGCCGTCTGCCTGCTGGCGGCGGCGGCCTTCTGGATGCTGGGGGCGCGGACCTGGCGCTTCCGGGCCCTGCTGTGGCTGGATGCCGTGGGTCTGGCGGCCTATGGCGTCATGGGGGCGGCCAAGGCGGCCTCCTATGGCGTGGCGCCTCTGATCTGCGTCGTCATGGGGGTGCTGACGGCCTGTTTCGGCGGGGTGGTGCGTGACGTCCTGGCGGGCCAGCCGTCGATCCTGCTGCGGCGCGAGCTGAACATCACCGCCGCGCTTCTGTCGGCGGGCCTGTTCGTCAGCCTGAAGGCCGTGAGCGTGCCGACCTGGCCGGCGGTGGGGGTGGCGGTCCTGGCGGGCTTCGCCCTGCGCGCCGGCGCCCTGAAGTGGGGGTGGAGCCTGCCGGCCTTCCCCAGCGCCCCAACCCGAAACTGAGGACTGAGCCATGACCGAGGTTCCCGCCGTCTATCGCGACGCGCCGCGCTGGCCGTTCGGCGACAGCCCTGAACTGGCCGACGAACTGCTGGCCCTGGTGCTGACGGGCGGCAAGAAGGCCACCTGTTCGTCGCTGGCGGCGTGCGAGGCCGACATCATGCCGACGGTGGGCGAGATCAGCGTCATTCTCGACGGCGCCGGCGTTCCGCGCTGCGCCATCCGCACCACCGAGGTCGAGATCATGCCCTTCGAGCAGGTCAGCGAGGACTTCGCCCGCGCCGAGGGAGAGGGCGACCTGACCTATGAATGGTGGCGCGGCGCGCACGAGGCCTATTACCGCCGCGAAGGCACCTGGGCGCCGGGCATGAAGGTGGTCTGCGAGCGCTTCGAACTGGTCGAGGTCTTCTGAGGCGGCGTCACGAAAACGCTGCATCTCGGTCATGGCGATGAGGGAGAATCGGGCGTAGGCTCAGGTCGTCAGACTAGGGAAGGAGACGTGTCCTCACTCCTGTCGCCTCGGTATCCCCCCGTATGAGCGGGAGGGCCTGATGCAGGTCCTGACCCGCCCCCCGTCCGGCTTTCCGGCCCTGGTGCTGAACGCCGATTTTCGTCCTCTGTCCTATTATCCCCTGTCGATCTGGCCCTGGGAAGAAGTGGTCAAGGCCGTCTGGCAGGAGCGCGTCGATGTGGTCGCCACCTATGACAAGATGGTGCGCAGCCCGTCGATGGAGATGCAGCTGCCCAGCGTCATCTCGCTGAAGTCCTATGTCGATCAGGACCGCAAGCCCGCCTTCACCCGCTTCAACGTCTTCCTGCGCGACGGTTTCGCCTGCCAGTATTGCGGCGAGAGCGGCCTGGCCCAGGACCTGACCTTCGACCACGTCATCCCCCGCTCGCGCGGCGGCCGCACCACCTGGCAGAACATCGTCGCCGCCTGCGGCCCCTGCAACCTGAGGAAGGGCGGACGCACGCCCCAGCAGGCCGGCATGCCCCTGCTGCGCCGCACCGCCCATCAGCCGAACTCGTGGGAACTTCAGGAAGCCGGTCGCCGCTTCCCGCCCCACTACCTGCACCAGAGCTGGCTGGACTACCTCTACTGGGACATCGAGCTGGAGCCCTAGGGCGGCGTCCGTCGTCACACGAGCGGCTGGATGTCGGGCGCTCCGTGAAGATGCTCTGCTTGCGCCGTTCCGCGGGAGTCCTTGGCGGCGCCTAGCGGCGGCGCATGCCGACAAGTCTTGCGGGCAAGGCGGCGAACTGGAAAGGAATGGGTTGCGCGGTCGCGAAAAGCTGTACCTTGGCGTTCGTATTGGGGTGGTGACACGATGAGCGAGACAGGCGACCGGCGGCAGGGCATTCAGTCCGTGGGCATCGGGCTGCGCGTGCTGGACGTCCTGGCGTCGCTGAACGGGGCGGCGGCGCTGGGCGCGATCGCCCAGGCGTCGGACCTGTCGGCGTCGCAGGCGCACCGGTATCTGGCCAGTCTGATTGCGGCGGGCATGGCGCGGCAGGATGCGGCGACCGGGCGCTATGAGCTGGGGCCGGGGGCGCTGCGTCTGGGGTTGGCGGCGCTGTCGCGGATGGACAGTTTTCGCGAGGCGGCGATCGCCCTGACCGACTATGTGCGCGAGACGGGGCGCACGGTGCAGATGGGCGCCCTGGGGCCGTCCGGCCCCATCGTGGTGCGCTGGATCATGGGCACGCCCGCGATCTCGACCTCGCTGATGGTCGGCTCGCCCCTGCCATTGCTGAGTTCCGCCACGGGCCACGTTTTCCTGGCCTTCCGCCCCGAGGCGGCGACGCGGCAGATGGTCGAGCGCGAGACCCAGCCGCAGTTCCAGCCGGTCGATGTCGAGGGTCTGCGCGCCCGTGTGCAACGCGACGGCTACTCAGCGGTCCGGGGCGATCTGATCCCGGGGCTGCGCGCCACCGCCGTGCCGATCTTCGACCTGCAGGGGGAGGCGGTCTTCACCGCTACGGTGTTGGCCACTGATGTGTTCAAGACCGAGTACGACGATCAGGCGCGCGAGCGCCTGATCGAAGTGTGCGACCAGATCACCTTGGCGACGGGCGGGGTGCGCCCGTCGATCTGACGGCTCAGGCGGCCGCCTTGCGCAGGTCGGTCGCCGGATCGCCGGCCGTTTCCGCGATCAAAGTCTTGCCCATCAGGCGGCGCGCCGTGGCGAAGTCGCGGGGCTGATCCAGACAGACCGCGCCGACCAGCACGCCGTCGCGCAGATAGAGACGCACCGCCTCGCCCCGCGCCACGACGGCGTCGCCGGCCACCGGGTCGCCGAGAATCTGCAGGTTGTGGCCGCACTGGGCGGTCCAGAACCAGGGCGTGGGTTCGGCCTCGGCGGGTTGGCCCAGGATGGCGAGGGCGGCGGCGCGGGCCGAGGTCTGGGCGTGGGCCCAGGTCTCCATGCGGGCGGCGGCGCCGTCGCGGACGCGCGCGGCCAGATCACCGACGGCGAAGATGCGGTCGTCGGCGGGCGAACGGTAGTCGTCGCCGACCAGAACCCCGCCGGCGACGGGCAGGCCCGCGGTCTCCGCCATCCCGGTCGAGGGGATGATGCCGATGCCGACGACGATCAGGTCGGCCTCGATGGCTGAGCCGTCATCCAGCCGCGCCAGAACCGAGCCGTCGGCGGCGTCTTCCAATGATTGCAGCGACCGGCCCAGCTTCACCTCGACGCCGATGCGGGCGTGGGCGGCGGCCAGCCATTCGGCGGCCTCGGCCGGGACGTTGCGGCCCAGCAGACGCTGGCCCGCCTCGATCACCACGGCGCTCAGGCCCAGACCGCGCAGGGTCGAAGCCGCCTCCAGACCGATCACGCCGCCGCCGATCACCAGGGCGCGGGCGCCGGGTTTGGACGCCGCCGCGATGGCGCGGGCGTCGTCGGCGGTGCGCAGGTAACGGACGGCGGCATGGTCGGGCAGGGGCAGGCGGCGCACGCGACCGCCCATGGCCAGGACCAGTTTGTCGTAGGGTTCGACCGAACCGTCGGCCAGTCGAATCTGTCCCGCGTCACGATCGATGGTGACGGCCTCGGCGCCCAGTTTCAGAGCCACGTCCAGCTCGGCCCAACGTTCAACGGGCGCCAGCCAGACCGGATCGGCCTCGGCGCCCGACAGGTATTCCTTGGACAGGCTTGGACGTTCGTAGGGGGGGTGGGCCTCGTCGCCCACGACCAGGATCGATCCCGAAAAACCCAGCTCACGCAAGGCGATAGCGGTCGCGCCGCCGGCGTGTCCGGCGCCCAGGATGACGATGCGTTCAGCCATTTGTGATCTCCATTCGTCGTTGCACTAGATGCAACGCGTTTGACATAGATCAAAAACCACGACACCAATGCGGTCAACGGCGACATGAGATCGCCGCTTCGAATTCTTGTCCGGGAGCTTTCAGTGAACATCCCCGTACGCCCGCCGGAGGGCGAGAACAGCCGCGCATGGCCGGCCGACGTCGACGCCGCCGTGCCCTACTGGGTCTATACGGACCCCGCGATCTACGCCGAGGAACTGCAGAAGATCTGGTACGGGCCGCACTGGCTCTATGTCGGCCTGGAGTGCGAACTGACCGAGGTCGGCGACTGGAAGACGACGACCCTGGGCGAAAAGCCCTGCGTCATGGTCCGCTCGGGCGAGGACGAGATCTCGGTCGTCGAGAACCGCTGCGCCCACAAGGGCGTCAAGTTCTGCCAGACCCGCACCGGCCACTCCAAGGAGCTGATCTGCCCCTATCACCAGTGGTCCTATGCGCTGAACGGCGACCTGCAGGGCGTGCCCTTCCGCCGCGGCGTCAAGCGCCAGGGCGGCATGCCGTCGGACTTCGATCCCAAGGACCACAGCCTGAACAAGCTGCGCGTCGAGGTGGTCAACGGCGTGGTCTGGGCCACCTTCTCGGACGAGACGCCGCCCTTCTGCGAGTATCTCGGCGAGAAGTTCTGGAAGCACTACACCCGCGTCTATGACGGCCGGAAGCTGGAGGTGCTGGGCTACAACCGTCAGCACATCCCCGCCAACTGGAAGCAGATGCAGGAGAACATCAAGGACCCCTATCACGCGGGCCTTCTGCATGTGTTCTTCGCCACCTTCGGCCTGTTCCGCGCCGACCAGAAGTCCGCCGTCGACATCGACGACGAGGGCCGCCACGGCATCCTGATCTCGCGCAAGGGCGAGCAGGAAAAGACCGAGGCCATGGCCGACATCCGCAACTTCCAGGGCGATCTGGTGCTGGAAGACCCTCGCGTCATGGACGTGGTGCAGGAGTTCCCCGGCGAGGAAACCGTCGGGATGATCACCATCTTCCCCAGCGTGATCCTGCAACAGCAGGTCAACAGCCTGACCACGCGCCAGATCGTGCCCAAGGGCGTCGGTGGCTTTGACTTCCACTGGACCCACTGGTGCTACGCCGACGACACGCCGGAGATGCGCCTGCGCCGCACGCGTCAGGCCAACCTGTTCGGCCCGGCGGGCTTCGTCTCGGCCGACGACGGCGAGGTTCTGGAAATGACGCAGCAAGGCGCCGCCGGTTCGCCGGACGAGCACTTCATCCTGCAGATGGGCGGCCGCGAGATCGCACCGACGGATCACCAGGTCACGGAAACCGCCGTGCGCGGCATGTACCGCTACTGGCGCAAGGTGATGGGCCTGTGAGCGAGACCATGACTATTGCTCGTGACGAGATCCGCGACCTGTATGACGCCTATTACGGCGTGCTGGACGATGTCGATCTGCACGCCTGGCCCGACTTCTTCACCGAGGACTGCCTGTATCGGGTGATCCCGCGCGAGAACTACGAGGCCGGCTATACGCTCAGCACCATGCAGGCCGAGAGCCGGGGCATGCTGAAGGACCGGGTGACCGGCCTGACGCGGACCCAGATGTATGCGCCGCGATATTACCGTCGCTTTCCCACCGCGCCGCGCGTGGTCGAGCAGACCGAAGAGGGCGTGCGTTTACGCCACAACCTGCTGGTGGTGCAGACCCTGGTCGACAAGCAGTCGGACATCATCCTGTCCGCCGTCTGCCACGACCGCATCGTCCGCGACGGCGACCGCCTGCGCTTT
Organism: Brevundimonas sp. NPDC007368; assembly: GCF_042869015.1. Classification (NCBI taxonomy): domain Bacteria; kingdom Pseudomonadati; phylum Pseudomonadota; class Alphaproteobacteria; order Caulobacterales; family Caulobacteraceae; genus Brevundimonas; species Brevundimonas sp. NPDC007368. The sequence continues at coordinate 416,181 of NZ_JBIAFA010000005.1, read as the reverse complement.
GTCGAGCGTATCGTCGTCTTCGATTCCGAAATGATCCCCAACAGTCTGGTGTACCCCGCATGACCGAAGCCGCGACCCTGTCGTGGGTGGCGACCTTGCCGCCCTCGGCCCTCGAAGAGCACGGCGTGGCCAAGGCCAGCGCCAACGGCCTGAACGTCGCCCTCTATGTCGTGGACGGCGAGTATTTCGCCACCGCCGACCTGTGCACCCACGGCGCCGCCAGCCTGTCCGACGGCTTCCTGGACGGCGAGCTGATCGAGTGCCCGCTGCATCAGGGCACCTTCAATGTGAAGACCGGCGCGCCGGTCGATGCGCCTTGCTCGGTCGCCGTGCGCAGCTTCCCGGTCAAGCTGCAGGACGGCCTGCTGCACGTCGGCATGGAGGGCTGAGCCATGCACGAGGTCCTGTCCAACGACCAGCAGTCCCAGCTGAACGCCCTCTATGAGCAGATGGAGCCCGAAGGCCTCTATCCCCTGTGGGAAAAGCTGTCGGCCCTGGTCCTGCCCAAGCCGGATTCTCCCGCCAAGGTGCACAAGTGGTCCTATGACAATGCGCGCGACTACCTGATGCGGGCGGGCGACCTGATCAGCGCCAAACAGGCCGAGCGCCGCGTGCTGATCCTGGAGAACCCCGGCCTGCCGGGCCATTCGGGCATCACGCCCAGCCTCTACGCCGGTCTGCAACTGATCCTGCCTGGCGAGATCGCTCCGGCCCACCGCCATGCCCAGTGCGCCCTGCGCTTCGTCATGGAGGGCGGCGGCGCCTATACCTCGGTGGACGGCGAGAAGGCGGTGATGCAGCCCTTCGACCTGGTGCTGACGCCGGGCGGCCAGTGGCACGACCACGGCAATCCGACCGAGACGCCGATGATCTGGCTGGACGGTCTGGACATCCCCACCGTCCGTCACTTCGACGCCAGCTTCGCCGAGGGCTATTCGGAAGACCAGTTCCCCGAACAGGCCCCGGCCGGCGACAGCCTGAACCGCTATGGCCGCAACATGCGTCCGCTGAAAGGCCACACGGCGGATCGCCGCCCGGCGCATCAGCCGCTGTTCCACTATCCCTACGCCGAGTGGCGTCCGGCGCTGGACGCCATGGCCGAGAGCGGCGCCGAGATCGACCCGCATCTGGGTCACGCGCTGGAGTTCATGAACCCGATCAACGGCGGGCCGATCATGGCCACCATCTCGGCCCATGTCCGCCTGCTGCCGGAAGGCTTTGAAAGCAAGCCGCGCCGCTCGACCGACGGCACCATCTTCGTGGTCGTCGAAGGGACGGGCGAGGCGGTCGTCGAGGGCGAGACAATCGCCCTGAAGCCGCGCGACATCGTGGTCGTGCCGTCGTGGAAATCGGTCGCCTTCAAGGCGGCCAGCCGGCTGGTCCTGTTCGGATACTCCGACAAGGCCTGTCAGGAAAAACTGAACCTCTACAAGGAAGAGAACGCATGAGCCTGCTGTTCCAACCGCAAGCGCCCGTGCTTGCCCCGACCAACACCGGGGACGAATTCCCGGTCCGCCGCATCTTCTGCGTCGGCCGCAACTATGCCGCTCACGCCCGCGAAATGGGCCGCGACCCGGACCGCGAGCCGCCCTTCTTCTTCACCGCCTGGGCCGAGACCGTCGTGCCGGACGGCACGACCATCGCCTATCCGTCCAAGACCGAGAACTTCCACTATGAGGCCGAGCTGGTGGTCGCCATCGGCAAGGGCGGTCGCGACATCGCCGCCCGGGACGCGCTGGACCACGTCTGGGGCTACGCCACCGGCCTGGACATGACGCGCCGCGACCTGCAGCTGGAAGCCCGCGCGCAAGGCCGTCCGTGGGACACCGGCAAGAACGTCGAGCAGTCGTCGCCGCTGGGCCTGATCCACAAGGCGGGCGAGGGCTTTGATCCCGAGAACGGCAAGATCGAGCTGACCGTCAACGGCGAGGTCAAGCAGTCGGCGGATCTGGCCGATCTGATCTGGCCGGTGGCGGACATCGTCGCCTACCTGTCGGGTCTGTGGGAGATCCAGCCCGGCGACCTGATCTATACCGGCACCCCCGCCGGCGTCGGCGCCGTCGTCGAAGGCGACGCCATGACCGTGACCATCGACGGCCTGACCCCCCTCAACATCAAGGTCGGCCCGCCCGCCGCCTGATCCTTTTTTCCAACATCATCAACACAAGGAGAGGCGCGCGACAGACGCGCCCTCCCAGGAGGACGACACAAATGGCAGCCATGGGTGAGGGGGGCGGAAACGCCGTCATCGACCGGGCCAAGTTCGGCCCGCTACAGTTCGGCGTCACGGCGCTGTGCTTCATCATCGCCATGCTCGACGGCTTCGACACCCAGTCGATCGCCTTCGTCGCGCCCAAGATCGCCGAGGACTGGGGCCTGGCCCCGTCGGCCTTCGGCCCGATCTTCGCCATCGGCCTTCTGGGCCTGACGGTCGGCGCCTTCACCCTGAGCCCGGCGGCGGACAAGTTCGGCCGCAAGACGGTCATCCTGATCTCGACCTTCATCTTCGGCCTGTTCGCCCTGCTGACGGCCTTCTCGACCTCGATGAACGAACTGCTGATCTATCGCTTCATCACCGGCGTCGGTCTGGGCGCCGCCATGCCCAACATCATCGCCCTGACCAGCGAATACGGCCCGGCCCGACTGCGCGCGACCCTGGTGACGGTCATGTTCTGCGGCTTCCCGCTGGGCTCGACCATCGGCGGTCTGATCTCGACCTGGTTAATCGCCACTTGGGACTGGCATTCGGTCTTCGTCGTCGGCGGCGTCTTGCCGCTGCTGCTGCTGCCGGTGCTCTATTTCATGCTGCCGGAATCGGTGCGTTTCCTGGTCGCCAAGGGCGCGCCGGAGCACAAGATCGCCCCGATCGTGAAGAAGATCGACGCTGACGCCTCGGTCAGCGAATTCATCGCCGGCCTGAAGCACGAGCAGACGTCGGCGGCCAAGGGCTTCTCGGTCTTCCAGCTGTTCCGTGAAGGCCGCGCCCCGGTGACCCTGCTGCTGTGGGTCGCCTTCTTCATGAACCTGCTGGTCATGTACTTCCTGGTGAACTGGCTGCCGACCCTGCTGAAGGGCGCCGGTCTGCCGCTCGGCATGGCCATCCTGTCCACCGCCACCCTGAACCTGGGCGGCGTCGTCGGCGCCATCGTCCTGGGCCGGATGATCGACAAGATCAGCCCCTATGTCGTCCTGGGTTCGGCCTACGCCGCCTCGGCCGCCTTCATCGCCCTGCTGGCCTTCGGCGGCACGAACCTGACGGTCCTGCTGGTCGGCGCGGCCCTGTCCGGCTTCGGCGTCGTCGGCGCCCAGATCGGCTGCAACGCCCTGACGGCGGCCGTCTATCCGACCGCCATCCGCGCCACCGGCGTGGGCTGGGCCCTGGGCGTGGGCCGGATCGGCGCCATCGTCGGCCCGCTGGTCGGCGGCGTGCTGCTGGCCGCCGGCTGGAGCCCGCAGAACCTGATCCTGCTGGCGGTCATCCCCGCCGTGATCGCCTCGATCGCGGTCTTCACCCTCGGCGGCGTGCGCCGTCGCGCCGGAGTCTGACCCCATGATCCTGCACGGTTATTTCCGCTCCACGGCCTCCTGGCGGGTTCGTATCGCCCTGGGCCTCAAGGGACTGGAGGCCGTGCAGGTCATCCATCACCTGCGCAAGGGCGAGCAGCGGGCGCCGGAATATCTGGCGCTCAACCCGCAGGGCCTGCTGCCCGCCTTCGTCACCGACGACGGCGCGGTCCTGACCCAGTCGCTGGTTATCATCGAGTACCTCGACGAGACCTCGCCCGAGCCGTCGCTGCTGCCCGCCGATCCGGTGCAGAAGGCCAGGGTCCGGGCCGTGGCCCAGGCCGTCGCCTGCGACATCCACCCGGTGCAGAACCTCAAGGTGCTGCAACGCCTGCGCGACCTCGGTCTGGGCGAAGACGTGGTTCAGGCCTGGGCCGCCACGGTCATCGAGGAAGGCCTCGATGCGGTCGACAAGCTGCTGGCCGACCAGCCGGGACCCTTCGCCTTCGGCGACGCTCCGACCCTGGCCGACCTGTGCATCGTGCCGCAGCTGGGCAACGCCCGCCGTTTCGGCGTCGAGCTGCGCTGGCCGCGTCTACTGGCCATTGAAGCCGCCTGTCTCGAACTGCCCGCCTTCCAGAACGCCGCCCCGGGCCGACAGCCCGACGCCGAATAAATCACCCCAATCGAACCGAGCGCGGAGCCAACCGCGCCCTTTCCCGGAGGACATCCATGAGTATCGCCGCTGCGGCCGCCGCCGCATTGCTTTCGCACGCCCCCATGCCCGCCGACGCCGAGGCGGCGATCCAGACCGCGCCCGCTGCGGTTCCGGTCGCCGCGCCTGCCGCCCCGGCCGCGCCGCCGCCGTTCAAGCTGATCAATCACGACGAGAACTACGCTTATCTGGCTGATCCGGCCAGGCGCACCTCGACCTGGTCGAAGTTCAAATATGTGCCGGTCGGCGGCGAGGGCAGCCCCGTCTGGGCCAGCTTCGGCGGCGAGCTGCGCTTCCGCGCCGAGCACCGCGACAACGAGCGCTTCGGTCGCGGGGCTCAGGATACCGGCGGCGACTTCCAGACCCGCGCCCGCCTGTGGGGTGAACTGAACCTGGGCTCTTCGCTGCGGGCCTTCGTCGACGTGCAGGACGCCCGCACCTCGGGCCTGGCCAGCGGCGAGCCGGTGATCGAGGAAAACCGCACGGACCTGCATCAGGCCTTCGTTGAAGCGAAGACTGGTCTCGGCGGAGGCACGGTGCGCGTCCGCGCGGGCCGTCAGGAGTTCGGCCAGGGCGGCTTCCGCCTGTTCGACATGCGCGAGGGCGCCAACGCCCGCGTGGCCCTGGACATGGTGCGGGTCCTGTATGACAGCCCGACCGGCTGGAGCGGCGGCGCCTTCGCCGGCTACGCCCTGCGTGAAGGCAAGGCCTCGTGGGACGACGCGACGAACTTCGATTATCGCCTCTATGGCGCGACGGCGGCGAAGACGCTGGGGCATGGGGCGACGGCGCCGAAACTGGAGCTGCTCTACGCCAACACCGACCGCCTGACGACGCCGTTTTACGGTCAGGTCGCGGGGCGCGACGACCGCGACACCCTGTCGGTGCGCCTGTCGGGCAAGGTCGCGCCTTGGGACTATGAGATCGAGGCGGTCAAACAGTGGGGCTCGTTCCGCGATCTCGACATCGACGCCTGGTTCGTCTCGGCGGTCGGCGGGCGCACCTTCTCGAGCGTGAAGTGGTCGCCGCGCCTGGCCGTGCGTCTGGACGTCGGCTCGGGCGACAAGGACCCTAACGACGGCAAGCTGAACAGCTTCAACCCCCTGTTCCCGCAGCCGGCGGCCCTGCGCACCGATCTGGGTTTCGCCAACATGGTGCTGCTGCAGCCCGAGGTGACGGTGCGCCCGTCGCCCAAGCTGACCCTGGGCGCCAACACCGCCGGCCTGTGGCGTCAGAGCAAGGACGACGGCCTCTACGCCCTGTCCGGCATGGTTCTGCGCGGCGCCAATGAAGGACAGTCGTCCTATGTCGGCTGGCGCACCGGCGTCTTCGCCCGCTACGCCTTGACCCCCTATGTCTCGCTGATGGGCGTCGCCAACTACACCAAGGCCGGCGACTTCCTGAAGGAGACCGGGACGGCGGAAGACCAGTCCTATCTCGGGACCTTCCTGACCTTCCGCTTCTGACCATTCGGCTCTGAGCCTGGCGTTACAAATGAGGAGCCCCGTCGCCGCGACGGGGCTCTTTCTTTTTGCGCCAGAGACGATCCGAGGGCTCGGCGCCACGGCGTCAGCACGGGTGCGGCGGGCGTTCCATCGATGCTCGAGGCTGTGGCGATACTGCAACGGCGTTACGTCAAAAGCGTCTTCATTGCGGTTGCGGTGGTGCAATTGCGGCGGTTTTGGCGAAGTTTGATGAACTTGTCGTAATGAAAATGTTGCTGTTCGGACTCGTTGAGAAACGGGAGGGACGGGTTGAAAAAGGACACAGTGATCAAGATGACGCCGCAAAATCGTCTGCGCTATTCCTCCTCGCTCTTCGGCGGCGCTGTAGCGGCGCTGCTGGCGACGAGCCCAGCCTTCGCTCAAACGACGCCGCCGGCCGCCGTGGACGACCAGGCCACCCAGGTTGAAGAAGTCATCGTCACCGGGTCGCGCATTCCGAAGAATGAGTTCACCAGCGCCTCGCCGGTGCAGGTGATCACCAGCGAACGCGCCCAGGCGCGGGGCCTGAGCGACACGGCTCAGATGCTGCAGTCGTCCACCGTCGCCGCCGGTTCGCCGCAGGTGAACAGCACGATTTCCAGCGCCTTCGTGACCGATGGCGGCCCCGGCGCCTCGACGATCTCGTTGCGCGGTCTGGGCGCCAACCGGACCCTGGTCCTGCTCAACGGGCGTCGCGCCGGCCCGGCCGGCACGCGCGGCGGCGTGTCCGCCTTCGACCTGAACGTCATTCCGCAGTCGGCGATCAATCGCGTCGACGTGCTGAAGGACGGCGCCTCGTCCATCTATGGCTCGGACGCCGTGGCCGGGGTGGTCAACCTGATCACCAATCGCGGTCGCGATGGCGGGGAGATGGGCGTCTTCGCCACAGCGCCCCTGGACGGCGGCGGCGAGCAGTACAACATCTCCGGCTCCTTCGGGAAGAAGTTCGACCGGGGCTACATCAACCTGTCGGCCGACTACTATCGCCAGGAGGCGCTGCGCGCCGGCGACCGCGACTTCCTGATCTGCAAGAACCAGTATGTGTTCGAGCCGGGCACCCGCAATCGCGCCGACCGGATCGACCCGCGCACCGGCGAGCCGACCTGTAACGACACCCTGTGGGGACAGGTCTATGTCTATGGCCCCGGCTTCACCGGCCGCGCGGGTCGCTTCCAATACGATTACGACGGCGACCTGGGCAAATACATCCCGGCCCGTCCGACCAATCCGGCCACCAGCGCCCAGTATCCGGTGGCGCCCAACGGCTTCTATCTGGTCAACTACGACGCCGCCTCGCGCGCGGTCGTCAACGCCAGCCACCCCTTCGCACGCGAAGAGTCCATCGTCCCCGAGATCGAGCGCTACACGGCCTTCGTCGATGGCGCCTATGACGTCGGCGGCGGCGTGGAAGTCTATGGCGAGTTCCTGCTGAACCGTCGCGAGAGCCGCACCGACAGCTATCGGCAGTTCTGGAACTACACCTACACCTCGACGGGGCTGGGCTATGGCGGGGATCCCGTCACCGGCTTCAGCGGCGACTACTATCTGAGCGCGACGCCGATCACGGACCACTTCGATCAGTCGCAACGCGTGGACTACATCCGCGGCGTGGCCGGCGTTCGCGGCGATCTGAACCTGTTCTCCAACACCTGGAAATGGGACGTCTTCGCCCAGTACAGCCGTTCTGACGGCGACTACACCTCGGACGTGATCCTGGACGACGCCGTGGCGTCGACCAACTTCAAGACGTCGAGCTGCGTCGGCAGCAACCTGCCGGTCAGCGGCCGCAAGTGCATCGACATGGACTTCACCGATCCTCGCGTGCTGCGCGGGGATCTGAGCGCCGAAGAGCGGGCCTTCCTGTTCGACACGGAAACCGGCAACACCCTCTACGAGCAGACCTATGTGGAAGGCTCGATCGGCGGCAATCTGTTTGAACTGCCGGCCGGACCTCTGGGCTTGGCGCTGGGTTTCCACATCCGTCGTGACGAGATCAATGATACGCCCGGCGAAGTGACCCTGGCCGACAACAGCTGGGGTCTGTCGGGCGCCGGCATCACCCAGGGCAGCGAAGACACCCGCGAAGCCTATGCCGAGCTGGCCGTGCCCCTGCTCAAGGACTTCCCCTTCGTCCAAGGGCTCGATCTGTCGCTGTCGGGACGCTACACCGACACCAAGACCTCCGGCGACGCCTCGACCTACAAGGTGGGTCTGAACTGGGCGGTGAACGACGCCGTGCGCTTCCGCGCGACCCACGGCACCTCGTTCCGCGCTCCGGCCCTGTTCGAACTGTATCTGGCGGACCAGACCAGCTTCGCCGGACAGCGCAATATCGACCCCTGCCTGAACCTGGACACGCGTCTGGCCGACGGCGCCGTGACGCAGAAGCTCTATGACAACTGCCGCAATGCGGCGGGTCCGGGCGGCGGCGTGGCCGGCGACTTCACCGGGGGCAACGCCTCGGCCGAGGTGGTCACCGGCGGCGGTCTGGGCGTTCTGACGCCGGAAACCTCGAAGGCGACGGTGGTGGGCGTCATCATCACCCCGCCCGAAACCGGCATCAGCCTGGCGGTCGATTACTTCGACATCAACATCAACAACCAGGTGACCAACCTGGGCGCCGGCGGGATCCTGACGGCCTGCTATCTGTCGGACAACTTCCCGACCGATCCGATCTGCAACCAGTTCGACCGCGATCCGACCCTGGGGATCACCCAGGTGCGCGACAGCTTCATCAACATCGCCGAGCAGACGAACCGCGGCCTGGACTTCACCTTCCGCTTCATCACCGAGACGCCCTGGGGTGAGCTGACGCTGGACAGCCAGACGACCTGGACCCTGGAGAACTACACGGCGGTGTTCGCGGACAGCTCGGTCGATCCCCTGGGCGAGGTCGGCTATCCTGAACTGGTCGGCAATATCAACGCCAGCTTCTCGCGCGGTCCGTGGACGGCCTACTGGGGCTTCGACTGGATCGGCAACCAGTCCAGCGCGGGCGAGTATCTGGAAAGCAATGGCTCGCTCTTCACGACCATCGACGGCCGTCGCGTCGAAGTGAAGGCCGACGCCGAGTTCACCGGCTTCCACAGCGCCTCGCTGGCCTATCAGTTCGACGACTGGAAGCTGATCGGCGGCGTGGCCAACATCTTCGACGAGAAGCCGCCCGCAGCCTCGACCATCATCGGCGAGTACTCGACGACGGGGAACTCGATCCTCGCGTCGCAGTACACCGAGGCCTATTACGGCCGTCGCGTCTTCGTTCGGATCAGCAAGTCCTTCTGATCGAAAGAACATCTGTGTTCCGGGAGGGCGGCGAGGCTTCTCGCCGCCCTTTCCATTTTTGTGCTGTGCGGCGAGGCGGACCCTGCCTTATCCATGGCTGAGGCTTAGGGGGAAGCATGGCTATCATCACCGGGATCAAGGACACGCTGGACGCCGAGGTGGCGCGGTTCTCACAGACGCCGCTGGCGCAGCCGGTCCTGCTTAACAGCGTGCCCAAGGGCGGCACCCATCTGTTGCGCAACATCGTCAGGATGTTCGTGCCCGTCGAGCAGCACTACGATCGCGACTTCGTGCAGATCCCCAACATGCATCTGCACCTGGAGGCCTTCAATCCGCACGCGCCCCGGCTCAGCGCCGCGCACCTGCTGTTCAGCGACCAGGCCGCCGCCAATGTCCGCACCGCCCGTCATGTCCTGCTGGTGCGCGACCCCTACGACTGGGTGCTGGCGCGCGCCCGGTTCTTTGTCTCGGACACCTTCCATCAGGAGAATTTGGAGCATCTGAAGTCCGGCGTGTTCAACGCCGACATGCTGATGAACTTCATGATCTTCGGCCTGCATGGGAAGACGCCGGCCCTGGCCGACATCTACACGCACAATGCCGCCTCCTGGCTTGGGACGGGGGTCTATCTGGTCCGTTACGAGGATATTCTGGCGGCGCTGGGCGATCTGGATGCGCCGTCGTCAGAGGCCTATTTCCGCGCGCTTCTGGACGCCTGCGGCATCGCCTTGCCGGAAGACTGGAAGGCGCGCGTGCGGATCGGCTCGGACCGCAAGCTGAGCCGGACGGCGCGCGAGAACCTGATGTTGCCGGAAGGCATGACCTTCCCGTCGGAACTGCCAGAGCAGCAAAAGCGGCTGGTGGACTTCCACGCGCCCGGCCTGCGCAGCCTGCTGGGCTACGCCTAGCCGGCGCTCTGAGACGCCTTCCAGACCTCGAGGTACTCCAGGCGGCGCAGCACCTTTGAACCGGGGTCCAGCAGGATGTGGGCGCTGGAGGGCGCCGTGAAGACGGCGCGACCGTCGGTCATGGGCAGGGCGCGCAGACGGCCGTCCACCTCGACCTCGACAGGCAGGGGGAAGGGGCGGCCGTTTCCGGTCTTCCACTCCAGGGTGACGCGCTCGCCGTCGCGGGTCATGACCAGATCGGGCAGGGCGGCCTGATAGAGGTAGGCGTCGAAGAACCAGCCCAGATCGCGGCCGGTCACCTGATTGACGATGGCGATGAACTCGGGCGTCGTGGCGTAGCGCGGGGCGAAGTTCCCCGGCTTGGGATCCGGGCGGCCATAGACCAGTCGGCGCAGGGATTCGTAGAAGGCCTCGTCGCCGATGTAGAGGCGCAGGGTGTGGGCGATCAGGGCGCCCTTGTAATAGAGGTCCAGCCCCGGCCCGGTCTCGCCGTTGTAGACCGTGCCCGCGTCCTGGGGCTTGCCCGAGACCACGGGGAAACGATTGGCCAGCGTCAGCCGCATGGTCTGCAGTTCGGACTGCATGGCGCGCTCGCCGTTCAGCCAGCGGGCGTAGAGGGGCTGCATATAGGTGCCGAAGCCCTCGTGCAGCCACATGTCGTCCCAGTCGGCGTTGGTCAGCTGATTGCCGAACCATTCGTGCGCCAGTTCGTGCTGCAGCAGCCAGTCGTAGCCCTTGCCGTCCAGCTTGTAGCCGTTGCCGTAGGCGTTGATGGTCTGGTGCTCCATGCCCAGGTGCGGAGTCTCGACCACGCCCATCTTCTCGTCGCCGAAGGGGAAGGGGCCGATGGTCGCCTCATAGAAGTCGAGCTGCTTGGGGAACTCGGCGAACAGGGCGGCGGCCTTGGCCGGATCGTCCGACGCCAGGCGCCAGAAGCGCAGGGGAATCACATTGCCGAAGCGGCTGGGGTAGTCGGCGGCCATCTCGACGAAGGGGCCGACGTTCAGGCTGATGGCGTAGGTGTCGGGCTGGCGCGCGGTCCAGTTCCAGGTGGTCGTGCCGTCGCCGTTGTCGGTCTTGCCCAGGAAGCGGCCGTTGGCCGGGGCGCTGAGGGCGGTCGGGACGGTGATGTGCAGATCGACGCGGTCGGGCTCGCCCTTCGGGTGGTCGACGCAGGGCCAGAACAGGTCGCAGCCTTCGCCCTGAACCGCGCTGGCGATCCAGGGCTGACCATCGGGCGTCTTGGCCCAGACGAAGCCGCCGTCCCAGGGCGCGCGCTTGGCCTGATGCGGGCGGCCCGCGTAGGCGATGCGGACCGAGGCGCGCTCGCCGGCCGCCAGCGGCCGCGGCAGGGGGATGGTCAGGCGGCCCTCGGGATTGGACCAGCCGGTGACCGCCTGGCCGTCCACGGTGACCGAGGTGATGGCGAACAGGGTGTCCAGTTCGACCACGACGGCGCTTGCCGGGGCCGCAGCGGTGAAGTCGAGAATGGCGACGCCCTCGATCGACTGGGTCTCGGGCAGAAGCTTGAACGACAGGTCCGCCTTGTCGAAGCGCAGGGCCAGTTGTTCCAATGTGCGGGGCGTGCCGCTGGACAGGGTGAAGGCCGTCGAATCGCGAGCGGGGGCGGCCTCCTGGGCCAGCGCCGGGGCGCTGATCAGGGCGGTGGTCAGGCAGAGGGCGGCGGTCAGGCGCAAGGCTTCGGCTCCGGCAGAGGTCGCGATGACCGTAGCGGGGGGCGACGAGGGCGCAAAGAAAAAGGCCGGTGTTTCCACCGGCCTCTTCAAATCTTGTCAGACGGCGCTGATTAAGCGGCGGTCTGCTCGGCCAGCTTGGCCTTGACCTGGCGCTTGATGCGCTGGGCGGCGACCGACAGCTTTTCGTCGCGAGCCTTGACGATGAAGGCGTCCAGGCCGCCCTTGTAGTCGAGGGTGCGCAGGGCGGCGTTCGAGATACGCAGCGAGAAGGTTTGGCCCAGCGATTCCGAGGCCACCTTGACCGTCTTCAGCGACGGCAGGAAGCGGCGCTTGGTCTTGATGTTCGAGTGGCTCACATTGTGGCCGACCATCGGGCCGATACCCGTGAGTTCGCAACGACGCGACATCTTAAGATCCTCAAGGTCACATCCGCGAGACGTGTGCGGACGCATGAAACAGGTGCACGCAGCGGGCGGACCCCTGCGAGAGAGGGGGCCGTATAGAGGAATGACTCGGAGGCCGTCAAGGCTGGAGTCGAGTCAGGCCAGGGATTCTGGCGGGGATCGAGGCTGTCCGGCGCGCGGGATCGCCTTCGTTCAGCCAGCGTTCAACGACCTGCTATACAGAGGATAGCATGAAGACCCATTGGAAGCCGTTCCCCATGAAGACGCTGCCTGTTTCGTTCGCTCGAGTCCTGGCCCTGGCCGCCCCCGTTGTCGCCGGCGCCGTCATGCTGGGCGCGCCTGCGGCGGCCCCCCAGGCCCAGACGGCGGCCCCGGCCCAGCCGGTTCTGCCGGGCTACTGGGAATACACCACCAGCGCACTGGGCAGCCGCGACACCGAGCAGAAGTGCGTGCGCCCCAGCGAGATCAACCGCTTCTTCGGCGGGCTGTCGACCAACCGCTGGAAATGCACCTATCCGACGCGTCAGGTCGGCGACGGGCGGGCGCGTTTCGAAGGCACCTGCCAGGACAAGAAGGGCCGTCGCGTCAGCGTGCGCCTGAACGGCACCTATCAAACCGAGAGCTTCCACTTCAACGGCGGCGCCCAGCTGATGCGGGGCACCCCCTATATCCCCGCCAGCATCACCGCGCGTCGTCTCAGCGCCCAGTGCCCGGCGAACGCCGAGTATTTCTAAGCCCTTCCTGAGCGGCGCAGCCAAAGCTCCGCCGCGATCAGGTTGGGAACCCAGGCCAGGAATGAGATGGCGCGGTACCAGGGCAGGAAGGGCAGATCCAGGATCATGACCAGCGGCAGGTAGAGCCGCAGGGTCACGGCGGCCAGGGTCAGGGCCCAGGAGCGGATCATCCAGCGGCGGTGCTCGTCGAGGCGGCCCTGCACGGCGGCGCGCCAGCCTAGGAGTGTTGTGGCGATCCAGAGGACGGCGAGGGCGCCGAAACCTGCCGAGGCGATGGGTCCTGCGTGGGAGCCGGGGGCCAGAATCAGACCCGCCAAGCCGCCGACCAGGCATCCCGCGCCATAGACCCTCCCGATCCAGCGGTGGGGCGGGCCGGCTGTGCGGCGCAGGACTGGCAGGAACTGGAGCGAACCCAGCGCCAGGGCCGTGACGGAGCCTGCGACGTGGACGAAGAGCCACGGAACTCCGAGCGGGTTGCCCAGGGCCTGGGCGGGCGTTTGCGGCGGTTGCAGCAGATAGCGCGCGGAGTAGGCGACGATCCCCAGGCAGAGGAGGGCGAGCAGCGCCCAGCCGATGTGGAAGCGCCAGGACGTGCGGCGGGTCGAAGGCGGGGCGGCGATGGTCATGCAGGGCCTCGTTGGCGGTTTCGCCGAACGCCATTGCCGGACGGGCGGCGGCTCGCTAGGCCTTGCTTCGCGAGCGGCGCCAGGGTTGCGCGAACGGGGCGGCATGAGCGGAGAGGCGACAAGGACGGGGGCGTCGGCCATGGCGCGGCGGTGGGGCGTCGACCTGGCCATGCTGATCGCGATCGGCCTGCTGATGGGCTTCCTGGGGCCGTTCGGCTCGGACCGCATCCCGGACGCCTATCGCTATATCTACTGGATGATCTGCATGGTCGGCGGCGGGGTGATCGGGATTACGGCCGATGAGCTGCTGAGCCGTCGCATGGCTTCGGGCTGGCGACGGGTCGCGGCCGTTTCGGTGCTGATGACGCCGGCGGTGTCGCTGCTGGTGTTGAGCACCGAGCACCTTCTCATGGGCGGGCGGCTCGACTGGCAGGGCTTCGGGCGCCTTCTCTGGCAGGTCTGGCCCATCCTGCTGGCGGTGATGGCGGTGCGAGCCCTGGTCTGGCGGCGTTCGCCGGCGCGCGTCGAGACGCGGACCATCATCGCCCCGCCCTTGCCCGAGGCCGAGGCCGCGTTCAGGCGGCGCCTGTCGGCGAAACGGCGCGCGGCGCGGCTGATCGCGATCGAGGCCCACGACCATTATCTGAAGGTCCACACGGATGCGGGGGTCGAACTGGTCGCCCTGCGTTTCGGCGACGCCCTGGAGGAACTGGGCGGCGCGCACGGCTGGCGCGTTCACCGGTCATGGTGGGTGGCGGCCGATGCGGTGGAGGATGTGCGCTGGCGGCGCGGCGTCGGCGAGCTGCGTCTGGTCGGCGGCCTGACGGCGCCGGTGAGCCGGACCTACGGCCCTGTGCTGAAAGAGGCGGGCTGGTTCTAGGGCTAAAGAAAAGGCCCGGCGTTTCCGCCGGGCCTTTGTCGTATCCGTCTGTCGCCGTGGATCAGGCGGCCTCGGCCTCGGCCTCGGCGGCGGCCAGTTCGGCGGCGGTCGGAACCGGCTTCTTGGCGCTCAGCGACTTGGCGAGAAGGGCGACGGCGGCGTCCTTGTCGATGCGGTTGGCGGCGGCGACTTCACGAGCCATGCGGTCCAGGGCCGATTCGTAGAGCTGACGCTCCGAATAGGACTGTTCCGGCTGGGTGTCGGCGCGGTGCAGGTCGCGGACCACTTCGGCGATCGAGATCAGGTCGCCCGAGTTGATCTTGGCTTCGTATTCCTGGGCGCGACGCGACCACATGGTGCGCTTGACGCGGGCGCGGCCCTTGAGGGTCGTCAGGGCCTTGGTGACGGTGTCGTCGGCGGCCAGGGTGCGCAGACCGGCGGTCTTGGCCTTCTTGGTCGGGACGCGCAGGGTCATTTTTTCATGGTCGAAGGTCACGACATAGACCTCCAGCGACATGCCGGCGACTTCCTGAGTCTCGATGGCGGCCACCTTGCCGACGCCATGGGCGGGATAGACCACCGCATCGCCAACCTTGAATTCCAGACCGGTCTTGCTCGTCATGTCATTCCTTTCCCGGAACAGGGGCGAAGCGAGGCGCTGAACGCAGCCGATGGGCGAAAACAACCCCGCCGCCGGAAACTGGTCCCGTCGGTTGGGCGGTCAGGTCACACATCAGAAGCGAAAGCGGATCACCGAACCTCTGGCCGACCCCGTCTGTTCGGCGGGGGACTGTCGCAAACGCGGGCGGCGCGCATGACTGCGGAACCGCCCGTTTCGAATAGGGAGGAACCTATCATAAAATTAGGAAATCTCAAAACATCCACAGGACGACTGAGCGGTTCCGGCACTTTGTGACCGGATTGTGTCGAGGCCTTAGGAGCCCTTGCCCGGTTTGGTGCTGAAGTATTTCTCGAACTTGCCGGTTTCGCGCTCGTACTGTTCGCGGTCGGCGGGCGGCGTGCCCTTGACGGTGATGTTGGGCCAGACCTTGGCGTACTCGGCGTTGACCTGTAGCCACTTGCCGTCCGGCTCGTCCTCGGTGTCGGGGACGATGGCGTCGACGGGGCACTCCGGCTCGCACACGCCGCAGTCGATGCACTCGTCAGGAGCGATGACCAGGAAGTTCTCGCCCTCGTAGAAGCAGTCCACCGGGCAGACCTCGACACAGTCCATGAACTTACATTTCACGCAGGCGTCGGTGACGATGTAGGTCATGGCGGTCGGGCGGGCTCTCTGGCGCAATCAGGGTCGAGGGCGGGCAAATGGCCCCGTCGGAACCAACTGTCAACCGAGGGCGCTGTCGCGAGTGCGTGCGGCGCTTGACGGGGCTGGGTCACGTCTGCATCCCATACGATTACAGATCATGGCTCAAAAGGAGGTTCGCCCATGCGTTTCGTCACCCGTTCCGCAGTCGTCCGCATCGGCGCCGGGGCCCTGGCTCTCAGCCTTCTGGCCGGGGGCGCGGTCGTCGCCCAGGCGGCCCTGACCCGCGTGCCCTCCGAGGTCCAGGCCGGCGACTACAAGCTGGATCCCGCCCACGGCAAGATCACCTGGTCGGTCGATCACCTCGGCTTCTCGACCTATGTCGGCCAGTTCGTGAACGTTCAGGCCGAGCTCAAGCTCGACCCGGCCAATCCTTCGGCCAGCAGCCTGACGGCGACTATTCCGCTGACGGATGTGGCGTCGAACTCGGACGGGCTAAACCGTCACCTGCAGACGGCGGACTTCTTCGACACCGCCAATCACCCGGTGGCCACCTTCCGCTCGACCCACATCATGCTGGACCCGTCGGAACCGAACGAGGCCATGGTGCATGGCGAGCTGACCCTGCGCGGCGTGACCAAGCCGGTGACCATGGAGGTCGAGTTCAATCAGGCGGGCCAGACGCGCGGCGGTTACAAGGCCGGCTTCGACGGCGAGGCCAAGATCAAGCGGTCGGACTTCGGCATCACCTTCGGCCTGCCGGCGCTGGGGGATGAGGTCGAGCTGCACATCGAAGGCGAGTTCGTGAAGCAGTAGAGGGCTTTTTCCTCCCCATGAAATGGGGAGGGGGACCACGGAGTGGTGGAGGGGGCGACGCAAACTTCAGCCGTCGAGACGCCCCCTCCGTCTCGTCGCTTTCGGCGTCGATCCACTTCCCCATCGCTGCGCGACAGGGAGGAAAGAGGTTAGGTTTCCGGCGCGTCGAGCGCCGCATAAAGGGCGCGGGCTTCCTCGGGAGGGCCGCGCCTTTCGCCCAATTGCAACACGCGCACGGCGATCAGCCGCCCGCCCTGGGCGAACAGAATGTCGTCGCCGGGGTGGACGCTGCGACTGGGCTTGTCGAGGCGGGTCTGAACCCCGTGGTGGGTCAGGCGGATGGCGCCGCGCTCGACCATGTCGGCGGCCAGACCGCGGGTCTTGGCGAACCGCGCCCGCCACAGCCAGAGGTCGATGCGGCAGCTTTCCGCCTTCACGAACCGGCGGCCTTGCGCCTCGGGCGGCGCTTGCGGCGCGGGGCCGCGGGGGCTTGGGTCAACTGGGCCAGGGCCGCGAAGGGCGAATCCTTGGGAGGGGGCGTCGGCTTGCCCGGGCGCGGGGCCTTGTCGGCGCGAGGCAGGCGCAGGGCCGCCTGAACCTGTTTCGCCTGTTCGGCGGTCCAGCCCAGTTCGGTCAGGGCTTCGTCGGCCAGCGGAGCCTTGCCCGCCGCGCGCGACAGCTCGGCGAAGCGTTCCAGGGCCTCGACCGGAGCGGTCCATGATCCGACCGCGCGGCGACCGAAGGCGGACAGCGCGCGCGGCGATGGCGCGGGACCGGGCAGAGCCAGCAGGGCCTCGCCGCCCGGGCGGAAGGCCTCGGTCACAAAGGCCTGCGCCAGAAGCCGGGCGCGGGGCTTGAGCGTGCCGGGCAGCCAGACGGAGTGTGCGCCGACCCGGATGGCGAAGGTCTTGACCGTGCGGCGTTCGTGCTGGCTGAGCGCCGCCAGATCGCGCTCGACGTCGGCGCGGGGGATGACGCCGCCCGCCTCGATCAGGCGGAAGGCCAGGCCGCGCGGCAGGCCGGTCAGGGCGCCGCTGTCGACCGCCTGACGCAGGCGGCGCAGCTCGCGAAGGGCGCGGCCGGCCTCCGACGCCAGCCAGGCCTCGATGCGGCGCTGGGCCCGCTCGCGCGCCGGGACCGGGCCGAGATCGCCCAGCAGGCGCACGCGCGGGGCGAAGGGATCGTCGTTGAGGATGCGGGCCGTCAGGGCGCCGTTCCACAGGACGTCGCCGCCCCCCGAACGCGGGTTGGGAATGAGGCTGAAGGCCTCGTCGGCCTCGGCCGCCAGCTTGCCGAGGCGACGCGCGATCTCGGGTCCTACGGCGCGGGTCGCGGCCTGCCGCAGCGCCCGGTCGGCCAGGGCCGAGCCGCCGGCGTCGGGGGTGAAGTGG
The DNA here is from genome assembly GCF_042869015.1 of Brevundimonas sp. NPDC007368. Lineage (NCBI taxonomy): Bacteria > Pseudomonadati > Pseudomonadota > Alphaproteobacteria > Caulobacterales > Caulobacteraceae > Brevundimonas > Brevundimonas sp. NPDC007368. The sequence goes on along the minus strand of NZ_JBIAFA010000005.1, from coordinate 398,476 downwards.
ACCCCCTCCAGATGGCCGACCACCTCGCCCTCGACCGTGACCTCGCCGTCGTCGCCCACGCCCGCGACGGTGTCGGAACGCACGTTCAGCGCGCGCATCAGGGCGGTGGTGCGCCGGTCGACGAAGCGGGCCGTCAGCCGTTCGTGCAGGACGTCGGACAGCCGCTCCTCCAGGGCCTTGGTCTGGTCGCGCCAGCCTTGCGCCTGATCCATCCAGTCGGGGCGGTTGGCGATATAGGCCAGGGTCCGCACCCCGGCGAGGCGCGCCGACAACTGGTCGATCTGGCCGTCGTCGCGGTCCAGATCATTGAAGCGCGGGGCGACCCAGTCCTCGGTCAGACGCCCGCGCCGACTGGTCAGGGCGGTGAAGATCTCCTTCGACAGGCGGGCGTGCTCGTCCAAGGTGGTCTTCTGGAAGTCCGGCAGCTGGCATGTCTCCCACAGACGCATCAGGGCGCCGCGCGAGCGGGCGATCTTCTTGATGTCGTCATCCGCCGCGAACCGCCGCAGCAGGGTCTCGTCCAGAGCCTGGGCGGTCAGCCGCAGGCCGAAGCGTTCGGGCGAGACGGTCAGCGAGCGCAGCAGGTCGGGCAGGGTGTCGAAGTCCAGCCGCCCGTGGCGCCACTCGGCGGCCTCGACCGGATCGAAGCGGTGGCTGACCACCTGTTCGAGAATGTCCTCGTCCAGCTCCTCGGCCTCGCCCGTGACGCCAAAGGTGCCGTCGCGCAGGTGGCGACCCGCGCGCCCGGCGATCTGGCCGATCTCGGGCGCGTGCAGCCAGCGGGTTCGGCGACCGTCGAACTTCCTCAATCCCGCGAAGGCCACATGGTCGACGTCCATGTTCAGCCCCATGCCGATGGCGTCGGTGGCGACCAGGAAGTCCACCTCGCCCGACTGGAACAGCTCGACCTGGGCGTTGCGGGTGCGCGGCGACAGCGAGCCCATGACCACGGCGGCGCCGCCGCGTTGGCGACGCAGCAGCTCGGCGATGGCGTAGACCTGCTCCGTCGAGAAGGCGACGACGGCGCTGCGCCGGGGCAGGCGGGTCAGCTTCTTGGACCCGGCGTAGGACAGGGTGGACAGGCGCTCGCGGGTGACGATCTCGGCGTCTGGGACCAGGGCGCGGATCAGCGGGGCCATGGTCCCGGCCCCCAGGAACATGGTCTCGAACCGGCCGCGCGCGTGCAGCAGGCGTTGGGTGAAGACGTGGCCGCGCTCGGGGTCGGCGACCAGCTGGATCTCGTCGACGGCCAGGAACTCGACCTGGCGTTCCAGCGGCATGGCCTCGACGGTGCAGACGAAATAGGCCGGGCGCGGCGGGACGATCTTCTCCTCGCCGGTGATCAGGGCGACGGCGGCGGCTCCGCGCTGCTTGACGATCCGCTCATAGATCTCGCGCGCCAGCAGGCGCAGCGGCAGGCCGATCATGCCCGAGGCGTGACCCAGCATCCGCTCGACCGCCAGGTGGGTCTTGCCGGTGTTGGTGGGGCCCAGGATCGCCGTAACGCGCGATGGGGCCAGACCTGCGGAACGATCACTCATGTCGCGTTCAAGGTGGAGAAGCGTCCTGGGTTTCTCAAGCGAAACCGCAGATCGAGGGCAAGAATGAACAGAAGCTTTCCAGCGCCTGGAACGGGCGCGAAACGAATCATGACCGAATCAGCGACACGGCCCGATTCGGGATTTGTTCCCTACAAGATATTGTAGCTTAACGCGGATTAATCGCTAGGACTTTCTTGCCGGGTGGATAAGTCGGGCGCGGCGTCTTTCCCTGATCGCCTTGAGCCGCTAGGGACGACGGCAACGGCCCCGTAGCTCAGCTGCATAGAGCAAGGCTTTCCTAAAGCCGAGGTCGGGGGTTGGAGTCCCTCCGGGGTCGCCACTGCTTCTAGCTGTGCGACGCGTCGTTGAAGTTGCTTCATATTTTTCGATAGCTTTCCCCGATTTGGGGAGCTTGCCTGCCGGGTGACCCGTCGCCGCGCGCCGAACGCATAAGGTCTTTACGCGCGCCTTATGCGGAGCGCCGAGTTCCGCATGGCCCCCTTAGGCCCCTAGGGCGTCTTTTCCGGCTCTAACTGAGCTGGAGGCTTCGGCATGGCCGATGTGATCTTTCTGGCGATCGGCGGCGGGGCCTTTCTGGTTTTCGCCGCCCTCGCTGTTGCGTTGAAGAGGTTGTGACGATGTGGCTGAACCTCCTGTGGGGCGGCGGCGCCCTCGTCATCGCCGGCTACATGGTCGCGGCCCTGCTGCGCCCCGAGCGGTTCTGAGCGGAGCCGCCTTCTCATGAACATTCAAGGATGGGCGGAGATCGCCCTGACCCTCGGTCTGGCCGTCGTGCTCGGCTGGCCGATCGGGGTCTATATGTCGCGCGTCTGGAACGGGGAGCGCACCTGGCTGGACCCGGTGCTGAAGCCGGTCGAGGGCCTGTTCTATCGCGCCGCCGGGGTCGATCCGAGCCGCAGCCAGGGCTGGCTGGGTTACGCCGGCGCCCTGCTGGCCTTTAATCTGGCGGGCTTCCTGTTGCTCTACGCCATGCTGCGTCTGCAAGGCGTCCTGCCGATGAACCCGCAGGGGTTTGACGGCCTCAGCCCGCATCTGGCCTTCAACACCGCCGTCAGCTTCGTCACCAACACCAACTGGCAGAGCTATGGCGGCGAAACCACTGTCTCGACCTTCACCCAGATGGTCGGCCTGACGGTGCAGAACTTCGTCTCGGCGGCGACCGGCGCGACCATCGCGGCGGCTCTGGCTCGCGCCTTTATCGCCAATCGCGGCGAGGGCGTCGGCAACTTCTGGGCCGACCTGACGCGCACCAGCCTCTATGTCCTGCTGCCCATCGCCTTCATCGTGGCCGTGGTTCTGGCCGGGCTGGGCGTGGTGCAGTCGCTGGCGGCCTCGGCCCAGGCGACGACGCTGGAAGGCGGCCAACAGACGATCAGCCTGTTCCCGACCGCCAGCCAGTTGGCCATCAAGCAACTGGGCATCAACGGCGGCGGCGTGTTCAACGTCAACTCGGCCCACCCGCTGGAAAACCCGACGCCGCTGACCACCCTGATCACGGCGATCTGCATCAACGTCATGGGCTGGGCGGCCTTCTTCGCCTTTGGCCGCAGCGTTCTGGCCAGGAAGGACGTGCGCGCCCTGGTGGTGGCGGCGGTCATCCTGCTGGGGGCTGCGGCTTCGGCGCTCTACGTCATCGAAAGCCAGCCGGCGCCGGCCGCCATCGCCGCCAGCGTCGACACTTCGGTCGGCAATATGGAGGGCAAGGAAGTCCGCTTCGGCGTGCCGTCCTCGGTCGCCTGGGCGGCCCAGACGACGGGCGCCTCGAACGGCTCGGTCAACTCCATGCACGCCAGCTACATGCCGCTGGGCGGGGCGGTGACCATGTTCCTGATGCAACTGGGCGAGATCCTGCCCGGCGGGATCGGCTCCGGCGTCGCGGTCATGGTGCTGATGGCCATGCTGTCGGTCTTTGTCGCGGGCCTGATGGTCGGTCGCACGCCTGAGTATCTGGGCAAGAAGATCGAGGCGCGCGAGATCCAGTTCGCCATGCTGGCGGTCCTCGTCGTGCCCCTGTCGGTGCTGGGCTTCTCGGCGGTCGCCGCCGTCCTGCCCGAAGCCCTGGCTGGACTGCTGAACAAGGGGCCGCACGGCCTGTCCGAGGTCCTCTACGCCTATACCTCGGCGACCGGCAACAACGGCTCGGCCTTCGCCGGTCTGACCGCCAACGCCCCCTGGTGGAACACCACCCTGGGCCTGGCCATGCTGCTGGGCCGGTTTGTTCCCGCCGTCGCGGTTCTGGCCGTCGCCGGCGCCCTGGTCGCCAAGCCCAGGCTGGCGCCCTCGACCGGGACTTTGCCCACGCACGGCCCGCTGTTCATCGGCCTGCTGATCGGGGTGATCCTGATCCTCGGCGGCCTGCAGTTCTTCCCCGCCCTCTCCCTGGGTCCGATCGTGGAGCATTTCGACATGCTCCAGGTCGTGGCCCGGTTCTGATCGGATAATCCCATGACTCAAGTCACGCTCGATCCATCGAGCACCCGGTCTTCGCCCGTCGCGGACGGACTGACTGGGGCCATGCTCGGCGGGCGCTCGGCGACGCCGTCGCCAAGCTGAACCCGACCAAACTGCTCAAGAACCCGGTGATCTTCGCCACCTGGATCGTCGCCCTGCTGGCGACCGCTTCGGGGGTCGTGGCGGTGGTCAGCGGCCAGGCGGCGGGCTTCGCCATCCAGCTGGCCCTATGGCTGTGGGCCACGGTCCTGTTCGCCAATGTCGCCGAAAGCATCGCCGAAGGGCGCGGCAAGGCGGCGGCCGACAGCCTGCGCGCCACCCGCGTCACCACCAAGGCCAAGCTGATCGTCGATCCCAAGACGGGCACCGTGGTTCCGACCCCGGCGGGGGAGTTGGAGATCGGCTCCATCGTCCTGGTCGAGGCAGGCGACGTCATCCCCTCGGACGGCGAGATCATCGAAGGCGTCGCCTCGGTCAACGAGGCCGCCATCACCGGCGAAAGCGCCCCCGTCATCCGCGAAAGCGGCGGCGACCGCTCGGCCGTCACCGGCGGCACCACGGTCGTCTCGGACTGGATCAAGGTGCGCATCACCTCGGCCCCCGGCGCCACCTTCCTCGACCGCATGATCGCCATGGTCGAGGGCGCGGACCGCAGGAAGACGCCGAACGAACTGGCCCTGTCGGTGCTGTTGGCCGGCCTGACCCTGGTCTTCCTGATTGCGGTGGCAAGCCTGCTGGGCCTGGGCGCCTATTCGGGGATCAAGCTGGACCCCATCGTCCTGGGCGCGCTCTTCATCACCCTGATCCCGACGACGATCGGGGGACTGCTGTCCGCCGTCGGCATCGCCGGCATGGACCGGCTGCTGAAGGTGAACGTGCTGGCCACCTCGGGCCGTGCGGTGGAGGCGGCAGGCGACGTCGACACCCTGCTGCTCGACAAGACCGGCACCATCACCTTCGGCAACCGCATGGCTGTCGAGGTCATCACGGTTCCGGGTGTGCGTCCCGAGGCGGCGATGCGAGCGGCGGTCATGGCCTCGCTGGCCGATGAGACGCCGGAAGGCCGCTCCATCGTCGAACTGGGCCGCAACGCCGGCGTGACGGGCGACCTGCCTTTCGGCGCCAGGACCATTCCGTTCAGCGCCGTGACCCGTCAGTCGGGCCTCGAAGCCGACGGCCAGTCGTGGCGCAAGGGGGCGGTGGACGCCGTGCTGAAGTCGCTGGGCATTGCCGAAAGCGCCACGCCCGCCGAGTTCCGCGCCGCCGTGGACCGCATCGCCCGCTCGGGCGGCACGCCTCTGGCGGTGGTCGAGAACGACGCCCTGGTCGGCGTCATCCACCTGAAGGACGTGGTCAAGCCGGGGGTCAAGGCCCGCTTTGCGGACCTGCGCCGCATGGGTCTGCGCACCGTCATGATCACCGGGGACAACCCGGTGACGGCGGCCGCCATCGCGTCGGAGGCCGGGGTCGACGACTTCCTGGCCGAGGCCACGCCCGAGGACAAGATGCGCCTGATCAAGGCGGAACAGGCCAAGGGCCGTCTGGTCGCCATGTGCGGCGACGGGGCCAACGACGCGCCGGCCCTCGCACAGGCCGACGTCGGCGTGGCCATGCAGACCGGCGCCCAGGCCGCCCGCGAGGCCGGCAACATGGTCGATCTCGACAGCGACCCGACCAAGGTCATCGAGATCGTCGAGGTCGGCAAGCAACTGCTGATCACGCGCGGCGCCCTGACCACCTTCTCCATCGCCAACGACGTGGCCAAGTATTTCGCCATCATCCCGGCGATGTTCGTGGTCGGCCTGCCGTCGCTGGCGGCGCTGAACGTGATGCAGCTGTCCAGCCCGGAGAGCGCCATCCTGTCGGCGGTCATCTTCAACGCCCTGGTCATCATCGCCCTGATCCCGCTGGCGCTGCGCGGGGTGAAGTACCGCGCTGTCGGGGCGGGCAAGCTGCTGGGCCGCAACCTGCTGATCTACGGCCTGGGCGGTCTGATCGCCCCCTTCGTCGGCATCAAGCTCATCGACATCGTCATCTCCGCCCTCGGCCTGGCCTGAGGCGCAAGGAAACCACCATGCGTAAACGCAACACCACCAAAGCTTCGGGCGCGAACGACGCCCTGTTCGGCGGGGCCTGTCTGGTCGCCATCATCGCGCTTGGCCTATGCAGCAGCCCGGCCAGGGCCGAGGAAAACACCGGCCCCGACGTCGTCTTCAACGCCGCCGCAGCCTCTGACTACGTCTTCCGGGGCGTCAGCCAGACCGAAGGCGATCCGGCGATTTCGGCCGGGGTCGATGTGACGCAAGGAGCCTTCTACGCCGGGGCCTGGGCCGGCAACGTCTCCTTCGCTGGGGACGCCGACACCGACGCCGAGATCGACCTCTACGCCGGGGTCCGGCCCGAGTTCGCCGGCTTCAACTGGGACTTCGGCCTGGTCAGCTACTTCTACGCCGGCCAGCCGGACGGGGCCGACTATGACTATGTCGAGCTGAAGGCCGCGACCTCGCGCGCCGTCGGCCCGGCCACCCTGGGGGCTGCGATCTACTGGTCGCCCGACTTCTTCGGCGCGGCCGAGGACGAGGCGACCTATGCCGAGATCAACGGCGCGATCAGCCCGGCCGACAAGTGGACGCTCTCGGCGGCGGTGGGCCGTCAGTGGGTGTCGTCCGACTTCGACTACACCACCTGGAACCTGGGCGCGGTGTATCAGATGACCGACCATCTGGCGCTGGACGTCCGCTATTTCGACACCGACGAACACGGCTTCGGCTCGGCCTATGACGGTCGCGTCGCAGCCAGCGTGAAGGCGACCTTCTGATGCTGAACCACATCCGTCCGGCGGTCGTGATGATCGCCCTGTTCACCGGCGTTCTGGGCGTCGCCTATCCGTTCGCGGTGACGGGCGTGGCGCAGACCGTCTTCCACGACCAGGCTGACGGCAGCCTGGTCCGCGACAAGGCGGGTCTGGTGGTCGGCTCGGCCCTGGTCGGCCAGAGCTTCGACCAGCCCGGCTATCTGCATCCCCGACCCTCGGCGGCGGGCGACGGCTATGACGCCGCGGCCTCGTCCGGCTCCAACCTCGGCCCGCTGAACCCGGACCTGATCGCCCGGGTCAAGACGGACGCCGATGCGCTGCGGGCCGAAACGGCGGCGGCGGTCATTCCCGCCGACGCCGTGACAACCTCGGCCTCGGGCCTCGACCCGCATATCTCTCCGGCCTACGCTGAGCTTCAGGTCGCCCGCATCGCCAGCGCGCGCGGGGTAGGGGAGGCGCAGGTGCGCGAGGTGATCCGAGAGCATGAGGAGGGCCGTACGTTCGGCGTTCTGGGCCAGCCGCGCGTCAATGTGCTGCTGACCAATATGGCGCTCGACGCCCGCTTCCCGCGTCCCGCAGAGGGCTGATGGCGCCGCCCATCCTCCCGACGATCAAGGCCCCGGCCGCCCCGCGCAAGCGTGGGCGGCTGAAGGTTTTTCTGGGCATGTCGCCCGGCGTCGGCAAGACCTATGAGATGCTGCGCGCCGCGCGTCGGCGCAAGGCCGAGGGCGACGACGTGGTCGTCGGCGTGGTCGAGACCCACGGCCGCAAGGAGACCATGAGCCTGCTGCGCGGGCTGGAGGTCATGGCCCGCAACCCCATCGCCTACCGCGACCGGACCCTGCTGGAGTTCGACCTCGACGGCGCCGTGGCGCGCCGCCCCGGCCTGCTTCTGGTCGACGAATACGCCCACTCCAACGCCCCCGGATCGCGCCACCCCAAGCGGTGGCAGGACGTGGAGGAGATCCTCGACGCCGGGATCGACGTCTGGACCACGCTGAACGTCCAGCATCTGGAAAGTCTGTCGGACGTGGTGCTGCGCATCACCGGCGTGCGCCAGCGCGAGAGCGTGCCGGACAGCGTCCTGACCCGCGCCGACGACATCGAGGTGGTGGACATCACCCCCGAGGAGCTGCGCAAGCGTCTGGCCGAGGGCAAGGTCTATGTGCCCGAGACGGCGCGGCTGGCCTCGGACAACTTCTTCAAGGTCGAGAATCTGACGGCTCTGCGCGAGCTGGCCCTGCGCCGCGCGGCCCAGACGGTGGACGACCAGCTGATCGCCCGCCTGCGCGAGCAGGGGGTGCCCGGGCCGTGGGCGGCGGGCGAAAGGATTCTGGTCCTGGTCGCGGGGGACGCCATGGCCGGGCCTCTGGTCCGCGCCGGGCGGCGGCTGTCGGACATGATGATGGACGCGCCCTGGACGGTGGCCCACGTCGACCGCCCCTCGGGCGCGCGGCACGGCGTCGGCTCGGCGGGCAAGCTGTCGGACGCGCTGAAGCTGGCGGAACAGCTCGGCGGGCGCACCGTGGTCCTGTCCGGCGACGACGTGGTGCGCGCCGTCATGGATCACGCCCATCAGAACAACGTCACCCAGATCGTTCTGGCCAAGGGTCGTGACAGCCGTCTGTCGGAATGGCTGGGCCGTTCGCTGGCGGCGGAACTGCTGCGTCAGGCGCGCGGCGTGGCGGTCCACGTCATCACCGACGGGGCTGATCTGGAGGAGAAGACGCTGCGCGAGCCGCGCGTGTCCCTGCCCGGCGGCTGGCGCGGCTATGCCGTGGGCGCGGCCTTCGTGATCGCCGCCACCGGCCTGGCCCTGCTGCTGGATCGGACGTTTGAGCGGGTCGATCTGGGCGTCATCTATCTGTCGGCGGTGCTGGCGGCGGGGGTGCTGTACGGCCTGCGCCCGGCCCTGGCGGCGGCGACGGTCGCCTTCCTGACCTACAACTTCCTGTTCCTTCAGCCGAAATATAGTTTCGCCATCGGTTCGCCGACCGATTTCCTGACCCTGATCGTCTTCTGGGCCGTGGCCCTGACCACGGGCTTCCTGGCCGGCCGGGTGCGCGAGCAGGCGCGGGCGGCGCAGCGGCGCGCCTCGGCGGTCTCGGCCCTGCTGGCCGCCAGCCAGCGCCTGACCGGCGTGGGCGACCGAGCGGCGGCCGCCCGCATCCTGGCCGAACAGACAGCGGCGGCGGCGGGCGCGGGGGCCGTGGTCCTGCTGCCGGTCGAGGACGAGCTGACCCTGATCGCCGGGGCGCCGGGCAAGCCGGAACTGGGCGCCGAGGCTATGGCCGCCGCCCGCTGGGCCTGGGAGAAGGGCGAGCCCGCCGGACACGGCACCGGCACCCTGCCGCAGGCGCGCTGGACCTTCCGCCCCCTGCAAGGCGTGCGCGACCGCGCGGGCGTGGCCGGGATCGAGGCCGCCGCCCTGTCGCCCGGCTCGGACGAGGAAAAACTGGCCCTGGCCCTGCTGGATCAGGGCGCGGTGGCGGTCGAGCGCGCCGATCTGGCCGGGCAGGCGGTCGAGACCGAGACCCTGCGCCGCACGGATCGGTTCCGGGGCGCGCTGATGAACTCGGTCAGCCATGATCTGCGTACGCCCCTGTCCACGGTCCTGGGGGCCTCGACCACCCTGATTGATCTCGGCGACAAGCTGAAGCCCGAGGTCCGCGCCGACCTGCTGCTGTCGATCCGCGAGGAGGCCGAGCGGCTCAGCCGCTATGTCGGCGACCTCTTGGACATGACCCGGCTGGAGGGCGGCGGGCTGAACATCCGCGCAGACTGGGTCGATGTGCGCGACGTCCTGAACGCAGCGGGCAAGCGCGTGGCGCGGCGTCTCGGCCAGCGCAGGATGACGCGCGACTTCCCGGCCCAGCTCAGTCTGGTCATGGTCGATCAGGGCCTGCTGGAACAGGCCCTGGTCAACATCCTGGAAAACGCTATGGCCTACAGCCCCGACGGCTCGACCGTCGAACTGGCCGCCTATGAGGACCGGGGTTCGGTGGTCATCTCCATCGAGGACGAGGGCAAGGGCATCCCGACCGCCGAGCTGGAACGGGTTTTCGACAAGTTCCGCCGCATGGAGGAGCCCTCGGATCGCACCAAGGGGGCCGGGCTGGGCCTGGCCATCGCCAAGGGCTTCGTCGAGGCCATGAACGGCCGCATCGCCGCCGCCAGCCCGATTCAGGACGGAAAAGGCACCCGCATCCTGATCAGCCTGCCCAAGGCCGTCGTCACCCATCCCAGCCTGCTTTAGGGTCCGCTGCATGGCCGCCGTCCGTCCCCAGATTCTCGTCATCGACGACGAGCCCCAGATCCACCGCTTCCTGTCCCCGGCGCTGGACGCCGCCGGCTATGAGCCGCGCCGCGCCGACAGCGGGCAGGAGGGTCTGCGCGGCATCGCCCTGTGGAGCCCGGACGCCGTGGTGCTGGACCTCGGCCTGCCCGACATGGACGGCAAGGACGTGCTGGCCCGCGCGCGTGAGTTCTACGCCGGTCCCATCATCATCCTGTCGGCGCGCGACAAGGAGGCCGAGAAGATCGCGGCGCTTGACCTGGGCGCTGACGACTATGTCGAAAAGCCCTTCGGCGTCGGTGAACTGCTGGCCCGCGTCCGGGCCAATCTGCGTCAGGCCGCCCCGCGCGTCGAGGCGACCGGCCCGCTGACGGCGGGGGATGTGGTCATCGACATGGAGCGCCGCCTGATCACCCGCGCGGGCGAGGGCGTGCGCGTCACGCCCAAGGAATACGACGTCCTGGCCCATCTGGCGCGCAACGCCGGCAAGGTCGTCGGCCACCGCGACCTGCTGACCGCCGTATGGGGCAAGGCCCACGCCGACGACACCCAGTATCTGCGCGTGGTCATCGGCCAGTTGCGCCAGAAGCTGGAGGCCGACCCGGCCCAGCCGCGTCTGATCCTGACGGAGCCTGGCGTGGGTTACCGGCTGGCGGGTTGATCGTGGCGAAACGCTTGACCCTGTAGCCGCTACAGGATGCATGAGGCCGCCTCGGCTAGGGGCAAGGGTCCCGCTTCCTGTCTGCTTCGGCGCTCGTGTGTCTTCATCCGTCGTCTCGTCTCGTGCTCGACAGGTCCTGTTGGCGTCGGTCGCCGCCCTGATTTCGGTCGCCGCGTCTCCGGCGCTCGCGCAGGAGGCCGGTCACCACGACGACGACCATCAGGATGAAGCGACCGAGGTCGAGGACGTCATCGTTCAGGCGACCCGTTCGGGTCGCCGCATCCAGGATGAGCCGATCCGCGTCGAGGTCATCGGGCGCATGGGCAGACCGGCATTCCCGTCCGGGTATGCCGGTCTGTCATCGCGTCCTATGCAACCGGGAAGGTCGGCGGCGGCAGGACCAGTTTGGTGTCGCTCACCGGCTGTTCGCTGAAGAACTTCACCAGCAGGGGCTGCACCTCGGGGTGAGCCTCGAAGACGTTGTGGCCGGCGTTCTCGACCAGAACCTGGGTCTTGTTCTGGAACTGGGCGACGACCTCGGCCTGTTCCTCCAGTGGGGTGCGGCCGTCCAGCGAGCCGGCGACCAGAAGCGCCGGGGTCTCGATGCGGATGGGCTGGCGGAAGTCCTCGCCCAGATCGACGCCGGGGATGGCGGCCACCAGATGCGGCATGGGCAGGTTGAAGGCGTCGCCCAGAACCGCCGTCTTCGCCTCCCGGGTGATGAGCGCCAGACGTTCGGGCGAGACGCCCGAGGCCATATCCATCGTCGTCGACATGCCGGAGACGCCGAAGTAGCGGTGGGGCGGCGGGATGATCGACGCCAGGCTGTCGGTATCCCCTGCGTCGAGCTTCAGATAGATGCCGGGCAGCATGGAGAGCTGCGGCGGGTTGGCGACCAGGGCGGAGGCCAGAAGCTGGACCCCGAAACCGCCCACCTGCACGTCGATGGGGCCGTTTTCACCGGCGAAGGTCACAGTCGCCGGATTGGCTTCGAGCCGCTCATGCACGCGGCGCATCAGGGCCGGCATGTTCGGGATCGCCGCGCGAACGGCGGGGTCCTGTCCCATCAGGCGATCCACGCGGTCCAGGAACATATCGATGTGGGCCGGGCGCTTGACGGTCTGATCCTGACCTTCAAGGCTGGCCAGGGCGACGCGACCGATCGAGTTCGGGTGGCGCTTCAGCACCGAGAGGGCCAGGTGGGTGCCGTAGCTGATGCCCCACAGGTTGCCCTTGTCAACGCCCAGATGGCGGCGCAGGTCCTCGATGTCGTCGGCGTTCTGTTCGGTATTGTACCCGGCGATGGCCACGCCGGCGCGTTTCCAGTCCACCCAGGCCTTCTGCGTTTCCTCGCGGTACCAGGCGCTCACGGCGGCGTGGGTCATGGCGGGATAGGGCGTGCTGGTTTGCCGTTCAGGAATCTGGTTCGACATCCCGACCCCGCGCTGATCGAGGGCGATAACGTCGGCCACTTCTCTCAGCGCCATGAAGATCGGGAAGCGCGGCCCCATGGCCGTGCGCGGGCCCGAACCGCCCGGTCCGCCGGCCAGATAGATGATGGGCGGTCCCGGGTTCTTCGCGGTCGAGGCGAAGCGCACATAGCCGATGTGGATGCGGCGCGAACCCGGAACGCGGCGATCCTCGGGCACGTCGAAGTAGCCGCGTTCGGCGTCGACTTCCTCGCCGTTGCCGGCCTTGAAGCGGAAGGGTCCGGCTTCGGGCTGGGCGTCCTGGGCCCAGGCGGTCTTCGACAAGAGCGCCAGACCGGGAAGCGAGAGGCCGGCGGCGGCGAGGATGGAGCGGCGGTTCAGCGATGTGTGTTTCATGACCCCGGTTGAAGCAGGCTTTTCGGCGCTGTGGGGCGTGCTTCGGCCAACGGTCGGCCTGCGTCGGTGAACGGCAGCGCTTTGCGGCGAATGGCGATAGGGTCCGCGCCATGTGGCGGATTCTTCTCATCGCGATTCTCTGGACCTCGCTGCCGACGGCGTCGCGAGCGCAGGATCAGGGCTATGACTGGCAGGCGTGTCGGGGCGAACCGGGCGCGGCGGCGCCCGTTCTGCACGACTGTCGCCCGGTCGAAGGCGTCGTTGATCCGCAAGGGCGCGAGTTGTGGCTGCGCGCCGTCGTGCAGCGCCCGAGCGGCGACGAACCCGCCGCCCTCTATGTCGTCGGCGCGGCCTCCTCGGAAGTCTGGCTCAATGGGCAGAAGCTGGGCGCGAACGGACGACCGGGCGGCTCGCCAGCGGCGGAAGCGCCTGGTCGTTATGAAGCATCCTTCCCTATCCCCGAACGGATGTGGCGTCCGGCCGACAACCTGGTCGTGGTCCACATGTCGTCGTTTCACGGGGTGGTGCGTCTGGACAATCCGGTCGGAGGGATCATGGTCGCCGCCTATCCTTGGCCGTCGCGCACGATCCCGGTGGCGATCGCCTTTATCGCCGCCGGCGCCCTGTTCGCCGCCGCCTTCGGCTTTGCGGTCATCTACAGCCTGCGCCGCACGGGTTCGAGCCTGGCGCTGGCGGCCCTGGCCGGGGTGGCGGGCCTGCAGGCGATTCTGGAAAGCCTGCGGGCGCTGGTTCCCTATGCCTATCCCGTCCACGGTCTGCGGCTGGTCGGCATCTGGGGGCTGAGCGCCGCGTTCGCGATCCTGCTGGTTTCCTATGCCGTATCGCGGTTCTGGCCGCAGGCGCGCGGTCGGTTGGTGCTTCTGGCGGCGGCGGCCGTGGCCGCGACTGGCCTCGCCCCCGGTTTCGACCTGAAGACGACGTTGGCTCTGATGATCGGCCTGGCGCTTTCCGCCGTCGTCGCCGGCGTCGCCGTGCGCCGCCGACTGCCCGGCGCGCGGCCGATGCTGGCCTATCTCGCCGTCTTCATCGCGGTGGGCATGCTGTTCCCAAGCTTGCTGGTCGACCTGTCCTATTTCCTGTTCGCCGCGGGCCTTCTGCTTCCCCTTCTGATGGCCGATGTCGTTCGGCTGGGGCGCGCCGATCAGGAACGGGAGGTGGCGCTGATCCGCGCCGCCGCGCGTCCGGACTGTCTGACGGTGGCCTCGTCGCGCGGGGTCGAGCGGGTGCCGCTAGGCGACATCCTGGCCGTGGTCGGCGCCGACGACTATGTGGAACTGCGCCTGACGAACGGACGCAGAATGCTGCACGCCGCCCGTCTCGATCGACTTGAAGCGGAACTACCCGCCAGCTTCCTGCGGGTCCACCGCTCGGTGATCGCCAACCTGGCCCACGTCCGTGGTTTTGAGCGTGAAGGCGGGCAAGGGCGCTTGCTGATGGACGAGGGCGCATCCCTGCCCATCAGCCGTAACCGTCTTACGACCGTTCGCGACGCGCTCAACGCCGCGCCGCCCGTGTGAGCGTCAGAACCGGAAGGTCTGGCCCGCCGCGAAGGTCTCCCAGCTTTCCCGCGTCTTGAAGTCCAGGCCGCCGTCCCAGGCGGAGCCCATGTAGTAGGTGAAGGGCCGGCCAGGGGTGACGCGGACCAGGATCAGATAGTTGTCGGCGTCCTCAGCGAAGCCTTCGACCAGGGCGGGATCGACGGCGATGGCGATGCCGATGGAGCCGTGCTCGGGATTGGCGGGCTCCCAGAACATCAGGCGGCCGTTGGCGGCGTCGCGGGTGACCGCGCCCGCCCCGGCCGCGTTGCGGCGCTTGGAGATGCCGATGCCGACGATCAGGGGCTCTGACGTGTCCGAGTTAAGCGTCGAGGTCATGCGGGTGAAGTTGGAGCCCAGCGGCAGGCTGAAGTCGCGCGTCTCCCAGACCTTGCGGGCCACATCGACGGGCCAGGGGCGGTAGTCGACGCTGAAGCGGGCCTCGTCGCCGCCGGTCTCCTCGATGCGATAGGTCGAGAAGTTGCGGCTGGTCCACAGCTTGTTCTCGAACCAGACGCCCAGACCGCCCGAGCCGCGACCACGACCGACGTCGTAGTAGTCCAGACCCTCGCCGCGATCGACGTGGTAGTTGGGGAAGCGCAGCTGGCGGTCCATGTAGGGGTAGCGGACGCGCTTGGCCCAGACGTCGATACCTGACCCCGACGGCGCCTCGCGCGCCTCCAGCGCCGGGCCGTAGATGCGGTGGGCGACGCGGTCGTTCTCCCACAGCAGGTCGTCCAGACGGTCTGGCGCGAAGCGGACCACGGCGCGCGGTTGCTGCTGGTCGGCGGGCGGCGGCGTCAAGCGCTCGACCTCGGCGGGACGCCCCAGAGCGGCGGGGTCATAGGAGAGGGCGCGGGTGGCGTGCATCTCCTCGGCGCGACGCTTGATCTCGGCCTCGCCGACGACGGTGACGGGAGCGGGGGGCGTCGGCGTGGTGGCGGCGATCACCTGCGGCGTGTCGCGTGCGGGCTCGGCCAGGGGCAGGCTCTTTTGAGGCCCGTTCAGATCGGCGACTTCGAGGCCCGCCAGCAGATAGGTGCCGGTGGTGTAGAGGCCGACTTCGTTCGGATCGGTCGCCACGGGCATGTCGCCGGTCTTCTGCGTCGCGCCGATCAGGCCGCTGGGCAGGACGTGGCGGTTCAGCGCGGCCCAGCCCTTGAGCACGGCGGGCTCATAGGTGGCCCGGTCCAGCAGCCCGTGGTTGACGCCCCAGGCCATGGCGTAGACGTAGAAGACCGAACCCGAGGTCTCGGCCTGCGGGTAAAGCTCAGGCGCCAGCAGGCTGGCGCGCCACAGGCCGTCGTCCTGCTGCAGTTCGCGGATGCGCCCGGCCATGGCCTGGAAGATGTCGACGTAGTCCTGACGGCCCTCGAAGTCGGCGGGCATGGCTTCCAGCGTGCGGGCCAGGCCGCCCATGACCCAGCCGTTGGCGCGGCTCCAGTAGATGGGCTGGCCGTTGGCTTCCGTGCGGCCCTCGAAGCGCTGGTCGCGCAGGAAGAGGCGCTGCTCGGGCACCCACAGGCGGTCGATGGTGCGCCGGAACTCCTTGTCCATGCCGCGGATGTATTTGGGATCGCCGGTCACCGCCGACATGCGCGCCAGCACCGGGGGCGCCATGTAGAGGGCGTCGGCCCACCACCAGATCGAGGCCTCGGTCTCGGTCGTGCGGTTCAGGTGCGGGACCATATAGTCCAGGCGCTGACGCAGGGGCATCAGCACCCCGTCCTGGCCCCGGCGCGAATAGAGCTCGAGGTAAAGGTCGCCTATGGTCTGGTCGTCGGCGTTCAGCATGGTCGGGCCGGAACGGGCGCCGCGCAGGCTGTAGTTGTAGTGCTCGGCCACCGCCGTCAGAAAGCGCAGGGTCTCGGGATCGTCCGAGACGCGGGCCAGGCGCGCGGCGCCGATGTAGAAGGTGGCGGCAACCCAGTTGGACGACATCTGCGTCAGGTTGCTGCCGGTCGACAGGGCGAGCGGACGCGACGCCATGTCCTTGATCTGCGACGAGGCGACATATTCGACCGCCGCCATGGTCTGTTCGCGCGAGGGGCGGGCGTCGGCGCGGAAGTTCAAGTCGGGGCGCGGCTTGGCGGTCAGCCATTCGGCCTCGACGCCGGGGTTCGACTGCGGCGCCCAGGGCTGGCCGGCGGCGGACTGCGCCAGAGCGGGAGAGGTCAGGACGGTGCTGGCCAGCAGGAAGGCGGCAATCGTCGGCACGGCGCGGCGTAGCGTCACAGGCGTTCTCTCCGGTAAGAACCCCGATGGGTTTGGGGTTTCACTATTTGCTTATGCGTACCATAAAATGGTGGATGAGCAGCGCAAGTCGGAATGACACCGCGCGACAAGACGCCGTCGCCCAAGGCGGCCAGCATATTGAGGAACGCCCATGCATCGCCGCTCCCTGCTGCAACTCGGCCTGACCGGGGCCATCGCCACCGCAGCCCCGCCCGCCTTCGCACAATCGACGGGCCGCACCTTCGACGCCGCCGACTTCGGCGCGGTCGGCGACGGCGAGACGATCAACACCCGTCCGATCCAGGCCGCCATCGACGCGGCGGCGGGCGCGGGCGGCGGGACGGTGGTGCTGAAGCCCGGCGTTTATCTGTCCGGCTCGTTGTTCGTGAAGTCGAACGTGACCCTGCTGATCGGACGCGGCGCCACGGTGAAGGGGCTGCGCGACATCGCCGCCTATCCCATGGTCCGCACCCGCGTGGCCGGGATCGAGATGGAGTGGCCTGCTGGGCTGCTGAACATCTACCAGCAGAAGAACGCCAGGATCACCGGCGAGGGTCTGGTGGACGGCGACGGCAAGGTCTTCTGGGACGCCTACTGGGCCATGCGCCGCGACTATGACCCCAAGGGGCTGCGCTGGGCTGCGGACTATGACTGCCGCCGCCCTCGTCTGATCCACGTCTATGACGCCGAGGCGGTCGAGGTGTCGGGCCTGAACCTGGCGCGGTCGGGCTTCTGGACCGTGCATGTCTGTTATTCGCGCGACGTGAAGGTGTCGGACCTGATCATCCGCAACAATCTGGGCGGACGCGGCCCCTCGACGGACGGCATCGACATCGACTCGTCGGAGCGGGTTCTGGTCGAGCGCTGCGACCTGTCGGTCAACGACGACGCCATCTGCATCAAGGCCGGGCGCGACTGGGACGGTCTGCGGGTGGCGCGGCCCTGCCGTCAGGTGAAGGTGCGCGACTGCATCGTGCGCGACGCCCTGGCCGGCATGACCTTCGGCAGCGAGACCTCGGGCGGGTTCGAGGACATCGAGGTGTCGGGCCTGCGGATCGAATACCCGGTGCCGCTGGGCATCTTCTTCAAGTCGGGCCACACGCGCGGCGGGGTGATCAACAACATCGCCCTGAAGAACATCCATCTGCAGGATGTGGCGACCCTGTTCCGGGTCAATCTGAACTGGTACCCGAACTATTCCTACGCCCAGATCCCGGCGGGGATCACGGACATTCCCGACTACTGGCGGGCGCTGGCGACGCCGGTGCCGCGCGAGCAGGGCATCCCCCGCATCCGAGACGTGCGCCTGTCGGACATCAAGGCGGTCGGCGGCAAGATCGGCTTCGAGGCCGCGGCCTATGAAGAGGCGCCGCTGCGCGACTTCACCTTCGACCGGCTGGACTGGGACGTGCGCGAGGCGGGGACCATCGCCAACGCCGACAACTGGCGCTTCAGCGACTGCAAGATCGACACCCTGGACGGGACGGGCCCCAAGGTGACGGCGTCACGCGGCGTGGTCGGCCTCTAGGGGCCCCAGCCGCTTCGGAACTCAGAGCCCCGGCGCCCCAGGCGTCGGGGCTTTTTGCTGCGTGGCGGCAGGCAAAAAAAGGCCCGGAGCGAGAACGCTCCGGGCCAAGTGATGCGCTGAAAGGCTCAGGGAGGAAGATCAGTATTTCCAGCGCAATCCGATAGCGACCTCACGGCCGGTGTGGCGGTAGTCGGACACGCGGTCCGCCACATCGACGTAGCGATCATTGTATTCGTCGGTCAGGTTGATGCCTTCCAGCGACACCGTCAGGTTGTCGTTGAAGGCGTAGGACATGGAGGCGTCGATGTAGGTCGTCGCGTTCATGCCCTCTTCCGAGTTGCCGTTGCCGCCCGGGAAGGACATCA
The DNA here is from genome assembly GCF_042869015.1 of Brevundimonas sp. NPDC007368. Taxonomy (NCBI): domain Bacteria; kingdom Pseudomonadati; phylum Pseudomonadota; class Alphaproteobacteria; order Caulobacterales; family Caulobacteraceae; genus Brevundimonas; species Brevundimonas sp. NPDC007368. Next base: position 380,182 of record NZ_JBIAFA010000005.1, on the reverse strand, counting down.
GGTAGCCGCTGCGATAGGCCGCCGAGACGCGGGCCTGGAAGGGGCCGTCCTCATAGTACAGCGTCGTGTTGTAGGTGTTCTTCGACTGACCCGTCAGACGGTTCTTGCCGGCGGCGCCGTAATCGACCTCGGAGTCGACATAGGTGAAGTTGCCGATGAAGCCGAAGTTCGACCACAGGCCGGGCAGGAAGGTGAAGGGCTGCTGGTACTGGATTTCCAGACCGTGCAGCGAACCGCCCTCGCCGTTGAGCTTGCGCGTGACCTGGAAGACGTCGGTCGGACGCGCGGCGCCTTGCAGCAGGTCGTCAGGCAGACCCAGGTCGCTCCAGACGATCGACTCGGTCACCGAGGTGATGAAGCTGTCGATGTCCTTGTAGAAGACGGCGGCGGCCAGCAGGCCTTCGTTCTGGAAGTACCACTCCACCGACAGGTCGTAGTTGGTGGCTCGGAACGGATCCAGCAGCGGGTTGCCGTAGGAGACGGTGCGCGTGGTCGGCGACACGCCGCCGCCCGGCGTCAGGTCGCCCAGGGTCGGGCGCGACATGACCTTGGCGGCGCCCAGGCGGACGACCAGGTCGTCGCGCGGCTCGATAGCCAGGTTGAACGACGGCAGGACGTCGTCGTAGTCGTTATTGGCCGTGACATAGGCGTAGGTCGGTCCGCCCGCGCCCGTGATCGTCTGCCAGCCCTTGGATTCAACTTCGGTCTGGGCGTAACGGACGCCCACGTTGCCGCGCACCACCATGTTGGCGACGTCGGTGTTGAAGTCGGCCTGGACGAAGAGGCCCTTGTCCGTTTCATCGACTTCGCGCTCGCTACGGTTCGAGACCAGCGGATCGTCATAGGTGCTGAGGAAGTCGTTGATCTTCCAGATATCGGGCACGATGAAGTTCATGCTCGAACCGGCGGGGACGCCGATCTTGCCGTCGATGCTGACGATCTTGCCCAGGGCGTCCACGCCGGTGATGCGGTCGGCCCCGGTGGTGTTGGTGGCGGCGCGCGCCACGCCCCAGGTGCTGAAGCCATAGGTGCGGTATTCACCGCCGGCCTTGAAGGTCAGCGACGGGTTCCAGTCGTATTCCAGGGCGCCGGCCACGACATTGTTGTCGAAGTCGCCGCCGCTGGTGCTGCGCGTGCCCTGGACCAGGGTGAAGCCCTTGCCCGAGGTGATGTCGTAGCCGTAGTTGATCATCGGCATGCGGTCATTGCCGCGGAAGTCGATGGTGTAGCCGTTCACGCCAGCCTGTTCGAAGGCGTAGGTGACGTTGATCGGCGTGCGGGCTTCGGACTTGTTGAGGCCCAGCTTCATGTTGCCGCGCAGGCGGTCGGTGAAGTCATGACGGACGTTCAGCGAGGCCTGGGCGAAGGTGCTCTCATTGCGGGTGAAGCCGTTTTCCGAGCGCACCAGCATGTTGTCGAAGACGCCGTAGGACAGGGCGTTCTTGTTCGCGTCGATGGCGTAGTCGCGAACGATGACGTTGTTCACGGCGGCGCGGCTGAAGGCCCAGGCCTCGACGTTGGGGCTTTCCAGCTCTGAGTTCAGGCGCGACCAGAGCAGGTCCAGCACCACCTCGGTGCGGTCGCTGGGGCGCCATTGCAGGGCGCCGGTCAGACCCAGGCGATCTTCCTGGGTGTTGCCGAAGGTGTAGCGCGGGATGCGCGGATAGAAGGCATTCAGCAGCTCGGTGCGTTGAGCCGTCGTGGTGCAGGGGACGCAGCCGCCGAAGTTCTGGCCGACGCCATAGGCTTGGGCCGGGTTGCCCTTCTGCCAGCGCGTCGTGTTGAAGCTTTCGAGGATCGGCGAACGCTCGGAATAGGCCACCGACAGCAGGGCGCCGAAGGTCTTGTCCTCGTTCGACCAGCTCAGCAGGCCGGCCGTGCGCGGGACGGTCTTTTCCGACAGGTCGTTGTACGATCCCTGGACCGACAGGGCGGAGTTGAAGCCGCTGCGCGAGAAGTCCAGCGGGCGGCCGGTCTGCAGGTCGACGGTCGAGCCCAGCGAGCCTTCCTCGATCTCGGCCGACTGGGTCTTGCGGACCTTGATGCTGTTGAACAGTTCCGACGCGAACATCGAGAAGTCGAAGCTGCGGTTGCGGTTGCCGCCCGAGGCCGCCTGGGCTTCCAGGCCGTTGATGCGGGTGCGGGTGAAGTCGGCGCCCAGACCGCGCACCGAGATGGTCGTGCCCTGGCCGTTGACGCGCTCGATGGTCACGCCGGGCAGGCGCTGGATGGCCTCGGCCAGGTTCTGATCGGGGAAGTCGGCGATGTCTTCAGCCAGGATGGCGTCCACGGCGCCGGCTTCGCGGCGCTTGACGTTCAGGGCCTGCTGCAGGCTGGAGCGGAAGCCGGTGACGACGATCTCGTCGACAGTGGTGGCTTCTTCCTGCTCGGGAGCCGGCGCGGCCTCCTGGGCGAAGGCGGGGGCGGCGCCCCACAGCAGGGCGGTCGCCGAAACGCCGGCGATGCACAGAGTCCGGGCGTGGCTGAAGGGCCGTTCCATGTTTCTCTCCCCGCACCGGAGCCAGTGGCACCGGTGTCATTTGTTGGTATGGTGTCGCGCATAGTTGGACGTCAGCGCGTGCCACTTCTTGCAACAGCTTCCCGTCTTTTGCAACAGACTGATGTCAGCCGTGCATTTTGAAGCCCGCAAGACGTCGAAAATGTGTTTTTAGGCAAAGGGATGGCGGCGCGCGTCGTCGCCAAAAACACATGGGATCGGGTTCTGAATTACGGAACGCGGGTACCCCGTCGGGCGTGTGAGATAAGAAAAAGGCCCCGGATCGCTCCGGGGCCTTCTTTGCACGAGGCGCGGCAGGGCGGTCAGGCCGCGCGGGCCACCTCGACCGCATAGACGTGATTCCGGCCATGCATGTTGGAGACGAAGACGATCCAGCGGCCGTCCGGCGTGAAGGTCAGGTTGGGCTCCAGCCGATAGTCGTGGTTGGACAGGTCGACCAGCCGTTCCGAGCGCAGGTATTCGACGCTGATCTGATCGTCCTTGTCGCTGGAGGGGTCCTCATCGACGATGGGTTCGGGGCGCAGAAGGACGATCCATTTGCCGTCCGGGGCGTGGGCCACCATGTCGCCGTCGCCGCCGTCGCCGGCGAACATCTGACCGTCCGGCGAGACGTTGAAATGCACCGACCAATCGTTCTGCTCGACCCGGCGATAGACGCGCTTGCCGGTCTCCAGATCCACCGAGGCGACCCAGAAGACCTGACCGCGCGGGGTCTGGAGGTCATAGAGCACCTGCTTGCCGTCGGGGCTGAACCACTCGTGGCCGAAGATCTCGAAGTTCATGGTTCGGGTGTGGGTCTTGCGCAGGTCCGAGCCGTCGACCTTCATCGTCCACATCCGATCGACCCGATGCCAGGGGCCTTCGTGGCAGAAGATGATGCGGTCGGGATCGGTCGGCGAGAACTGGGTGTGGCCGATCCATTCGTTGGTCGAATGGATGACGCGGCGTTCGCCGGTCGCCATGTCGATGACGAAGATCTCCATCGGATAGCGGGCGGCCCAGCGTTGCAGCATCCGAACGCCCTTGGCGCGGGCGAAGTTCAGGGGCTTTCCGTCCGGTCCGTTGGCGGCGTACTCGGCCTGATCGAAGCGGCGGTTGCGCGGGTCGCCGACGCCGGGTTGCAGCGGTTCCGACCCATAGGCGACGAAGCCTAGCAGCAGGGTCTCGTCGGCGTTGACCGAGTTGATGTTGCCGTTGGGAACGCGGGCGATCCGGCGCATGCGTTTGGTGTCTACATCGATGACATAGATCGTCTTGGCGCGGTCCATCAACTGGGCCTCGCCCGGCTCGGTGACCGAGTAATAGACGTTGCGGCCCTTGCGCCCGGTGAACATCAGGTCGGCGTTGCGGTCAGGGACCAGGACGCTCAGCGTCCAGGTCTTGAGGTCCACCGTCGAAATGCCCTGGGGCGTCGAGATGACCATCAGGTCCGGCGCCCCCGCCTTCGCCGGCAGGAACATGTTCTTGTAGAAATAGGGCTTGCCGCCGCCGTCGGGCGTCAGGCGGCGGATGCGGTGTCCGGTCTTCGGATCGATCCAGTCCGTCGGCACGGGGCCGGACCATTGCGGCGGCTGGTGCGGCGTCTCCTGGGTCGAGGGCGGGGCGGTGTTGGGCGCGGGCCAAGCCGGGACCTGCCCGGCCGGCGGCAGGGCGGGTTGCAGGCCGTTCGCCGCGCGCGGCGCCGGCGTGGCGCTCTGTGCGTGGGCGACGCTGGCGACGCCCGCGGCGGCGGGGGCGGCCAACAGGGCTTTGAGGGCGGATCTGCGGGAGGTCGTCATGGGGCGGTCCTCTTGGTCATCGTCATCAGGGCGCGGGGGTCAGGCCTTCGACCCGCACGCTCCAGCCTTCTTTCGGGAAGCCGGGCGCATGGCCGGTGGAGCCGTCCCAGCCGCCGGCCATCAGACCCACCGCCATGAGCAACGAGCCGTTGGACGGGAAGTAGGTCTCGGCCGCGCGACGATAGCCGGCCCCGTCGGGGTTGACCGACATCTCCACGCCGCCGGCGCCGGCGGACACCGGCACCAGCTCGTCGGCGTGCTCGTCCAGGTGGACGCGCGGGGTCATGCCGGTGACGCCCCACTGGTTGTTCTTCAGGTCGGCGAACAGCCAGTCGACAGCCTTTTCCGGCTCGCCGAGGCGGGCGGCGGTCATGGCCATCATGGGGAAGTCCCAGCCCCAGGTCTGGCGCACGTCCCAGTTCTGTTCCACCGCCTCGAAGGTTCGGCGCATGGCGGCGGGATCGATCCGCGCGCCGGGAATGAAGCCATAGGCCATCAGGAAGGAGGGGTGGTCGCGGTTCTTGCACTGGGCAGCCGCGGCGTGCTTGCGGCAGGCGTCCGACATGGCCGTCTCCCAGAAGTCCGGCACGCTCTCGACCGGCAGGTAGAGGCCGTCCTTCATCGCCGGTGGGGCGATCTTGGCCAGGGCCTGATCCCAGTCGGCGCGACGGGGCTGTCCCTGACGGACACGCCACTGTTGCGCGGTTTCCAGCGCCCAGCGGAAATACTCGACCTCGAAGGTCGGGTTCACCGTGGTCAGGGGATCATAGTTTTCCTGAGCCGGAATCAGGGGCGTGCCGAGGTTCAGGCGGCCGTTCTGTTCGATCGGCCAGGAAGCCAGCAGGTCGGCGGTAGTCTCGACCAGTTCGCTGTACCGGCCCAGCACCGCCGGGTCCTTTTCCGAGCGCCAGACCAGTTCGGCCAGCAGGATGGGATGCGGCTGCTGCCACATGATGAAGGGCGAGACGAGGCTGGGGCTGTTGCGGCCCTCGGGCCCGACCATCTTCGGCCACCAGGCGCCCTTGACCCCGTGACGCGCGGCCTCGGCCCGGGCGTTGTCGAGATTGCCCAGATACCAAGGCAGGCTGCGCTCCAGCAGTTCGGGGCGGCCCCACATGGCCTGCCAGCCGGCGTGCCACGGATGCATCTCCAGATGGAACTTGCCGTACCAGGAGTTGGAGAAGAGGCCCTCTTCCTGTGGCGGCAGTTCGCCCGCGCCGTTCACCGCCGACAGGTATTGCGACAGCACCACGCGGCGTTCCAGCTCTGCGGCGCGCGGGTCGGTCGAGCCGGTGAAGTCGACGGCGCCGCCCTCGGTCCAGAAGGCGTTCCAGTGGGTGGTCACGGCCTGAACGCTGGAGGAGTAGGCGGGGGCCTTCGTCGTGTCCGCCGTCTGATCGAAGCGGACCATGACGGTCAGCCGGTCGCGGCCGTTGGCGACGACGCTGAAGCGGTCAGCCCCGCTCTGCTCGATCTTGCCCGAGGCGATGATGCCGGAATGATAGGTGGTGTCGTCCAGGGTGCGGCGAATGCGAACGTCGCCGGTGTCGAAGGCGACGACCTCCAGGCTTTGTGCGCCCGTGGCCTCGAAGCTGGTCGGATCGGGATTGATCGCCGGGTTCACGCCGGGATAGCGGACCTGAACGCCCAGGCCCTGGGACGCGACCAGAGGCGAGACGATCTCGACCATGACCATGTCGAGCTCGGGATGGACGCGGGTCACGACCTCGACCGGCTGGCCGTCATAGGTGAAGCGGCTGGTCAGGGCGCCCGACCAAAGGTCCAGGGTCTGGCGCGTGTCCGCCACCTTGGCGAAGTCCAGAGCGCGGCCGTCGCTGAAGCTCAGGCCGATGCGGCTGAGCGAGATGCGGTGCGGATTGGCCCGCAGCCAGGTGAAGGCGGGGTTGGTTTCGGCCTCGGCCCAGGACTTCATCCAGGCGTAGGGCTGCTCGCCGCGACCGGGGACGGGGACGTTCACCAGCCCGTTCTGCTCAGTGTAGCCCTCGGGATTGGGGAAGCTGTGCCAGGCCCACTGGGCCATGGTCAGCAGGGGGGCCAGTTCCGAATACTGCTCGGGGAAGGTTTGCAGGCCGGTGATGTCGGCGGTGAAGCCCAGGTCGCCATTGCCCAACATGATCGGGGCGTGGCGGTCGATGGCGGTCAGCGTCACATTATGACGCTGGGCCAGGGCCTGCCTATTGATCGGGGCCGCCGGGGCGACCGCCGATGCCGGCTGAACCGTCTGGGCGCAGGCGCCCAGCGGCAGAGCGACCGGGCCGGCCAGCAGGGTGAAGGCGAGCAGGGCGGAACGCAGACGCATCAGTTGGCCTCCGTCTTCAGGCCCAGACCGGCGCCCTTCCAGCCGTACCAGGCGACGACGACGAAGCAGGCGGCGGGCAGCAGGAAGGCGACATTGGCCCCGTAGAGGTCGGAGATCTTGCCCATCGGCCAGGGCAGCAGCACGCCGCCGCCGATGGCCATGACCATCAGCGACGAGGCCTTCTTCGTCGCGGCGCCCAGGCCGGTGGTGCCCAGGGCGAAGATGGTGGCGAACATGGTGGACATGAAGAAGAAGACGGCGATCAGGGCGATCGGCGACACCTTGTCGATGCCGGCGGCCACGATCAGCGTCAGGATGACGTTGATGACGCCATAGGCGGTCAGCAGGGTGCGCGGCTTGACCTTGAGCAGAAGGGCGGTCGCGGCGAAGCGTCCGACCAGATAGCCGATGGCGGCCAGCGACAGCATGAAGGCGCCGGTCTGGCTGCTCAGGCCCTGCCAGTTCTGGGTCACCAGATTGATGAAGAAGGCGCCGATGCCGACCTGGGCGCCGATGTAGAGGGCCTGGGTGATGACGCCCGCGACGAAGTGCGGTTGCTTGGACAGCGGCTTGGCCACGCCGCCGGCGTCCTCGCCGCCGTGGTCAGCCAGGCCCGTTTCGGGCAGGCGGGCGCGCCACACCACCAGGGCGAACAGCACGACGCCCAGGGCGATCAGGCCATAGACGATCTGGATCGAGCGGGTGGCGCCGCCCAGAGCCTCGGTCGTGGTGGGACTGAAGAAGACCGCGCCGCCGATCAGGGGGCCGAAGAAGACGCCAAGCGCATTGAACGACTGGGCCAGGTTCAGGCGCTGCGGCGCCTTGGCCGGGTCGCCCAGCACGTTCACATAGGTGTCGGCGCTGGTCTCAAGAATGCAGAGACCCGCCGCCAGAACGAACATCGAGCCGACGAAGGGCAGGAAGGCGCCGGCGCTGGCCGCCGGAATGAAGAGCAGGGCGCCGACCGCCGCGACCATCAGGCCGGTGACGATGCCGAACTTGTACCCGCGCGCGTTCAGCAGCATGCCCGCAGGCACGCTGAGCAGCAGATAGGCGCCGAAATAGGCGATCTGCAGCCAGGCGCTGTCGGCGTGGCTGATGCTGAGCGTGTCCTGGAAATGCTTGTTCAGAACGTCCAGCAGGCCGTAGGCCAGACCCCAGATCAGGAAGCAGGCGATGGCGAAGGCCAGCGGACCGCGCAGGTTGCCGGCGGGCACGGCGAGACCGCCGGGGGTGTGGGCGGCGTCGGTTTCGATACTCATGTCGTCCTCTCGGGCTTCCTCGGGGGCCGGCGCCGTCTTGATGCGGGCTCGGCGAATGATGGGTCAGATGCGGTAGATCGCCTCGGCGTTGGCGGCGAACAGGCGGTCGCGTTCATCGGCGCTGAAGTGGCGCGTGATGGCGTCGAAGGCGGAATAGAAGGCGTCGAAGGTCCCGTGAACGCGCTCGACCGGAAAGTCGCTGGCGAACATGGCGCGGTGTGTCCCGAAGGTCTCGATGCAGGTCAACACGATTGGCTGGATGGAGTGCAGGGTCCAGGTGCGGTCGGTGATGCCGAGGCCGGAGATCTTGATCGACACCTGGGGGCGCTCGACCAGGGCCTTCAGCCCGGCGCGCCAGAGCGCCAGGCCCTCGGCGTCGCGGTCGGTCGGCAGACCGGCGTGGTTGATGATCAGCGGAATGTCGGGATGGGCGTCGGCCAGTTCGACCGCGTTGGCCATCTGCGACGGATAGAGCTGCAGGTCGAAGGACAGGCCGTGACGCGCCAGCTTGGCGAATCCCGCGCGCCATGCGGGATCGAGCAGGGGGTCGGCGGGATTGTAGGTCTTCAGCGGATCGGCGTGCCAGCAGACGATCTGGCGCACGCCCCGGACGTTGGGTCGGGCGGCGTGGGCTTCCAGCAGGGCGTCCAGATCGGGGTCGGTCAGGTCAGCGCCGGCGACGACGCCATGCGGATAGCCGTAGTCGTCGGCCATGGCCTGCAGCCAGTCGGTCTCGGCCAGCTGTTGACCGCGCGGCTGGCCGGCCTCGACATGGACGATCTTGTCCACGCGCCAGTTCGCCGTGTCGGCCAGGTAGTCCTTCAGCAGGTAATCGCGGTGCGCGATTGGGGACATGTCCCCCGCCGGATTGTTCGGCAGGGGATCGTCTTGCAACCAGCCGTAGCGGGCGCGTGACAGGTCCCACAGGTGGACGTGCGGATCGACGATGCGAAGGTCGCGGCCCACCTGCGGCGCTCCTTAGTAGGTCGTACGGCCGCCCGACGTATCGAACGTCGAGGCGGTGGTGAAGCTGCATTCTTCCGACGCCATGAAGCAGACCATGGCGACGCTTTCCTCGACCTCGCCCAGGCGGCCCATGGGGATCTTGGAGCGCATGTAGTCGACCTGGCTCTGCGGCAGCTGCTCCAGGATGGGGCTTTCGAAGGTGGCGGGGGTCAGGCTGTTGGCGATGACGCCCTTGCCGGCCAGTTCCTTGCCCAGGGACTTGGTGAAGCCGATCACGCCGGCCTTGGACGCCGAATAGGCGCTGGCGTTGGGGTTGCCTTCCTTGCCCGCGACCGAGGCCACGTTGACGATGCGGCCATAGCCGTTGTCCAGCATGTAGGGGGTGACGGCGCGGCAGCAGTAGAAGACGCCGTTCAGGTTGATGTCGACCACGCGCTTCCAGCTGTCGAGCGGGAACTCGTGCACCGGCACGGTGGCGCCGGTAATGCCGGCCGAGGCGACCAGGATATCGATGCGCCCGCCCAGGGCCTCATGCGAGGTCTTGGCGGCGGCCTCTACGGCGGCCGGGTCGGCCACGTCCAGGGCCACAGTGGCGACGGCGCCCACTTCCTCGGCGGCGGCCTTCAGCGTGTCCGCGTTAAGATCCCAGAGCACGACCTTGCCGCCCTCGGCGACGATGCGGGCGGCCGAGGCCTTGCCCAGGCCCGAGGCGCCGCCGGTGACGACGGCGGTGCGGCCGGTGAAACGCCCCTGATAAGCGCTCATGCCACCACATCCTTCGACCAGGCGACGACCGATTGGCGCTGAGAACCCAGCTTTTCGATCCCCAGCTCCATGACGTCACCGGCCTTGAGGTAGAAGGGCTCGGGCTTCTGGCCCAGACCGACGCCGGGCGGGGTGCCGGTGGTGATCAGGTCACCGGGCTCCAGGGTCATGAACTGGCTGACGTAGGAGACGATCTCGGCCACGCCGAAGATCATGGTCTTGGTGTTGCCGCTCTGCATGCGCTTGCCGTTGAGATCCAGCCACATGTCGAGCGCCTGCACGTCGCCGACCTCGTCCGTGGTGACGATCCAGGGACCGACCGGGCCGAAAGTCTCACAACCCTTGCCCTTGTCCCAGGTGCCGCCGCGCTCGGTCTGGAAGGCGCGTTCCGACACGTCGTTGATCAGGACATAGCCGGCCACATGGTCCAGGGCGTCGGCTTGCTCGACGTAGGAGGCGCGCTGGCCGATGACGATGCCCAGCTCGACTTCCCAGTCGGTCTTTTCGGAGCCGCGGGGAATGACAACGGTATCATTCGGGCCCGTCAAACAGGAGACCGCCTTGGTGAAGACCACGGGCTCTGCGGGGATCGGCAGGTTGGACTCGGCGGCATGGTCGGCGAAGTTCAGGCCGATGGCGATGAACTTGCGCACGCCGTTGACCGGCACGCCGTAACGCGGCGCGCCCTCGACCAGAGGCAGGGTCTCGGGATCAACGGCCTTCAGCGCGGCGAGGCCTTCGCCCCACAGGTGGTCCGGGGTGATGTCGGCGACCACGCCCGACAGGTCGCGGATGCGGCCTTCGGCGTCCAGGGTGCCGGGCTTTTCCTGACCCTTGGGGCCGTAGCGGAGGAGCTTCATGGGGAGGAACTCTTGTCTTAGCGCGCGTAGGGGCGGTGCAGGGCGATGTCGCGGTTCAGCTCGACGCCGAAGCCGGGGGTGTCGGGAACCTTCAGCTTGCCGTTCACCGGAACGGGCTCGCCGATCAGTTGCGGATGGAACATCGGCACGACCTCGTCGGCGCCGGGGGCCATCATCAGGAACTCCGCGAACGGGCTGTTATGGCGCGTCACGACGAAGTGGTAGGAATAGACGGATGAGCCGTGGGGGATCATCAGCACGCCCTTGGAATCGGCCAGGGCCGAGATCTTCTGCAGCTCGGTCACGCCGCCGCACCAGCCCACGTCGGGCTGGATGATGTCGCAGCATTCCATCTCCAGCAGCATGCGGAAGCCCCAGCGGGTGGCCTCGTGCTCGCCGGTGGTGACCAGCATCCCCTTGGGCGCGTTCTTCTTCAGCGCCTGATAGCCCCAGTAGTCGTCGGGGCTGAGCGCCTCCTCGATCCACTTCAGGCCCAGCTTGTGGGCCTCGTGGGCCAGGCGGGTGGCGTAGTTGAGGTCCAGCGCCATCCAGCAGTCGAACATCAGCCAGAAGTCGTCGCCGCAGGCGTTCCGCATGGCCTCAAGCTCGGCCAGGTTCTTGCGCAGGCCCTCTTCACCCTCGGCCGGGCCGTGGTGCAGGGGCATCTTGCCGCCGATGAAGCCCAGTTCCTTGGCTTTGTCGGGACGTGCGCCGGTGGCGTAGAAGGTCAGTTCGTCGCGAACCGCCCCGCCCAGCATGGCGAAGACCGGCTCCTGACGCAGGCGGCCCAGCAGGTCCCAAAGGGCCAGATCGACGCCGGAGATGGCGTTCACCACCAGACCCTTGCGGCCATAATACTGGGTCGAGAAATACATCTGGTCCCAGATCTTTTCGACCTCGGAAGGATCACGGCCTTCCAGGAAACGGGCGAGGTGCTTTTCGACGATATAGGCGGCGGGTTCGCCGCCGGTGGTCACGGCGAAGCCGACCACGCCGTTGTCCGCTTCGATCTCGACCACCAGGGTGCCCAGCACATTGATGCCGAAGCTGCGGCGGCTCTGGCGGTACTCGGGGTACTTGGCCATCGGCGTGGCGATGTGGTCGTCGATCCAGTGGCCGTCGCCCTGGTCGTGATAGTCGGCGCCCCCGCCCGTGCCGTCGTTTTTCACAACAAATGCGCGGACGTGTTTGATTTTCGGCAGGCGGCTCATTGGCAAATCACCGCGATACGGTAATCCGCTCCCATAATGCGGGATTTCACTGGCGTTCCTCCGTGCGACCCGTCAAACTTGCCAACCATTTGAGCGGCCCGCTTGCGTGTTTTGCTACATTCTGGGAATGAGGATTACGAGATGGGACGAATGACGTCAATCAAGACCGAACACGGCGAAGGCGAAGAGGAAACCGGGGTCAAGGCCTCCGGCAGCCAGACCCTGCTGCGCGGTCTGGATGTCATCGACGCGTTGATCGACGGCTCGCTGCCTCTGGCCGAACTGTCCGAGAAGCTGGAGCTGACGCGCAGCACCACCCACCGTCTGGCTTCGGCTTTGGTGGACCGGCGCCTGCTGTCCTTCCGCCCGCGCGAAGGCTACAGCCTCGGCCCGAAACTGCTGGAGCTGGGCCACGCCGCCAGCCAGCAGATGCATCTGCCCCGCGTGGCGCGCCCCTGGCTGGAGCATCTGTCGGCGGCGACAGACGACACGGTGCACCTGGGCGTGCTGGACGGCCGCTTCGCCCTCTATCTCGACAAGGTGCCGGGGCGTCGTCGCGTGAATATCGGTTCGCGTCTGGGCGAACGTCATCCCATCGCCTCGACGGGTCTGGGCAAGGCGCTGATCCTCGACAAGTCCGAGCCGGAGTGGAGCGACTTCTACGCCCCCGAGGGCGCGCCGTTCGATTCCGCCGCCCGCGCCGTCTGGATGGAGCGGATGCGCGGCTACGCCGAGAAGGGCTACGCCTTCGACCTCGAGGAGAACGAGGATCAGGTCCGTTGCGTCGCCGCGCCGATCCGTTCGGTGGACGGGCATATCGTGGCCGCGATCAGCGTCTCCTCCGCCGCACAATATATGTCCGACGCCCGGATGGCCGAACTGACCAAGACGGTCACCGACGCCGCCAACGCCATCAGCGGCGACCTGGGCTGGACCCCTAAACCCTGAAGTAACTGACTGTACGGAGCCCCCATGCTGCTTAAAGACAAGGTCGTCCTCATCACCGGAGGATCGCGAGGCATCGGGGCGGCCGTGGCCGTGGAAATGGCCAAGCAGGGCGCCGACGTGGCCATTAACAGCCACTCGGGCGGCGACGCCGCCGCCGAAGTGATCGCAGCGGTCGAGGCATATGGCCGGCGCTGCATCTCGGTCGAGGGCGACGTGGCCCTGCCGGAAACGGCGGCCGCCTTCGTCAACGCCGCGGTCGAGGCCTTCGGCAAGGTGGACGTCTTCGTCTCCAACGCCGGCATCTGCCCCTTCCACGCCTTCCTCGACATGCCGGCCGAGACGCTGAAGCGGACGATGGAGGTCAACCTGCACGGCGCCTACTTCATGACCCAGGCGGCGGCGAACCAGATGGTCAAGCAGGGCAAGGGCGGCGCCATCGTGGCCATCAGCTCGATCTCGGCCCTGGTCGGCGGCGAGTTCCAGACCCACTACACCCCGACAAAGGCGGGCGTGCACAGCCTGATGCAGTCCTGCGCCATCGCCCTGGGCAAGCACGGCATCCGCTGCAACTCGGTGCTGCCGGGCACCATCCTGACCGACATCAACAAGGATGACCTGGCCGATCCGGCCAAGCGCGAATACATGGAGGGCCGCATCCCGCTGGGCCGTCTGGGTCAACCCGAAGACATCGGCGGCGCCGTCGCCTTCCTGGCCTCGGACATGGCGGCCTATGTCACCGGCGCGGCCCTGCTGGTCGACGGCGGCGCCTTCGTGAACCTGCAATAGGTCGAGCGGCGTGAAGGCGGCCTCCATCACCGACTATCGCGAACTGGCGCGTCGGCGCCTGCCACGCTTCCTGTTCGAATACATCGACGGCGGCTCCTACGCCGAGACGACGTTGGGGCGAAACGTCAGCGACCTGCGCGACGTGGCCCTGCGTCAGCGGGTGCTGCGCGACGTCTCGGACATCGACCTGTCGGCGACCCTGTTCGGTCAGAAGCAAAGCCTGCCGGTGGCGCTTGCCCCCGTCGGGCTGGCGGGGATGAACGCCCGGCGCGGCGAGGTTCAGGCGGCCCGCGCCGCCGCGGCCTTCGGCGTGCCCTTCACCCTGTCCACCGTCGGCGCCTGTTCGATCGGCGAGGTGGCGGCGGGCAGTCCCACGCCCTTCTGGTTCCAGCTCTACATGATCCGTGACCGCGCCTTCATGGCCGATCTGCTGGATCTGGCCGAGGCGGCGAAATGCCCGGCCCTGATTTTCACCGTCGACATGCCGGTGCCAGGGTCGCGCTATCGTGATTATCACTCGGGGCTGGCGGGGGCCTCGGGCTTCTTCGGCGACATGCGCCGGGCCATGCAGGCGGTCGGTCGTCCGGCCTGGGCCTGGGATGTCGGCGTCCGGGGCGGGCCGCATTCGCTCGGCAATGTCGCGCCGGTGCTAAAAGGCAAGACCGGCATCGACGACTTCTTCGCCTGGATGCGCGACAACTTCGATCCGACCGTGACTTGGGACGATCTGGCCTGGGTGCGCGAGCGCTGGAAGGGGCCGCTGATCATCAAGGGCGTGCTGGACGCGGACGACGCCAAACGCGTCGCCGATCTGGGAGCGGACGGCCTGGTGGTGTCGAACCACGGCGGGCGTCAGCTGGACGGGGTCCTGTCCTCGACCCGCGCACTGCCGCCGATCGCCGATGCGGTCGAGGGCCGGCTGACCGTGCTGGCCGACGGCGGGATCCGCAGCGGTCTGGACGTGGCGCGGATGCTGGCGCTCGGCGCCGACGGGGTGCTGATCGGCCGGGCCTGGGCCTATGCCCTGGCCGCGCGCGGCGAGGCGGGCGTCAGCCATGTGCTGAACCTGATGGCCGCCGAGATGAAGGTGGCCATGGCCCTGACCGGCGTGACGTGCGTCGATCAACTGGACCGCAAGGCTCTGGCCTGATCAGTCTGGCCTAGGCGGGCGGCTTGCCCGCCAGGCTGTGGCGACGACCATAGGCCAGATAGACGGCGATCCCGGCCAGGTTCCAGAACAGGAACCACAGGTGGGTCTTCTGCGGCAGGCTGGCCAAGAGGTAGAGACAGCCGGCGATGGCGATGGGGCCGATCACCCAGGCCAGGGGCGTGCGGAAGCCGCGCGGCGCGTCGGGCGCACGGCGGCGCATGATCAGCATGCAGACCGCCACCGCCGTGAAGGCGACCAGCGACCCGGCGTTGGCCAGGGCGACGATCTCGTCCAGCGGCAGGAAGAGGCTGATGGCGCCGACGATGGCGACGGTGAACAGGGTGATGCGGATCGGTCGCCCGCCCTTCGACACCCGGGACAGGCCGTGCGGCAGCAGGCCGTCGCGCGCCATGACGAAGAAGATGCGGCTCTGGCCGTAGAAGAAGGCCATGATGACGGTCGGCAGGGTGAGGACGGCGGTCACGGCCAGGAAGCGGGCGGCGCCGGGCTGGTTGATCTCGCGCAGGATCAGGGCCAGGGGCTCGGGGCTGTTGGCGAAGGCGGTGAAGGGCGTGGCGCCCAGGGCCGCCAGGGCGATGATCGTATAGATGGCGGCGCAGGCGAACATGGAGCCGATGATGCCGATGGCCAGGTCGCGCTTGGGATTGCGGGTTTCCTCGGCGGCGGTGGCGATGGCGTCGAAGCCGTAGAAGGCCGAGAAGATGATGGCGGCGGCGGCCATGATGCCACGCTCGACGCCGTCGGCGCCCATGTTGCGCGCGAAGCCGTAGGGGCTGAAGGGCTCCAGGTTGGCGGCGTCGAAATGGGGCAGGGCGAACCAGACGAAGACGGCCAGGGCCGACAGCTTCACCGCCACCAGGATCATGGTCAGGCTGGCGCTCTTGCGCGTGCCGGCGATCAGCAGGGCGGCGACGACGGCGATGATGAAGAGGGCGGGCAGGTTGGCGACCCCGCCGGCGTGCGGCGCCTGCATCAGGGCCATGGGCACGCCCGCCCAGCCGTTCAGCAGGGGGGCGGCGTAGCCGGACCAGCTGACGGCCACGGCGCTGACCACCAGGCTGTATTCCAGGATCAGGCTCCAGCCGATGATCCAGGCGAAGACCTCGCCCATGACCACATAGGAATAGGTATAGGCGCTTCCCGAGGCCGGGATCATCGAGGCCATCTCGGCATAGGCCAGGGCGGCGCAGGCGCAGACGAAACCGGCGATCAGGAAGGACAGCAGGACGGCGGGACCCGCCTTGTCGGCGCCGATGCCGATCAGGGTCAGGATGCCGGTGCCGACGATGGCGCCCACGCCCATGGCGATCAGATGCGGCCAGCTCAGGGTGCGCGGCAGGGCCTGCCCGTCATGCGTGTTCTGAGTGTCGGCGTCGATGCGCTTGCGTGCGTTCCAGCGGCCCATTTGGCGATCCTAGGGGGAGGGGGCGGACCTCTTCGCACGGATCATGGGCGGGATGAAACCAAGGGCTCGGCGCGAAAGACGACAATAGACGTTTTTACGGACTGGGCGCCTAGCGCGGCGTCTGCAAGATGGCGAGGGCCTCGTCGCAGAAGGCGATGCGGTGACGCTCGAACGCGATCCCCGCCTTCAGCACCAGGTGCTGCAGTCGCCGTTCGGGCGAGGCGGGGTCGGACGGAAAGTCCCGCGCCTCGATCTCCAGATAGGCCGCCAGCTTGCCTTGATGGCGCTCGGCGACGGCGGCCAGTTCCTCGGCCAGGTCCGTCGGGCCGACGACGGCCTCGGCGCGGATGCGCACCATCAGTTCGTCTCGGATCGCGGGCGCATCCTGCCGCTCGTTGACCCAGCGCCGCAGTTCCTCGCGACCGGGCGGCAGGATGCGAAAGCGGCGCTTGCCGCCGCGCGCGCCCTCGACCGGTTCCGCCTCGACCCAACCGGCGGCTTCGAGGCGGGCCAGTTCGCGATAGATCTGCTGATGCGTCGCCTGCCAGAAATAGCCGATCGAGCGGTCAAAGCGGCTGGCCAGCTCGGACCCCGATCCGGGGCGTTCAGCCAGCGACGTCAGAAGGGCGTGGGGCAGGGACATGGGGGTTGAATAGCGGAACCTCAGGAGGCCTTGAAGGCGGGCAGGAGGGCGCCGAGGCGGGCGCCCATTTCGGCGGCCAGGGCCTGGACCCCGTTCATGGGGCGCATCATGACCTCGAAGTCCGTGATCAGGCCGTCTTCGTCAAAGCGGATGAAGTCGATGCCCTTGACGCCCTTGTCGCCGACGCGGGCGCTGAACTCCAGCACCACGTTCAGGCCATCGGCGGTGGCGGCTTCACGGTGGTAGGCGAAGTCCTGAAACACGGTGATGACCGTGCCGAGCGCCAGGATCAGGGCGTCGGCGCTGTGATAGGCCTTGAAGGCCACCGGCGAGCGGAAGGTCGCGTCCGGGTGAACAATGGCGCGCAGATCGCTCACGTCGGCCCGCGCCACCATGTCGTGCCATTTGGCCAGGGACGCGGCGGCGGCGGGTTGCAGGTTCAGCGTCGTCATGAGCATTCCTCCCTTAGATGGCGGCGGCCAGGCGCACGCCCTGGTCGATGGCGCGTTTGGCGTCCAGTTCGGCGGCCACGTCAGCCCCGCCGATCAGATGAACCGAGCAGCCGCGCGCGACCAGATCGTCGTGCAGGTCGCGCAGGGGCTCCTGCCCGGCGCAGATGACGACGTGATCGACGGGCAGGGTCTTGTCGGTTCCGTCGATGACGACATGCAGGCCCTCGTCGTCGATGCGGCGATAGGCGACGCCGCTGGCGGTGACGACGCCGTGCATCTTGAGTGCGGCGCGGTGGATCCAGCCGGTGGTGCGGCCCAGGCGCTCGCCGACCTTGCCGGTCGAGCGCTGCATCAGGAAGACCTGACGTTCCGCCGGTTCGACCTGCGGCGCGGTGCGTCCCCCGGCGGTCTTGTAATCGGGATCGACGCCCCAGGTGCGGAAGAAGCGGTCGATGGAAGGTGGTTCGTGCCGCTCGACCAGATACTCGCTGACGTCATGACCGATGCCGCCGGCGCCGATGACGGCGACAGACTTTCCGACCGGAACCTCGTCGCGCAGGACGTCGAGGTAGGACAGGGTTTTGGGGTGCTCGATGCCGTCGATCTCGGGCGTGCGCGGGCTGACGCCGGTGGCCAGGACGATCTCGTCAAAGCCCTCGTCGGCCAGGGCTTGCGCCTCGGCGCGGGTGTTCAGGCGAACCTTGACCCCGGTCAGCTCAAGTTGCCTGCGGAAGTAGCGCAGGGTCTCGCCGAACTCCTCCTTGCCGGGGATTTTCCTGGCGATATTGAACTGACCGCCGACTTGGTTCGCGGATTCGATCAGGGTGACGTCGTGACCGCGCTCTGCGGCGGTGACGGCGAAGCTGAGGCCGGCGGGACCGGCGCCGACGACGGCGATCTTCCTGGGCGCTTCAGCCGGGGCGATGACCAGTTCGGTCTCGTGGCAGGCGCGCGGATTGACCAGGCAGGAGGTGATCTTGCCCGCGAAGGTGTGGTCCAGGCAGGCCTGGTTGCAGCCGATGCAGGTGTTGATCTCGTCGGCGCGGTTCTCGCGCGCCTTCTGCACGAAGGCGGCGTCGGCCAGCAGGGGGCGGGCCATCGACACCATGTCGCAATAGCCCTCGGCCAGCAGGCTCTCGGCCACCTCCGGCGTATTGATCCGGTTGGTGGCGACCAGGGGGATGGAGACCTCGCCCTTCAGCCGCCTGGTCACCCAGGCGAAGGCGGCGCGCGGGACGCTTGTGGCGATGGTGGGGATGCGGGCCTCGTGCCAGCCGATGCCCGTATTGATGATGGTGGCCCCCGCCGCCTCTATGGCCTTGGCCAGTTGCACCACTTCGTCCGCCGTCGAGCCGCCCTCGACCAGATCCAGCATCGACAGGCGATAGATGATGATGAAGTCGGGGCCGACCTTCTCGCGCGTGCGGCGCACGATCTCGAGGGGCAGGCGGATGCGGTTCTCGTACGAGCCGCCCCATTCGTCGTCGCGCTGGTTGGTGCGGGCGGCGATGAACTCGTTGATCAGATAGCCCTCGGACCCCATGACTTCGACGCCGTCATAGCCGGCGGACTGGGCGAGAGCCGCGCAGCGCACGAAGTCCTCGATGGTCTGCTCGACCTCCGCGCCGGTCAGGGCGTGGGGCGCGAAGGGGGTGATCGGGGCCTGAATGGCCGAGGGCGCGACCAGATCAGGATGATAGGCGTAGCGACCGAAGTGCAGGATCTGCAGGGCGATCTTGCCGCCCTCGGCGTGGACGGCGGCGGTGACCAGGCGGTGGTGTTCGGCCTCTTCCTCGGTGTTCAGCTTGGCGCCCCAGGGCATGGGGCGGCCGCGTTCATTCGGTGAAATGCCGCCGGTGACGATCAGCCCGACCTCGCCGCGCGCGCGTTCCGCGTAGAAGGCGGCCATGCGTTCGAAGCCGTTCTCGACCTCCTCCAGCCCGACGTGCATCGAGCCCATCAGCACCCGGTTCTTCAAGGTGGTGAAGCCCAGATCGAGCGGCTTGAGCAGTTCGGGATAGGGCATGGCGGCGGCCTGTTGTGCAATCCGTTTCATAAATACTATCGCCGTTGAAAGTTTATGCAACGAATTGAGATTGAGAGCGCCAAGGACGCCGACGCGGCTGGCCCTATCCAAAATAGCGGTTGAACCGGACGGCCCCGGTCATGCAGAAGCGCTGCATGGGGGTTTCTGACGAACGAGCGCTGTGGCTTGCCACGCATGTGATGCCGCACGAGCCGGCGGTGCGCGGCTGGCTGCGCCGCGGGCGTCAGGCCGAGTGCGATGTCGACGACATCATTCAGGAGGCCTACGCCAAGCTGGTGACGGTCGCCGACGTGTCCGAGATCCGCAACGTGCGGGCCTATTTCTTCCGCACCGCCTATTCGGTCCTGGTCAGTCGGGTGCGCCGCAAGAGCGTGGTCTCGATCCGCTCGCTGGCCGAGGTCGAGAGCCTTCAGCTGGCGGTGGACGAACTGACGCCGGAAGACACGGTGATGGCCCGCAACGAGCTTCAGATCCTGGCCGAGATGATTTCCCGGCTGCCGGAGAAAACGCGAAAGATTTTCCTTTTGAGCCGGGTCTCGGGCCTGTCGCAGAAGGAAGTTTCGCGCCGGACCGGGATTGCGGAAAGCACGGTCGAAAAGCACATCGCAAAGGGTCTGGGACTGCTGATGGCGGCCTATGCGAATGGCGGATTTGGCGCGGTGGTCGCGTCTAAGGCTGAGAAGAAACAACGCGGACGGGTTCATGGTCAGGCAGACAAGCCAGGAGGTTGAGCGCATCGCTTGCCTCTGGGCGGCGAAGCTTGACGACGGACCCCTGTCCCCGGCGGATCAGGCGGAACTGGACGCCTGGCTGGAGGGCGACGAGCGGCGTCTGGGGGCCTTTGCGCGGGCGCGGGCCGTGGCGGTGCACAGCCGCCGGGCGGCCGCGCTGGCGGGCGGGGCCACTCCGTTCACGCGTCCGACGCCCAAGCCGGTCATCAGCCGACGCGGTCTGATCGCGGCCTCGGTGTCGGTGGTCGCGGTCGGCGGCGCGGGGGCGCTGGCGGCCTTGAGCAGCCGGGCGCAGCCGTTCGAGACCCGCATGGGCGAGACCCGGGTCGTGCCGCTGGACGACGGTTCGGTGATGACGCTGAACACCCTGTCCGAGGGCGATGTCCGCTACAGCCGCAGGACGCGCGAAATCGTGCTGACCACGGGCGAGGCCCTGTTCAACGTGGTCGCCGACGCCAGCCGCCCCTTCGTGGTGCGCTCGGGCGAGGCGGCGGTGATCGCCAACGGGGCCAGCTTCCTGGTGCGACGGCTCGGCAAGTCGCCGCTTCAGGTCGTCTCCTTCGGCGGCGAGGTCGAGCTGAACGGCTCGCACGGCCAGGGGCTGGAGCTGGCGGCCAACACCCGCGCCTTCCTGTCCGATGGCGCGCCGCCGGTCCATGTCGGCGAGATCGACGCCGACCGCGAACTGGCCTGGCGGCACGGCCGCATCCAGCTGGAAGACGAGACCCTGATGCGGGCCGCGCGGGAGTTCGCGCGCTACAATCCCACCCGGATCGTGCCCGCTGATCCCCTGGTGGCGGGCATGAAGATCACCGGCCTGTTCGTGGCCAACGACCCCGTCAGCTTCGCCCGCGCGGCGGCCGGAAGTCTGGATCTGGACGTGGCCGTGAACGCCGAGGAAATCAGGCTGAGCCGTCGTCTGGCCTAATTTCAGGCCACGAATTGCTTTTTTTCGGAGGATTCCGGCGCGCCCCGCGTCTTGGAGGTGATCCGTCGCACGGCGGACGTCCAAAAAAGAATCAAGGGTCGGGGTAATGAGAGCGTCTTGGAAGCAGGGCCTGGCGGCGAGCGCCGCGGGATTGGCGCTGTTGTGTGCAGTGAGTGGGGCTCAGGCGCAGGATCGGACGTTCAACGTTCCGGCCCAGCCGATCAGCCAGGCGATTACGGAGCTGGCCCGTCAGGCCGGCGTGCAGATCTCGGCGCCGACGGCGCATCTGTCGGGCGTTCGCGCCCGCGCGGTGAGCGGCGTCATGGACGTCGAGGCGGCGGTGAACCTTCTGATCCAGGACACGGATCTGGAGATCGTCAGCCGGGAGGGAAGCACCTTCGTCTTGCGCCAGCGCCCAAAGGCGGCGGACGCGACCCAGGTGGACGAGGTCGTGGTGGTCGGCAGCCGCATCAAGGGCACGCGCATCAATGAAGCCCTGCCGGTCACGGTTCTGGGCGCACAGGACATCGACGCGGCGGGCGCCGTGGACGGCGACGATCTGTTCCGGTCCATCTCCCAGGCGGGCGACGTCAACTTCAATGACGCCGACACCGACAACGGCGGCATCAACAACGCGCGCGGCGACGTGGCCTCGATCGACCTGCGCGGTCTGGGGACGGGCAACACCCTGACCCTGTTGAACGGTCGCCGTCTGGTGAACCACCCCGGCACCCAGGTCGAGAACTACGTCCCCGTCACCACGGTCAACACCAACGCCATTCCGGTCATGGGCGTGCAGCGGGTCGAGGTCCTGGCCGACGGCGCGGCCGCCCTGTTCGGCACCGACGCCGTGGCCGGCGTGGTCAACACGGTTCTGAAGAGCAACTTCACCGGCTTCAGCACCCAGGCCGGCATGGGCCGCGACGAAGGCGGCATGGAGGAATATTCCTTCAGCTTCCAGGCGGGCAGGGATTTCAACGACGGTCGCACCAACATCTCGGTCATGGGCGACTACCTGACCCGCGACGCCCTGTTCATCTGGGAGCGGCCCTACGCCTCGGTCGAAGGTCGCGCCGCCCGGTTCGGCGATCGCGCCACGGGGCTGGACTACGTCACCTACAGCTCCATCACGGCCTGGGCCGAGGGCCTGCGCCTGAATCCGACCACCTATCAACTGGACAAGACCGCCGCCTCGGTCAACGGCAAGCGGCTGACCAGCACGGCCGGCGCCTTCCATGTCCAGCCGGGAACCAATCCGGGCTGCATCACCGACGGCTTCCGCGCGGGCACCTGCTTCGACGACGGCGTCCTGTCGCTCAGCGGCGCCAATGAAGACGCCAACCTGCGCTACGACCTGGACACCATGCGGACGATCAGCTCGGCGGTCGACCGCGCCAACCTTTTCACCTTCGTCAACCACGAGTTCGACAACGGCGTCGAGGCCTTCGGCGAGATCGGCTACTACTGGGCCAACACCTGGTCGCAGCGCCAGCAGGACACGCCGCTGGGCTATCAGCGCGTGCTGATGTCGCCGACGGCCTACTGGAACCCGCTGGGCGCCGCGGGCGTCACCGCGCGTCTGCCGGGCCTGACCTCGGTGCCGCTGACGGGGGCGGCGGTCGAGCTGCAGGACTTCCGCTTCGCCGACCTGGGCTTCCGTAATGTCGATGTCGAGAACACCTCGACCCGCTTGGTCGGCGGTCTGCGCGGCCAATGGCGCGGCTTCGACTGGGAAACCGGTCTGCTCTACTCCCAGGCCACGACCGAGGACGTGATGGACGCGGTCAGCATGACCAAGCTGCAGGCCGCCATCAACCGCACCACGCCGGACGCCTACAACCCCTTCGCCGGCGGCGACCTGAGCAGCCCCAAGGACGGCGACTTCACCGCCAATAGCCGTGAGACGGTCGAAAGCGTCATGGTCAAGGCCAGCCGCACGGCCGAAACCGAGCTGATGCAGTGGGACCTGCACGTCTCCAAGGCCGACCTCTTCCAGCTGCCGGCCGGCGATGTCGGCCTAGCCGCCGGCGTGGAAGCGCGCCGAGAGACCTTCAAGGAGACGCGGGACGACCGCCTGAACGGCACGATCAACTTCACCGACCTGACCGGTGAAACCTTCCAGAGCGACATCATGGGCGTGACCTTCACGCCTGACAGCTCGGGCGCGCGCAACGTCTATTCGGCCTTCGCCGAACTGGCCGTGCCGGTCGTCTCGCCCGAGATGGAGGTTCCCTTTGTCAAGTCGATCGACATGCAACTGGCCGGACGGGTGGAGCACTATTCCCTGTTCGGGTCGGTCGCGGCGCCCAAGGTCGCCCTGGCCTATCGTCCGAACGATTGGCTGATGTTCCGCGGGGCCTGGTCCAAGGGCTTCCGCGCGCCGAACCTGATGCAACTGCACCAGCCGGACTTCGAGCGGTCGAACTCGCGGCGCGACTACGCCGCCTGCGCGGTCCAGCTGGCGATCGGGGCGATCGACAAGATCACCACCTCGAACGAGTACTGCACCTCGGAATCACGCGTCGAAAGCCGCGCCGGCAACCTGGAGTTGAAGCCCGAGCATTCGAAGAACCTGACCTTCGGCATGGTCTTCGAGCCCAAGCTGTGGCCCGAGAAGTACGGCGTCCTGACCGCGACGGCGGACTACTGGAAGATCAACCAGACCGATCTGGTCGGCATCTTCGGCGCCACCAACCAGTTGATCATGGACTACTATCTGCGCCAGGTCGGCAGCTTCAACGAGAACGTCGTCCGGGCCGACCCCACGGCCGAGCAGATCGCCGACGCCCAGGCCGCCGGTCTGGCCCCGGTCGGCACAATCGTGTCCATCCGCGACGTCTATCTGAACCTGCAGCCGCGCGAGTCCGAAGGCATGGACTATCGCCTGCACTACAGCCTGCGTCGCACGCCGCTCGGCGACTTCACCTGGACGCTGAACGCCAGCCAGTGGCTGAAGATGTACCAGGAGGCCAACGAGGACTATCAGCTGTTGCTGGACGGTCTGCGCGACGGCGTGATCGCCGGCGTTTCGGTCGGCGGGGTCGAGGAACTGGTGCGTCGTAACGGACGACCCGAGTGGAAGGTGACCTCCACCCTGACCTGGAGCACGGGGCCGTGGACCACGGGCTTCTATTCCAGCTACGTCAGCGACTACTTCGACACCTCGGCCAACATGAAGGACACGGGCGACTACTGGGTCGTGGACGAATGGCTGACCCACAACCTCTATGTTCAGTATGAGTTCGAGCAAGGCCCGCTGGAGGGGACGCGTTTCCGCATCGGCGCCAAGAACATCACGGACGAGGAGCCGCCGCTGGCCAACCAGCGCTACGGCTACGACGGTCGCCTGCACTCGAACCGCGGCCGCTGGTGGTACGCGACGATTCGCAGGTCGTTCTGATCTAGTCGTGCGGGCCGTTAGGCTTTAGCAAGATGTGAACGAGGCGGGGCGGTGGATGTTTCGGGCGTCCGCCGCCCCGTTTTTGTATGGACGGACAAGGCTCGGACGGTCGGGGGGACGGTGTTCCGACGGGGTGGGCCGAGTGCAGTTGGAACATTGAAAATGAACCGAATATTCGCCTACCTCATCATCGGCGCCATGATCCTGGGCGTGCTGGTCGGCTGGGGCGTCAACCAGTCCCTGAGCGCCGATCAGGCGGCGGCGGCGGCCAAGAATCTGTCGCTGATCACCGACGTCTTCCTGCGTCTGATCAAGATGATCATCGCGCCTCTGGTCTTCACCACCCTGGTGGCGGGCATCGCCCACATGGAGGACGCCGCCTCGGTCGGGCGCATCGGCGTCAAGACCATGACCTGGTTCATCGGCGCCTCGGTGGTGTCGCTGCTGCTGGGCCTGATCATGGTGCAGATCCTGCAGCCGGGCGCCGGGATGCACCTGCCGCAGGCGGCGCTGGCGACGGCGCCGGCCGCCTCGACCGACGCCTTTTCGCTGCACGGCTTCGTCACCCACCTGGTGCCGACCTCGATCTTCGACGCCATGGCCAAGAACGAGATCCTGCAGATCGTGGTCTTCTCCCTGTTCGTCGGCACGGCGGTCGCCGCCCTGGACGACAAGGCGCCGGCGGTGCTGAACCTGGTCGAACAGGCCGCCTCCATCATGCTGAAGGTGACCGAGTTCGTGATGAAGCTGGCCCCCCTGGCCATCTTCGCCGCCCTGGCCTCGACCATCGCCACGCAAGGGCTGGAGATGCTGGCCGTCTATGCGAAGTTCGTGCTGGGCTTCTACGGCTCGATGGGCATCCTGTGGGGCCTGCTGTTCCTGGCCGGCGCCGCCGTGTTGGGCCGTCGCGTCCTGCCCCTGTTCAAGGTGATCCGCACCCCGGCCCTGCTGGCCTTCTCGACCGCCAGTTCGGAAGCGGCCTATCCGCGCATCCTCGACGCCCTGCCCACCGTCGGCGTGCGTCGCCGCATCGTCAGCTTCGTCCTGCCGCTGGGCTATTCGTTCAACCTCGACGGCTCGATGCTCTACTGCACCTTCGCCACCATGTTCATCATGCAGGCGCACGGCGTGCACCTCAGCGTCTCGCAGCAGGTCTTCATGCTGCTGCTGCTGATGGTGACGTCCAAGGGCATCGCCGGCATTCCGCGCGCTTCGCTGGTGGTCATCATGGCGACCCTGACCTACTTCGGCCTGCCGGAAGCCTGGATCGCCATCGTCCTGGGCGTCGACCACCTGCTCGACATGGGCCGCTCGGCCACCAACGTGGTCGGCAACTCCGTCGCCGCCGCCGTGGTCGCCAAGTGGGAAGGCGAACTGGACGACATCGCCGAGGGCGGGCCGGATGCGCCCAAGCCCGCCGCCGCCTGAAACCTTCCAGGCGCTGAAAATGAAACGGCCGCCCCAGGGATGGGGCGGCCGTTTTGCTGTGTGGCGAGGTAACTGTGGGTGATGCACCCATTCGCCCGCTCATCCCCGCGGAGGCGGGGACCCAGTGCTTTGGCTCCGAGGCGCTTCGCTCAATGGATGGCGCTCAGAACGGCGCTCTCACTGGGTCCCCGCCTCCGCGGGGATGAGCGGATAAATTCAACTCGGCTGCGGGAAGGCTGGCGGCGATCCGAAGATCGCCGCCGCTAGTCCTATTTGTCCTCGGCGCTGACCGCCGGCCCGTAGAAGAGGGCGTTGAACAACAGGCGGACCGACGAGCGGGCCTGGGCGCGGTTGACCACGTCGGGGCCGAGCACGATCACGCGGCCCTCGCCATGCGGCAGGTCCAGAACCGCGTCCGAACCCGCCAGCTTCTGCGGGCCGATGGCCCAGCCGCTGGCGACCGCGACCTGTTCCGGGTAGCGGACGATGGAGCCCGTCTCGCCGGTGTGGCGGAAGCCCGAGTTGCGGTTGAAGAAGACGTTCATCTGGGCCGGGGCGCCGAAGGCCAACGCCTGACGATTGTCGACCTCGGTCTTCAGGACCGCGCCGGGGATGAAGAAGTCGGTCGAGGCCGGGGCCTTGCCGTCGGCGCCCAGCAGCACGTCCTGAACCGGCGCGCCCAAGGCCGTAGCCAGACGGTGCGACGAGCCGATGGTCACCACGCTGCCGCCGCCGCGCACGAAGGCGTCGATCTGCGGCACCGACTTCTCGGCCGTGATGTGGCCCAGCCAGCCGCGATATTCGGCCGGGATGGACTCCGGCTCAGGCTGGTCGCGCTGGGCGGCCGCCGACAGGTCCGCCGGGATCATGTCCGAGGCGAAGACCAGGACGTCGAAGTCCCTGGCCAGATCGCCCGCGTCCAGACGCTGCGGATAGACCACCTCGAACGGGTACTCGAACTGCTCCAGCATCCAGCGGGTCCAGCCCGAGGCCATGGAGCCGCCGTAGCGGTCGACCAGACCCACGCGGACGGGCTTCAGCGCGATCTTGTCGCCGCCGGGGGCGCGGGCGGCGGCGTGGGCGTTCAGGCCCAGGTCGCGCACGGCGGCCTCGACGATGGGACGGGCCGCGTCGCTGGCCGGGATCCACAGGGCGCCGGGGGCCAGGGTGGCGCGACCCGCGCGAGTCTCGCCTTCCTGCCAATAGACCGGCACGCCCGCCTTCAGCAGACGGTTGGACAGGATGTATCCGTTGATCGGGGCGTGATCGATCAGCCAGCCGGCGCGGCCCGTGCCTTCGATCTTGCCGGGCGGCGGGGCCATGACGTCGGCGACGCGCTCGGTCGGGGCTTCGAAGCCGTCGAGGATGCGGTCGAACTTCACCCCCATCTGCAGCGCCAGGGTATAGCCGGTGGCGTCATAGGGCAGGGCGGGCGGGCCGCCCGGATACTGCAGGTCGTGCGGGTGATCCTGCGGCTCGAACATGTCCAGCACGTGCGGGCGATAGGCCTGGGCCGTCTTCACCACATAGGAACCGGCCGGATAGGTCGTGCCGCCGATGGTGAAGGTGCGCGTGGCGCGGTCCACGTCCACGCCGGTCTTGATCAGGCTGTTCAGGAAGGCCACCGCGTTGGGCAGGTCGGCCTGATCCGCCGGGATGACATAGCCGCGCGGATCGCGACGCGCCGGATCGCGCAGCACCTTGTCATAAAGGGCGGGATCGACGCCGCGACGGCCCGTGGCGTTCTCTCCCGCCGCCTCGACCAGAGCCTCGACCCCGGTCGGCGTGATGCGCCAGGTGTCGGTATTGCCCTTGTCGATGGCGTTCTGACCCATGCGCCAGATGTTGAACAGCAGCCGGTCCTTGTTGCGCGAGGCGTAGTTCAGCACGGCGCGGTTGATCGACTGCGAGTATTCGATCGATTGGGCGAAATGCCAGGTCTGGGGCGCGACCGGCATGGGCAGGTCGTTGCGGGCCAGCTGGTTCTGCGGGATCAGGCTGATCTGGCTCGGGGTCGGGTGGCCGGTGATCTCGGTCAGCAGGCCGACCGCATTGTGGAAGTAGGTGATGGAGCGCTCCATCCCGTTGTTCCAGGTCGAATAGCTGGCGCCGCTGCGCATGGTCGAGCCGGGCTTGCCTTCCTCGATCAGGCGGCTGTGCATGGCCGCGCCGACTTCCGACAGGGTGCCCATGACCAGCGGATCGTAGTTGTAGTTAAACGGGTCGCGGAAGGGCGGCATGAAGACCACCGTTCCGGCGGGCGCCGTCTGGTGGTGGTTGTAGATGATCTGCGGGAACCACTCGCGGAAGAACTGGCGGTTGACGTTGGTCGTCTCGGCCATGGCCGACAGGTAGTAGTCGCGGTTGTTATCGTGGCCGACGTACTTTTGGTACAGGACCGGGATCGAAGCGAACTCGCGCTTCAGCGGGTCCGCGTTGCGCATGTACCAGTTGGAGACCAGCTCCATCCCGTCCGGGTTCAGCGGCGCAAACAGGATGATGGTGTCGTTCAGGACGCGCAGGGCCTCGGGGTCTTCCGCCGTCAGCCATTCATGCACGGCGGCGATCAGGGCCTGGGGCGGGACGGTCTCGGTCGAGTGCAGACCGCCATCGATCCAGACCACGGCCTTGCCCTCGGCGGACATGGCGCGGGCCTGTTCCTCGGTCACGCCCTCGGCCTTGGCCAGACGACGCGCGATCTCCTGATAGCGGTCCAGGTTGGCCAGGTTCTGCGGCGTCGAGACGATGGCGATATACTGGGTGCGCCCTTCCGAGGACTTGCCGATCTCGACCAGCTTCATCCGGTCCGACTGGCCGGCCAGGGTCTTCAGATAGGCTTCCCACTGGGTGTAGTTGACCAGGTGATAGTCGGCGCCGATCGCGTGACCGAACGCCTCCTGAGGCGAGGTGATGCTCGGCCGGGGCGTCGCGGCGGCGACGGCGACCGGCGCCTCGGCCAGCGCGGCCTCATAGGCCAGGGCGCTGGCGCTGTTCAGGGCGAGGGCCGCGAAACCGACGGTGAGGGCCAGCAGAGGGCGGTGACGCGAT
This sequence comes from Brevundimonas sp. NPDC007368, assembly GCF_042869015.1. Taxonomy (NCBI): domain Bacteria; kingdom Pseudomonadati; phylum Pseudomonadota; class Alphaproteobacteria; order Caulobacterales; family Caulobacteraceae; genus Brevundimonas; species Brevundimonas sp. NPDC007368. The sequence continues at coordinate 351,515 of NZ_JBIAFA010000005.1, read as the reverse complement.
ACTCGGTTCCGCGCGACGGCGGGGGGAGGCGAACTTGTCATGGCGTTCCTGTCAAAAGCAGCAGCGGGGCGCTCAACACATGACGTTGCGGCAACGCTGATTCCTCCACGATGCTGTTGTTGCGGTCGATGTCCATGGCGAACACGCCGCGCACCGCGCTTTCGCCATGACACGGCGCATTAAGCCGCGGTCGAAAGGAGGCCATCAGCACGGCCGACCGGTGCATGGTAAGCAAAGACAGCTACGTGGAGTTGTCGGCGGGTGGCAGACAGAGAGGGACTGCTATCACGTCGTTTAAAATCAATCACTTAGCAGGGCGTGACTGCTACAGGTTTGAGCGGAAAGTGTAGCATTTCGCGGGGCTGAGGCAAGTCGCCTTACGCGGGAAGCCTTGCGGTGTCGCAATGGCCAAACGCTGAGAGGTTTTCCGTTAGGCTAGCGTCTAGCTTTAGCTTTCGGACAAGGGGGGCAGGCCCGCCCCCGATCACAAGCGCATACTCACAGTTAGCCAGTTGGATTTGGCCCTTGTGACATCCCTCGCAGGCGATGGGCGACATGCTTGCTGGAAGGCCGTCCGCATCTCTAGGCCCAGATTTAAACCATACATCCAATAACTCTTGTGCTGGAATACTTATATCCGTCTTGGTCGGGTCCACAGAGAACCAAACCCTAATGTCAGTTTGTGTTTGGTCTGGAAGCCATCCGCTCCCGTGGAGATTAAAGTATTCAAAAGCGACCTTTCCCTGCCTGAAATCGAACAGGCTGACGCCGCCGAGGTAGCGACAAAATCCTTTGCGATAAGTTGGCGTAGCATTTGGGCGTATCGCACCATCGCAAGAGATTTGCATTGCCCGCTCAAGGGTGGTTGCGTGCCAGACACGGCCGCCAAGTGGTCCGCTTTCTGAGTAAATCGCACAGATCTTGTCTGAGGCAGTTTCGCCGGATTGGCTCATGAGGCGATTACGTCCTTCATTGCATTGCTCTAGTCGTGTCTATGGCTACAGAGGCGCACCGAACGGGCCGGTTCAGAAGGCTCTTTCATATTCACGACCGTTGAGACACATTCTGCGGCTATCAGGGCGGGGAGTTAGTTCATGGCAACGTATACCAACTGGCGTTGCGGGCAATGTGGGACCACGCTCACTGGCGGTTATCAGCTAAGTAGCGGATGGAAATCGCGCATCGGTGTTCCGATTATTCGATGCCTCAGATGCGGATACCGTAACAGCACCGGAAACACTCCGTGGTCAAAGATGACTGCGTTTGGACGCGGAGTAGCGGTCTTTCGGTCATTCTGCCTTGGCCTAGTTGCTAGCGCGTTCGCTCTTGCGTTTATGGCGATGATTGCAATGGCGTTCGTAGGTCAGCAAGCTGCGGAAGAAATGCTAGGTTTACTCGCCATACCAGCCTTAATACTCGGCTACGGCTACACATTTTGGACGTTGAAGAAGGCGATAGACCTTGTTGAACAAGCCGTAGCAGAGGGAAACGAAACGGACCCTCCTATCAATCTGTGATCGCGGACGCAGCGCATAACCCTCGGCCGAAATCCGGCTTAGCTATGCGAGGGCAGACCTCCGATCCTAAGAGGCATTGGCTCCCCCGGTATCCCCCTCCCGGCTCGTCGCCAATCATCGCGCCGCCAAGCCATTGCCTGCCGCCACGATCCCGCCAGCGACCCCGCTCCCGAAGATGCAAAGGCTCCGCCGCCGCCAAAAACGGGCGTCTCGCTTGGCTATACCCATGCAAGGCGTCTCATCCGGCCGCGCCTTGTGTCTCATGCGGGTCTTTACAGCAATTACGAGACAGGCTAACGCTCACGGTCTAGACCCAATCGAGACACGGAGACAGTCATGGCCGCCATTGGATACGCCCGCGTCAGCAGCACCGGGCAGAGCCTAGAGGTTCAAACGGAGAAGCTGATAGCCGCAGGCGTCGAGGCCGATCATCTATTTGCAGAGAAGCGCAGCGGGACCACGGCTAAGGATAGGCCGGAACTGGAAGCCGCGTTGCGCGCAGTCCGCAGGGGTGACGTGCTGATCGTCACAAAGATGGACCGTCTCGCCCGCTCCGTGTCGGACCTACGCACGATTGTCGATCAACTGGACGCCAAGGGCGTAGGCTTCCGTGTTCTGGATCAGGCCGCCGTGGACACCACCACGCCTAACGGCCGACTGATGCTCAACATGCTCGCAGCCTTCGCGGAGTTTGAGACGGACCTGAGGAAAGAGCGCCAGCGCGAGGGCATCGAGAAGGCCAAGGATCGCGGCGTCTATAAGGGCCGCCCGGTCACTCTGCCCCGCGATCAGGTCAAGGCGTTGAAGGCCGAAGGGCTAGGCGCAACGGAGATCGCCAAGCGCCTCGGCATAGGCCGCGCATCGGTCTATCGGCTGCTCAATGAGGCGGCAGCATAGGCCGGGATCGCAGCGGCCGCGCTAGGCCCGATTTCCAGCCCGCCAGCGGCCCCCTTTGGCCCGCTCGGCACTTGGGGCGCCGACGCCTTCCCGGCGCTCCTCAGGCTTCTCTGCGGCGAATAAAGGGATGCGACATTCTGGCTCGCCCAGCGGGACGGCGTAACGCCTGGACCTGAGGACCGACAGGATATTTCCGACGGGCGCGCCATCGACCTCAAACCCAGTGATGGCGGGCCGGGACTGAATTGATACCCTCGGGCACAACGAAACGTCCGCCTCAGGCGGGGAGCCTACGCAACGGCTATGATCGCAAAGGGGGGCCGCAAGGCCGCGATCACCAGAGGCCATCCCGACGATCCGACAACTCAAGAACACCTTGGAATTGACCGTCGAGGCTCTGCTTTCCTTACGCCAAACAGACTGATCTGTGGGGGGTAAGGGGGGCCAGAGTTCCTCCCTTCTAATCCTCCAATCTAAGAACACCTATTAGGGCTTACGCCTTGGGATAATACACCCGGCCGCCCTGCACCTGCCCTCTGAGACTGACGAGCATAGAGCCTCAGTCGCCATTGGCGGCCCATGTCATTCCTAGCGAGCCGTGACGCCATGCCATCCGCTTAACAACGGCGGAAACAGACGCATACGCGAGGGCTATCTTTCTGCCTTCGCGGGACACCTTTCGACTAACCGCCTTTGACTTAGCCGCAGGCCCCATCGGCCCGCCACGATATTACCAAGGATATTCCCATGACCATTCGCACCATTGACGACGGGGTTCTCAATAGCCCCGAGGCCGAGGCGTATTTCACCACCAAGGCCGACCGCCGCGTTCTTATCGGCTTCCGCGCCGCCCTCGAAATGCTGGCCATTCCCCTGCCGGAATACGCCCGCCGCAAAGAGACGGGCCGCCCGACGACGACCAAACTGATCGCCCGCCAATACGCTGAGGACAATCCCCAGCCGCGCACCGGGGACACGCTATCCCGCCGCTCCGCATCAACGGGCCTCAGCGCGCAACAGCGCCGCAGCCAGCCCAAGACCGGGGATGCTCGGGAAATCACCCGGCAGGCGTCCCTCTTCCGGCAGGCGTTCGCCACGCAGGGCTAACTCCCCCGCCACAACCATTCTCCTTTCCCCTCAGAGGCTCGGCATTCCGCCGGGCCTTTTTCTTTTCAGGACAACTTTCATGACCAAGACCACCACCCGGCCGCTGGCCGAACTGCAAGCGGACTTCGTTCGCGTCGGCGCTCTGCTGAAACAGGCCCGCGAGGACGTTGAAACCCTGCGCCGCCTGTCGATGGCGGAGGCCCAGGCCGAAACGCTGGCCGCCGAACTGGAAGCCATCAAGCGCCAGATGGACCGCGCCTTTGCCGATGAGGACAAGGCCAAAGAGGACGCCTTCATTGCAGGCATCAAGGACGTTCGGATCACGGAGGGCGATCAGCGGGACAATCTGATCCGCCGCACCTTCACCGTCGCCGTTACCCGCACAGGGAATGACGGGCTGCGCGATTGGGAAACCACCGCTGAGAAGACGGGCCTGACGAGCCTTAAGCCCGAGGAATACGCTTGGCTGCTTCGCCATCCTGAGCGCATCCCGGCGTCCATTCTGGCGCTGGCCGATGATCCGCGCACCGCTTTCCAAACCTACTTCGGCGGCAAGAAGCGGGGCTATTTCCGTGGGGCGTAATCATCGCAGGGCCAAGCGCCCGGCTTACCTGCGCTATGGCGAACTGGCCGTGCCCGATGTGAACAGCCGTTACGTCCGGCCGGATCACCGGGCCAGCACCTTGGATGAACTGCGGGACCGCTGCGGCCCACTCGGCCCTCAGGCCGTCGTCGCCGCTGAATACGGAGCCGCCGTCGTTTGGGTCGCAAAGGGTTATCCCGACACCCAAGCCCTAACTACGTCCCTCGGCCGCAGGGGTGTCCTCTATGCCGCCGGGAACGCCAACAACATCATCCGTCTCGGGGAAGCCAAGCCCCTGCCGGAAGACATGACGCCCCCGCAGCGCAGCCGCTTGGCCGCTGCCGCCGCCGAGGTTGTCGCCACCTATCGGCGCGCCGGTTCCCCCGGCCTGCTCAAGCACATTCACAGCACACAGCACTTCGTCCATTCCTGCGCCGTCAACGCGGCCTTGGAGGAAGCCCAGCCAGAAGGAGAAGGCCAATGAGCCTGACCATGAAACAACGGGTGAAGGTCAACGCCGCCTTCGCCACCATCCACGCCCACGGCCTCGACCCCTTCGCGGTCCACCAACGCGCCGTCGCCCTGCGCCAAATCCATGAGCCGCGCCGGGCCTATGAGATCGCCCTCAATGAGTTCGCCGCCCAGCATCCCGACGTTGGCGTCGTCGTGGGCAACATCGCTCGCATCGTGGAAGCAGCCCCGGCTAATGACTTGGCCCGCTATGACCACGCCCTCAACGTCTATCGGGACACCGGGGATGACGCCGCCATTGACGCCATCGCTGAGAGCGTCCTCGCCGCAGAGATCGACCTAGCCGTTCAGGCCGGGGAACTGTCGGCGGCGGACGCCCAAGCCGCCAAGATGGACGCCGCCCGCGAACTGGCGGAACGCGGCGCGCCCCTGTCGGACGGCGCTAAGGCCGCTCTCGGCCGAGAAGGCTTTGAGTTCCCAGAGGGTCAGGCCCCAGCCCAGCAGGTCCAGCCCGCCGCCATGCGGCCAGAGGACCTATACGCCAGCCAGACCAGTAGCCCCGGCGTCCCGGTCACGGGCATCATCGCCCCCGGCGCTCAGGCCCGCATCGACCGCGACACGGCGTCGGACTACTCCGCGCTGGGTCCGCACGGCAGCGCCGCGCAATCCCAGCCTCAAGCGTTCGGCTTCGCGTCCGCAGGCCCGGCCGCCGTTATCTGAGAAACGCCCGCTGAGGGACTTCGCCACCCCGGATGAGCGACCGCCCGGCCGGGATCCAACCACCGCCCCAGCGCCCCACTATCCGGCCTTCACGGCTATCTCAGGGAGGCGGGCGGGGGTGGCAGGGTGAAGCCCGGCACCCGATAGCGGGCCATGCCCTCGACCAGTGGCCGCAGCGGATATTCGAGGCCGCCGTAGTCGTCGGCAACATCACCGCTATCATGGCCTGTGATGGCGTCATTGACCGCCTTATCCAGACCGCAGGCGCGGGCGTAATGCTTGAAGCTATGGCGGAAGGAATGGAACACGACCCGTTCATCGGCAACGCCGCAAACCTTGCGGAGATAACGACTGAACCATTTGGACCAGTTGCCCATGAGTTCACCCGCCGCTGTCGGATTGATCTTATGGAAGACGCGCGCGCGGCGTTCAGCCTTCGCAGCCGCCACGACCTTTAGTAAGCCCAGGGCGATTAGATCGGGGTGGATCGGGATGCGCCGCTCGCTCCCCTCGGTCTTAACCTTCTGGCCCCGTTCTTCGTTTTCTGCGAAGCGCATGACCCAAGCCGATAGTTCGTTCCCGTCCGGCCCTTCGTAGCTTTCTTCGTAAACATCGTCGGGATGAAGCTGGCCTAGTTCAGTTTGGCGCGCGCCTGTGTAGAGCGCCAGCAGCGGGAGCCAATACGCCGCTTCGCCACCGCCGCCGACTGGACGAGCGCCATCTGTGTGAACGGGTCCGCTGAACATGGCTTTGAGTTCGTCGCGGTCGAAGTGCAGGCGCTTGTCTTTGGCCCGTCTCTTGTCGGCAACCTTGATCCCCTTGGCGGGGTTCGCGGGGATCAGGTCATTGTCCACGGCGTAGTTGAACAGCGTCCCCAAGAAGGGGATGATGACGTTGATATTTCCCGGCGATTTACCTTCGGAAAGCAGCGCGTCTTTGAACGCTATGACATGCTGCTTGGTCACATCTTGGACCGCCAGCTTGCCCACGATGGCCTCGAACCGCTTAACCGTTCGCGTCAGGTCCCGCACCGTTCTCGGCTGTGGCGTCCGCTCGGCCTTCCATTTGTCCAGCACATCAGCGAGCGGGACGCGGGGACCGCCGGATGCCGTGGGCTTGACGGCGGGAGCCGCAGCAAGGGCCGCCGCGCCTTCGCCGGTGAGGATTGCCAGCGTCGCCACCCGCATCCCCTCGGCCTCAGACAGTGACAGGCCCACGGTGTCGCCGCCGTCGAGGATCGTCTGATAGGTTTCCAGCCCTTCGCGGGCCTCAAGGTTGAAGTCTTCCAACCGCCCAGCCGCGAAATATTTCGCCCGCTTCTTCCGCAGGGCGACCAGCGCCCGCGCCGCATAGGCGTCTATGTCTATGGGCTTGGCCGCCGCCTTGGCTTCGACAGCGGGGGTCCTGTCGGCTGCGGCCATAGCTGCCCGCGCCTCTGCAAACTCCCGATCCTGAGCGGCCCACAGGGCGACATGGAGCCGCTTGGCTTCGGCCGGGTCCGCCGTCCCTAGGGCTTTGACGATTTCCCGCTTGCCGCCGTAGGCCGGGCGAAGGTCCAAGGGGATGATGCGGCGTGTGGAATACCGCCCGCCATCGCGCCTGATTAGGCCAGTCAACACGTCTGCTTTCTCCGTATCGAGTGTAGCAGACATTCGGCCCCTAACGATTGTAAGTGACTGATTTTTCAACAAACTCTTTCAGATCAAGAGCTTGTAACAGCGTGGCGGACAGAGAGGGATTCGAACCCTCGGTAGGCTTTCACCTACACACGCTTTCCAAGCGTGCGCGATCGACCACTCCGCCACCTGTCCGTTTCCACGACGTCGCCGTGCAACCGCCGGACGGTCGATCCAGCGGAGCGAGGCTGATAGAACAGCATGACCCCCTCGGCAAGCGCTGTCTGAAGCCCCATATGGGGGGAAGTCGATTTTGCCGCTGATTTCTGCGAGATTTTTCAGATGCTGTTCCAAAAGACCGCCGAACTGCCGACCCTTGAGACGGCCCTGCCGGGGCGGGATGCGCCCTTGGCGACGGATGAGACCCATTTTGTTCTCGGCCATGCGCTGAAGGGACCGCATCCCGACGGGTTTGAGACGGCGGTGTTCGGCATGGGCTGCTTCTGGGGTGTGGAGCGGGTGTTCTGGCAACTGCCAGGCGTCTGGGTCACGTCGGCGGGCTATGCGGGCGGGATCACGCCCAACCCGACCTATGAGGAGGTCTGCTCGGGGCGGACGGGTCACACCGAGGTGGTACAGGTCGTGTTTGATCCGCAGGTCATTTCCTACGGCGACCTGCTGAAGGCCTTCTGGGAGAACCACGACCCGACGCAGGGCATGCGTCAGGGCAATGATCAGGGCACGCAGTACCGCTCGGCGGTCTATACGCTGAACGCGGCGCAGCAGGCGGAGGCCGAAGCCTCGCGTGACGCCTATCAGGTGGCGCTGAGCGCGGCGGGGCGCGGAACGATCACGACCGAGATCGAGCCGGCGGGTCCCTACTACTTCGCCGAGGACTATCATCAGGGCTATCTGGCCAAGAATCCGGCGGGATACTGCGGCATCGGGGGGACCGGCGTGGTCTGCCCGATCGGCGTGGGCGTGGAGGCCTGATGGACCGGGAGGGGGTAGGCAAGGTTTGTCTGGCGCTGCCGGGAGCGACGCTGGACCATCCGTTCGGCGACGACCACGACGCCTACAAGGTCGGCGGCAAGATGTTCGTCATGGTGGGGGCGACCGGCGGGGTGTCGTTCAAGGTTTCGGACATCGCCTATGAGGTGCTGACCGAGAGCGGCCATGCGCGCCCGGCGCCCTATATGGCGCGCGCCAAATGGGTGAACCTGCCGCAGATCGACGACTGGGCGGACGAGGAGCTGGCGGACCACATCAAGTCCGCCCACGCCATCATCGTCGGCAAGCTGACGAAGAAGGCGCGGGCGGAGCTGGGGCTCTAGGCGTCAGGTTGCGGGTTTGGCCTTCTGCTCGGCGATCCAGCGGTCCATGCGGGCGTCGAGCAGGTCCAGCGGCAGGGGGCCGTCGACCAGCAGGGCGTCGTGGAAGGTGCGGACGTCGAAGCGGTCGCCCAGTTCGCGCTCGGCCTTCTGGCGGATCTGGCGCAGGCGGATCTCGCCGATCTTGTAGGCTGTGGCCTGACCGGGCCAACCGATATAACGCTGCAACTCGGTCTCGATGTTGTGCGGGGCGAGGGCAGAGTTGTCGCGGAAGCAGGCGCGGGCCTGCTCCTCGGACCAGCCCAGCCAGTGCAGGCCGGTGTCGGCCACCAGGCGGCAGGCGCGCCACATCTCGTAGCTGAGGCGGCCGAAGCGTTCGTAGGGGGTGCGGTAGATGCCCATCTCTTCGCCCAGGAACTCGGAATAGAGGCCCCAGCCCTCGGTGAAGGCGGTCACGTCCGCGCCGCGACGGTAGTAGGGCTGATCCGCCGCCTCCTGTTGCAGGGCGATCTGCAGGTGGTGGCCGGGGACGGCCTCGTGAACCGTCAGGGCCGGCAGTTCATAGAGGGGCCGCTGATCCAGCTTGGACGTGTTGACGATATAGCCGCCGGCCACGCCGTTCTGCATCGAGCCGGGGTTGTAGCGGCCGGTGGTGTAGCTCTCCTCGATCTCGCGCGGGACGGGGCGCACGCCGTAGGGCAGGCGCGGCAGGGTTCCGAACAGGGCGGGCAGGCGGTCGTCGGCGCGCTTGGCGATCTCGGACGCCTTTTCCAGCAGCTGTTCGCGGCTGGTCGCGTAGAATTGCGGATCGGTGCGCAGGAAGTTGAGGAAGCCGGCGAAGTCGCCGGTCCAGCCGGCGGCGCGCATCTCGTCCTGCATCCGGGCGCGGATGCGGGCGACTTCCTCCAGGCCGATCTGATGCACCTGGTCCGGGGTCAGGTCGGTGGTGGTGTAGCTGCGCACGGCGTTGGCGTAGAGCTCGCGACCGCCGGGGCGGTGGGTCATGCCGGGCTCGACGGGGGCGCGCGGCCGGTAATCGTTCTTGAGCATGTCGCGCCAGGCGATCCGGCGCTGCGCGACGGGGCCGTCGATCAGGGTTTGGGCCCGGGCGCGCAGGGCGGCCTGTTCTGCGGCGGGGATGGTCGCGGGCAGGACCTTGAACGGCTGCATCAGGATGTCGCCGCCCTCGCGCGGCTTTACATCGGTTTCGGCCAGGGCCAGGGCGCTGTCGACGACCGAGCGGGCCTGGACCAGGCCGGTGTCCAGGCCGCGCCGGGCGTCGGCGATGGCGGCGTCGTAGAGGCCGGGAATGGCGTTCATGCGCGACAGCCAGGCCTCGGCGTCGGCGGTCGAGGTGATGCGGGTCGAGCTGGCCAGATAGGCCACGCCCTGACCGGGGCCGCCCTCGGAGCTGAAGGCCAGGCGTCCGCCGTCCAGCGGGATGGCGTCCAGGTTGCGGCGGATCAGGTAGGCGGCGAAGGATCGGTTCAGTTGCTCGTCGTCGTTCAGCGCGGACGGGCTGATCGCTTCCAGACGGTTCAACAGGGCGGTCAGGGGGGCGACGCGCGCCAGTTCGCCCGCGCGGGTGGGATCGGGCAGGCGTGACAGGGCCTCGCGGTCGCCCTCCATGCCGGCGCTGATCGGATCGACGCGGCGCAGCCAGGCCTCGTAGTCGCTCAGGATCCTGGCGAGGGCGAGGCTGGCGGCGTCGGCCGGGGCGTGGGTTTCCGCCGGAGCGGTTGACGCGGTGTTGGCCAGAGCCGGCGTAGTCGCCATGAATGCAGCCAGAGCCGCCCCGATCAGAACTTGCTTGTGCATTGCTGTCCTCCCTCAAGCGAGGGGAGCAGACAGGTGCAGCGCCTGACGGTCAAGCTATGTCGAAGGCATCAGCCGCACAGGGCGAAGAAGCGGTCGATCTGCTTGCCTGTTCCCTGCTGGGCCGCCAGCGGGGTGCGGTAGTCGGGGCCGTAGGTGGCCAGCCATCCCAGCTTACGGAAGCGCAGGAAGACCGGGTCGGTGGTGCGGGCGACGGCGGTCAGGTCGAGGCCGTCGTGCATGGCCGAGGGCTCGGCCTTGGCGGGATAGGTCTCGGTGTCGCCGCCGGATTCCAGCGCGATCATCCTCGGGTGGCCCTCGGCGACGGTCTGCAGGATCTGCAGGGCGCCCGAACCCGGACGGCACGACAGGTCCAGCGGCACGTCGTCGGTCTCGGCCATGCCATAGGACAGGCTGGCTTCCTCGACATCTTCGTTCAGGTGCCAGTCGTAGCCCGCAACGGGGGTCGGGGCGCCGCCGCCGGAGGCGGCGACCAGGTTGGCGCCGACGGTCGGCGCGCAGGCAGACAGGGCGAGCGCCGCAAGGGCAGGGGCGGTCCAGATGATGGGGCGCATGGCGGTCCTCAGCCGGTGCAGAGTTCGGCGAACCGGCGCAGCTTGGACAGATTCGCCCGGTCGATCTCTATCGCCGAGGATTGTTCGCCGACCGCGATCTGCAGCTTCCCGTTGGCCAGGAAGGCGGCGAAGACCGGGTGATCGGCGCGCAGCATGGTCTGCAACTGGCCGCGCCGGGGCTGGGCCTCGGCGTTGACCGAAGCCGCGCCCGAGGTGACGACGGCGATGCCTTCGGCCGGGGCGGCGTCATAGAGGGTCAGGCGCACGATGCTGGAGCCGGGCGCGCATTCCAGCGTGGTGCGCAGGCGCGGCGTGTCCGGCACCTCATTGGCCAGGACAAGAGGGCCGTTGTCGGCGTAGAGGGTCCAGGTCCAGGCCTCGGCCGACGGCGTGGCTTGCAACGTCAGAGCCAGCGACATGGCCTGGGCCAGCCCGAGCAAGGCGGTCATGGTTCAGCCCCCGCTGATTGGTTCTAGGGGACTTTGATCAGGCGTGGCTGGAAGCGCAATAGCTGAGGAAGCCCTGAACCAGGCGGCGTTCGGTGCGGCTGGCGCGAATCTGCCGGGCGCCGGCCTCGCTCTGGACCGCCATGCGACCGCCGCGCGCCAGGCCGGTCAGGGCCGCGTCGGAAAGGGGCAGGCGGGCCTCATAGGCTTCGCCGTCCGACAGGGGGTCGATCGGCTGCGGGCCGTTGGCGGCGAGGGTCAGGGCCGGACTACGCGGTTGGGTGTCGCCATAGACGACGGCGGCGCGGTCGCCCGGGGTGCAGGTCAGCATCAGGGCCACCTGGTCGGAATCCGGCAGACCGTAGGCCAGCTTGGCCATCGACCCCTCGTGCAGCAGGTGCCAGCCCGCCGCGCCTTCGCCGGGAGCGGACGGGGCGGTGGTCATGGCCTGACCGGCCAGGGCGACGAAACCGAGGGCGGCGGCGGCGGGAAGCAGGGACTTCAGCATTACAAATCACTCGCGTTCGACAGAGCAAACGCGGGTCGCTTGTTAAGGGTTCACCGCTCCGCTTGTGCGAGCGCGATTCCGTGACGACGAGTCACCGGAAAAACACGCTCGACGAACAAGGGTCAGAACGGGCTGAAGCGCTCCACCAGGGACTGGGCCGCGGGCGTCGCCTGCATCCGGCTGATGTCGCCGCGGCCGCCGTAGCTGATGCGCGCCTCGGCGATCTGGGTGTGGGCGATGGTGTTGGCGGAGGAGATGTCCTCGGGGCGCACGATGCCGGCGACGGTCAGTTCGCGGACCTCACGGTTGGTGCGCACTTCTTGCCGACCCTGGATGACCATGTTGCCGTTGGGCATGACGGCGGTGACCACGGCGGCCACCGTCAGGTTGACGCGCTCAGAGCGGTTGACGCTTCCCGAACCCGAGGCGTTGGTCTCGCCCTCGGTGCCGACCATCTTGGCCGGGTCGAAGCCGCCGGGGAAGGCGCGGCCCAGGCTGTTCTCCAGGCCGAAGAAGTTGGTGACCCCGCCCGAGGCGCTGTTGGAGCGGGCGCGCTGGGTCGAGTTCTGGGTCTGGGCGCGGTCGTTGATGTCGATGTTGACCGTCAGGATGTCGCCGACCCGGCGGGCGCGCTGATCGCCGAAGAAGCTACGGGCGCCGGTGCGCCACAGGCTGTTGGGCGAGGCAGGGGTGGGCGGCGGCAGATAGGCCTGCTCGATCGGCGCCAGGGCGGCGGGGTAGCCGACGGGGGCCAGTTCAGGCCCCTTCACCGTTTCCGTGATGGTGGAGCAGGCGCCCAGCGAAAGGGCGGAAGCGGCGGCGGCGAGGATCAGAACTTTACGCATGACGGGATCTCTCAGCGGGCGGCGAACTGTTGCGGGTTGGCGCGGGCTATCTGGGCGGCGGGACCGGCGACGGCGCGACCCGGCGACACGGCCACGGCGTCGATGGTGCGGCCCGACTGGACGTTCAGTACGGGGACGGGCTCGCCCGCCGAGGCGTTGCGGGTGGCCTTGCCGGTGACGGTCAGCTCGACGCCGCCTACGATATAGGCGACCTCGACCATGTCGTTGCGGGCGATGACCTGAGGCGAGGCCAGGTCGCGGCCGGTCACGACGGCGCCGGCGCGAAGGGCGCGCTTGGCCGACAGGCCGACGACCTGATCGGCGTCCTGGGGACCGCCGGCCGGAGCCTGATGGGCCTGAACCGTGGACCAGACCACGTCGGCAGGCTGGACGATGTCGCCGGCGGCCAGGCTGCGGGCGTAGGTCAGGACCTCGACCGTGGCGCCGGGGCGCGAGGCCACGGTGGCGGCGGCGGGACGGGCGGAGGCCTCGGCCGGCGCGGCGCCGCCTTCGCGGACGACCACGCGGCGCAGACCCTGCGGGTTAGCCCAGTCCAGACCGGCGCGGCGGGCCGCGGCCTGGATCTGGCTGGCCTCGAAGACGGCGGTGGCGCCCAGCCGCTGGCCGACCACGACATCGGCGGCGGCGCCCGCGTCGTCGAACAGATCGCCCAGGGTGACGCGGCCGTCGTCGTCGACGGGGTCGGCCAGCAGGCTGACCGGACCGGCCAGAGCCGGAGCGGCGAAGGCGGTGAGAACGGCGGTCAGGATCAGGATGCGCTTCATGACTTAGCTCTTCACCTGGGCCGAGACCGACAGCATCTCGTCGGCGGTGGTGATGACCTTGGAGTTCATCTCATAGGCGCGCTGGGCGACGATCAGGGCGGTGATCTCGCTGACGGCGTCCACGTTCGAGGCTTCGGTGTAGCGGTGCAGCAACTGGCCGAAGCCGGGCTCGTTCGGCGCGCCGATGGTGGCGGCGCCCGAGGCGGCGGTCTCCAGCAGCAGGTTGTCGCCGATGGCTTCCAGGCCCGCCTCGTTGAAGAAGGTTGCAAGCTCCAGCTGTCCGACCACCTGCGGCGCGGCCTGGCCCTGGGTCGTGACCTGGACCTGACCGGATTTGGAGATCGAGATGTCGATCATGTCCTGGGGGATGTTGATGGCCGGTTCGACGGGGTAGCCGTCGTCGGTGACCAACTGGCCTTCGCCGTTGACGGCGAAGTTGCCCGCGCGGGTGTAGGCGATCTCGCCGGACGGCATGCTGATCTGGAAGTAGCCCTTGCCCTCGATGGCGATGTCGTAGTCGTTTCCGGTACGGGTCGGGCTGCCCTGTTCGGTGATGCGATAGACGCTGCCCGCCTTCACACCGGCGCCGATCTGGATGCCGGTCGGAACCACGGTGCCCTGGGTCGAGGACTGGGCCCCCATGCGTTCGACGTTCTGGTACAGCAGGTCCTGGAACTCGGCCCGCTGACGCTTGAAGCCGACCGTGTTCATGTTGGCGATGTTGTTGGAGATGACCTCGACGTTCAGCTGTTGGGCCAGCATGCCGGAGGTGGCGGTTCGAAGAGCGCGCATCGTTCGGGCGTCCTAACTAGCTGATCCGGCCCAGCCGCTCGACCGAGCGGCGTGACAGGTCGTTGGCGTTTTCGATCATCTTGGTCACGCGTTCGTAGGCGCGGTTGATCTCGATCAGGTTGGTGATTTCCTGAAGCGTGTTGACGTTCGAACCTTCCAGCATCCCCTGGCGGATCTGCACGTCCGGGGCGTCGACCGGCTGGGCGTTCGAGGTGTTGCGGTACAGGCCGTCGCCGCTCTTTTGCAGCACCGACAGGGCGTCGAAGCGGACGGCGTTCAGGCGGCCGACCGGCTGCCCCTGCTGGCTGATGGTGCCGTCGGGGCCGACGGTGACGGGGCCGAGTTCAGGGTCGAGGGTGATCGGGCCGCCGTCGCCCAGGACCGGCTGGCCCTGCTTGGTCATCAGCACGCCCTCGGCGTTGGTCGTGAAGCCGCCGTCGCGGGTGTAGGCCTGGCCCGTGCCGGTCTGGACCGCGAAGAAGGCGCCTTCGCCCTCGATGGCGAAGTCCAGCGCGCGGCCCGTCTGCTTCATCGAGCCCTGGCCGAAGTCGCGGCCCACGCCCTTGTCCAGCACGAAGCTGGCCGAGGGGCGGATGTTGTCGTTGCGGGCGCGCTGACCGACTTCGGTCCCGACCATCAGCTGTTCGACCTTGAACCCGGTGGTGTCGGCGTTGGCGACGTTGTTCGCCACGATGTCGAGCTCGCGGCGAAGCGTCATCTGACGGGACAATCCGATGTAGGCGGCGTTTTCCACGAGTGCGGCTCCTTCGCCGATCTCGTCGCAACGACCGTGCCAACAGGGTTAATTCAGGCGGGGCGGGCATTTGAGCCGAAATGGCCCCTGTGGCGCCCGGCAGGATTTGCCGATCGTAAACGCCTCGTTAACCAAAATCGCCTCATCAGGAAGTCTGTGATGATCGGGGCGACGTGCGGATGCTGAAGCTGAAGCTGGGCAAGAAGAAGGATGCGGCGCCGGGCGGCGACGACGCCAACCTGCCCGCCGTGTCGGACGGCGAGGGCGCCGATGGCGCGCCCGCCAAGAAGAAGCTGCCCCTGCTGTTCATCATCATCCCGGCGGCCCTGGTCGTCCTGGGCGGCGGCGGGGCCGCGGCCTTCTTCCTGATGAAGCCCAAGCCGGCCGAGGCCGAGGCCGGGGAGCACGGCGCGGAAAAAAAGGCCGATCACGGCAAGAAGGAAGAGAAGAAGGGCGGCGATCACGGCGGCGGCAAGGACGGCGAGGCCGATCCGGCGGCAGGCAAGATCGCGGAGGGCCCTGACGGCGTGACCTTCTACACCCTGCCCGACATGATCGTGAACATTCAGTCGGCGGACGGTCGTCCGACCTATCTGAAGCTGAAGCTGACGCTGGAGATGAAGGACGCCGAGCTGGCGTCGCACCTGCAGGGCGAGGCTCCGCGGATGCAGGACATGTTCCAGGGCTTCCTGCGCGAACTGCGCCCCGAGGACCTGGCCGGCTCGGCCGGATCCTATCAGCTGCGCGCCGAGATCCTGCGCCGGGTCAACCTGATCGCCGCCCCCGGCAAGGTCGACGCGGTGCTGATCGAAGAAATGCTGGTGCAGTAGGCATGACCGACACCCTGGCGGCCGAAAACGAACTGGATCCCTTCGGCGGCGAAGCGGACATGGGCGCGGCCCTGTCCGAGCGCGTGCTGAACCAGGACGAGATCGACAGCCTGCTGGGCTTCGACATGGGCGACGGCGACGACTCCGAACGGAGCGGCATCCGCGCCATCATCAACTCGGCCCTGGTGTCCTACGAGCGTCTGCCGATGCTCGAGATCGTCTTCGACCGCCTGGTGCGGTTGATGACGACGTCCTTGCGCAACTTCACCTCGGACAACGTCGAGGTCAGCCTCGACACCATCAGCTCGATCCGTTTCGGCGACTATCTGAACTCGATCCCCTTGCCGGCCATCCTGGCGGTGTTCCGGGCCGAGGAGCTGGACAACTACGGCCTGCTGACGGTCGATTCCAACCTGATCTATTCGATCGTCGACGTCCTGCTGGGCGGGCGTCGCGGCACGGCGGCCCTGCGTATCGAGGGGCGGCCCTACACCACCATCGAGCGGGTGCTGGTGCAGCGGATGGTCGAGGTCATCCTGAACGACGCCCGCGCCGCCTTCGAGCCGCTGACCCCGGTGCATTTCACCCTGGACCGGCTGGAGACCAATCCGCGCTTCGCCGCCATCGCGCGCCCGGCCAACGCCGCCATCCTGGTCAAGCTGCGCATCGACATGGAGGATCGCGGCGGTCGGGTCGAGCTGCTGCTGCCCTATTCGACGCTGGAGCCGATCCGCAAGATGCTGCTGCAGCAGTTCATGGGCGAGAAGTTCGGCCGCGACAACATCTGGGAAGGTCACCTGGCCACCGAGCTCTGGACCACCGAGACCGAGGTCCGCTGCGTGCTGGACGAGCAGCAGATGCCCCTGTCCCAGGTGCTGGACTTCAAGGTCGGCGACACCCTGATGCTGAACGTCTCGCCGGATTCCGAGGTGTCGGTCCGCGCCGGTTCCATTCCGCTGACGACCGGCAAGATGGGCCGCAAGGGCCAGCATATCGCCGTGCGGGTCGAGGGACCGATCAATCCCGACATCGCCGCCAACCTGAGCCGAAGGAAGGGCTGACATGACCGGCATCATTCTCGATTCCATCCTGATGCTGCTGCTGGTCGCGGCCATCGCCTACGGCATCAAGCTGGAGAAGAAGCTGAAGGCCCTGCGGGACGGTCAGCTGGCCTTTGCCGGCGCCGTCAGCGAGCTGAACTCGGCCGCCGGGCGCGCCGAACAGGCCTTGGCGACCCTGCGCGCCTCGGGCCATGAAACCGATCTGCTGCACGACCGCATCATCAAGGCCCGCGCCGTGAAGCAGGAGCTGGAGGTGCTGATCGCCCGCGCCCCCGCCGGCCTGCCGCCGCGCGCCCAGGCCGAGGTTCCGGCCGAGGCGCCGCTGGAACTGACGGTTCCGGCCTCGCAGGTCGCGCCCTTGCTGGACGATGACGCCCGCGCCCGCCGCATGGCCTCGCTGATGGAACGGATCGAAGGCGCGCGCGCGGTGATGAAGGCGCCCGCCGCCCGACCCGCCGCGCCCGCTGCGGCGCAGACCGAGGCCCTCGCCCCGGTGCGTCAGGCCCTGGCCGCTAACCATGCTGCGCAACAGAGCCTAAACCGCGCCCGTCGTAGCCTGGACGAAGATCTTTTCGCTGCATGATGCTTGCCCCTATGCCTGACGCGCGTCTGGCGGTTTGAGGGGCAAAAAGTCTGAACCGCCTGACCGAGTTGACCGATGAGCAAGCTGCCCCGCCTTCTGCCCCTGATCGCCATCGCCATCGGCGGTGTCGTGGCCGTGCGCGCGGCGGGCGTGGCGCCGGAGTTGTTCCAGGGCGCGACCGCCTGGGCCCAGGAAGCCGTGGCCCCCGAGACGCCGGGCGAGGGCGGGGCTGCGGCCGCCGCCAAGCCGGCGCCCGCCGTCTGCGCCCTGACGCCGGAGCAACTGGCCCAGCAGGCGGGGATTTCGCCGGCTGAACTGCGGATCATCCAGTCCCTGTCCAAGCGTCGCGACGCCCTGGACGCCCGCGACGCCGACTTCGCCACCACCCTGCCGCTGATGGTCGCCGCCGAGCAGAAGCTGGACGCCAAGCTGCAGGCGCTGGAAGCCCTCAAGGGCGAGATCGCCGTCCTGGTCGGTCAGGTCGACGAGAAGGAAAAGGCCGAGACCGATCGTCTGGTCGCCGTCTATTCCGCCATGCGGCCCAAGGAGGCGGCGGCCGTCTTCAACACCCTGGACGACAGCGTGCGCCTGCCGGTCGCCGCCGCCATGCGTCCGCGCACCCTCGCCGCCATCATGGCCCAGATGCCGCCCGCCGGCGCCCGTGAACTGACCGAAAAGCTGGCCAAGCGCTTCCAGGCCCAGCAGTTCGCCGCCCGTGCGGCCGCCGCCACGGCGGGCGCCGCGCCCGCGACGACCCCCGCTGCGGCGCCGGCCGCCGCGCCTGCGCCGACACGGACGGCGGCCCCGGCGACGACCGCGCCCGCGGCGACGCCTGCCGCCCAACCCGCGGCCCAACCCGCGCGCCGTCCGGCCCCGCGACCCGCCGCCCAGCGTCCGGCTCCGCGCCCGGCGGCCCGTCCCGCCGCTGCGACTGCTGCGCCGGCCGAAGCCGGTCCGCGTCCCTATGCCCCTGCGGGCGAGGCGGCGGCTCCGGCCCCGGCCCGTCAGTCGGTCCAGTAAGAACGCCAGCGAACGCGCGGTTGGCAGAGCGGCCGCGCGCCGCTATTCAGCGCGCTTCGATTTTCGCGAGACCATCCCATGTCCGACGCCCTGCCTGACCGCCTTTCGGTCGATCCCGACAGCCCCTTCCACGACGCCGACCTGCTGATGCGCGGCGTGGGCATCCGCTTCAAGGGCGAGGAAAAGACCAACGTCGAGGAATACTGCGTCTCGGAAGGCTGGGTCCGTCTGGCCGTCGGCAATCGCGTCGACCGTCGCGGCAAGGCCCTGACCGTCAAGCTGCAAGGCCCGGTCGAGCCCTTCCTCAAGGGCGAGTGATTTTGGCGGGGACCTGAGGCTTTCGGTCGCAGGTCCCAGCCGCTAGGGTCGCCGCCTCGTTTTTGAGTCTGGGAGGCGCTCCATGTCGTTCAACGCCCGTCTGATGGCCGTCAGCGCGATCGCGCTCGGCCTGATCGCCACGCCGGTTCTGGCGCAGGACGCCGCCACCATTCGCGCCGCCGAACAGGTGCGCGACACGGCGCTGCAGGGCAACATCGCCCTCGACTACGTCACCCAGATCACCACCCGCTTCGGCGCCCGCCCGGCGGGCTCGCGCTCGGAGCAGGCCGCCGCCGACTGGGCCGCCGACTACATGCGCGCCCACGGCTTCCAGAACGTCCGCATCGAACAATTCCCTCTGGTGGGCTGGGAACGGGGCGAGGAGAGCGCCGAACTGCTGGGCGCCCGTCCGCAGAAACTGGTGGCGGCCGCCCTGGGCCATTCCATCGCCACGCCCGCCAACGGCATTGAAGCCGACGTGGTCTTTTTCGACGGTCTGGACGCCCTGCTGGCGGCGCCGGTCGGCTCGCTGACCGGCAAGATCGCGGTCGTCGACGGCGGCCAGATGGTGCGGATGCAGGATGGCTCTGGCTACGGCTCGCTGTCGCGCATTCGCGGTCTGGGCCCGACCGAAGCGGCCAAGCGCGGCGCGGTGGCCTTCGTCATGCGCTCGGCCGGTTCGGACGAGCACCGCATGCCGCACACCGGCACCACCCGCTATGTCGAGGGCAAGGTGCCGCTGCCGGCCTTTGCGCTGAGCGCGCCTGACGCCGACCAGATCGCGCGGCTGGTGAAGATGGGCGAGCCGGTGCGGCTGCGCCTGAAATCCACCGCCCATACCTATCAGACCCACAGCCAGAACGTGATCGGCGACATCGTCGGCGCGACGCGTCCGGACGAGATCATCGTCCTGGGCTCGCACATGGACAGCTGGGACCTGGGCACCGGGGCCATCGACGACGCGGCGGGCGGCGCCATCACCCTGGCCGCGGCCAAGCTGATCGCCGAGCAGGGCCGTCCGGGCCGCACCGTGCGCGTGGTCCTGTATGGATCGGAAGAGGTGGCCCAGCCGACCGACACCGGCAACGGCGGCGGCGCCTATCTGCGCAACATCGGCGCGGCGGGCGTGGAGAAGCACGTCATCGCCGGCGAAAGCGACTTCGGCGCTGACCGTATCTACGCCCTGAAGACGCCGCCGGGCGCGCAAGGGTCCGACTTCGCCAGGATCGCCGCGCGTGTGCTGCGTCCCATCGGCGTCCTGCCGTCGAGCGAGCCGGAACTGCACGGCGGCGTGGACATCGGCCCGCTGGCCGGGGCGGGCGTTCCGGTCTTCGGCCTGGCGCAGGACGGCACGCGCTACTTCGACCTGCACCACACAGCCGATGACACCCTGGACAAGATCGACCCGGCGCAGATGACCCAGAACGTCGCCGCATGGGCCGCCCTGGTTCGGTTGATCGCCGATTCCGATGTGGACTTCCGCGCCCTGCGTTCGGCGGCTACACAAGCCAGGCCTTAAGCGCGTGACCTTGCGAGCGTGGCGAAACTGGTAGACGCAGCGGACTTAAAATCCGCCGACTTCGGTCTTGCGGGTTCGACCCCCGCCGCTCGCACCACTGTCAGCCCGGCGGCCGGCCCTTCGCGGTTTCGTCAGGGCGTGCGGTCGCGCAGAAGGGCGGCGGGCCAGGCGCCGACATAGGTGTAGCCCATGCGTCGTTCGCGCTCGATGTCGCCCAGGTCGGCGTGGGCGACCGAATCCCGGCCCATGTAGATCGGCGCATTGGTCTGCAGGTCATAGAAGCGCGCCCAGAGCGGATCTGCGCCGGGAACGTGAACCAGCCGTCGGTCCGGTTGCCCCTCGGCGTTGACGTAGCTCTCCAGTCGGGTGTCGCGGATCGCCGAGCGCTCGAACCAGGCGCGGGCGCCTTCGATGGCGGCGTGAACCTCGGGCGAGGGATGCTCAAGGCTCATTAGGAAGCGGACGATGCCGACGCTCTCGCTGCCGGACAGCGAGGGCGGTTCGAACCTGCGCGCCCAGGCGGGGGCCAGGGTGACGGCGTCGTGCTGGGCGCACCAGACCGTCAGGCGGCCGTCCTGCCGTACCTGGGTCTTCAGGATGACGTCGACGCCGCGCGACACGGCGGCGGCGGCGCGCGCGCGTTGCGCCGCATCAACAAAGCCATAGGGCGGGCGGCCTGCGGCGACATCCTGCAGCAGGGTCAGAACCCGCACCATGGCGTCGTCATTGAAGGTGATGTGGTCGTGATAACCGCCCCGCAGCGGATAATATTGAGGCCAGCCGCCGCTCGGGTACTGGGCGGCCAGGACGTAGTCGAGCCCACGCTGGAAGGCGGCGGCGTAGGCGGCGTCGCCCGTCGCCGTCGTCATCCGGGCCAGGAAGGCCAGGGGCAGGGTGGTGGCCTGGTTGTCGAAGGTGTTGGCCAGGCCCGGATCGGCGTCGGGACGCGCGGGCAGGTTCAGCGGCGTGTTCTTGGGCCAGCCGCCTTCTGGCGACTGATGGGTCAGGACATTGTCGGCGATACGCCGGGCGGCGGGGGTTGCGTACCAGTCCGCCGCCTGGGTCAGGACGGCGGCGTTCCACGGCACGGGGGCCTCCGCCGCGAGGGCGGCCGGGGCGAGGACCGAGGTCAAGGCCGATGCCGCGACGGCGCCGAGCCAGGGACGAGACATCATGGCGATAACTCCTTGGTCGGATCGGGGGGCCTGGTCAGCAGGTAAAAGGAAGCGCCGTGTCTCCACGGCGCTTCAAGTGCGACAGCTCTTCCGGGAGGAGGCTCTGTCGATCGGAAATCAGAAGGTGAACCGGGCGCCGATGAAGTACTGGCGACCGGTGCTGGCGTAGTTCTGAACGACGGGATCGTTCTGATAGGCCCAGCGGCTGTCCGTCTGATTGGTCAGGTTCAGCGCCTCCACCGTGATGGTCACGTTGTCGGTCAGCTTGTAGGTGGCCGAGGCGTCGACGTTCAGGGTCTCGTCGCTGCCGATGAAGTCGTTGATCAGCGGCGAGTCGCAGTTGCCCGGATCGCACCCGCCCGAAGCCAGGGGATAGGTGGTCTGATAGGCGGCGCGATAGGCCGTCGAGACACGGGCGCTGAACTTCGGGTCCTCGTAGAAGATCGTGGCGTTGAAGGATTCCGGCGAGGCGCCGAGGAAGGGCGCGGTGCCGGTCAGGCCGCGCGCCGGGTCCAGGATGTACTCCATCTCGGAGTTGATCTTGGTGTAGTTCAGCTGGACGCCCGTATATTCCAGCAGGCCCGGCAGGAAGGTGAAGTTCTGCTGATAGGCGATCTCGAAGCCGTCCAGGGTGCCGCCCGGCGCGTCGTTGTACTGGCGGATCTGGAAGGGGCGGTCCTCGTCCAGATAGGCGCGGCGGCTGGCCGAGCCTTCATCGACCAGACCGTCCCAGGTGGCGCGCAGATTGGCGATGGCGGTTTCGTCGAACAGCTCGCTCAGCTTGGCCTCGCGCAGCACCACCTGCGGGAAGCTCTCGATCTCCTTCCAGAAGTAGGCGAAGGACAGGATGGCGTCGCGGGCGAAGTACCATTCGACGTTGAAGTCGAGGTTGGTGGCGCGGAAGGGCTTCAGCTGGGTGTTGCCCAGGGTGATGGCGGCGTTGCTGCCGTCGAACTCGGCCGGCGCCGTGCCGATGCCGACGGGCACGTTGAAGGCGGTGACGCCGGGGTGCAGGGCGGTCATCTGCGGGCGGGCCATGACCTTGGCGGCGGCGAAGCGCAGGATCAGCTTGTCGTTCGGCTCCCAGGCCAGGTTCAGCGAGGGCAGCCAGTCTTCATACTCGTTGGCGTTCTCGACCGGGCGTCCGCTGGGCGAGCGGCCGCGCGCATCCACCTCGGTCTTGGCGTAACGCAGGCCGGTGTTGCCGCGCAGGTCGCCCATGAAGACCGGGAAGCGGAAATCGACCTGGCCGTAGAGGCCGCTGGACTTCTCGTCGACCCAGAAGGTGTTGACGCCGCCGTTGCGCAGGTCGGACAGGCGCCAGTCGCCCCATTCGTTGATGCAGTTGCAGTCGAAGCCGAAGCGGTTCTGGAAGGCTTCCAGGTTCGGCACGAAGAATTGCGAGGGCATGCCGTCGGGCACGTTCAGGCCCTGACCCCAGCTGACGACCTTGCCCATCTGGCCGACGGTGGTGGCCGGCGCCAGACCCGAGCGAACCCCCTCCAGCAGGCTGGGATTCATGGTGTCGCCGATCAGGCGCTCATAGCGGGTGTAGAAGAAGTCGAACTCGCGCACGCCGCCGCCGAAGCGGAAGGTGAAGTCGTCATTGTAGTCCCAGGCGAAGTCGACCTTGGCGGTGCGATAGCCGTTCTCGGTGACCGTCTTGTAGTGACGCAGGGCCGAGTAGCCCTTGACGAAGTCCCACTTGGTCGGATCGGCCACGTCGAAGCCGAAGTCCATGAACGGCATGTCGCCGCCGCCGCGCTCGTCGTAGATGAAGTAGTCGTTGCCGGCGACGCCCTGGCCTGAGTCCAGGCGGATGAAGTCGGCCAGCAGGCCGGTGTTCTCATTGGTGGATTTGGAGTCGCCGATCAGCGCCGACATGCGGAACCGGTCGGTGAACTCGTGTTCCAGATTGATCGAGTTCTGGCGGAACTCGGTGGTGTATCCGCCCTGGTCGACGGCGGAGCGCATGTCGACATTGGCCAGCTTCAGATAGGCGGCGTTGTCGCCGTTCTCGCTGAGGGCGGCGTCCAGCACGCGGACGGACGGGCGGCCGATGAAGGCGCCGCGCATGGCCATGTAGTTGGCGTGGGGCACATAGCCGACCGAACCGGGCTGGTTGTAGTAGTCGTAGACCTCGAGGTTGTTCGGATTGAAGCTGCCCGTTCCCGCCAGCAGGTTGTTGACGTTGGCGCCCGGCGCCGTGGTGAAGACCGGCGTGTTGCCGTACAGGCTCTGGCCGCAGTCGATGGCGTCGCGGAAGTCATTGGCCTCCTGGCTGGTGCAGGTGGCGTAGATGCCGCGGCGGTTGCGGTAGCTGTTGTTGGTCGCGCTGGTCGTCGGCAGGGTCTGATAGCTCAGCGACGTCAGGGTGCGGTTGCCGTTGGTGTTGTTCCGGTTCAGGCCGACCGCGCCGATCTGGTAGTTGGTCGAGACCTGGGTCATCTCCGAATAGAGGTTGTCGAAGCTGATGGTGGTCCGATCCGTCGGCCGCCATTGGCCCGACAGCGTCACGCCCAGGCGTTCCTGTTCGACTTCGCGGTGGTTCAGGGTGGACAGGGCCGGGATGCGGACCAGCGAGCCCCTGGTGTTGCCGCCGTTCAGCAGGGCGTAGGCCGCCGGGTTCGAGCCGATCAGGTAGGACAGGGCCTCGGGGTTGGTCACGCGCGGCAGGGCCGTCGCCGGATTGGTGCCGGTCGGCAGGGCAAAGCCCTGATGGTCGCCGGCCGAACCCGTGCCCACGTTGTTGAAGGTCGCGCCGCGATAGAGGTAGTCGCTGGAGCCGACGCCGCGCGTATAGCTGTCGATCGACTGGTCGCGCTTGTTGTAGGCGGCCGAGGCCAGCAGGCCGAAATCGCCGATCTTGCTGCTCCAGCGGTCTGAGGCGAGCAGGGCGACGCGCGGATTATGGGTCTCGCCGTTCTCGTAGTAGGCGTCCTGCAGCGTCATCGCCAGGCGACGGTCGCTGAAGTTGAAGGGACGGCCCGAGATCAGGTCGACGGTCGCGCCCAGCGAGCCCTCGTCCGTCATGGCGTCGGCGGATTTCTGCACCTTCAGCGAGTTGAACAGCTCCGAGGCGAAGGTGTTGAAGGCGAAGCCGCGGTCCCTGCGCAGGGCGCCGTCGGCGTTGCTGGCGCCCGAGGTCGACAGGGTTTCAAGGCCGTTCAGGCGCACGCGGGTGAAGTCCCCGCCCAGACCACGCACCGAGATGCTGTTGCCCTCGCCGTTCTCGCGATCGATCGATACCCCGGGAATGCGCTGCAGGGATTCCGCCAGGTTGGCGTCGGGGAAGTCGGCGATGTCCTCGGCGTTGATGACGTCGACGATGGTGTTGGAGCGTCGTTTCTCGTTCAGGGCGCTAGCCAGCGAGGCGCGCAGGCCGGTGACCACGACCTCGTCCACGGTGGTGGTCTGATCGTTCGACTGTTCCTGTGCGACAGCGGGAGCGGCCGCCAGCATGGCGGCCAGACAGAGCGCGATAGGCGACGCGGCCGCGCGCAACTGTAGCGTTGAGTTGTTCGTCATGGGTTCCCTCCTCCTCGATCGCAGAGCCTCTTGGCGGGCTCCGTCGATCATCCAGCCGCCGGGCGAGCACCCGGCTTCTTCAAAAAAGTATTATAATATTTTTAGACCGCCAAGCGATTTCTGATACCGGTGTCATGTCATTGATGATCATGTGTGAATCGCAAGCGCAAGGGGGAGGGGCCGTGTTTGTGGAGAATCGCAGAACATTGTTCGCGTTTATGGGCGCGGCGGCGACGGGGCTGATGGCGCCGCGCGCGCTTGCTCAGTCGACGGACGATTCGGGGCGGCTGATCCCGACGCCTGAGCGCAACCCCTATCCCTATAAGGGCGTCAGCGGAGCGGGGGCGACAGCGACCCTCGCCGATGCGCGCGGCGGCTGGATGTCGGGTCTGGCGGGGGTTCGCTATCGCGGGACGCGGCCGATGGCCTATCCGACCCTGCCCTGGGGCGAGGCCGCGACGGGGTCGGCGGTGGACAAGGGGCTGCTGCCGCCGATCCATCCTCTGATGGAACTGCATTTGCGCGACACGCAGATCTGCATCGGCGGCGACGGCGCCTACTACATGACCGGCTCGACGGGCGACAACATCTGGGCCTTCAACGACGGGATCGAACTGTGGCGCTCGACCGATCTGGTCGACTGGACCTATCTGGGCCTGGTCTGGAGCCTGGACCGTGAAGGCGGTTGGGCGCGGGAGTGGCGAATGCGCAAGGGCGTGCCCTTCCGAGCCATCTGGGCGCCTGAGATCCATTACGTCTCTGGAAGTTACTTCCTCTGCTTCAGCGTCAGCCGGGCGGGCCTCGGCATCCTGCGCAGCACGACGGGCAGGCCGGAGGGGCCCTATGAATACGCCTTCTCGCCCGACGCCCATCTGCGGCGGGGCATCGACGCCACCCTGTTCCAGGACGACGACGGGGCCGTCTATCTGACCTATGGCTCGGGCGACGAGATCGTGCGGCTGAAGGACGACCTGTCCGGCTATGCCGAGGAGTGGAAGCGCACGACCTTCGCTGACACCCAGTGCCTGGTCGCGCGCGACCGCGCCCGCTGCCTGAGGGGCGAGAACACCCTGGGCTACGAAGGCGCGACCCTCTTCAAGAAAGACGGGCTCTATTATCTGGGCGCGGTCGGCAATGTGGAGGGGCGCTATTCCTTCGTCTTCGCCGTGTCCGAACACCTGCTCGGCCCCTATCGGATGAAGCACGAGGCCGCGCCCTGCGCCGGGGGCGGCAATGTCTTCAAGGACCGCGAGGGGCGGTGGTGGTCCACCTTCTTCGGCAACGACGAACAGAGCCATTTCCGCGAGAAGCCTGGCCTGATCCGCGTGGACTTCGACGCCGAGGGCCGCATCGTCGTCGCCGAGGACCAGCCCTTCGCCAGACCCCTGCCGCCGCTGGAGGCGCTGACATGATCGATCGTCGTCGCCTGATGCTGACCGCCGTTGCGGTCGGGGCTCTGCCCCTGCCGGCCTTGGCGGAAGGCCAGGTCCTGGCCTTTCCGGGCGCCATGGGCTGGGCCGCCTCGACGCCGGGCGGACGCGGCGGGCGGATCATCCGCGTCACGACCCTGGCGGGCGAGGGGCCGGGCTCGCTGCGCGCCGCGCTGGAGGCCGAGGGGCCGCGCCTTGTGGTGTTCGAGGTGGGCGGCGTCATCGACCTGAACCGCCGCGACATCCGGGTGGCGAATCCCTTCCTGACCATCGCCGGTCAGACCGCGCCCGAGCCCGGGATCACCATGATCCGGGGCGGGGTCAGCCTGCGCACCCATGACGTCATCGTGCGCCATATCCGAATCCGGCCCGGCGCGGACGGGGCGGCGGCGAAAAGCGGCTGGGAGGTGGACGGCCTGACCACCTCGGGCGCGCACGACGTGATCGTGGATCAGTGCTCCTTCAGTTGGGCGACGGACGAGAACCTGTCGGCGTCCGGCCCGCGTTTCGACGGCGGCGACACGGCGGAGCAGTGGCGTCAGCACACCTCGCGCCGCATCACCTTCAGCCGCAACATCGTGTCGGAAGGCCTGTCGAACGCCAGCCATGCCAAGGGCGAGCATTCCAAGGGCACCCTGATCCACGACAATGCGACCCAGGTGCTGATCGTCGGCAATCTCTACGCCCACGACCATGAGCGGAACCAGTTGTTCAAGGGCGGCGTCCACGCGGTCAGCGCCAACAACCTGATCTACAACCCCGGCAACCGCTGCATGCACTATGCGCTGAACGCCTCGGAATGGGGCGCGCATCCGTGGGAGGTCGGCCAGTTGTCCATCGTCGGAAACGTCGTGCGCGGCGGGCCGTCGACGCGCGCGGATCTGCCCTTCCTGATCGTGGAGGGGCAGGGGGATCTGGATCTCTATGCGCTGGACAATCCGGCGCGCCATGCCGACGGGCGGGCGATGCAGGAGATTGGGATCATCTCGGACCGCGAGCCGAAGATCAGACGGCTGGGCGCCTCGTCGCACTGGCCCGCCGGGTTCCGAGCGCGGCCTTCGGATCAGGTTGAAGCCTGGGTCTTCGCCGAGGCCGGGGCGCGGCCCTGGGCGCGCGACGCCGTGGATCGACGGATTCTGCAAGAGGTGCGCAGCGGAACCGGCCGCATCATCGACGACGAGCGCGAAGTCGGCGGCTATCCGGTCATGGCTCAGACGCATCGCCCCTTCGTGGAGGCCGACTGGGATCTGGCGACCCTGACGCGCAAGGACAGCGCGCCCAGTTGAGAAAGGGCGGAGCATCTCGTCTCCGCCCCTTTGTGGCTTACAGGCGCATCACAGGGCGCGGAACTTGAAGTTCTTGAACCGCGCCTCGCCCTCGCCGGCGGCGTAGATGCCGGGGCGCAGCATCATGAAGCCGCCGCGAACGTTCTGGTTGTAGCCGGACACCTCCATGCCGCGGTCGAAGCGTTTCCAGTTCACCCCGTCGGCCGAGGTGTCGAAATAGACGTTCTGATAGGCGTTGGTCAGACGCATGAACATGCGTCGGCCGTGCGGATTGGCGGGCCGTCCGCGCTCGATCCCGTACTGGTGGGTGACGTAGCGCGTCGCGTCGAAGCCCAGCCCGGCGTAGAGGGCGCGGTCGTAGAACAGGATCAGCCCTGCCACCGCGCCGGGATCAATCTCGATCTCGCATTCGATCTGATAGGCCTGCTCGCCCTGGACGAAGGTCAGCGGGGAACAGTCGACCGGCGCCTTGCCCTTGGCCTTCATGTGCAGGACGCCGTTGTCGCGGCGCAAGCGGTCCTTCTCATTCGGTTGCGGGTCGTAGAAGCTCCACTGGGTTCCGAACTTGTCGGTGGTGAAGTCGTCCGACAGGGCCATGCCGTGCGGCACGGCCTGACCGCCGCGCGGCATGGCGATGGGCTTGGACAGATCGCCGCCCTTGGCGCGGAACCAGCCGTCGTCGGTCCACTCGATCGGGTCCAGCAGGGTCTGGCGGCCCAGGCTCCAGTAGGCGTTCTCATAGCCGTGATAGACCATCCACCAGTCGCCGTCGGTGGGGCCCTCGACCAGGGTGGCGTGACCGCGCGACCACCACTTCTCGGCCCCGCTGCGGGTGCGGACGATGGGGTTGTGCGGGCATTCCTCCCATGGGCCATGGATCGATTTGGAGCGGGCGGCGATGACCATGTGGCCGGTGGGCGGACCCGCCGTGCCGCCGATGGCGGTGATCATGTAGAAGTAGTCGCCATGCTTCAGCAGCTTGGGCCCTTCCTGGGCGTGGCCCTCGACGATCCAGTCCTCGGGATAGCGCCAGGCGTCATAGACCTGTTCCAGCGGACCATCGGTGGCCAGGCCGTCGTCGGTCAGCCGCACCCGGTCGCCGCCGTTGAGGAAGAGGTAGCGCTTGCCGTCTTCGCCGACGATGTGGCCGGGGTCGATGTTGCCGGGGATCTTCAGATCGATCGGTTCGCTCCACGGCCCTTCGATCTTGTCCGCCCAGATGACGTAGTTGGAGCGGTAGTTGGGGAAGCGGGCCGGGATGTAGCAGTAGAAGCGGCCCTCATGTTTGATCAGCTCGGGCGCCCAGACCGAGCCGATGTTGGTGGTCAGGGCCGCCGTGATCGGGCGCCAGTTCACCAGGTCGCGTGAGTGCCAGATGTGGATGCCCGGCACCGACTCGAACGACGAGAAGGTCATGTAGTAGTCGTCGCCGTCCTTGACGATCGACGGGTCCGGGTGGTCGCCCGACATGATGGGGTTCAGGAAGGTGCCGTCGCCCAGGTCGGCCATGCGCTGGCCTTCGATGCCCTTGCGCCACTTCATCCCGGCCCATTCACGGCCCAGAGGCGCGGCCTCTTCGTTGGTCTGGGCGAAGACGGCGCCGACCGGCATGGCCGAGGCGGCGACGCCGCCGAGCAGGCCGCTCAGGGCGGCGCGACGATTGATGGGGCTCATGGGCGTTTCCTCTTTTCTTCTATGCGTGACGCGAACTGAGCGGAGCTAGGGCGCGATGAAGGGGTCGATGGTGCGGATCGAACCGTCGGCCTCGTGATGCAGGTCGACCACCTTGGCGCTGCGCAGATGGGTGCGGTTCGACAACTGCGTGTCGTGATAGAAGAGCCGCCACTGGCCCTCGACCTCGACGATGGAATGGTGCGTGGTCCAGCCCTGAACCGGCAGCAGGACCCGTCCCCGATACGTAAAGGGGCCATAGGGCGTGGTCGCCGTGGCGTAGGCGATGAAGTGCGTGTCGCCGGTCGAATAGCTGAGGTAGTAGAGGCCGTTGTAGCGATGCAGCCAGGCGGCCTCGAAGAAGCGCCGGTCCAGATCGCCGCCCTTCAGGGGCTGGCCTTGCGCGTCCAGAATCACTGCGTCACGGAGCGGTTCGGCCAGGCTCAGCATGTCGTCGCTGAGACGCGCCACCTTGGGCATCAGCGACGCCGCCTCGGGCTGGTTCAAGTCGGTGTCGCCGGCTGAGGGATCGTAGCGGCCGCTGGCCCAGCGCTGAAGCTGTCCGCCGTGGATGCCCCCGACATAGAGATAGGCCGCGCCGTCTTCGTCCACGAAGACGCTGGGGTCGATGCTGTAGGCGCCGGGGATGGGCTGGGGCTCGGGCGTGAAGGGGCCTTCGGGCCGGTCTCCGGCGGCTACGCCGATGCGGAAGACGCCGTCGCGGTCCTTGGCCGGGAAGTAGAGGTAGTAGCGCCCGTCCTTATAGGCCGCGTCGGGCGCCCAAAGCTGGCGATCCGCCCAGGGCACGTCGGCCAGGGTGAAGGCGGTCGGATGGATGGTCACCGGTCCGCCGACGCGGTCCATCGACAGGACCACATAGTCCTTCATGACGAAGCCCTTGCCCGGCTGGTCGTCGGCGGGCGGTCCCTGAATGTCATGAGAGCCATAGACATAGACTCGCCCGTCGAAGACGTGGGCCGAGGGGTCGGCGATGAACAAGTCGGTCGTCAGCGGCTGGGCGCGATAGGCGCGGCCGTCAGGGGCGCGCGCGACATCCTGTGCGGCAACGTCGGTCGCGAAGGCGGCGAGAGCGCCGAGGAGGATCAGGCTTCGGCTCATGCCGGCCTCGCCTCGCGCACATGGGCGATCAGCCGGGCCATGTTGTTGATATAGGCCCCGGTCGAAATCCCCATCGGTCCGCTGGACTCGGTGAAGGGCGAGGTGTCCCATTCATCCCCGACCTGGCCGCGATCGACGAAGCCGGGCGGCGGTTCGGCGGGGCCGTCGCCGCGATAGGCATGGCTGGTCGTGCGCAATTCCACCGGCCAATACCCCTCCGCGTTCAGCCCCTCGATTAGCAATGTAACCGGTGTCATTCCCGGACGCGAGGACGTGACGTTGAGGTCGGACCCGCCCTGCGGCCGCGTGATGACATAGTCGGAGAGCAGGCTGGGACCGCGCCCCATCAGGGCGGACTGGCGCACGGCCTCTTCCGGCGTCAGGGCGGCGACCTGTTCGACGCGGCGGCGCAGGCGGGGCAGGTCGATATGCTTCTCGCCGCGCTGGCCGGTCATGTCGTAGTCGAAGTAGTATTCGCCGTTCCGAGCGTTCGAGCCCCGCCGATGCACGGCGATGAAGCGGTTGGTTCCCGGCTCGACATAGCGGAAATGGTTGCGGCCTTCGTGGTGGGCGGCAGC
This sequence comes from Brevundimonas sp. NPDC007368, assembly GCF_042869015.1. NCBI lineage: Bacteria > Pseudomonadati > Pseudomonadota > Alphaproteobacteria > Caulobacterales > Caulobacteraceae > Brevundimonas > Brevundimonas sp. NPDC007368. The sequence continues at coordinate 320,635 of NZ_JBIAFA010000005.1, read as the reverse complement.
GGGGGCCTCGACCCGCACCAGCCAGTCCAGCGCCTCGTCCAGACGGGCCAGGAAGCTGCGGTCGCCGGTCAGGCGATAGAAGTCCAGCATCCGCTCCACGGCGACGGCGGTGACGTGGGGCGAGACGGCGGCGGGCTCGTAGGTCCGGCCCCAGGCGGGCTTGAAGTCGGGGGTGTACTGCAGCGCCCAGCCGGGCGTCGGCGCCGGCTGCTGCAGGTCGCGGTAACAGGCCATGGCGCGGCGGATCGGTTGCTCCACATCCGGGCGGTTCCATTGCTGCTGGACCAGCAGCAGGAAGTCGATGTTCTCGTCCATCACCTCGTCGTTGAGGGTGATCAGGCCGGTGTAGTCGGGACGGCCATGGTTGCTGAACTCACCCGCGCGCGGCCAGCGCTGGGGCCAGCCGCCGCTGGGCAGTTGGCTGTCCAGGACGAAGGCGATGGTGCGGTCCACAGCGGCGCGAACGCGCGGCAGGTCCGTCGTCAGGGCCAGCCGCAGCAGGAAGCGGCCGCACTCGACCGTGGCGTGATCGTCGAAGGTGGCGTTGCCGTAGTAGTGCTGGAATTCCTCCAGCCGCCAGCCGTTCCTGCCGATGGTTTCGTACCAGCGGCGCAGCGAGTCCTCGCCGTCGAAGTCGATGACATAGTTCCAGCCGCCGCTGGGGTGCTGGCCCCGGATCAGGGCGTCGCCCGCCGCGACGGCGGCGTCCAGATACTGGGCCTCGCCGGTGGCGCGCCAGGCGTCGAGGAAGATCTGGCCCATCTCGGGCGTGCCCGGTGCCTGGGTCCAGATCATGCTGGGCCAGGCCTCCATCTCGCCCCAGCGGCGCGAGAAGTCGGACAGGTAGGACCAGACATAGCCGCCGTTGACCGCCGCCCTGTCGGTCATGAAGCGGGTGGCCCGGCGCATGGCGTCGCGTGCCGCATCGACGTCCTTTGCCATAGCGACAGGGGCGACGGTCAGCAGGGGCGCCGCCGCTGCGGCCGCCAGACAGGCGCGTCGGGTCAGCATCCCTGAAAACTCTCCTTCCCCCGGTCCTGCCGCTCTGATGTCGACGCGCGCCGCCTGAGCGACCGCTGGACTCATCAATCAATATAATAATACTTTTCAGGTGATGCCTAGGGGGAGGAAGACATGGTCCGGTTCTGGATCGCGGGGCTGATAGTCGCAGCGTCGCTGGCGGGGGCTTCGCTGGCCCAGACGCAGCCGGACTTCGTCGCCCTGACGCCGCCCATCGATTTTTCCCACGCGGGCTATCGCGGCGGGGGCGTGGCCGCGCCCCTCCTGCCGGTCCTGATCCGGGTCGAGCCGGGCGAGGGCGACGACACCGACCGCATCCTTGCGGCGCTGGATCGCGCGGCGAAGGCGAAGCCCGACGCCGAGGGGCGGCGCGGCGCGGTGCTGCTGGCGGCGGGCGAGTATCAGGTCCAGGGCCAGATCCGGCTCGAGGTCGGCGGGGTGGTGCTGCGTGGCGCGGGCCCGCAGGCGACGACCATTGTGGCGACCGGCGTGGATCGGCGCGCTCTGATCACGGTCGGTGCGCGTAGCGGCACGGCCGACGCTTCGACCGGCGTAAAGCATCAGGTGATGGGCGAGACGCCGGTCGGGACCGTGCGCCTGACTCTGGAGACGACCGAAAGCCTTGGCGTTGGCGACGCGGTGACCATCCGCCGTCCCAGCACCGCCGAATGGATTGCCGCCCTGGGCATGGACGCCTTCGTCGGCTGGCGGCCTGAAACCCGGCTGAACTGGAAGCCGGGCTCGCGAGATGTGATCTGGCAGCGGCGCGTCGTCGCCGTGGAGGGGCGCAGCGTCGTTCTGGACGCACCCCTGACCATGGCGCTAGCGGCGGGCGACGGCGCCACGGTGCGGCGCGGTCCTTCGGCGTCGCGTCTCCGCGAGGTGGGGGTGGAGAACCTTACCCTCGTCTCGCGTCACGACCCGTCGCGCCCCGCCGACGAGGACCACAGCTGGACCGGGATCGCCGTGGATCGGGCCGAGGATGTCTGGCTACGGAACCTTGTCTTTGAAGGCTTTGTCAGCTCGGCCATCGACCTCGGGCCCGACAGTCGCCGGGTCGCGGCCCAGGATGTGAGCGCCAGTCGCCCCGTGTCCGAGATCGGCGGCCTGCGTCGGCGCACCTTTTACACGGCGGGCCAGCAGACCCTGTTCCAGCGCTGCGCCAGCAACGATGGAATCCACGATTTTTCAGTCGGCCATGCCGCCGCCGGTCCCAACGTCTTCCTCGACTGCACCGCCACCGACGCCCTTGGCGACAGCGGGACGCAGGAAAGCTGGGCCACCGGCGTCCTGTTCGACGGGGTCAAGGTGCGCGGCGGGGGCCTGGCCCTGACCCATCGCGGACGAGACGGGCAGGGCGTCGGCTGGTCGGCGGCCAACTCGGTCCTGTGGAACTGCGAGGCGACGGTGGTCGAGGTGCGCAGTCCGCCGGGCGCCGCCAATGTCGCCGTCGGCTGTCGCGGCGAGCGTTCCGGCGACGGGGTGCTGGAAGACGCGCGCGTCATGCCCGGCCGCGACTTCCACCGCGCCCAGCCGCAGGAACCGGCCAGCCTCTATCGGATGCAACTGGAGCGCAGGATGGGCGCGGGCGCTCTGGCGGCGCTGGACCCCGCAACCTATCCGGCTGAGGTCGGCGCCCCGCATCTGACCGAGGCCGAGGTCGCAGCGTGGCGAACCGTGACGACGCAACCTGTCGCCAGTCACCCGCTGACGATCGCGGACGGCCGCTTCGTCATCGACGGCCAGCCCGCCTGGCGTCGCCGCATCGGCTTCGCCTTCTTTCAGGCCCAGATGGTCCCGGCCCTGGCCGAGGCGTCCGGTCCCTTCATCACCCGTTTTGCGCCGGGGCTGGAGGGGTGGGGGCTGACCGACGATCTGGACGCCTTCGCGGCCGGATTGAAGACCGGCGATGTGGTGCATCATAACTACGGCCTCTGGTACGACCGCCGCCGCGTCGATCACGACTTCTACGGCTCGCCCGACCAGCGCGACGGAGAGGTCTGGGGGCCCTTCATGGAACTGCCCTGGGCGCGCAGCGGGCAGGGGCGGGCCTGGGACGGCCTCAGCAAGTTCGACCTGGAACGCTTCAATCCCTGGTTTTTCGACCGGGTCGCCCGCTTCGCCGATCTGGCCGAGCAGCAGGGCGTGGTCCTGTATCACAAGCTCTATCTTCAGCACTGGCTGCTGGAGAGCCGCTCACACTACGTTGACTTCCCCTGGCGGCCCGTCAACGCCTTGCAAGCGACGGGAATGCCGAACGAAGTGCCGGCGGCGGAGGTCTTCTGGGACGTGTCTGACCCGGTGCGGCGCGACCTGCATCGCCGCTATATCCGTCATACCCTGGAGACGCTGAAGGGGCGGCCCAATGTCGTGATCGGGCTGGACCCTGAATACACCGGCCCCCTGTCCTTCGTGCGGTTCTGGCTGGACGAGATCGCCGCCTGGGAGGCCGAGACCGGCGCGGACGCGCGGGTGGCGCTGGAGATCCCCAAGGATCAGATGGACGCCATTCTGGATGATCCGGCCCGGTCGCAGATGGTGGATGCGGTCGCCTTCCATCACTGGGTCTATCGTCCCGACACCTCGCTGTTCGCGGTGCAGGGCGGGCTGGACAAGGCGCCCCGCGAACAGGTGGACGCCATCGCCCGGCCGCAGGATCTGGCCGACGGCGCCGACGCGGGCGAGGTTCGGCGGGCCCTGTGGCGCTCGACCCCGGCCATGCGCTACCGCGCCTATCGCGAGTATCGCGACCGCAGCGCCGATCTGGTGGTGCTCAATGACGACGATGCCTTCCCGGGGCTGAGCCGCGCCGTTGAGGCGACGGTCGGAGCTGAGGCCCGGGCCTCGCTACGGCTGGATGCGGCCTTGATGGCGCCTACCGGCGCGGCCTGGGCGTCGTCGGCGCCGGACGGGAGGGTTCTGATCTACAGCCTCGATGGCGCCGCGATCCAACTGGCCCGGTCCGTCGCCGCTGGGCAGGCGCTGCGGTGGATCGCCGACGGGGCGGTGGTCGACGCGGTTGCGTCCGAGGGGCCCAGTTCGCTGGCGCCGCCCGCCGCGCTGGCGGGCCGTCCCCTGGCCCTGTGGATCGCGCCCGCGCCTTGACGACGGCGGCGCTTGCCGCGACCAGTGGCGTCATGGCCGCAGACGATCGCAACCCGACCATCGACGACATCGCCCGCCGCGCGGGGGTGTCGGCCATGACGGTGTCGCGCGTCATCAACGGCGGGGCGCGGGTCAGCGCGGCGACGCGCGAGCGGGTCCAGACGGTGATCGATGAGGCGGGCTATGTGCCCGATCCCGCGGCGCGGATTCTGGCGCGAGCCGGGGCGGGGCGCATCGGCCTGCTCTACGCCAACCCCAGCAACGCCTATCTGGCAGAGGTCTTGTCCGGCGCCCTGGCTGGGGCGCGGGCGGCGGGGCTGTTGCTGATGATCGAGCCGTCGCAGGCGGGCGATCCGGCGCAGGAGGCCGAGGCCGTGCGGCGCTTGGCCGCCGGCGGGGCGCAGGGGCTGATCGTGCCGCCGCCGCTGGGTGAATCCGCCGCGACCCTCGACGCTATCCGGGCGGCGGGTCTGAAGGCGGTGCTGTTGGCCGCGCCGCCCGTCGAGGGCATGACGGGGGCCCTGCGGGTGGATGACGTCGGCGCCGCCGCCGAGATGACGCGACGGCTGATCGACCTGGGCCACCGCTGCATTGGCCTGATCGAAGGCCGCGCCGATCAGAGCGCCAGCGCCGACCGACGCCGAGGCGCGCAGGCCGCGATTGACGCGTCGCCGGGCGTTGAACTGCTGATAGAGCGCGGCGATTTCACCTATCGCTCCGGCTTTGAGGCGGCGCGCCGGCTATTGGCGGCGCGCCCGCGACCGACGGCCCTGTTCGCCAGCAACGACGACATGGCCGCGGGCGCCCTGGCCGCCGTCCATGCCGAAGGTTTGCAGACGCCCGGCGACGTCTCGGTGGTCGGATTCGACGACACCTATCTGGCCGCCAGCGTCTGGCCCGCCCTGACCACCATCCGCCAGCCGGTCGCCGAGATGGCCCGCCGCGCGGCCTTGCGTCTGGCGGGCAAGGAGCAGCTCGAGACGCAATTCGTCGAACATCGACTGATTGAACGGGAGAGCACCGCGTCACCCGGTTGACACCGGTTTCCAAGTGGAGAATGTTAGCGCTAACACGACGTCAGATCGTGTGGGAGACGCGCCTTGGATATGACCGCCATTCTGCCGCGCGACTGGCGCGCGGCTGTCCTGCTGGGCCGGATCGAGACCGCTGACGGGCCGACGCCCGTGCTGCTGCGGGACAGCCGGCTGCTCGACATTTCCGCCTTCGCGCCGACGACGGCGATGGCTCTGGCGCGACCCGATCTCGCCGCCGCCGAGGGGCGCGATCTGGGCGCGGTCGAGGACCTGAAGGTCGCGACGGCTTGGGGCGATGCGGGGCTGGCCCTGCTGTCGCCGCTGGACCTGCAATGCATCAAGGCCTCGGGCGTGACCTTCGCTGTTTCGGCGCTGGAGCGGGTGATCGAGGAGCGGGCGCGTGGCGACGCCGCCGCCGCCAACGCCATTCGTCAGGGCCTGCTGGAGCGCGTCGGCGGCGAACTGAAGGACCTGAAGCCGGGCTCGGCTCAGGCTGAGGCGGTCAAGGCGCAATTGATCGCCGACGGCCTGTGGTCGCAGTATCTGGAGGTCGCCATCGGCCCCTATGCCGAGATCTTCACCAAGGCGCCGGTGCTGGCCTCGGTCGGGGCGGGCGCGGCGGTCGGGGTGCGGGCCGACTCGGCTTGGAACAACCCGGAGCCGGAGGTGGTGATCGTCTGCGATCCGGCGGGTCGCCCGGTCGGCGCCAGCCTGGGCAACGACGTCAACCTGCGTGACATCGAAGGGCGCTCGGCTCTGCTGCTGGGCAAGGCCAAGGACAACAACGCCTCGGCGGCGGTCGGGCCCTTCGTCCGCCTGTTCGACCACGGCTTCAGCATGGATGACGTGCGCGCCGCCACGGTTCGGCTGGAGGTCGAGGGCGAGGACGGCTTCGTCATGACCGGCGAAAGCTCGATGCGCCTGATCAGCCGCGATCCCGAGGACCTGGCGACCCAGACCCTGAGCGCCCACCAGTACCCCGACGGCTTCGCCCTCTATCTCGGCACGATGTTCGCCCCCGTCGAGGATCGCGGCGAGGCGGGCAAGGGCTTTACCCACAAGGTCGGCGACCGGGTGCGAGTGTCGTCCGACAGGCTGGGCCTGCTTGAGAACATCGTCGCGACCTGCGATCAGGCGCCGCCCTGGACCCTGGGCGTCGGTGGTCTGATGCGCAATCTGGCCGGGCGCGGCCTTCTGGGCGGCGCGGCGTGAGCGGCGCGGTCTATCCCTCGCTGAAGGGGCGACTGGTGGTCGTCACCGGCGGCGGCTCGGGCATCGGGGCAGGGGTGGTCGAGGCCTTCGCTCGACAGGGCGCGCGGGTGGTCTTCTTCGATATCGCCGAGGCGGACTCCAGGGCTCTGGAGGCGTCGCTGGCGCAACTGGACCCGGCGCCGGTTTTTGAAACCTGCGACCTGACCCGGGTCGAGGCCCTGCAGGCGGCCCTGGTCGGGATCATGGCCCGGCACGGGCCGATCGACGTCCTGATCAACAACGCCGCCAGCGACGACCGTCATGCCCTGGCCGAGGTCACGCCCGCCTATTGGGACGAGCGGATCGCCGTGAACCTGCGCCACCTCTATTTCGCGGCCCAGTCGGTGGCCCCCGCCATGCGCGCGCAGGGCCGGGGCGTGATCCTGAACCTGGGCTCGATCAGCTGGCATCTGGGTCTGCCCGACCTGTCCATCTACGAGACCGCCAAGGCGGGCATCGAGGGCATGACGCGGGCCCTGGCGCGGGAGCTGGGCGCGGACGGCGTGCGGGTCGCCTGCATCGTGCCGGGCAATGTCAAAACCCCGCGTCAGATGAAGTGGTACACGCCCGAAGGCGAGGCCGAGATCGTCGCCGCCCAGTGCCTGAAGGGCCGCATCGAGCCGCGCGACGTGGCGGCCTTGGCCCTGTTTCTGGCCTCTGATGACGCCCGTTTCATCACTGGGCACGAGTATTTCGTGGACGCGGGCTGGCGCTGACGCAAATCTGATTTCATCACCGCCCGCGATCAATGACGGGCGGTCAACCACTCGGACCTGGGGAGGGACGAATATGGCGGGACCGACAGGGGCTTCTGGCCCGGATATCGCGGGGAATGATCGGGTCAACATGGCCTTCATCGCCCTGATCGTGGCGGTGGCCACCATCGGCGGCTTCATGTTCGGCTATGATTCCGGCGTCATCAACGGCACGCAGGACGGGCTGGAGGCGGCCTTCAACCTGTCGGCGCTGGGCACAGGGTTCAACGTCGGCGCCATCCTGCTGGGCTGCGCCTTCGGCGCCTTCGCGGCGGGACGACTGGCGGACGCCGTCGGCCGCCGCACGGTGATGCAGATCGCCGCCGTCATGTTCATCATCTCGGCCGTCTGGGCCGGGGCGGCGGACAGTTCGGCCCACTTCATCCTCGCCCGCTTCATCGGCGGCCTGGGCGTCGGCGCGGCCTCGGTCCTGTCGCCGGCCTATATTTCCGAAGTGACCCCGGCCTCGATCCGGGGGCGGCTGTCGTCGGTGCAGCAGATCATGATCATCACCGGTCTGACGGGCGCCTTCGTCGCCAACTACGCCCTGGCCAAGACGGCGGGCGGATCGACGGCCGAGTTCTGGCTGGGCTATCCGGCCTGGCGCTGGATGTTCTGGCTGCAGGTCGTGCCTGCCGGCATCTACTTCCTGGCCCTGCTGGCCATTCCCGAAAGCCCGCGCTTCCTGGTGGTCAAGAAGAAGGACGTTCAGGCCGAGGCCGTGCTGTCCAAGCTGTTCGGCCAGGGCGCCGGCGCGCGCAAGGTGCAGGAAATCCGCGCCTCGCTGGCGGCGGACCACAAGCCGCGCTTCGCCGACCTGCTGGACCCGGCGACCCGCAAGGTGCGCCCCATCGTCTGGGCCGGTTTGATCCTGGCGGTCTTCCAGCAACTGGTCGGCATCAACATCGTCTTCTACTATGGCGCGGTACTGTGGCAGTCGGTCGGCTTCTCCGAAAACGACGCCCTGCAGATCAACATCCTGTCCGGCGTCCTGTCGATCGCGGCCTGCCTGGGCGCCGTGGCCATGATCGACAAGATCGGCCGCAAGCCCCTGCTGCTGATCGGCTCGGTTGGGATGTTCGTGACCCTGGGCGTTCTGGCCTGGTGTTTCTCGCGCGCAGCCATGGTCGATGGGGCGCTGCATCTGGACGATCAGACGGGCCTGACCGCGCTGATTTCCGCCAACGCCTATGTGGTCTTCTTCAACCTCAGCTGGGGGCCGGTCATGTGGGTCATGCTGGGCGAGATGTTCCCCAACCAGATGCGCGGCTCGGCCCTGGCCGTCGCCGGCTTCGCCCAGTGGATCGCCAACTTCGCCATCGCCGTCAGCTTCCCGTGGATGGCGGCGTCGCTGGGTCTTGTCGTGACTTACGGCTTCTATTCGGTCAGCGCCCTGATCTCCTTCTTCCTGGTCCAGACCTGGGTGAAGGAGACGCGCGGCCGCGAACTGGAAGACATGGGCTGACGCCCGCAAGCTCTGCTACCTGACCTCCCCGAAGGCGGGGCGGCGCTCCCCCGTCGCCCTGCTGCTTTCTGAAAGGACCATCCCATGACGGACACGCTTGAGCTTTCGCACTGGATCGGCGGCGAGAAGGTGGGCGGGGACTTGTCGGGCGAGAGCCTGAACCCGTCCGACACGCGCGAGGTCGTGGCCCGGACGCCCAGGGGCGGGGCGACCGAGGTCGATCAGGCGGTGCAGGCCGCGCGCGCCGCCTTCCCCGGCTGGGCCGACGCCTCGCCCGAGGTCCGCTTCGACGTGCTGGACCGGGCCGGGTCCCTGCTGATGGAGCGCGCCCCGCAGATCGGCCGCCTGCTGTCGCGCGAGGAGGGCAAGACCCTGCCGGAAGGCATCGGCGAGACCATGCGCGCGGCCCGCATCCTGAAGTATTTCGCCGGCGAGGCCCTGCGCGTTCACGGCCAGAACCTGGCCTCGACGCGGCCGGGGGTGGAGATCCAGACCTATCGCCAGGCGGTCGGGGTGTTCGGCCTGATCACGCCGTGGAACTTCCCCATCGCCATTCCGGCCTGGAAGATCGCGCCGGCCATCGCCTTCGGCAACACCGTGGTCATCAAGCCCGCCGGCCCGACCCCGGCCACCGCCGAGGCCCTGATCGCCATCCTGCATGAGGCGGGCCTGCCCAGGGGCGTGGTCAACATGGTCATCGGCGACGGCGACGTGGGCCGCGCCATCGTCGCCCACCCCGGCGTGGACGGCATCAGCTTCACCGGCTCGCAGGGCGTCGGCGCGGGCGTGGCCGAAGGGGCGATGAAGCGTCAGGCCCGCGTGCAGCTGGAGATGGGCGGCAAGAACCCCCTGATCGTGCTGGACGACGCTGACCTGGATCGCGCCGTCGCCATCGCCCTGGACGGCAGCTTCTTCGCCACCGGCCAGCGCTGCACGGCGTCGAGCCGCCTGATCGTGCAGGACGGCATCCACGACCGCTTCGTCGCCCTGCTGGCCGAGAAGGTGGCGGCGCTTCGCGTCGGCGACGCCCTCGATCCCGACAGCCAGATGGGACCGGCGGTGACCGAGGCCCAGCGCGATGTGTCGTACAACTACATCGACATCGCCCGCGACGGCGGCGGCCGGATCGTCACCGGCGGCGAGCGTCTGAAGCTGGACAAGCCCGGCTGGTACGTCCAGCCGACCCTGATCGCCGACACCCTGCCGGACGCGCGCATCAACACCGAGGAGGTCTTCGGCCCCGTCGCCTCGACCATCCGCGTGGCCAGTTACGAAGAAGCCCTGGCGGTCGCCAACGGCGTCGAGTTCGGCCTGTCGGCGGGCATCGTCACCCGGTCGCTGAAACACGCCCGCGACTTCCAGAGGAACGCCAGGGCCGGCATGACCATGGTCAACCTGGCCACTGCCGGCGTCGACTACCACGTCCCCTTCGGCGGCACGAAGAAGTCCTCCTACGGCCCCCGCGAACAGGGCTTCGCCGCCGTCGAGTTCTACACACAGATCAAGACCAGCTACTCGGCGGGCTGACGGCATGACCACGCCGACCCTCGTCTGGGACGTCCAGGCCGAACTGGGCGAGGGGCCGGCATGGGACGCGCCCCGCGCCTGCCTGTGGTTCGTCGACATCAAGGGGCGGCGGCTGCATCGCTATACGCCTGCGCCTGAAGATCCCAGGACCGGGGACAAGGCGTCGTGGGACGCGCCGGATCAGATCGGCTTCGCGCTTCCTGCCGAGGACGGCTCGCTGATCTGCGGCATACGCGGCGGCCTCTATCGTTTCGACGTGGACATGGGCGACTTCTCCCTGTTCCAGCCGGTCGAGGCGGATCGGCCGCAGAACCGGCTTAATGACGGCTATGTCTCGCCCGATGGCGCTCTGTGGTTCGGGTCGATGGACGACAGCGAGCAGGGCCGGAGCGGCGCCCTCTATCGCTGGTTCAGGGGCGAGCTGACCCGCCACGACGACGGCTACGGCGTCACCAACGGGCCCTGTCTCAGCCCCGACGGGCGGACCCTCTATCACCACGATACACTGGAGAAGACGGTCCTGGCCTTCGACCATCAGGACGGCCTGTTGTCGAACCGACGGGTCTTTGCAACGACCGAGGACGGCTATTGCGACGGGCCGAGCATGGACGCTGATGGGGTGCTGCACGTAGGCCTGTTCAACGGCTGGGGCGTGGCGCGGTTTGCCCCGGACGGCCGTCGTCTGGGCGCCATCCGCTTTCCGGTCCAGACGGTGACCAAGGCGGCTTTCGGCGGGGCGGACGGACGCGACCTCTACTGCACTACGGCCTGGCTGGGGAACATCGACAAGCGCGCGGCGCAGCCGACCTTGGGCGGCCTCTATCATCTGCGGGTCGAGACGCCGGGCCTGCCGCAACACCGGATCGCCCTGTGAAGATCGAACGCGGCGACTGGACCCTGAACCTGCGTCCTGATCTTGGGGCCTCGATCACGTCGCTGACGTGGCGCGGACGCGACGTGCTGCGCCCGGCGCCGGACAACCTCGACAGTCCGCTGGCGGCCTCCAGCTTCCCGCTGGCGCCCTACGCCAATCGCATCGACGATGGCGCCTTTGGGTTTGAAGGCAGGGCTGTGCGCCTGCCCGCCACGCCGGGGTTCGCGCCCCACGCCCTGCACGGCGTCGGTTGGCGCGCGCCTTGGAACGTGCTGCGCGTTCACGGCGGGACGGTTGATCTGGTCCTGGCCGCCGAGGCCGGGTCGGAATGGCCCTGGGCCTGGACGGCCTCGCACCGGCTGAGCCTGAGCGAGGACGGGCTGGAGATGAGCCTGACAATCGCCAACGAGGACGCCGCCCCCATGCCCGCTGGTCTCGGCCTGCATCCCTATTTCGCGGTCGAGCCCGCGACGCGCCTGCAGCTGTCGGCGCCCAGGGTCTGGCTGACCGATGCGCGTGAAATCCCGGAGCGGCTGGCGGCGGCGGGCGACCTGATCGACTGGAGCGAGGCTGCCGCCGTGGCCGAGGCCCCCTTCGTCGATCACGCCTTCGCCGACTGGAACGGGTGGGCGGCGCTGCTGCACGATGGCTGGCGGGTCGATCTGACCGCCTCGCCGAACGCCCGCTGGGCCCAGGTCTATGCGCCTCGCGGCGAGGCTTTCGTCTGCGTCGAGCCCGTGACCCATCGCCCCGACGCCCACAACGCCCCGGCGGGCGAGGACAGCGGCCTGACCGTGTTGGCCCCCGGCGGCCTGCTGACCCTGACCGCCCGCATCACCGCCTCGGAGACCTGAGATGATCGCCGCCCTGACCGTCGCCGCCGCCCTGATTCAGACGCCCGCTGCGGCCGAAGCGCCGCCCGTTCAGCCGATCCGCGCGTCCAAGATCATCCTGGTGGGCGATTCCACCACGGCCGTGGTCGGCGGCTGGGGACCGAGCTTCTGCGCCTATCACGTCACCTCGTTCGCGGCCTGCGTGAACCTGGCGCGCGGCGGACGCAGTTCTGGCAGCTATATCGCCGAGGGCTCGTGGGACCTGGCCCTGGCCGAGATGGCGACGCCGGGGTTCGCCTCCACCTATGTCCTGATCCAGTTCGGCCACAACGACCAACCGGGCAAGCCGGGCCGCTCGACCGATCTGGCGACCGAGTTCCCCGCCAATCTGAAACGCTATGTGGCCGAGACGCGGGCGCGCGGCGCGACGCCGATCCTGCTGACGCCCCTGGTCCGCCGCCAGTTCGTCGATGGGCGCTTGCAGAACGATCTGGAGCCCTGGGCCGAGGCGGTGCGGGCCGTGGCGGCTGAGACCAAGACGCCTCTGGTCGATCTCAACCGCGCCAGCGCCGAGACGGTGCAGGCGCTGGGTCCGGCGATGTCGGCGCGATTCGCTCAGGCCGCGCCGTCGCTGGAAGTCGCCGCCGCCCTGCTGACCGGCACGACCATCGCGTCCAGCACCGGGGTCCCCGCCGCGCCGGGCGCGCCCGCAGCCGCTCAGAACAATGCGGCGGTTGAGCCTCTGGGGCAGGCGCGCATCGCGTTCGACTACACCCACGTCGGACGCGAGGGCGCGGACTTCTTCGCCGCCCTGGTGACCCGCGACCTGATCGCGGCGGCCCCGTCGATGCGGCGGCTGCTGATCCCCTGAAGGGGCTCAGCGCCCCGCGTCAGTGGTTGTCGCGGGGCAGGCCCAGGGTGTCGACGATGCGGTGATATTTGACGGCGGGCTCCAGCACGGCGCCCGTCTCCAACTCGCCGATCATGCCGCGCTGGAATTCCTGCCAGGGGGTCTGTGACGCCGGATACTGATAGCCGCCTGCGGCCTCGAAGGCGGTGCGGCGCTCGGCCATCTCGGTCTCGTCGATCAGGACGTCCACGCGGCGGGTCTTGAGGTCGATCCGCATCCGGTCGCCGGTCTTCAGCAGGGCGATATTTCCGCCCGTCGCCGCCTCGGGCGAGGCGTTCAGGATCGAGGGCGAGCCCGATGTGCCGGACTGGCGCCCGTCACCGATGCAGGGCAGGGCGTGGACCCCCTGTTTGATCAAATCGGCGGGCGGCCGCATGTTGACGACCTCGGCCGCGCCGGGGTGGCCGACCGGACCCGCGCCGCGCATCACCAGGATGCTGTCGGGCGTGATGCCTTCCGCCGGATCGTCGATGCGGCGGTGATAATCCTCAGGACCGTCGAAGACGACGACGCTGCCGGTGAAGGCGTCAGGGCTGGCCGGATCGGACAGGTAGCGGTCGCGGAACTCGGCGCTGATGACGCTGGTCTTCATGATGGCGCTGTCGAAGACATTGCCCGACAGGACCAAAAAGCCCGCGTCCTGCACCAGGGCCGTGTCGAAGTCGCGGATGACGTCGGGCAGCACGACGGCGGCCTCCCGGCAGTTGTCGCCGATGGTCCGGCCGTTGACCGTCAGGGCGTCCTCGTGGATCTGGCCGCGCCGCATCAGTTCGGCCACCACGGCGGGCACGCCGCCCGCCTGATGGAAGTCCTCGCCCAGGTATTTTCCCGCAGGCTGCAGGTTCACCAGCAGCGGCGTCTTGTGACCGACCTCTTCCCAGGCCTGCAGCGGCAGGTCGACGCCCGCGTGGCGCGCCAGGGCCGTCAGATGGATGGGGGCGTTGGTCGAGCCGCCGATGGCCGAGTTGACGACGATGGCGTTCTCGAACGCCTCGCGGGTCAGGATATCCGACGGCTTCAGGTCTTCATGGACCATGTCGACGATGCGCTTGCCGGTCAGGTAGGCGACCTGGGGCCGCTCGCGATAGGGGGCCGGGATGGCCGCCGAGCCGGGCAGGGACATGCCCAGGGCCTCGGCCAGCGCGTTCATCGTCGTCGCCGTGCCCATGGTGTTGCAATAGCCGACCGAGGGCGCTGAGGTGGCGACCAGATTGATGAACTCCTCGTAGCCGATCTCGCCCGCCGCCATCATTTCGCGGGCCTTCCAGATGATGGTGCCCGAGCCGACGCGCTCGCCCCTGTGCCAGCCGTTCAGCATGGGGCCGACCGACAGGGCGATGGCGGGAATGTCCACGGTCGCCGCCGCCATCAGACAGGCCGGCGTGGTCTTGTCGCAGCCGATGGTCAGCACGACCCCGTCGATCGGATAGCCGTACAGCAGCTCGACCAGACCCATGTAGGCCAGGTTGCGGTCCAGTCCGGCGGTCGGGCGCTTGCCGGTTTCCTGAATGGGGTGAACCGGGAATTCCAGGGCGATGCCGCCCGCCTCGCGGATACCTTCGCGAACCCGTTTGGCCAGTTCGAGGTGGTGGCGGTTGCAGGGGCTGAGGTCCGATCCCGTCTGGGCGATGCCGATGATGGGCTTGCCCGAGCGCAGCTCCTCCAGCGTCAACCCATAGTTCAGATACCGCTCCAGATAGAGGGCGGTCATGTCGGGGTTCGACGGATTGTCGAACCAGGCCCGGCTGCGCAGCGGCTTGGGCGAGGTCTGGGTCATGGGGCGTGGGGAAGCTGTGCGTCGTCGACGGTGGCGACTTTAATGTGAATATCATAATACTAATGATTGACCAGCGCCTTTGCGCCGAAACGACCAGACCGCTAGAGGATCAGATATGGATATGTCCTCGCCCGCTTCTTCGACCGCTTCGACCCGTGTGAGCGGTCACGTGGTCTCGGCCCACGACCAGATCGTGCGCGCCCTGGCGCAGGAGATCCTCACGGGCGCGCTGGCGCCTGGCGACAAGCTGCCCTTGGAGGCCGACCTGCTGGAGCGGTTCGGCGTGTCGCGCACAGCCCTGCGTGAGGCGCTCAAGAGCCTGTCGGCCAAGGGCTTTTTGAAAGTGAAGACCCGCGTCGGCACGCGGGTCAGCGACAGCGTCCACTGGAACTTCTTCGACAAGGAGGTTCTGACCTGGCGGGTGGCTATCGGCATGGACGCCCGGTTCCGGCAGCATCTGGCCGAGGTGAGACGCAGCCTGGAGCCCACGGCCGCGTCCCTCGCCGCGCGCCACCGCACGGAAGCGGACCTCGCCGCCATGCGTGCAGCCCTCGAATGGATGCGCCGCGAGGACGCCTCCGCCCACGAGTTCGCCCGCGCCGACCTGGCCCTGCATCTGGCCATCGGCGCCGCGTCGCAGAATCCGATGATCCGCTCGGTGGCGGGCGTCATCGAGACGGCCCTGCTGGAAGCCTTCACGCTCAGCCCGCCGACCCAGGCGCCCGCTCTGCATCATGAAACCGTCGAGGCCCACGCCCGGATCGTCGAGCGCATCGCCGCGGGAGACGAGGCCGGCGCCGCCCAGGCCATGTTGGCCGTCATCGACGCCGGCTATCAGAGGGTCGAGGCGGAGCAATCGCCCGGCCGCTAGGAAATGCGGCGGCCGGCCGGCCTGCGCCAAACCAATCCGGGCCGTTGTCTTGGCGCCGTTACGCTGGGGGGGTAGTCACCTGCATCCTCAGCGTTTCCGGTGTTCAAAATGATCTTCAGCCGCGTTCTGGCTCCGACCCTGGCGCTCGCCCTTCTGGCGGGAGCGGCTCTTCCGGCCATGGCTCAGCAGGCGGCTCAGCCCGCAGCGGCGACCGCAGCCGCCGAGCGTGCGGCCCCGGCCCTGGTGGTGACCCTCGTGATCGATCAGTTGAGCGCCAACCTGTTCAACCAGTACCGCAGCCAGTTCACCGGGGGTCTGAAGACCCTGGCCGATCAGGGCATGGTCTCGATCAACGGCTATCAGACCCACGGCGTCACTGTGACCTGCGCCGGACACTCGACCGTCCTGACCGGCGTTCATCCGACGCATAGCGGTATCCCGGCCAACGACTGGATCGACACCACGACGGGCGAGGAGACCTATTGCCTGGCCGCCCCGCAGAACACGCTGGCGCACGGCAAGAACACGGACAACGGTCCGGTCGGCCCGGATCAGCTGAAGGCCTCGACCCTGGGCGACTGGCTGAAGACCGTCAGCCCGACCAGCCGCGTCTTCGGCATCTCGGGCAAGGACCGCGGGGCGATCAACCTTGCGGGCCACAAAGCCGACGGCGCCTTCTGGCTGACGGCTGATTTCGGCTTCACCACCTATGTCGAGCCGGGCCAGTCTGCCGAGGCCAGGCTGGCGCCGGTGGCGGCGATCAATGCGCGGATGATCGATCGCTTCACGCGCCAGATGCCGACCTGGACCTATCGGCACGACGCCTGCCGCCGTCTGGAAGGCCAGTGGGTCATCGGCGGTCAGACCTTCAACTCGACCCTGCCGCCGGCCGACGACTCGATTGACGGTTCGCCCCTGCTGGACGAACTGACGCTGGAGGGCGCCGCCGCACTGCTGGACAATCAGCAACTGGGCCGTCGCGGCGTCACCGACATGCTGGGCGTCAGCCTGTCGGCCACCGATCGCATCGGCCACGGCTATGGCACGCAGGGGCCGGAGATGTGCGAGCAGATGCTGCGCCTCGACGCGGCCCTGGGCGTCTTCCTCGACAAGCTGTCGACCATTCCGGGCGGGGTGATCGTCACCCTGACCGCCGACCATGGCGGCTCCGACTTCCCCGAGCGGTCCTCGGTCGAGGGCTATCCGGCGGCGGGCCGGGTGGATCGCGCCCTGATGCCGCGCGTCAATGACGCGCTGAAGGCCCGGTTCAAGCTGGACGCCAATCCGCTGGTCTCCTCGGCGGGCGGTTTGATCGTGGTCGACAAGGACAGGAAGTCGCTGGCAGAGCCCCTGCGCAGCCAGGTCCTGGCCGCCGCCGTGGAACTGCTGAACGCCGAACCCCAGGTAGCCCTGGCGGTGTCGCGCGACGAACTGCTGGCCGAGCCGCTGCCCGCTTCGGACAATCCCGAGGAATTGAGCCTGCGCCAGCGTCTGCGGCTGTCGGCGGTGGCTGAGCGTTCGCCCGACATCATGCGCTCCTACCAGCCGGGCCTGACCGGGGCGGGACGCGTCGGCGGGGCCATTTCCAGCCATGGCTCGCCCTGGGACTATGACCGCCGCGTGCCCATCATCTTCTGGTGGCCGGGCGCCCATGGTCAGGAGCGCTTCCTGCCGATGCGCACCATCGACATCGCCCCGACCCTGGCCCATCTGATCGGCGTCAAGCCGACCGGCGAGGTGGACGGCCGCTGCATGGACCTGCCGCAGTTCGCCACGGGGCGTTGCGAGGCCAAATAGGCCTCACGGCCGTAACGTCGTGTTTCAGCCTCATAAACTCGTGTTTCCGGCCGGGGGCGTGGTCTTACGCCCTCGGCTTTTCATTGGCACAAGGGATCAAGGCCTCTGAGGGGAGGCCATGGCCGTCAGAGCCGCCTTGAGGAAACACTATGAACAGAGCCCGCCGCGCGCGCATCGTCGCGACCCTTGGACCCGCGAGCCGCGCGCCCGCGACCGTCAAGGCGCTGGCCCAGGCCGGGGTGGACGTCTTCCGCCTGAACTTCAGCCACGGCTCACATGAAGATCACGCGGCGGCCTTGAAGGCCGTGCGCGGCGCTGAGCTGGCGCTAAAACGACCGCTGGGGGTTCTGGCCGACCTGCAGGGGCCCAAGCTGCGGCTGGGCCGCTTCGCCGACGTCGAGATCGCCATCAAGCCGGACCACCGGATGCGGTTCGACCTGAACCCGGCGCTCGGCGACGAGACGCGGGTGCAGATGCCGCACCCCGAAATCTTCAAGGCCCTGCGCACCGGCATGCTGCTGCTGATTGACGACGGGCGCATCCGCCTGCGGGTCGGCGAGCGCACCGACGAATGGGCCGACGTGACGGTTGAGAGCGGCTCCAAGCTGTCGGACCGCAAGGGCGTGGCCGTGCCGGAGGCGGTCATTCCGGTCTCCGCCCTGACGCCCAAGGACCGCGAGGACCTGGCCTTCGCCCTTCGTCTCGGCGTCGACTGGGTGGCCCTCAGCTTCGTGCAGAAGGCCGAGGACATGGCCGAGCTGAAGCGCATCGTGAACGGTCAGGCCGCCTGTCTGGCCAAGATCGAGAAGCCCCAGGCCTTGAACGATCTGGAGAGCATCCTCGACTACTGCGACGGGGTCATGGTCGCGCGCGGCGACCTGGGCGTCGAAATGGACCCCGAAGAAGTGCCGGTGGCCCAGAAGAAGATCCTGCGCGCCGCCCGCCAGCGCGGCGTGCCCGCCATCGTGGCGACGCAGATGCTGGAATCCATGACCAGTTCGCCCGCCCCGACCCGGGCCGAGGCGTCGGACGTGGCCAACGCCGTCTATGAGGGCGCCGACGCCCTCATGCTGTCGGCCGAGACCGCTTCGGGCGACTATCCGCTGGAGTCGGTCGCCATCATGAATCGCATCATGGAGCGGGTGGAGCGCGATCCCCTGTGGCCCGGCCTGATGGACGCCGAGCACGCGGGCATGGACATCCACGACGTTGACGCCCTGGTGGCGGCGGCGAGGAAGGCTGCGGAAGCCGCCTCGACCGCCTGCATGGTGGTGTTCACGACGCTGGGCGGCACGGCGCGGCGCATGTCGCGCGAGCGGCCGCTGCAACCGGTTCTGGCCCTGACGCCCAAGCCTGAGACCGCGCGGCGTCTGGCCCTGGTCTGGGGGCTGGAGCCGCGTCTGGGCGACCAGCCGTCCTCGCTGGAAGGCCTGACCGACGACGCGGTCGAGGCGGCCATGACCTATGGCCTGGCCGAGGCCGGTCAGCGCATCCTGATCCTCGCGGGAACGCCTTTCGGCGCGCCGGGGGCCGCGAATCTGTTGCGTCTGGCCCATGCTCCGGCCCATGTTCCGCAAGGGGCGAAGCGCGCCCGGAAGACCTGACGGGACGGAATGATCAAGTACATCGGCTCAAAGCGCGCGCTTCTGGGCCATGTCACGGGTGCGGTGCGCGCCGCCCTGCCGGACGGCGGGACGGTGTGCGACCTGTTTTCCGGGTCGTCCCGCGTCGGCCACGCCCTGAAGGGGCAGGGGTTCCGCGTCTGGTCCAATGATCACAACGCCTATGCCCACACCCTGGCGACGGCCTATGTCCAGGCTGACCGTGAACGCTGGGCGACGCAGGCGGAAGGCATCCTGACCGAGCTGCGGACAGTGACGCCCGAGGCCGGCTGGTTCACCAAGGCCTTCTGCGAGGACGCCCGCTTCTTCCACCCCGACAACGGCGCTCGCATCGACGCCATGCGGACACGTATCGAGGCCATGGGGCTGGAGCCGGAGCTGAAGGCCGTGGTTCTGGTCGCCCTGATGGAGGCGGCGGACCGGGTGGATTCCACCGCCGGTCTGCAGATGGCCTATATGAAGCGCTGGGCGCCGCGCGCGTTGAAACCGCTGGAACTGCGGCTGCCGGATCTGCTGCCGGGCGTGGCCGCCGGGCCGTGCAAGGCGACCCAGGGCGACGCGGTCGAGATCGCCGATCAGGTCGAGGCGGACCTCGTCTATCTGGACCCGCCCTATAACCAGCACTCCTATCTGGCCAACTACCACTGCTGGGAGAGCCTGGTGCTGTGGGACAAGCCCGAGACCTATGGCGTGGCCAACAAGCGGGTCGACGTGAAGACCCGCAAGAGCCCGTTCAACAGCCGCCCCGGCATCGGCCCGGCCCTGCAATCCGTGGTCGAACGGCTGAAAACGCCCAACCTGATCGTCAGCTTTAACGACGAGGGTTATCTGAGCCGCGATGACCTGGTCGCCATGCTGTCGGCGCGCGGCCATGTCCAGGTGGTCGAGATCCCGCGCCCCCGCTACGTCGGCGCCCGCATCGGCATCCATAACCTGAAGGGCGAGAAGGTCGGGGCCGTCGGACGGTTGCGCAACGTCGAGCATCTGTTCGTCGTGACGCAAAAGCCACTGAGCCTGCCGGTCGCCGCCTGACGGGAACCAAGCCGCGAGGTTCCGGTTACAGGCAGCATGAGTGCCTCGACCGACCGTTCGTCCTCTTTCACGTCTTCCGAGCCCCGCCGTCGGTCGTCCAGCGGATTGCCCAACTGGCTGTTCTTCGTTCTGGTCGCGGCGGTGGTCGTGATCCTGGGCCTGCTGGTCGCGGGCGCGACGGTCGGCTAGGCTGCGTCCAGCAAGGCCTTGATCGGCGCCCAGCTGCGGCGATGTGCCGGGCAGGGGCCGAGGGTGTTGAGGGCCTGCTGGTGGATGGGGGCGTTATAGCCCTTGTGGCTGGCGAAGCCGTAGCCCGGATAGGTGACATCCATTTCGATCATCAGCCGGTCGCGCGCCGTCTTGGCCAGGATCGACGCCGCCGCGATGGACAGCGAGCGGCTGTCGCCCTTGACCACGGGGGTCACGGCGCAGGGCAGCTTGAAGCGGTAGTTGCCGTCCACAAGGGCGTGAACCGGTGGATGAGCCAGGGCCTCGACCGCGCGGCGCATGGCCAGGCCGGTGGCGTGCAGGATGTTCAACTCGTCGATCTCCTCGACCGAGGCGAAGCCGACGCCCCAGGCCAGGGCGCGGGTCTTGATCTCGGGCTCCAGCAAGGCGCGGCGCTTCTCCGTCAACGCCTTGGAGTCGTCGATGCCCGGCGGCAGGTCGTCCGGGTTCAGGATCACCGCCGCCGCCGAAACCGGCCCGGCCCAGGGCCCGCGCCCCGCCTCGTCCACGCCGCAGACGTGACCGTTCCATGCGGCGCGCGCCTCCAGCTCAAGCATGAGGGTAGGGAAAGGACGGTCGATCTTGGGGGCGGCTTTGGGCGGCTTCATCGCGTGTCAGTGCCACGAACGGGCGCGGGGCGGAAGCGGTCGTGCTGAATGTCCATGATGGGTGGAAAGCGGACAGTCGCCTAGGGATGGTTTGCGCGCGTGAACACCTCTGCCATAGTTGACTATGAATCGCTTGCGCGCGCTCGTGGAAGAGCTGTCTAGCTCCGGACTTGATCAGGTCGCTTGGTACGGCGTCCCGCTTCCCGGTGGGGAGATCGAGGATCTACTCGATAAGCTCCCATCGAAGCCCCATCCTGCCGAAGTTCAAACACTGAGCCCTCCCGAAACCGCCGCTTGGCTGAGTTTGCTGGCAACGCAATCACTGAACCATGGCACCGCCCGTGGCATTTCCCGCGATGAAGCGGGCTTGCTGTGTAGGACGATCGAGGTAGCTCTGAACGATCTCTCCCCCAGTGCAGAGTTTTTGGCGATTGGGGCATGGGAGATTTCGCGAAGGCTGAAGCACTGGGAACGGTTACGAGCGGATGGTCCTTGGATGGATCGTCGATACAGCCTCCACTTCTCTGGACCTTACATTGAGGGGCGCGGGGTGCTCGGGGCAATCATGGGCTTTGACGAGAAGGCAGCATTCTTGTTCGCGGTCATCGAAGACGACTAGTGGTCAGGGGCGGCCTGAGAGCGGGCGTTTCGGATGTCCGCAACGGGTCGAAAGCAGACAAACCCTCTACGCCCGCAATCAGACCTTGGCGACCACGCCCGATCGGCCCATCGTGCCGACCTCCCCATGCCGGAAACAGGTCGTCTGATGGTCGTTGACCATGCCGACAGCCTGCATGAAGGCGTAGGTGATGACCGGGCCGCAGAATTTGAAGCCGCGCGCCTTCAGAGCCTTGGCCATGGCGACGCTTTGGGGCGTCTGGGTCGGGGCCTCGCGGAAGTGGCTCCACTGGTTCACCAGAGGCTGGCCGTCGACGAAGGACCAGAGCCAGGCGGAGAAGTCCTCGCCGCTGTCCCTCATGTCCAGCCAGATCCGCGCGCCGTTGATGGCGGCCTCGATCTTGGCGCGTGAGCGGATGATGCGCGGATCGGCCAGCAGGCGCTCGCGGTCGGCGTCGTCATAGCGGGCGATCATCTCGGGATCGAAGCCGTCGAAGGCCTCGCGCATCCCCTCGCGCTTTCTCAGGATGGTGATCCAGGCCAGTCCGGCCTGAAACCCGTCCAGCACCAGCTTCTCCCACAGGGCGCGGGGATCGTACTCGGGCACGCCCCATTCGGTGTCGTGATAGGCGATGTAGAGCGGGTCGGTCGTCCCGCACCAGCCGCAGCGGCCTTCGGCCTTTTCGGATTCCGTCATGGCGCGATGTTGCTGGAATGTTCTGGTGGCGCAAGGGGGGCATCAACCTCCGTCATCCCGGAAGCGGCGTAGCCGCTATCCGGGACCGCTACAAAAGCAGACGGCGGCGGCCTGGGCGGTCCCGGCTCTCCGCCTTGCTGCGCAAGGCTGCGGCCGGGATGACGGATGGGGGCGGGCATGCGAAAAGGCCCGGCGTCTCCACCGGGCCTCACGCGTGGTCGAAGCCGGAACCTACAGCCGTTCGACCGAGTATCCGCGCGCCTTCAGCATGTCGATGAGGCTGTCCTGATCGGCCAGGTGGGCGACGCCGACAGCGACGAAGGCGCTGCCCGAACCCTTCATCATCGTCTCGATCTGGTCGGTCCAGTCGGCGTTGCGCACGATCAGGGCGGCGCGGTGGACGTCTTCGTGGATGTCGCGGGTGTCGAGGCGGTTGAGGCGGCCGACCTCGGCGGCGTCGCCCTTGAGCCAGGCGGCGACGGTCTGATCCAGCTTGGGCACGATCTGGCCGCCGTTGCGGACATAGTTATTCAGATAGGCGATCTGGGCCTCCTCGCTCATGCCGGCGATCAGGCGCAACTGGCGGTCGGCGGTTTCGAAGCCGTGGATAGTCTTACCCTCGGCGCGGGCCCGGTCCATCAGGGTCTTGTCGACCCCCAGGTCGGGACGATAGCCGGCCTGCATGGGGGCGGTTCCTGCAACGATGAAGGCGGCCAGCCAGGGGCGATAGGCGTCCAGGGCCGCGCCGCTGGCGCCGACGCCCTGGGCGGCCTTGTCGAAGGCCGCGAAGTCCTCGGTCGATAGGATGGACGACAGGGGGCGGTCGGGGGTGACGCCGTGCTGTTGGGCCACCTTGGCGGCGACGGTCGGGTCGTCCTGATCAGCCACCTCGACCCAGAACTGGTCGGCGCCGGCGAAGGCCGCGTCCACCTTGTCCGACCCCCAGGCCGTGCCGGGGCGCAGATAGTGGATGGTGCCGAACAGATAGACGGTGGAGTCCGCGTCCCTGACCACCCACAGCGGCGGACCGGCGCCCTCGGCGCGGGGGATGGGGGCGGCGGCGACAGCGGGAGCGGGGGCGGCGGCTTGCTCAGCGTGGGCGGCGCCGGGGAAGGCGGCGAGGGCGGCGCTGGCGGCCAGGGCGGCGCAGGCGCCGAAGGCCATGCGCGAGACGTGATTGGCCGTACGGCCCATGCGGTTGGCGAGGGTCATTGGATCGTCCTTGGATTGTCGGGGTGTCGGGAAAGGGCGCCGATCGGGTCGGCGAAGGCGTCGGCCCGGAGGGCCGGAAGGTCAGTGCGTGGTCGAGACGGCGGCCGCGGGCTGGGCCTGGCCGAAGGTGGGGACGGCCTCGACGGCTGTGGCGATCAGGAAGGCGCCGCAGAGGCCGAGGGCGAAGCCCGAGAAGCGTTCGACGATGGCGGAGTAGAGATTGAACATGGGTCTGATCCTGAAAAAGAGGGGCTAGCGGGCGGCGATGGCGGCGGCGGGGGCGTCGAACCAGGCGGCGGCCTGGCCGGGGCTGGGGATCAGCATCACGGCGATGCAGATCAGCAGGGCTCCGCAGACGCCCAGGGCGAAGTCGGAGACGTGTTTGGCCGCTTGGCCCATGCGGATGGCGCAGGTCATTGGTTAGTCCTCTGAATGTCGTGGTGTTTTGAAGGTTAGCGAGCCTTGGGCTCGCCGGGATCACTGAACGAAGATGGCTTCGATCGGTCGGCCGAAAAGGCGGGAGATGCGGAAGGCCAGAGGCAGGGAGGGGTCGTAGCGGCCCTTTTCCAGCGCCTGGACGGTTTGACGGGAGACGCCGAGCTGTTCGGCGAGATCAGCCTGGGTCCAGTTGCGCTCGGCGCGGAAGACCTTGAGGCGGTTGACGAAATCGCTGGTCATCGGCGGGCCATCCACCAGCCGCACCAGGCGACGCCGTAGCCGACGGCCTGGGCGGCGAAGACGCCGACGACGCCGACGGCGACCAGGGCCGCGTCCGAGCGCTGCACGAAGGCCGGCAGCAGGTTCACGTCCATCAGCGTGGCGGCCACGACGCCGGCGCCGCCGACGACCAGACCCAGATTGCCGCCCCACCACCAGGCCCACTTGTGGGCTTCCTTGGCGGCTTCATCGAGGGCGCGCCACCAGTAGAGGCTGTGGATGGCCGAAAAGACGGCGACGGCGGCGGCCAGCAGGACCACGCCCAGTTGCGGGGCGTCGCCCAGTTGGGCGGGCCAGAAGGGCGCGGCGACGGTCAGGCCGGAGGAGACTACCACCAGAGCGCACAGGCCCACGGTCAGGTCGTTCATCTTCTTGTTGTTGGCGGCGGCGGTCTTGGTGACGGTGTTCATGACAAGCTCCCCTGTCGTTGTGACAAGTGAACTTTACCAACATCACGTTTTACGTCAAGCGACTTTTACATCATGACAAGCAGATTTTCCGTTCTGCCGAAATTAGCCTTGAAATTCAGGGATCCAGCGGGGCTTTTCGACCCGCACGGGACGGCCGTCGACGCTCAGATCGCCCTCCAGACGGTCCAGACGCATCAGGGCGATGGCGCGACCAGCAGCGCCGGTCATGACCTCGCCGGCCCGAAGTTCGCCGTTCAGCACCTCGGCGCCGCGCTCGGGGGCGGGGCCGTCGAAGGCGATGGCCATCATGCGGTTCTTGATCGTGCCGCGCCGCTTCATGCGCGAGGTCGTTTCCTGACCGATGAAGCAGCCCTTATGGAAGTCGATGCCGTTCAGCAGGTCGAAGTCGGCCTCGATGGGATAGGTCTTGTCCAGCAGGGGGTCCGCCGTGGGGTCGGGCACGCCGAGGCTCAGCCGGTGCGTCTGCCAGTCGGCCTCGGTCGCATTCGTCTCGCACTGATCGCCCCAGCGGCGACCGCCGAGTTCGGGCAGGCGGGGGTCGGGGACGAAGCCCTCGGGCGTCTCGTTCCAGGCGACGAAGACCGCGTCGGGGATGGGCATGACCTCGACGCTGGATCGCAGTCTGTACATCGACAAACGCTGGACCAAGGCGTCGCGCCGCTCAGTCGCCACGTCCAGCACCACGCCGTTCTCCTCACCCCAGAGGAAGAGGTCGAACAGCAGCCGACCGGGCGGTGACAACAGGGCGCCGAAGCGCAGGGCGCCGGGTTCCAGCGTCTCCACGTCCTGCGTCAGCAGGTTGTGCAGGAAGGGGCGGGCGTCAGGGCCGGTGACGCGGATCAGGGCGCGGCTGTCGAGGCGGGCGATGGACATACGGCCAAGATAGGGAGGGGGAGGCCTTCACACCACAGTCCTTCTCCCCTTGAGGGAGAAGGTGGGCGCCGGAGGCGCTCGGATGAGGGGTGTGAGCGCGACGTTGGGCCCGGAGTCTGGACGGAGCGTTCACGGTATCAAGCCGCGTCGTCGACACCCCTCATCCGTCTCGCTTCGCGAGCCACCTTCTCCCACAAGGGGAGAAGGGACTAAACGACCGCGTATCGCGCGACGACCCCGTCCGGCTGGAAGTCATGCTCGGCCAATCTGTCCAGCGAGGCGAGGACGCGGGCGACGAAGTCCTCGGGATCGCCCTCTTCGATGGCGGGACGCAGCCAGTCGGTGACCACGGCGCGGGCGGGGTAGGTCCCGACCGGGCCGGGAACGCTGAGGGCCACCTCGACCCCCTCGGCGATCCAGCCTGCCACCGTGGCGAAGAAGTCCATGCCTGCCAGAAACTCGGAGCGGCGCACGACATAGAGGGTGATTTCGCCGCGCTCGACGCCGTCGGGGCGGATGATGACGCCGCTGCGGTCGGGCCGCCAGTCGTCGGACAACTCGACCGCCCGCCACAGACAGAACCAGACGCGGCAGGTCGGGGGCCGGACCTCATGGACCGAGCAGCCCGCCCCATCGACGCAATAGCCGCACAGCTCGCCCGTCGGCTTGGCCAGTTCGGGCAGGTTCAGCGGGATCACGCGGCAGCACTCGACGCAGCCGCCGCAGGACCGGTCGGGAAGAAGGGGCAGGCTCATCATGCCGCCTTAGCGCATCAGGAGGCA
This sequence comes from Brevundimonas sp. NPDC007368, assembly GCF_042869015.1. NCBI lineage: Bacteria > Pseudomonadati > Pseudomonadota > Alphaproteobacteria > Caulobacterales > Caulobacteraceae > Brevundimonas > Brevundimonas sp. NPDC007368. The sequence goes on along the minus strand of NZ_JBIAFA010000005.1, from coordinate 294,596 downwards.
AAAGCGCAGACCTCGCCGACGACGAGGTCTTGCGCTCGTATCATTATGTAGAATAACTTTTGACATAATGAGAACGGCGCTCAAGCCGAAACGCAGTCGGGAAACGCATCCAGTGAGACACGTCTTCGCCATTTCGTTCGCAGCCCTCGCCGCCATGGCGGGCTCTGGTCTTCACGCCGGCGCCGTCAAGGCCGAAGTCATTCGCGCCAACACGCCCGCCGTCGGTCTGACCATCGACCGCATCGGCGCCCTGCCGGACGCCGAGCGCGGCGCCTGGGCGGACTATCTGGCGCGGTCGCAAGCCCAGCACCTGGCCGATCGCGCCGCCCTGGCCGCCGAACTGCCGCCTGGCGCCACCCCGCCGCCGCCGCCCCTGGCCATTCGCGGCAACAGTTCGCACATGCCGCTGGATCGTCCGGCTCGTTGGTATGGCTCGGCCGAGGCCCGCGCCGTGGCTGACGCCGTGGTCAGTTTCCAGACCCCCGCCGGCGGCTGGAGCAAGAACCAAGACCGCAGCATCAAGCGTTTGCCCGGCCAGCGTTTCTCCAACGACGCCGAGACCATGGAGCAGAACCCCGCCAACTTCGACGCTCCGGCGGACCGTTTCTGGACCTTTGTCGGCACGCTCGACAACAACGCCACCTGGACCGAGATGCGCTACCTGGCCAAGGTCGCGGCCCAGGCACCGGGTCGTGAAGGCGACGCCTGGCGGGCCAGCGTCATCAAGGGGGTCCACTACCTGCTGAACGCCCAGTATCCGAACGGCGGCTGGCCGCAGATCTGGCCGCTGGAAGGCGGTTTCCACGACTCCATCACCTTCAACGACAACGCCGTGGCCGAGGCCGCCATGGTGCTGCGCGACGTGGCCAACGGCACGGAAGGCTTCGGCTTCGTGCCGCCGGAACTGGAAGTTCGCGCCGCCGAGGCGGTGAAGAAGGCCATCGACGTCACGCTGGCCGCCCAGGTGCGCAAGGGCGACCAGCTTCAGGGCTGGCCCCAGCAGGTCGAACCCATGCGCCTGGTCCCCACCAGCGCTCGCAACTATGAACCGCGCTCGATCGCCAGCGGCGAGACAACGGACATTCTCGAGTTCCTGATGGGCGAGCCCAACCCGTCGCCCGAGGTCAAGGCGGCGATCCGTGGCGGCGTGGCCTGGCTGGAATCGGTGCGCGTTTACGACAAATCCTTCGAGATGACTGACGACGGCCGCAAGCTGATCGACAAGCCGGGCGCCGGCCCGATCTGGTCGCGCAACTACGACCTGGTCACCGGCCGTCCGATCTTCGGCGACAAGGACCAGACCATCCACGACGACGTCAACGGCATCTCCATCGGCCGTCGCAACGGCTATTCCTGGTGGCTGGCCGCCCCGCAACGGGCGCTGGATCTCTACGCCACCTGGTCGGCGGCGAATCCCTAGAACTTGAGCCAAACGGGCCGCCATTCCAAACCGGATGGCGGCTCCTGTCGCATCTACTGAATTCCGTAGAGAATCCCTCTAGGGTCGCCCCATGCACGGGCGTTTCCCGATCCTCTATATCGCCGAGGCGGACGCAGAAGACGCGGTCCTCTCGTCGGGGGCGCTCGCCCATCTGGTCGAGGCCATTCCGCACGCCACCTTCACCGTCGTCGGATCGCCGGCCAGCGCGCCGCTGTTCGCAGACCTGCCGCGGCTGGAGCGGTTGATCGTTCTGGATCGCGACGGGCGCTGGGACTGGATTGCCCTGTGGAATCAGGTGCGCGAGACCAACTGGGGCCTGGTGGTCGACATGCGCGGCTCGACCCTATCGGGCAAGCTGCGGCGTCAGAAGCGGGCGGTGAAGGGCAAGGTCCTGCCGGACGTGCATCTGGTCGAGCAGGCGGCGCGGGTGCTGCAGCTGGATGAGATCCCAGCGCCCAAGCTGTTCGTCGGGCGCGATGCGCAGGAAGCCGCCGACGCCCTGATCCCGCCGGGCGAGGGTCCGATCCTGGCCATCGGGCCGGGCGTGGACTGGATCGGCAAGCGCTGGCCCGCAGACCGCTACGCCAAGGTGGCGCTGTCGCTGCTGGGCGAGGGCGGCCCACTGGCCGGCGGGCGGCTGATGATCGTCGGCGAGGAAGCGGACCGCGACGCGGCCCATTCCATCCGCTTCGCCGTCAAGCGCGAGCGGGTGATCGAACTGCAAGGCCGGCTGACGCGATTGCAGACGGTGGCGGCCCTGTCGCGGGCCGACTTCTATATCGGCGGGGACTCGCTGTGGACCCAGCTGGCGGTCGCGGCGGGCGTGCCGGCGGTGGGGGTGTTCGGCCCTTCGGACGAGGCCCTGCGCCGGCCCTGGACCGGGGTGGCCGTGCGCGGGCCGCGCAGCCTGCAGGAGTTCATCGACCTGGACCCGCGCCTGAACCAGCATATCCAGCACATGATGGACCTGCCCTATGAGCGGGTGCTGAAGGCGTCGAAGAAGCTGCTGGCGCAACTGGCCGGCTGAGCCTTCGGGGGTTGTCCCCTGGGGCGTCGGGCGCGCATAAGCGCACGACCTCAGGAGATGCGCCCATGACCCAGACCTATGACCTGATCGTGCGAGGCGGCGAAGTCGCCAACCACGCCGGACGCGGCATGGCCGACGTCGGTGTCATCGACGGGCGCATCGCCTTCATCGGCGACCTGTCCCAGGCCTCGGCGGGCGAGGTGTTCGACGCGACGGGCCTGACGGTCTTGCCGGGCGTCATCGATACCCAGGTCCACTTCCGCGAGCCGGGTCTGGAATGGAAGGAAGATCTGGAGACCGGCAGCCGCGCGGCGGCCCTGGGCGGCGTCGTCGCCGTGTTCGAGATGCCGAACACCAACCCCAACACGACCGACCCCGAAACCATGGCCGACAAGCTGGTCCGGGCCAACAACCGGATGTGGACAGACCACGCCTTCTACGTCGGCGGCACGCACGAGAATGCCGAGCATCTGGCCGATCTGGAGCGCCTGCCGGGCTGCTGCGGGGTCAAGGTCTTCATGGGCGCCTCGACCGGCGACCTGCTGATCGCCGACGACGAGGGGGTGCGCAAGGTCCTGTCGAACGTGCGCCGCCGCGCCACCTTCCACTCCGAGGACGAATACCGACTGGTCGAGCGCCGCAGCCTGGCCCGCACCGGCGACTGGACCAGCCACCCCGAAGTCCGCGACGCCGAGAGCGCCATCATGTCCACCCGCCGTCTGGTCGGGCTAGCCAAGGAGACCGGCGCCCGCATCCACGTCCTGCACGTCACGACGAAGGACGAGATGGAGTTCCTGCGTTTCCACAAGGACGTCGCCACCGTCGAGATCACGCCACAGCACCTGACGCTGGTGGCGCCCGAGGCCTATGAGCGGCTCGGCGCCTATGCCCAGATGAACCCGCCGATCCGGTCGCAGGAGCACGTCGACGCCCTGTGGCTGTGGGGGATGCAGCAGGGGGTGGCCGACGTCCTGGGCTCGGACCACGCGCCGCACACGAAGGAAGAGAAGTCCAAGCCCTATCCGGCCTCGCCGTCGGGGATGCCGGGGGTGCAGACCCTGGTGCCGCTGATGCTGACCCATGTGGCCGAGGGGCGTCTGTCGCTGGAACGCTTCATCGACCTGACCTCGGGCGGGGCGCAGCGGGTGTTCGGCACGGCCAATAAGGGGCGGATGGCCGTCAGCTACGACGCCGACCTGACCATTGTCGACCTGAAGGCGAAGAAGACCATCACCCACGACCAGCAAGCCAGCCGCTGCGGCTGGACCCCCTTCGACGGTTTCGAGACGACCGGCTGGCCGGTGGCCACCATCGTCCGCGGCCGGGTGGTGATGAAGGACGGCGAACTGATCGGTCAGGCCCACGGCCAGCCGGTAAGGTTCCAGGAAACCTTGGCGGGGTGAGCAACGCCAAACCCCGGCTTGGCCTGATCGGCTTCGGCGCCTTCGGGCGGCTGACGGCCAGGCATCTGTCGCCATTTTTCGACATCCTTGCCCATGATCCGGCGATCAGCGACGGCGAGGGGCAGGCGCGGCTGGCGACGCTGGAGGAGGTCGCGGCCTGTCCGACGGTGGTGCTGGCCGTGCCGGTCGGGGTTCTGGCCGAGACGGTCGCGGCGATTGCGCCGCACGTGACGCCGGGCGCCCTGATCCTCGACGTCGGATCGGTGAAGGTGAAGCCGGCGCAGGTCATGCTGGAGGGGGTGCCCGAGGGCGTGGATGTCGTCGGCACCCACCCCCTGTTCGGCCCCCAGAGCGGCAAGGACGGCATCGCCGGTCTGCGCATCGCCGTCTGTCCGGTGCGGGGCGACAAGGCGGCGTGGCGCGTGGCCGCCTTCTGCCGCCGGGCGCTGGGGCTCAAGGTCTTCGTCGTCACGCCTGAAGATCACGACCGCGAGGCGGCGACGGTGCAGGGCCTGACCCACCTGATCGCCAAGGTCCTGCTGGCCATGGAGCCCCTGCCGACGCGGATGACCACGACCAGCTTCGAGCGGGTCATGCAGGGCGTGGACATGGTCCGCCACGACAGCGCGGCGGTGTTCCGCGCCATCGAGCACGACAACCCCTACGCCGCCGAGGTCCGCCGCCGCTTCTTCGACCTGGCCGAACAGGCGCGGGCCGAGCTGGACGGCTGATCGGAGAGGGGCGAACAGGCGTTTCCGATACATCCTCTCACGGATTGTTACGCGCCCGGCCTCGCCTTCGCAGGTGCAGCGCGCTAGTGAAGTCCCCCGTAAGCGGGACTCACCAGATCCCGCGACGACCACGGCTCAGGGACTGCAAGATGACCAAGTGGGTGTACGGCTTCGGCGGGGGATCCGCTGACGGCGATGCGTCGATGAAGAACCTTCTCGGCGGCAAGGGCGCGAACCTCGCGGAAATGTCGTCGCTGGGCCTTCCGGTGCCGCCCGGCTTTACGATCACGACGGAAGCCTGCGTCCACTATTATTCCAACGGTCAGTCCTATCCCGCTGAGCTTGCTGATCAGGTCGCCGCCGGTCTGAAGACCGTCGAGGGCATCGTCGGCAAGACCTTCGGCGACGCCGCCAACCCCCTGCTGGTCTCGGTGCGCTCGGGTGCGCGGGCCTCGATGCCGGGCATGATGGACACGGTGTTGAACCTGGGCCTGAACGACCAGACGGTCGAGGGTCTGGCCAAACTGTCCGGCGACCGCCGCTTCGCTTTCGACAGCTATCGTCGTTTCATCACCATGTATTCCAATGTGGTCCTGGGCATCGGCCACGATCAGTTTGAAGAGGTTCTGGACGACCACAAGGATCGTCTGGGCGTCTCGGTCGACACCGAGCTGACCGCCGAGAACTGGGAAAAGGTCGTCGCCGACTACAAGGTCTTGGTCGAGCGCGAGCTGGGCCAGCCCTTCCCGCAGGACCCGCATGACCAGCTGTGGGGCGCCGTCTCGGCCGTCTTCGCCAGCTGGATGAACGACCGCGCGAAATTCTATCGCCGCATGCACGACATCCCCGAAAGCTGGGGCACCGCCGTCAACATCCAGTCCATGGTGTTCGGCAACATGGGCGAGACCTCGGCCACCGGCGTGGCCTTCACTCGCAACCCGTCGACCGGCGAGGCGCGCCTGTACGGCGAGTTCCTGATCAACGCCCAGGGCGAGGACGTGGTCGCGGGCATCCGCACGCCGCAGTCCCTGACCAAGGCCGGCCGCGAGGAGATGGGCGAAACCGCTCCCTCGATGGAAGAGGCCATGCCGGTCGTCTTCGGCCAGTTCGTCGACGTCGTGAACCGGCTGGAAAGCCACTATCGCGACATGCAGGACATCGAGTTCACGGTCGAGCAGGGCCGTTTGTGGATGCTGCAGACCCGCAACGGCAAGCGCACGGCCAAGTCGGCGCTGAAGATCGCCGTTGACCTGGCCTCCGAAGGCGTGATCTCGCAGGAAGAGGCCGTGTCCCGGGTCGAGCCCGCCGCTCTGGACCAGCTGCTGCACCCGACCCTGGATCCCAACGCCGCCCGCACCGTCGTCGCGGCGGGCCTGCCGGCCTCGCCCGGCGCGGCCACCGGCAAGATCGTCTTTGACGCCGACGAGGCCGAGCGCCTGTCGCAGGTCGGGGACGCCGTCATCCTGGTGCGCGAGGAAACCAGCCCCGAAGACATCCACGGCATGCACGCGGCGCGCGGCATCGTCACCGCGCGCGGCGGCATGACCAGCCATGCCGCCGTGGTGGCGCGCGGCATGGGCCGGCCTTGCGTCTCCGGCGCCGGTGAAATCTCGATCAACGAGAAGGCCGGGACCTTCACCGCGCGCGGCCGCACCTTCAAGGCGGGCGAAGTCATCACCATCGACGGCGGCAAGGGCGAGGTGCTGGACGGCGCCGTGCCCATGATCGAGCCTGAACTGACGGGCGACTTCCAGACCCTGATGGCCTGGGCCGACGGCGTGCGCCGCCTGAAGGTCCGCGCCAACGCCGAGACCCCGCTGGACGCCAAGACCGCGCGCGGCTTCGGCGCCGAGGGCATCGGCCTGTCGCGCACCGAGCACATGTTCTTCGACGAGGCCCGCATCGCCGCCGTGCGCGAGATGATCCTGGCCGACGACGAGCAGGGCCGCCGCGTCGCCCTGGCCAAGATCGCGCCCTTCCAGAAGGCCGACTTCGCCGAGCTGTTCACCATCATGAGCGGCTTGCCGGTGACGGTGCGCCTGCTGGACCCGCCGCTGCACGAGTTCATCCCGCACACCGACGCCGACATCGACGCCCTGGCCGCCGGCTCGGGTCTGGACGCCGCCAAGCTGAAGCGTCGCGCGCGTGAACTGCACGAGACCAATCCCATGCTCGGCCACCGCGGCTGCCGCCTGGGCGTGGCCTATCCCGAAATCTACGAGATGCAGGTCCGCGCCATCCTCGAGGCGGCGCTGGAGGTCAAGAAGGCGTCGGGCGTCGCCCCGATCCCCGAGATCATGCACCCGCTGGTCGCCCTGGGCCTGGAGATGAAGTTCCTGCGTGAACTGACCGACCGCACCGCCAAGGCCGTGTTCGCCGATGCGGGCGACAGCGTCGAATATCTGGTCGGCACCATGATCGAATTGCCGCGCGCCGCCCTGCGCGCCGCCGATCTGGCCGAGCACGCCGAGTTCTTCAGCTTCGGCACCAACGACCTGACCCAGACGACCTTCGGCATCAGCCGCGACGATTCCGGCCACTTCCTGCAGGCCTATCTGGACAAGGGCATCTTCGAGACCGATCCCTTCGTGCGTCTGGATCAGGACGGCGTAGGCGACCTGATCCGCATCGCCGCCGAGCGCGGTCGCGGCGCCCGGCCGGGAATCAAGATGGGCATCTGCGGCGAACATGGCGGCGACCCGTCGTCCATCGCCTTCTGCGAGAGCGTGGCCCTCGACTACGTGTCGTGCTCGCCCTACCGCGTGCCGATCGCCCGTCTGGCGGCGGCCCAGGCCGCTCTGGCGGCGCGTTCGGGCGAGGAGCGCGAAAAGGACCGCTAGAGCCTGCTTCAGGCTTGAGCGTGCAAAGGCGGTCCCTCGGGGCCGCCTTTTTCGTGCCGGAATAAGGTCGTGATCGGCGTAACGCCGTGTGTGTCAAGTTGCGCACGGGTGGGCCGTGTATTCGATCTCATATGGAACGGCTGTGCGGGATGCCCATTTAACTACTCGCTGGATGGGGTCGGTGACCGCAGAAGTCACCGCATCTAGTTTTACTAGGAGTTATAGAAACAATGCGTAACATTCTTCTCGCTGCCGCCGCCATTTCTGCTCTCGCCGCTCCGGCTTTCGCTCAGTCGGGTCCGGACGCCCGTGGATACGGCTCGCTGGGCTACACGCATGTTGAAGGGGATAACGCCACGACCGGCGCCGTGACCGGCCGTCTAGGCGTCAACCTGAACCGCTACCTGGCGGTCGAGACCGAGGCTTCGGTCGGCGTCAAGGATGACGACTTCACCGTCGCCGGGGTCGACGGCTCGATCAAGCACGAATGGGACGCCGCCGGCTACGTGGTCGGCAAGTACCCCGTGAGCGACAAGCTGGAGCTGTTCGCCCGCGGCGGCTACGGCCACACCGAGCTGAAGCAGGAGTTCCCGGGCGCCAACACCGACGTGGGCGGCGACAGCTGGAACTACGGCGTGGGCGCCAACTACTACCTCGACGGCAAGAACGGCGTCCGCGCCGACTGGACCCGCCGCGACTTCCGCGACAACGGCGGCGAGGCCGACGCCTATTCGGTCAGCTACGTCCGTCGCTTCTAGGTCTGTCTGACGTCCAGTCTGGCGCTGGATACGACGAAGGCCCGCTCCGGAAGGAGCGGGCCTTTTCGTTCGTCTGAGAAGGGGTTTATGCCAAGCCCGGGGCGAGGGCCCAGCGTAGCGAGTTCTCGCCGAAGGGCTTGATGAAGAAGTCGCGGTAGCGTTCGAAGACCTCGATGATCTTCGTCTTCAGGTCCTGGGTCACGGACTCGCCGCGCTGGCGTTTCAGCGCCGCCACGCAGTTGACCACGATGTCTTGATGAGCCGATCCGCCCATATGTTTCAGCACCGTGGCCACGTCATGGGCCAACGGATCGCTGAGCTTTTCTGCCCACGGTGAAACGGTCTGAGTCATTCGGGCGCCATCCCCCCTCGCTCTCAACACCTGTTACGGTTTGCAAAATTTTCCGAACAGTGCAAGCGCCGCCGGAAATAATGATTCCCGTTATCTGGCCTCAGGGGCGCTTTTGCACAAAAACCGTGCCCGCCGAGTAGCCAGCGCCGAAGCTGCAGATCAGGCCCGTCTCGCCCGGTGCAAAGCCGTCGTGCTTCAGGTGGAAGGCGATGATCGATCCGGCCGACGAGGTGTTGGCGTAGTCGTCCAGGATGATGACGTTCTCTTCCGGCTCGGGTTCGCGGCCCAGCACCCTCTTGCCGATCAGGGTGTTCATGTTGATGTTGGCCTGGTGCAGCCACATCCGCTTCAGGGCGTGCGGGTCCAGGTTCAGCTCGGCGGCGTGGTCGAGGATCATGTCCGAGACCATGGGCACCACCTCCTTGAAGACCTTGCGGCCCTGCTGGACGAACATCTTGTCGCTCAGGCCGTCGGACGACACGGGCTCGCTGGCCCCCGTCGGCAGGGCCGCGCGGTTCAGGAAGCCGAAATTGTTGCGGATGTTGTTCGAGAAGCTGGTCTTCAGCTTGGTTCCGACAATGTCCCAGCCGCCCGGTCCGGCCTGATCCTTGGCCTCGACGATGACGGCGGTGGCCACGTCGCCGAAGATGAAGTGGCTGTCGCGGTCCTTGAAGTTCAGGTGGGCCGAGCAGATCTCCGGGTTCACCATCAGCACGGCCTTGACCGAGCCCGAGGCCACGAAGTCCGCCGCCGTCTTGATGCCGAAGGTGGCCGACGAACAGGCCACGTTCATGTCGAAGGCGAAGCCCTCGATGCCCAGGGCCTGCTGCACCTCGATGGCCATGGCGGGGTAGGGACGCTGCATGTTGGATGCGGCGCAGATGACGGCGCCGATCTCGCTGACCGGCTTGCCCCAGGCCCTGATGGCGTCCTCAGCGGCCTTCACCGCCATCTCGGCCAGGATGGACAGTTCGTCGTCGCCGCGCGCCGCCAGGTGCGGCAGCATCCGTTCGGGGTCGATGATGCCCGTCTTGTCCATGACAAAGCGCGACTTGATGCCTGAGGCCTTCTCGATGAAGGCCTCCGACGAGGGGGTTTTCATCTCCAGCTCGCCGGCGGCGATGGCCTCGGCGTTCTCGGCGTTCCAGGCCTCGGCCCAGGCGTTGTAGGCGGCGACCAGTTCTTCGTTCGAGATCGACTGCTCCGGCGTGAACAGGCCGGTGGCGGAGATGACGGCTTTTTGCACAGTGTAGTTCCCTAACGCTCGGCGCGCGGCGCCTCGCTGCATGAGGGAACATGGAGTCCCCGGCGCTCGACAAGTCTTATGTCGGCGCCTCGCGGCGAAGTTCGGGCGCCTCGCGGGCCGGACTCAGTCCGTTGCGATGACGAACCTTCTCAATAGGCCGGTGGAAGGCTCCGGTCGAGACTGGCTTTCACGCCCCGCATCCAGCGATTGACCCGCCCTCGCGGCGGGGCGGGCAGGGGATGGTCGCGCGCCGCGATCAGGGCCTCGACCAGATCCTCAGCCTCGCACGGCCAGCCCTCCGGCGTGACATAGACGGGGTAGCCGATCAGGGCGGCGTGGATCAGGCTCTGCAAACTGGCGCGGCGCGTGCGGCGCTCGAAGCTCAGGCGGTCGTCGGTCAGGCCCCAGCCCGCATAGAAGGGGCGGCCATAGACGCTGACCGGCTTGCCCCGCATCAGGGCCTCAAATCCGGTCAGGGAGGTCAGGGTGGCCAGCCGGTCGCAGGCGTTCAGGCAGTCGATGATGTCCAGATCGTCGGCCGAGGCGTCGACCTCCTCCATCGCCGCGTGGTCCAGAAGGCCGGGCCGGTTGCCCGCCGTCACGTCGGGGTGGTTGCGATAGATCAGGAAGGCGTCGGGGTGATCCGCCCGCGCCGCCTTCACCAGACCCGAGTTGGTGCGCAGGTCGGGGCCGCAGCCCATCATGATGGAGCGGTCGTTCTCGACCTGGCCCACGACCAGCAGGATGGGTCTGTCCTTGGGCCAGCTTGCCGGGACGCCCGCGCCCTTCAGATTGTATTTCGACAGGCCCGCCTCGACCACGCGGGCGCGAAGGGCCTCGGCCCGCGCCGCCTGATCCGGCGACGGCTCGCCCGCCTCGATCAGGCTCTCCAGTCGGCTGGGCCGGGTCGGGTCGTAATAGACGCCCTGATCGTCCAGCGCGACCGACAGGGCGCCGAAGAAGTCGGAGCCCAGGCCGCGCGAACGGATGAAGCCGTCCTCCATGCGCACGACGGGGCCTTCAAAGGCATCGGCGGCGGCGCGGATCGACGGCGTCTCCTTGCCGGCCCACCAGATCAGCCTGCCGCCCGTGGCCCGCGCATGGGCGACGGCGGCGGCGGCGCGCCAGAAGTAGCGGACGCGGCCCTTGGGGCTGTTCAGCAGGCGGCGCACCGGCGGCCGCTTGGCGGGGGCGAAGCCGACGGCCGCCCAGTCTCCCGCCAGCCGGTCCGCCCGGTCGCGCAGGGCGATCAGCCGTTCCAGCGCCGCCTCGGCTTCGCAGCGTTGACCCGTCACCGGATCGACATAGCGGGTGTAGGCGATCAGCGCCGCCGCCGCGACCTGCTCCAGCTCGCGCGCGACGCCCCGCCGCCCGGTCTGCACCGCGTCCGTGGTCAGACCCCAACCCGAATAGAAGGGTGCGCCGAAGCAGCGCACCGGCAGGCCGCGCAACAGGGCCTCGAACCCCAGGGCCGAGGTCACGACATAGACCGCGTCCACCGCCGCCAGCAGGTCGGCGGGCCGCACGTCGGTGTCGATCAGGGTGACGCCGTCCAGTTCGCTGGCCGGGATGCAGCCCTGCTTGCGCCCGGCCGCCACCGCCGGGTGGCGCTTGACGATCAACTGGGCGTCGGGTTCATCGCGCCGCGCGGTCGCCAGCATGTCCGAGAAGCTCTGCTGGGTCGCCAGCCCATAGCCGATCGAGGCGTCGCCGAAGGTCTGATCCACGATCAGCACCCGGCGGCCGGGCTTCAACAGGTCCGCGTCCAGCGGCCCGCCCATATTGGTCTTGGACACGCCCGAGGCCACGATCCTGTCGATCAGGCCGCGCGCGCGGGCCTTCATGGCGGGGTCGCACCAGTCGGGCGCGGTTTGAAGAAGATGCTCCAGCCGACTGGGCCGGGTCGCGTCGTAATAGACGCCCAGATCATCGACGATCAGGCTGAGACTGGTCGCCCCGCTCTCGCCGATCCCGACCGAGCGCAGGAAGCCGTCCTCCAGCGCCACATAGGGTTTGTCGTGCTTCTCCGCCCAGCGCCGTCCCGCCGCCGCCGTCGGCTTCATGCCCCAGCCCAGCACCGCCTCGGTCAGCGCCCCCGGCAGGGCCGACAGATCGTAATCGGGCAGGAAGGCGGACAGGAACGGCACCTTCAGCACCCCCGGCGCGCACACCCAGGCGCGGGTTTTGGACAGGGGCGGAAGCGGTGCGGTCATGAGGCTGTGTCTACGGTTTGTAGAGTCAGGGCGCCACCCCGCTCTTCCTTCTCCCCTTGAGGGAGAAGGTGGGCGCCGGAGGCGCTCGGATGAGGGGTGCCGGCGCGGCGGTGGATGGTTGGCGGCCTCGCTTACAGCGTATTTCGGATAGGGCGCGCTCACACCCCTCATCCGTCAGGCTCCGCCTGCCACCTTCTCCCTCAAGGGGAGAAGGAAATTAGAGGTCAGCCAGCAAATCCAGCGCTTGTTGCAGGTGCAGCCGCTCCACCATCTCGCCCTCGACGCGGATCACGCCCAGCCCCTCGGCCTCGGGCGCGGCGAAGGCGGCGACGACCTTGCGGGCCCATTCGATCTCTTCGACCGAGGCGCCGAACGCGGCGTTCGCTCCCTCGATCTGCGACGGATGGATCAGGCTCTTGCCGTCAAAGCCGTAGAGCCGTCCTTGCGCGCACTCGGCCTTGAAGCCCGCCTCGTCCTGGATGCGGTTGAACACGCCGTCGATGACGCTCAGGCCGTTGGCGCGGGCATGGGCCACGACCGCCGCCAGCCAGGGCTTCAGCGGCTCCCGGTCGGGCGAGGCGCCGGTCTTCAGATCCTTGGCCAGGTCGTTGACGCCCAGCATCAGGCCGCTCAGGGCCCCGTCCGCTTCGGCGATGTCGCGCAGGTCCACCAGGGCGCGCGGCGTCTCGATCATGGCCCACAGGGCGACGCCGGGACGCATCCCCTCTGACAGGGCGCGGACCATGGCCGCGCTCTCGACCTTGGGCGCGACGATCAGGTCGACGGGCGCGTCCTGCAGGGCCGTCAGGTCGTCGGCGCCCCAGGGCGTGTCCAGGCCGTTGATTCGCACGCCCAGGCGCGGGCCGAAGCCGCCCTCGCGCGCCGCGGCGACCGCCGCCGCGCGGGCGTCGGCCTTCATCTCGGGCGCGACCGCGTCCTCGAGGTCCAGCACCGCCACGTCGCAAGTCAGCCCGCGCGCCTTCTCCACCGCGCGAGCATTGGAAGCCGGCAGGTAGAGGACGCTGCGCGCCCGCATCAGACCCGGCCCGTGACGGGCAGCAGGGCGCCGGTGATGGCCCGCGCCTGGGGCGAGGCCAGGAACAGGATGGCCGCGGCCAGATCGGCCGGCGCGACCCACTTGGCCGGATCGGCGTCGGGCATGTCGGCGCGATTGGCCGGGGTGTCGATGATGGAGGGCAGGACGGCGTTGACCGTGACCGAGGTCGACTTCAGTTCCTCGGCCAGGGCTTCGGTCAGGCGATGCACCGCCGACTTCGACGCGGCATAGGCGCCCATGCCGTGCGCGGCCTTCAGCGCGCCGTTGGCCCCGACATTGACGATCCGGCCTTCGTCGGAAGCCTTGAGATGGGGCAGGGCGGCGCGACTGGCGTTCAGGGCGCTGGTCAGGTTCAGGGCGAACATCCGGCCCCACTCGTCATCGCCGCCTTCGACCGTCTGCCAGACGAAGCCGCCGGCGATGTTCAGCAGGGCGTCCAGATGGCCGAAATGAGCCGCGACCGTCTCGACAGCCGTCTTGGCCGCCGCCGGATCGGTCAGGTCGACGCCGCCGACCTCCAGCACGCCCTCGGGGACGGCGTGGCCGCTGGCGTGGTCGATGACGGCGACCTTCAGCCCCTGCGCCAGCGCGCCCTCGACCACGGCGCTGCCCAGCACGCCATGCCCGCCGGTGATCGCCACGACCCGTTCGCCCATTGTCCCGCTCCCTGAAGGTTCGGCGCGGACCATAGCGGCGCCCGTGACGCGATCAATCGGGGATCAGGCGGACCAAAGCCGCGCGGCGCCGCGCACGCCCGAGGAATCGCCCCAATGGGCCGCAAGGATTCGCCCGTCCCAATGATCGGCGAAGGCGTGGCGGGCCACGATCTCGGGCAGGCGCTCATACAACTCGCCGACGTTCGACATGCCGCCGCCCAGAACCAGGACCTCGGGATCGACCAGATTGACCACCATGGCCAGCATCCGACCCAGCCGGTCGATGTAGCGATCCAGCCCCGCCACCGCGCCCGCGTCGCCGCTGCGGGCGGCCTCGACGACGGCCTGCGCCTTCCAGGCTCGTCCGGTCGTCGTCTCGTGATCGCGCTGGAAGCCGGTGCCGGACACCCAGGTCTCCAGGCAGCCGTTCAGCCCGCACCAGCAGGCGGGGCCGGGGGCTTCGTCCGCGGACGGCCAGGGCAGGGAGATATGCCCGATCTCGGCCGCCACCCCGTGCGCGCCCTCGATCAGCCTGCCGTCGATCACCAGCCCGCCGCCGCAGCCCGTGCCGACGATGACGCCGAAGACGCTGGCGGCGCCGGCGCCCGCTCCGTCCACGGCTTCCGACAGGGCCAGGCAGTTGGCGTCGTTGGCCAGCCGCACCGGGCGGCCCAGCGCGGCCTCCAAATCCTCGCCAAACCGGCGGCCGTTCAGATAGGTCGAGTTGGCGTTGCGGATCAGGCCGGTGCGCGGCGAGGGCGAGCCGGGAATGGCCAGGCCAACCGAGCGCGCCGGACCCGCCTCGGCCTCGACACGCGCGATCAGGTCGGACACCAGGGCGAGAGCGGCGTCATAGCTTCCCGGATTAGGTTCGCGGATCCGCGCGGCGAAGGCGCCGGCGTCGTCCAGCGCGGCGGCCTCGATCTTGGTGCCGCCGAAATCGACTCCGATCCGCATCAGGCGGAAAACACCTTGGCCATCAGGCGCTCCAACGCCTCGGCGTCCGCGGCGTCAAAGGCGGCCTTTTCAGTCGCGTCCACGTCCAAAACGGCGATCAGGTCGCCCGCCGCATCCAGCACCGGAACCACGATCTCGCTGGCCGAGCGGCTGTCGCAGGCGATGTGGCCGGGGAAGGCGTGGACGTCCTCGACCACCTGGGTCTGGCGCGTCTTCGCCGCCGCCCCGCAGACGCCGCGTCCGAAGGGAATGCGCAGGCAGCCCAGCGTCCCCTGATAGGGGCCGACCACCAGTTCCTCGGGCTTGGCCGGGTCCACGACGTAGAAGCCGGTCCAGAAGAAAACGGGGAAGGCGTCGGCCAGCATGGAAGCGATCGTCGCCATGCGCGCCGTCCGGTTCGGCTCGCCGTCCAGCACCGCCAGAATCTCGGCCTCGACCTCCGCATAGCGTTCGGCCTTGTCGGCGGGGCGGTCGTCGCGGGCGACATAGGACATGGCGGCTCTCCTTGTTGAGACCGCCATATAGGCTGCGGCCGCGCGGCACAAAGGGGGCGGGCGATGCTCGGTGAAATTAGAACAAAAAGCGAACAATTGACTTGAGGAAGCCGAAGGTCGCGCGCTAGCTTCGCTCATGCCTGTCGCAGCGGCGTGTTTGGGAAGAGCAAAATGAGCGGTGCATCGCAAGCGGACGAGAACTTCGCGCGGCAACTGGCCTGGCTGGATCGTGAACTGGCCTTGCGGGTCGAGGAGGCGCGCGCCGGCGAGCCCGGCAATCGGGCTCTGGCCGTGGGCCTGTTGATCGGTTTGATCGCGGGCATGACGCGCGGCGGATCGGCCGCGTCATGACCAGGATAGGTCCGGTGTCGCCGGAACTGACGCGTCTGCTGGACGACGTCGACTGGTCGCGCTGTTCGGGCCGGGACCTGCATCGGTTGGCCGAAGGCGCGGTCCAGGCGGCGATTCGAGGGACGGCGTCCCAGGGCAAGTTGGCGGCGTCTGACGGCCCAAGCGTAGCTGTTGGCGCGTCCGGGCTGGCGTTGTAAAGGCTGAGCTTTAGGCGGCGGCCGAGATGAGCGGCGGCGCTGATCGTCCTGACGCCGCCGACAGATAGGCGAAACCATGAAACGCACGATCATTGTCGCGGCCGCGCTCGCCCTGTCCGCCTGCACCGCGCCGACCCAGTCCCGCGAAGTGCTGCTGGATGCGGGCTACAGCAATATCGAAATCGGCGGTTACGACTGGTTCGGTTGCAGCGAGGACGACGCCCTGAGAACCAAGTTCAAGGCGACCGGCCCGACCGGGCGCAAGGTCGAGGGCGTCGTCTGCGCCGGCATGTTCTTCAAGGGCGCGACCATCCGAAACACCCGGCGAGGATAGCCGCGATTCCCTCGCAGTACCCGCGAGGCGGCGAGGGAGGAGGAGTGGTAGGCCCGGAGGGAGAGCCTCTAGGGGCTCCTAAGGTGCCGGATTTCCGAGGCTTTAACGACCTTCGGAGAGGTCGTGTGTCACAGTCTGGGTGTCACAGGCAAGAGGGCGATGCACCCCGCCACATAGGCTAAGCTGGCGGGGCGCATACGATGTCCTTTCGCCCAGCAGGCCCTTAACTCTGCCTTGGGCCGACGCGATGGTGACCGAAACGGTCAGCGCGCGGAACCCGAACGCCCGAACATGGGCATCAAGTGACGCCAAAGCGTGTCCTCCAGAAGGAGGACTGTTTCATCCGGAGCATCGCGGTCATAGGCGGCCACCAGAAGATCGATACCGCACGCCGGAACCCAACTGTTGAGCCGTAGCGCATAGGTTTGCTTGGAGCCGTATCCTAGGTGTTCCTTAATGCGAGAACGCAGGGTCAATGAACTGCCGACATACAACACGCGAGATGGCTCGACCTTGTTTAAGCGAGAAAATTTCAGGGAGCCCGCCGCATGGTCTTTGGCTGCTGCAAAACCGTCTTGGAAATTGGTGAGGTGCGCCTGGCCGAGGTCAGCATCACAGACCTGAAGCACGTAGAGACAGCGCCCATTGGCGCAGGCGCTTGCCCGTGTTGTCCTCGAACAGCACGTTGTCGGGCAGCACCACCGCCGCCCGGCCGCCGGGCTTGAGGGCGCGGACGATGTGCTCGACGAAGGCGAGCTGCTTGTTCGAGGTCTCGGCCGTGACCGAGAAGTCGGCCCGACTCGGCCGGCCGCCGCCCTTCTTGGTGCCGAACGGCGGATTGGTCAGGATCAGGTCGGCCTTACCCAGGGCCTCGCCATCGGGGGTGAGGCTGTCGCCCAGGGTGATGGGCCCTTCGATGCCGTGCAGCATCAGGTTCATCAAGGCCAGGCGGTGGGTGTCAGGCACCAGCTCGATGCCGACGAAGGCGTTGTTGCGCTGGAAGAAGGCCTCGGCCGGCGTCAGAGCGTAGAGGTCGTCGGTGTGGTCCTTGATGTAACGGTCGGCGGCCACCAAAAAGCCTGCGGTGCCGGCGGCCGGGTCCTGGATCACCTCGCCGGCCTGCGGCTTCATCAGTCGCACGATGCAGTCGATCAGCGGCCGGGGCGTGAAGTATTGGCCCGCACCGGACTTCTTTTCGGCCGCGTTCTTCTCCAACAGGCCTTCATAGAGTTCGCCCAGGCCCTCCTCGCGCGCCGAAAACCAGTCCAGGCCGTCAATGGCGGTGGTCAGGGTCTTGAGATTGGCCGGCTTGCGCAGCTTGGTCTGGGCGTCGGTGAATATCGACTGCACGACCGGGGCGCCGGACTTGCCCAGATCCAGCAGGGCGCGCTTGTAGTGGTCGAGCTGGTCAACGCCCTCGCGGCCGGCAATGTCGCTCCAGCGGTAGCCGTCAAGGATCCGATCCTCGCGACCCGTCTCCTCCATCATCTTCAGGAACAGCAGGAAGGTCAGCTCGGTGACGTATTCCTGGTAGCTGACGCCGTCGTCGCGCAGGACGTGGCAGAGGTTCCAGAGGCGGGAGACGATGTCGGCTGTGGTCGCGCGAACT
Source organism: Brevundimonas sp. NPDC007368 (assembly GCF_042869015.1). Classification (NCBI taxonomy): domain Bacteria; kingdom Pseudomonadati; phylum Pseudomonadota; class Alphaproteobacteria; order Caulobacterales; family Caulobacteraceae; genus Brevundimonas; species Brevundimonas sp. NPDC007368. The sequence goes on along the minus strand of NZ_JBIAFA010000005.1, from coordinate 276,930 downwards.
TTCACTTCAAAAGCACCAATTCTAGATCGTAGCGCATGCGCGCTATGAAGCGGGCCTGAGCCAGCAGGTTTTCGGATTTTCGGCTACGGAGGTGCTTCGGCATACGTTCCGCGACAAAGCGCGTCAGCATTTGCCTGTTGGCTTCCCCAGAGCGCCGGTGTTGCTCTAGCCAGCTTGAAAGCGCGTCTGGCCCATCGATCTTGCGCTGCGAGCGCTGGCCCTGGTCTGAGTAGACAATCTTAAATGGCGCTCCTGGACCAAAGGAAACGTGATGATCGTCGGTCAAGTCCGGTAGGACAATCTCGCTAGGCAAGAACGTCACGCTTGAGGCTAAGACGGACTGTGACTGAGCTTGTTTGACGAGCTGCGAGCGATTTTTCGCAGCGCTGGTCACATACAAAACGGGATACCCGGCCGCTTCTAATGCCTGGAGAGCTACGTGCTGCCCGAATGAGTTTCGGCGATGGAGATGCATCCTGAAGACAGGAGCTGTGGCGAAGGCAGCACTCGCCAGTTCCTTGGCAGAGGATCGGGTCATCACCTCGGATCGCTTGAACTGAATGAACGTGATGATGCCGCCCTGAGCTATGGCGGCATCATAGCCAGCATCCGCCTCAACCGCCTGAGAGATGAAGTCGGGAAGGTCGTCGTAGGTGCCCTTGAGAGCTTCGAGTTCTCTCAGGTAGGCAAACGCAAACGTAAGCTCTGAAAAATCAGGCCACGCCATACGTGTTCCTCAGCTCGCCGTTCGCCATAGCGCCTCATTCAGGTCCGACAGGACCGACTCCAACTTGCCGTCAAAGCGCTTGTTGATGACCCGGAAGCCGCCGTCGGCCTTGAAGGGTTCGTCATCCAGCGCCTCGCGGTCGACTACGATGCCCTTCTGCAACTGTTCGCCGATGCGGTGAAGCCACCGCTTCTGAACGTCGGTCCAGCTTCCGTTGCGGACCACCGTGTCGACGGCGGATTTCACGCGGTCGGCATAGGGGATCAGCGGGTCGCCGAGGGCGGCCTGGCGGACGTAGCCGATGATTGAGGCGGCGATGTCCTCGTTTGTGGCGTCGGACCAGGCGCGGCGGATGCTGGCGTCGGTGAAGCCCTGGGCGTCGAGTTGAAGCCGCAATTCTCGCAGCTCGGCGCGGGTCAGATCGCGCGGGCGTTGGACCACTGTCTCCAGAGCGGCGATCTTGTTGACGTTGTTCTTTACGAAGGCCGCGAAGGCGTCGAGGTAGTCCTCCGGCCGCTGACCTTCGCCGTAACCTCGGCTGACGTCGACGACGCGATCCTCATGCGTGGAGATCGGCACCAGGATCGGCACGCCGCCGGCGGTCTTCCAGTCGAGCGCGGGTCCCAGCCCAGGACGCCCTTTCGCCCAGGCCGCCAGTTCGTCGGGCGAGCCAGCCCGGAAGCGCCGCAGGGTTTCCTCGAGGGGCTCCCCGGCAGCAAGCTCGGCCTTGGCCCTGGCTTCGGCCGAAAGTCCCTTCAGCTTGCGTGACAGCCTGACGATGATCTGGTCGCGCAGGTCGGCGCGGTGGCGGGCGTCTTCGACAGCCGCCAGTTCCTCCAGCAACTGGGTCAGGGTCAACTTGGGATCGGCGGCGACGGGCCGCATCTCCGTCAACTCCTGCAAGCGGCTGTAGAGGTCGACGGCGTCGAAGATCCTGAAGGTCTCCTTGTGGATCTCCGGGCAGAGCCGCGTCGCCCGGCCCAGCATCTGTTCGTAGAGGATCCGGCTGTTCACCCGGCGCAGGAAGACCAGGTTGGTGATCTTGGGCACATCGACGCCCGTGGTCAGCAGGTCGACCGTAACCGCGATCTTGGGGATGGCGTCGTTGCGGTAGGACAGGATCACCTTGCCTGCGTGGTCGACGCTGCCGGTGATCTTGCGGATCGCCGCGTCTTCAACCTCACCGTGGGCCTCGCGGAAGGCGTCGCGCAGCGCTTTGACCACGATGTCGGCGTGCGCGTCGGAAGCGGCGAACACCAAGGTTTTGTCGGGCTCAGACAAGTCGATGTGGCGGGTGAGCTCATCGGCGACGGCGCGATTGAAGGGCTCGGTGATGACGGTGCGGTTGAAGCTCTCAACATCAAAGTCGAGGGCGTCGGGCAATTTGAAGAGCTCGGCCTGCCCGGTGGGCGCGTGGACGAAGGTCACTTCATCCTCAGCTGCGAAGTGGATGCCGTCTTCGGACAGAGCGGTCTTGATGCGGATCGGCGGCTCATGGTCGACCAGGTAGCCGTCGACCACCGCCTCCCGATAGGAATAGCGGAACACCGGCTCGCCAAAGATCTGGACGGTGTGCAGAGCGGGGGTGGCGGTCAGGCCGATCTTGGTGGCGTCGAAATAGTCGAGCACGCGGCGGTATTTTGAGACGTAGTCGTCCTGGTCGCGGAAGCTGAGCTCGGCGTCGGACATCTCGCGGTCCAGCAGGTAACCCCGGTGGCACTCGTCGATGACCATCAGGTCGTATTGGTCCACCGTCGGCGCATTGGCGGGGTCGTCGGCGAACAGAGTGCGCCGCACGAGGCCCTGGATGGTGCAGATGTGGATGCGGGTCTCGGGATCGGGCGTCACATCGCCTAGGCCCTTGAGCCCGAAGATCTCGGCGAAGCCCTTGCCGCCGACGACCTTGGTGGTGGTGAACTCGCGCTCGGTCTGTTCCCCGAGCGCGCTGCGGTCGACCACAAAGCAGACGCTGCGGAAGCGCTTGGCCGCGATCAATCGGTAAAGCATAGCGATAGCGAGCTTGGTCTTGCCCGTGCCGGTGGCCATACCGACCAGCATATGCGGCCGGTTCTCGGCCAGTCCCTTCTCGACCGCCTCGATGGCCTGTCGCTGATAGGGCCGCAGCTCGAAGCCAAAGTTGAAGCCTTGGGTCTCCAAAGCCGCCTCGGCCGCGTCCTGGTCGGCCTCAAGGCGCTCCATAAGGCCACCGGGCGAGGGCCAGGCCATCAAGGCTGAAGCCGCGTTGGTCGGCCGACGCAGGTCCCTCCGCCAGATTCCGGACGCCGTCTCCAACTGCTTAAGGTAGGGGCGACCGTTAGTCGAGAAGGCGAACGGGGCCTTGAACTCGCCCCACGGGCCTCGGGCGTGCTGATGCGCGGTTCCCGGGGCGATGCCGGCGGCGTAGCGCTCGGCCTGGGGCAGCACACTCATGACATTGCGGTTTCGCCGCTTGGCCTCGACGACGCCGACGAGGATCAGCCCCGCGAAGAGCGCGTAATCGGCGGGACCGCTTGCCGTCGGCCACTCCGCGATGGCGAGGTTTCGTCCCTTGGTGGGCCGAGCGCCCTTCCCGTAGCGAAGCTCCTGGGTGTCGGCTTCCCAGCCGGCCGCGCGGAGTTGCTGGTCGATAATGGCGCGGGTAGCCGCCTCGTCGAGATTGATGACGCTGTCCGCCGCCTCCGCCGCCTTTTCGAACTTGGCGAGCTCGGCGGGCGCAGCCTTCTCGGCCTGCCTCTGGGTGACCTCCAGAGCGGCCCTGACCTGGTCGGCGGCGGCCTCGGCCTCCTCCGCCAGCTTCCGCCAGACCTCGCGCTCCTCGGCTTCTCGGCGCAGACGTTCGGCCGTTTCGATGTTTTCCTGGGCTAGGGCGTCGGCGCGTGCCTGAGCAATCTCGGCGGCGCTCTTGTGGCCTTCGGCCTCGACCTTCAGCCGCTCCAGCTCGGCCCGCAGGCTGACCGTGGGGTCAGCCGGCGGAGGTGGCGGCACGAACGGGTCCAGGGCGAGCTCGGGTTCGCCGCAATAGGCCCGGACAAACCACGCTCCGAGTTCGCGGGCGACTTTCAGGCCAGCCAGAGCGGCGGCGAAGTCGTCATGGCCTTGGTGGACGGCGCCGTTGCCGAGTTTGCGCAGGTAGTGGAACAGATCCAGCGCCTGACGGGAGGCGTAGCCGGCGCGGCCGAGCACTCCGAGGATGTCGGAGAACGACTCGTCGGGCGACCGCAGAGATCCCGTCCGCGCCGCGACCTCCTTCGCCATCAACTCGGCGAACTGGCGCAGCTTGATCAGGGTCGTGTTCGGGTCTGTGCGGAAGTAGTGCTCCGCCTGGGCCGCCAATCGAACCAGCTGCGGCCCTTGCTTGCGCAGGAACTCGAAGTTGGCTGTCATCGGCTGCATCAGATCCCCATTTCCGCCCAGCCCGCAGTTGAGACGAAAGGGGCGGGCCACGCAACTAATGTGTAGCTTGGCTTAGCCAGATCAGGCTTCAAGGGAGCGAATGTCAGGGTCAGCTGTAGGTGGCCCAGGAGACTCGCTGGCGGGAATGTTCGGGATGACGCAGGGAGCTATGGTCGGTTTGATCTGGGCGCTTGCGAGGCATCTCGAGCGCCCCTGGAGGGGGCTGAATTAAGCCGCACCCTTGGAGACCTACACGCGCCTCGGGTTCATTCGAGAGGCCTCGAGATCGGCCGGGTTGAGGCCCTGATCTGAACCAAGAGACCTGACCATGACCGACACCGCCGTCTTCTCCTTCACCCGCGCCGCCGACGACGTCGTGAACATCCGCACCGTGATCCTTGACGGGGAGCCGTGGTTCTTCGGAACCGATGTCCTCCAGGCCCTTAACATCGCCAAGGGCTCGACCACGGACACCTACGCCCGCATCTCCGAAGACCGGAAACGCTATGCGGGTCGGACCAGCCTTGGGCTCCCTGGCGGTCGTCCGGTCGTCCTCCTGAACGAGGCGGGCCTCTACGACTGCGTCATCCGGTCAGAAAGCCCGAAGCCCGACTGTTCCAAAGCTGGGTGACCGGCGAGGTCCTGCCGTCCATCCGCAAGACCGGCAAGTATGCCCTGGCCGACCACGGCCGCGAGGCCATGCCGCTGCCCATGGACATCGCTGAGCTGCAGTCGTGGTTTCAGAAGGCGGTCGCTTTTGGGGTCGATTATCCGCGCTGACATATACAAGCGTGAAGCTTCGGAGATCCCCCCGTGGGGGTCCCCTTCGGTCATTCTGGAGGTGCCCCAGGGATTGAGGGGGCATGTCCTCTACCTTTCTACACGCCTGATGCCGCCGCCACGTAGCGCTAGGGGAAGCTCGCCTGCCTTCGGGTCCGGCTCTGCCGTCGTCCCAAACGGGTAGACGCCACCGGGACATTCCTGCGAGACACCTTAAGCGTCCCAAATGGGTTGACTTGGAGGTTTTGAGACGTCACCGTCTCATGGTCTAGAACTCATTGGGACATCGTCATGTCGCTTATCGGCTACGCCCGCGTCAGCACCACCGACCAGGACCTCACCATCCAGCTGGACCAGCTCCAGGCGGCCGGGTGCGACAAGGTCTTCGCTGAGAAGCGGTCCGGCACGACCACCGCCGAACGGGACCAGTTGGCGCTCGCGCTCGACTATGTCCGGGAAGGCGACATCCTGCTGGTCACGCGCCTGGATCGCCTGGCCCGCTCCATCATCGACCTGCGCCAGATCATCGACCGGCTCCAGGCACGGGGCGTAGGCTTCCGCGCCCTGAACCAGGCCGCCATGGACACGACCCGGTCCGACGGCAGGCTCATGCTCAACATGCTGGCGGCCTTTGCCGAGTTCGAGACCGACCTGCGCCGCGAGCGCCAGATGGAGGGGATCGCCAAGGCCAAGGCGGCCGGGGTCTACAAGGGCCGCAAGCCCACCGTCGATGTCGAGGCCGTTCGCCGTCTGCGCGCGGAGGGCGTGGGTCCGGCCGAGATCGCCCGCCGCCTGGGCATCGGCCGCGCCTCCGTCTACCGGGCCCTCGAATGACGCCACGCCCTTGCCCACCCCTGCTTCTTTTCGCCTCCTTACGACCTCTAGTATAGTCCTAGGGGACCGGAGGTGACCCGAGCGCCGGGAGGAAGGGGAGGCCCTCCCAGTCCTACAGCCAGAGGACTCCGAAGGTGACCCCAACGCCCCAGGGTGTCCGCGACCGGGGTTCTGTCGGCTTCTTGTCGGTCCTCTCCCGTAGGTCCTTACGACCTCTAGTATAGGCCTAGGGGACCTGAGGTGACCCGAGCGTGACCCTCAGCGTCGAGGGCGAAGGGGACCGTCCCCCCACCCTCCAGCCAGGGTCGCTCAGCTCCAGCGGGCGACGTAGGCGAGGAAGGCGGCCTCTTCTTCGTCGGAGCTGAAGCCACGGATCACCGGCGCGGCTGGAGCGGCGACCAGGCGCGACAGTTGCCCCTGGTAGGCCAGGGCCATGGTCTCGGCCAGCGTCCGTTCATCCCGCCGGGCGACGATGAAGCTGTCATGGACGGGCAGGACGGGGCGCTTCATCGCCACAGTGAAATAGTTCATCACCACGTCGGCAATGGCGGCGTCGATGGCCTGCAACTCCAGCCCGCGCAGTCCCTGACGGAACCAGTTCGATATGCCGCTATGTCGGGCCTCAAGGTGGGCCGCCAGCGCCTTGTAGGACATACGACCTTTCAGCCTGGCAGTCGCTCCCGGCGGGGCCTTCACGCGCGCCTTCCCGGGCTGGGCGTTCAGCAACTGCATCATGGCGACCTTCACGACGTCCCGTAGCTCCTCTGGCACGCCCGGCACGGCGTAGGGGTCGTCTCCAGCCGCAAGGGGCGCGCCGTTCAACTGGTAACACAGCCGAGGGTGCAGGCTGGCGAAGTCCAGCTCGACCGTCTCCTCGCCGTCGATCAGAAGTCGTTCGCGATCCGCCTTGGACAGGCCCTGCCACCAGCCCCCATAGAAACGGCCACCTCGATCCCAGCTTCCGTCGTTAAAGATGCGGTAGAGGCGGCATGATCCCGCGCCGCGCGCCTGGAACTCCTCGGCGTCGCTCAGGGGGTCATCCAGACGCGCGCCCGAGGCCTTCTCACCGCTGGTCCCGTCCGACCCCAGGGTGACCTCATGGCCAGCCATCATCGCCGCCCAAGACCGCAGCCGATCCCGCATGGCGGTGGTGTCGGGCGTGTCGTCGTAGTGCAGGAGCGGCTTGCGTCCCCGTCGGGTCTTTGCTTGTCCCTTTAGGCGGATCAACTCGAACCTGTCGTTCAGGGCGACGTCGTCATCCGCGAGGCCTTGTCCATCGGCCCAGGGGAGAAGCGCGTCGGTTCCGCGCAGCCGGGACAGGTAGCCCTTGCCGGACTGCGCGAAGCCATGATCCTCCCGCCGGTAACTCCCGGCACGGCCTTCAGCCAGTCCTGTGCTCGTCAGGAAGTCCGCAACAAGCGTGACCGTGGTCTTCGAGGCTTCAGGATGTCGGTAGCGATCCGGTCCGACATAGCCCAGGTCGCCGCGTGAGTAGGCCAACCAGCGTGTCGGCGTATCGCGCCGCGCCAGCCAGAGCTCCAGCGTTACGGCCTCCAGTATGACCCGTAGCCGCCCACGGTCCGCCGCGCGTCGCCTGCGCGCCCGCTTGGGCTCCCACGCCTCCAGGTCGTCGAGAAGGGCGTCGATGGCCGCGCTCGCCCGGGAAGTGGCCGCTTCGCGGTCCCAGCGGATCGGGCGGCTGTCGGTTAGGTGTCTGCGGTCTTGGATCGGGCTGACTTCGTCCTCGTGACGCATAAGCGCGGCGCTATCCGGCGTTGGCGGGCCATCTCTAACCTCCATCGGCGAGATCCCCGGCCGCTTGCTGAATCGACTCGGCATAGGCCTCGCAACCCTCGATGAAGGACCGGCTCCGGCCGCCGCAATCGAGCGGGTCGCGGATGTCGTTGTCCTGAGCCCAGGCGACACCCGCCTCATGCCCTGAACAGTCCTCGGTGCATCCGTAGGGGCGGCCGAGGTCGTCATATGTAACGCCTTCGTGGTCGGCCACGGCGCGCTCCAGTGCTTCTTCGTCCGAGATCGCCGAGCTGTCCGATCCCTGTTTATTATCGCGCCCCGCCCAGGCCTCGATCCGGTCGGCGTCATCCCTCCAATCCGAATGACCTGATGGGCTTTCGCTGCATCCGCAAAGGGCCGTCAACAGGGCCAGTCCTGTGATTTGCCGCATTCGAAGGTTGGGCATCCTGATGCTAGCCAACAACTGGGCGGGCTCGACAATCAGCGCCATTAGCTCTTCCTCGAAGCAGCGGTAATATCGGGCAGGGTGAACGGCGCATATGACACCTTGGCGAGTTCGCGGCTGAGGAGCGCCACGCGGCCCTTGTCACCGTATCGGGTCGCGACTCCTTGGGTGGTCCAGCCACCCAGCATATCGGCGACTTCCCCGGGGATTGCTGCGTCCCGGCAGGCGTCGCGGAAGCCGTGCCTGAAGCTGTGGAATGGCGTTGCTGGGTCGCTGACACCGAGGTCCTGGCGGAACTCTCCGAACCATTTGGACAGGTAGTGCGAGGCCTTCCCATTCGGCCCCGGCGGCAGAGATGGAAAGGCCGAAATGGTTTTATCGGGCAGCGCGGCGACATAGTTCATCAGCCCGGCGTCAAGGACGGCGCGGTGGATCGGAACGGTGCGTTCGCTCGCTGCGGTCTTCAGCCTGCGGCCCTCGATCCGTCGTCCCGTCTGATCGAACTCGGTAAACCGCATGCACTGGACGCCGTCGATCATGATGAGGTCGGCCCTTCGCAGCGCAGCCAGTTCTCCAGCACGCGCGCCGCTGTAGAGCGCCAGCGCCGGTATCCAGAAACGCCAGGGCTGGTCGCCGTGCGCCAGAGGGGCCAAGGCCTCGAACAGGCGTTGTAGTTCCTCGGTGGTGAAGCCGCGCCGCTTGACGTTCGGACTGGCCGCTAGCGCCATGCCCTGCGCCGGGTTCCGGTCCAGCAGTTCCTCGCCAACGGCCCAGTTGAAGACAGCGGCGAGGTTCTGGAGGTAGGTATTGACGGTGGTCGGGGCGATGCGCTCGCCGCCGTCTTCGTCGGCCAGGTCAGCCGCCTCCGTCAAAGTCCGGCCTGGATAGCGACGTGTAGCGAACTTGGGAACCCGCTGGAGCAGGCTGCGGACCTCGCGGATGTCGGCTCGCGTGACTGCGCGGATAGACCTTTCGGGCCCCAGGACCTCCTCCAGGGCGGAGAAGATGTGGGAATACTTCCGCTCGGTTGACTCCTCCCCATGTCGCGCGAGGCGTTCAGCCTTGAAGGCGGCGATCAGTTCCGCGACGCTCATGCCGACCGGTTGGGACTGGATGGGGGCCGCCAGGACAGGGGCCGGGACCTCTGCCGCCTCGCCGCCCAAGCGACGCTCCATCAGTTCTACGAGACGGACGCGAGCCTTCAACAGCGCAAGGGCCAACTGGTTGCGGCTCGGGTCGCCCTGAGGATACCAGAGGCCTGCTTTCGCAAGCGTCTCGGCGCTCTCTCGGGCGACTGCGGCGGTGTCGAGGGTCGCCAGGGCTTTGCGGTAGTCGGCCGCGTCCTCCTCCAGCCACAAGACCGCGTTGTCGGCAGCTTCAGGGCGACCGATCCGGAAGGCTTCGTCCCATTCCAGCACGTCGGCGAGCCAGGCTTGGGCGAGCTTCTCAGCTTCTGACTTGGTCAAGGGAGGGGAGACCTTGCCCGCATTGCGGGCGCGCACCACGGCGATCTGTTGATCTGTGGTCACGCTGCGCAGACGAGCGCGGCGCTTGGCCTCGTCAAAATCCTTGGTCCCAAGGCTGATCCGCCATTGTGTCTCCCCGAGGGCCTTGGCGACGTCCTTTGGGACACGGCGGCGGAACCAATAGACGGCCCCGCGTCGGTAGAGGTGGTTGCATCCAGGCACGGCTTCCATTCCCGTTCTGGTGACACAGTCTTGTGTCACAGTCCATGGTCGTAGAAGGCCGAAAAGACTGGGAAATCCCGCTATTACTGGCTCCCGAGGGAGTGTGGTAGGCCCGGAGGGACTCGAACCCCCAACCAGACCGTTATGAGCGGTCGGCTCTAACCATTGAGCTACAGGCCCCCGAAGCAGGGACGACGTGCCTAGCAGGGGATGGGGGCGCTGCAAAGCCGCCGCTGACCTGTCGTGCTTTTCATGCCGATGAACGGAACCTGCACAGGGGTCTTTTGCGTTCGTTCAGCTTGGAACGGCCAAGGTAGGGTCGTGGCTGGCGAACACGCCTGGCCGATGGATTTCGACGGAGACGATGATGACCCGCACCGCACGCGCCCTGATGCTGGGCTCGGCCCTGATGACCCTGGCGGTTCCCGCCGTCGCCTCCGCCCAGGCTACGGGCGCTTCTCCGATGCAGGTGCACGCCATGGCGCAACAACCCGCCCTCAACCTGTCCGCCTTTGGCGAGGTCAAGGTCGCGCCGGATCAGGCGACGATCAACTTCGGCGTCGTCACCGAGGCCGCCACGGCCCAGGAGGCCATGACTCAGAACGCCCAGCAGATGACCCGCGTCGTCGCCGCCCTGCGTCGCGCAGGGATTGCCGAGCGGGACATCCAGACCTCGGGTCTGAACCTGTCGGCGCAGTACGACTATCAGCAGAACCAGCCGCCCAAGCTGCGCGGCTATCAGGCGACGAACCGCGTCACGGTGGTCATCAACGACCTGACCAAGGTCGGCACGACCGCCGACGCGGTGGTCGCGGCGGGCGTCAACCAGATCGACGGCATCGCCTTCGGCCTGAAGGATTCCAAGGCGGCCGAGGATCAGGCCCGCCAGCTGGCCGTGCGCGCCCTGCAGGACAAGGCGCGGCTCTACGCCCAGGCCCTCGGCGTCCAGTTGGGCGGGGTCCGCACCCTGACCGAGGGCGGCGGCTATATGCCCGAACCGCCGCGCCCGATGTACGCGCGCGCCATGGCCATGGACGTCGGCGGAGCCTCGACCCCGGTCTCCGCGGGCGAACTGACGGTCCGCATCGACATCAGCGGGACCTACGACATCGGCCGCTGATCAGCTGAAGCCAAGACGAGGGGAGGGCCTGTCGGGGACGGCGGGCCCTTTTCCATTTCCATTACCGCGGCTTCATTTGACGCTTGCCGTCCGCGCTTTATGCTCGCGGCAGGCCGCGCGTGGCCACTGACGGGACGGCCGCCTTTTTCATGAAACAGTTCTTCCTGACCATGCTCGGCGTCTTCGCCGGGCTCGTGGCCTTCTTCATCGTCCTGCCGATCGCGGCCCTTCTGTTCTTCGCCGCCGCCGCGGGCGCGTCCAAGCCGACCACGCCGGCCAATTCGGTGCTGGAGCTGGACCTGCGCGAGGGCCTGACCGACCAGCAGCCGACCAATCCCTTCGCGGCCTTCGGAGGATCCGGCCTGTCGGTGCTCCACATCGTCGACACCCTGGCCCAGGCCGAGAAGGACGACAGCGTCAAGGTTCTGCTGGTCCGCGCGCCCGAGAGCGGCATGACCCCCGCCGCCGCCGACGAGGTGAGACAGGCGATCAACCGCTTCCGCGCCTCGGGCAAGACGGTCATCGCCCACAGCCAGGGCTTCATGCCTGTCGGCGCGGTGGTCTCCAGCTACATGGTCGCCGCCAGCGCCGACCAGCTGTGGATGCAGGACACCGCCAACTTCCAGGTGACGGGTCTGGCCAGCGACAGCCTGTTCCTGGGCCGCGCCTTCCAGAAGTACGGCGTGCAGGCCGAGTTCGAGCAGCGCTACGAGTACAAGAACGCCGTCAACGAATACACGCAGAGCGACTATACCGGCCCGCACCGCGAGGCGATGCTGGCCTGGATGACCTCCATCTACGACAGCGCCCTGGCCAATACGGCGCACGACCGCAAGGTCACGCCCGAGGCGCTGAAGGCGGCTATCGAGGCCGGTCCCTATTCGGCCGAACAGGCCCTGTCGCTGAAGCTGGTGGACAAGATCGGTCAGGTCGAGGACGCCGAGGCCGCCGCCAAGGCCAAGGCCGGCAAGGACGCCAAGATCATCAAGTTCGGCGACTACGCCTCCATGCAGGGCGCGCGTAACGGTTCGGGCAAGTCGGCCATCGCGATCGTCGGCGGCGAGGGCGCGATCATGACCGGCCGCGGCCAGAGCGCCTCGCCCTTCGGCTCGGGCTCGGACATCCGCTCGGACGATACGGCCAAGGCCATCTACGACGCTATCGAGGACAAGGCCGTGAAGGCCATCGTCTTCCGCGTCTCCTCGCCGGGCGGCTCGCCGGAAGCCTCCGAGCAGATCCTGGCTGCCGTGCGCGCGGCCAAGGCGGCGGGCAAGCCGGTGGTGGTGTCCATGGGCGCCTATGCGGCCTCGGGCGGTTACTGGATCAGTTCTGAAGCCGACTGGATCGTCGCCCAGCCCTCGACCCTGACCGGCTCCATCGGCGTCTTCGGCGGCAAGTTCGTCCTGGCCGACGCCCTGGGTCGTTTCGGCCTGGACATGCGCGGCCTGTCGGTCGGCGGCGACTACGCTGACGCCTTCTCGCCGGTGCAGGGCTTCGATCAGGGCCAACGCGCCGCCTTCGCCGCCTCGATGGACCGGGTCTACGAAGAGTTCGTCGCCCGCGTTGCCAAGGGCCGCAAGCTGCCGGTCGAGCGCGTGCGCGAAATCGCCAAGGGCCGGGTCTGGACCGGGGCTCAGGGCAAGGCGCTGGGTCTGGTCGACGAGCTGGGCGGCTTGAACGAAGCCATCATCAAGGCCCGCAAGCTGGCCAATATCCCGACCAGCGAGTCCGTGCGCTTCAAGCGCTTCCCCACGCCGCAGTCGCCGTGGGAAGCCCTGGCCAGCGCTTTCGGCGCGTCCGGTCAGGCGGCGGACGCCATGGTCTCGGTCGGCCGCGTCATGGGCGATCCGGCGGCCCAGGCCATGCTGAACCGGGTCGAGGCCGAGCGCCTGCGCAGCCGCGGCGCGGTGGTGCTGGCCGACCAGCCGGCATTTTGATGACCGTAACCGCGAAAAAGACCCTGACTGATGCGTGATGTCGCAGTCCATTGACCGTTCAGGTCGATGGACCGACATTGGGTTTCAGGCGTTCCTTTATCGGCGCGCCGCGAAAGGCAGTTCCATGATCCAGTCCGACCCCTTTGTTCAGATCGGCTTCAATGCCCGACGCCGCACCGGCGGCGGTCTGCTGGCGCCCTTCGTCTGGCTCGGGGGGCTGGTCGCCACGGCCATCGCCGTGACCGTGGGCGCGGTTCTGGCCGTCCTGACCGCCGCCGCCGTGGCGGTGATCGCACTGATCGCGGGGGTGGTGGTCTTTTTCGCCGGCTTCGCCTTCCGCGCCCGTCGCGCCCGCAGCGCCCGCGCCCGTCAGGACGAGGGCGTGATCGACGCTCAGAAGGTCGGCGACACCTGGGTCGCCTATGGCTGGGAACGCGAAGGGCGCTGATCGGGCGCCATGCCGAGCTTCATCGACGCCCCGTCGCCCAATTTCAACGCCCGGCGCGGCCCGCCGGACATGCTGGTCCTGCACTACACCGGGATGCAGACGGCTGACGAAGCCGTCGCCCGGCTGCGCGATCCGGCCGCCGAGGTCTCGGCCCACTATGTCGTCAACGAGAACGGCGTGGTCCTGCGTCTGGTGCCGGAAGAGCGCCGCGCCTGGCACGCCGGTCGCGGCGCCTGGCAGGGCGAGACCGACGTCAACGCCGCCTCCATCGGCGTCGAGATCGTCAATCCGGGGCACGAGTTCGGCTATCGCGCCTTTCCCGAGGCGCAGATCGCGGCGGTCATCGACCTGGTCGCCGACATCCGCTCGCGCTGGACCATCCCCGACGCCCGCATCGTCGGCCATTCCGACACGGCCCCCGACCGCAAGCAGGATCCGGGCGAACTCTTCCCGTGGCGGCGTCTGGCCGAGGCCGGGCACGGTCTGTGGTTCGATCCCGCGCCCGAACGCGTCGCCGCCCTGGGCGCTGACCTGTCGCCGGGCGACGAGGGGCTGGGCGTCATCGTCCTGCGCTCGGGTCTGCATCGGCTGGGTTATGGTCTGAAGCCGGGCGGCGACTACGACGACGAAACCCGCCTGACCGTCGAGGCCTTCCAGCGTCACTGGCGGCCCGACCGCATCGACGGCGTCGCCGACGGCGAGACCCGCGCCCGCCTGGTCGGACTGTTGCAACTGGCCTCCGCAGAGAGCGTCACCGGCGTTCTGGATTGACGCGCGGCGCGTTCGCGCGCACTTAGCCCCCGCCAGACGGCCGGGCGGTCGCGGCGAGAGCTTGCTCTTGTCGAGGAAAGTCCGGGCTCCACGGTGAAGAGGCGGCGGGTAACTCCCGCCCGGGGCGACCCGAGGGATAGCGCCACAGAAAGCAAACCGCCTGGGCTCCGGCCCGGGGAAGGGTGAAAGGGTGGGGTAAGAGCCCACCGCGTCGGCGGCAACGTCGGCGGCATGGCAAGCCCCGCCTGGAGCAAGACCGAATAGGGACGTCGCGCGGTTTCGGCCGCAGGGTTCACCGCCCGAGGCGTCCGGGTAGGTCGCGAGAACCGTCCAGCAATGGGCGGTCCAGAGGAATGATCGTCGCCGCCTTCGGGCGGAACAGAACCCGGCTTACAGGCCGTCTGGCATATTTTCTTGGGCCTATCGCCCTTTGGGCTACTTGAGGCCCATGTTGTCTGGCCTATCGCGCTTCGCGCTGCTTGAGGCCGTTTCCGCTCAACTTCCGCCGTCATCCTCGGGCTTGACCCGAGGATCGGGCTGTCTGGTTGCACGACCTTGGCAAGGAAGGGCGCGCCATCACGCTCGATCCTCGGGTCAAGCCCGAGGATGACGGGGAAGGGGAGGGCATTAACCCTTGCGTTGAAAACATGGCGGAAAACACCATCCACAGCCTGTGAATACTCTTGATGTTGCTTGTATGTTCTCTTTTTCGACTGTCTGAAGCGTTCGGCGAACTGCAAATTTGGTTAAAGGGTGTCAACTAATCCCATTGAGGCCCATCTGATCCCATGCTATCCCACAACCTCATGAGTAGGGGCTGTGGCCCGACGCGTGGTGTCATCAACGGATTTCAGGGACGGGCCGAGGGGCTCGATTGGGGCAGGGCGTGTTTCTCTCGACCTACGAGAAGCAGCTGGACGGCAAGCGCCGTCTCCTGATCCCCCAGGAATTCCGCACGGCTGAAAACGGCGCCGAGCACGGCGTCTTCTGCTTCCCCTCCATCGAAGCCGACTGCCTGGAAGCGGGTGGCGACAAGCTGTTCGCCGAATACCGCGCCGTCATCGAAAGCCTGCCCTTCGGCGATCCCTATCGTTCGGCGCTGGAAGCCTCGATCTTCGGCGAGCAGAAGCCGCTGTCCTACGACTCGGCGGGACGCATCACCCTGCCTGAGCACCTGTGCGCCGAGGTCGATCTGTCCGACACGGTCGTCATCTACGGCGTCGGCGAGCGCTTCCAGATCTGGAACAAGGACAAGTGGGCCGCGCACCGCGCCGAGCAGCGCCGCATGGCGCGCGAGGGTCTGAAGCAGTTCGGCGAAATGCGCCGTCAGGCTGCGGTCGCCAAGACCGGGGGCGCGGCATGACGTCTCCGCACGCCCCCGTCCTTCTGGCCGAAGTCCTCGAGGCGCTGAAGCCTCAGCCCGGCGACGTCATCATCGACGCCACCTTCGGCGCCGGCGGCTATACCCGCGCCATTCTGGAGCGCGGCGCCCAGGTCATCGGTCTGGATCGTGACCCGACGGTTCAGCCGCACGCGGACGCGGTCGCCGCCGCCTGGCCCGGCCAGTTCCAGCTGATCCGCACGCCCTTCTCCGGTCTGGCCGAGGCCTTCGCCGAGAGCGGCAAGGCCCAGCTGAACGGCGCCGTCTTCGATATCGGCGTCTCGTCCATGCAGTTGGATCAGGCCGAGCGCGGCTTCTCCTTCATGCGCGACGGGCCGCTGGACATGCGCATGGGCGATACGGGGCCGACCGCCGCCGACATCGTCAACACCTGGGACCACGGGCCGCTGGCCCACATCTTCAAACAGTATGGCGACGAGCGTCAGTCGGGCCGGGTGGCGACCGCCATCCTGCGCCGCCGCGTCGAGCAGCCGTTCAGCCGCACCCTCGATCTGGCTGAAGTGGTCGAAAAGGCCTTGGGCGGCCGTCGCGGCGCGGCCATCCATCCGGCTACCCGGGTGTTTCAGGCCCTGCGCATCGCCGTCAACGACGAGTTGGGCCAGCTGGAGCGCGGCCTGGAAGCCGCCGAGGCGACCCTGGCGCCCGGCGGCCGTCTGGTCGTCGTCACCTTCCATTCGCTGGAAGACCGCATCGTCAAAGCCTTCCTGACCGAGCGCACCGGCAATGCGCCGGGCGGTTCGCGCCACGCCCCGGTCGCGGTGGAAACCCGCAAGCCCAGCTTCTATCTGATGTTCAAGGGCGCACGCGAGGCGGGCGAGGCCGAGCTGGCCGCCAACCCCCGCGCGCGCTCCGCCCGACTGCGCGCCGCCGTCCGCACCGAGGCTCCGGCCTGGGGCACGATCGGAGGGGGGCGCGCATGATCGCTGTTCCCGTTCCGGTGAAGCGCCTGTTCGACTGGAAGGTTCGCGGCGTGCGCTGCGTTGAGATCATCGGCGTGGTCTGCGTCGCCGCCCTGATCTTCTCGGTCTATATCGCCAAGGCCGCCGCCGCCCGTGAAAGCGCCGAGATCAGCCGCATCGAGAGCGAGATCCGCGAGAACCGCCAGCGCGTCCGCCTGCTGCGCGCCGAGGCGACCCGGCTGGAGCAGCCCGCCCGGCTGGAGGCCTTGTCGCGTGAAATCGGCCTGGGGCCGGTTGATGTGAAGAAGCAGGCGGTCGAGACGGGCTTGCCCGCCATCGCCCCGCCGCCGGCCGTCGTCGCGGCGCCCGCGCCCGTGGCCGCCGCGCCTGCCGCTCAGGCCGCTGAACCCGTCGCCGGGGAGAGCCTGCATTGAGCGTGCATGATCACCACGGCATGGACTATCGCCGCCCCGCGCCGGGCCGCCCGCAGCCGCGCCCGCAAGGCCCGTCGGTCGGCGGCCTGTTCGCCGCCTGGGGGCGCTGGGTCGCCAACTGCGTCTGGTGGATGGAGCACTCGTTCGAGCGCGCCCGCGCCGATGGTCGCCCCGAAGAAGACACCCGCGTCCGCATCTTCCTGATCCTGGCGGTGTTTTCCGCTGTCTTCGCCTGCCTGGCCCTGGGCGCGGCCCACGCCGCCCTGTTCGCGCCGCGTGGCGCGGCGGGCGCGGGCTTCAATCCGAACGCCCTGACGCGCGCCGATCTGGTGGACCGCAACGGTCAGTTGCTGGCCACCAACATCACCCACTACGGCCTCTACATCGACCCGCGCGAAATCTGGGACCCGGCCAGCGCCAGGGCCCAGCTGCGTCGCGCTCTGCCGCGCGTCTCGGCCAAGCGTCTGGACCGCGTTATGGGCGGCGAGCGTCGCCTGCTGGTGCTGAACGGCCTGACCCCGTCCGAGCGCAGCGCGGTTCACGCCCTGGCTCTGGGCGGCGTTTCATTCGAGCCCGAGGATCGCCGCGTCTATCCTCTCGGCACCTCGGCGGCTCACCTGATTGGTCGCGCCGACACGGGCGGCGAGGGCGTGTCCGGCTCCGAGCTGGCCTTCAATCAGGAAATCCGCGCGGCGGGCGCCGCCGGCGAGGACTTCCAGCTGTCGATCGACCTGCGCGTTCAGGGCGTGGTCGAGAACGAACTGGCCGCCGCCGCCGAGGCCGCCGGGGCCAAGGGCGCGGTCGCCGTGGTCACCGACGTGCAGACCGGCGAGGTCCTGGCCATGGCCAGCTGGCCGACCTACGACGCCAACCGCCGCAACAGCGCCCCGGAAGAGGCCCTGCTGAACCGCGTCACCTCGGGTCACTATGAAATGGGCTCGGTGTTCAAGAGCTTCACCGTCGCCGCCGGCATCGACACCGGCCGGGCCGACATGAACACCCTGTTCGACGCCTCTCAGGCCCTGCAGATCGGCAACCGCCGCATCAAGGACTTCCACGCCACCAACAAGGTGCTGACGCTGGAGGAGGTCTATCTGCACTCGTCCAACATCGGCACCTCGCGTCTGGCCGTCGAAATGGGCGGCGACGTGATGCGCGACTACTTCCAGCGGCTGGGCCTGCTGGAGGCCGCGCCGATCGAGCTGAAGGAATCGGCCCGCCCGTCGCGGGTGCGCAAGTGGGACGACAGCACCCTGGCCTCGCTGTCCTTCGGCTACGGCATCATGGTCACGCCGATCCAGTATGTGGCCGCCTACGCCTCTCTGGCCAACGGCGGGCGCTATGTGCCCCTGACCCTGCGCAAGGGCGGTCTGCCCAACGCCCGAACCCGTCAGGTCGTCTCGCCTGAGACCTCGGCCACCATGCTGGACCTGATGCGCCGCAACGTGACGCGCGGCTCGGGCCGGTTCGCCGATGCGCCGGGCCTGCGGGTCGGCGGCAAGACCGGCTCGGCCAACAAGCTGGTCAACGGCCGCTACGACCCGACCCACGCCGTGGGCTCCTTCGCCGCCGTCTTCCCCGCCGACGGCCCGGTGACGGCCAAGCGCTATACGATCTTCGTCCTGGTGGACGAACCGTCCTCCTATCCGCGCACCGGCGGCTATGTCGCCGCGCCCGCCGTCGGCAAGATCGCCGACCGCATCGCCCCCTTCCTGGGCGTCGAGCGCAAGGCCGACCGTTGGTCCACCGCCCTGGGCGAGAAGATCCCCGAGTTCGAGGACGTCGAGGGAGACGGCCGATGAGCGCCCTTCGTCTGTCAGAATTGCTGCGCCGTGACGTCGCCTCGGACCCCGAGATCACCGCCGTCACCGCCGACAGCCGCAAGGTGGTCCCCGGCGCCCTCTTTGTAGCCCTGCCGGGCTCGAGCGCCGACGGCCGCGCCTTCATTCCGCAAGCCCTGGCCAAAGGCGCCGCCGCCATCCTGGCCCCGGCCGACACGCCCGCGGGCGCCGCGCCTCTGCTGGTCGCCTCGGGCGACGTGTACCGCGCCTATGCGCTGGCCGCGCGCAGCTTCTACGGCGCGCAGCCGAAAACCTGCGTCGCCATCACCGGCACCAACGGCAAGACCTCGGTGGCCAACTTCTGCCGCCAGATCTGGGCGGGCCTCGGTCTCAAGTCGGCCAGCATGGGCACGCTCGGCGTGGTGGGCCAGAAGGGCGACAAGACCTACGCCCTGACCGGCCCCGGCCTGACCAGCCCTGACGCCGCCGACGCCGCCCGCCTGCTGGCCGAACTGGCCGCCAAGGAGGTGACCCACCTGGCGCTCGAGGCCTCGTCGCACGGCATCGAGCAGCGCCGTCTGGACGGGGTGGCCATCCGCGCCGCCGGTTTCACCAACCTGACCCAGGACCACCTCGACTATCACGGCACGATGGAGGACTACCGCGCCGCCAAGCTGCGCCTGTTCGAGGCCCTGCTGCCGCGCGGCCGCACCGCCGTGCTGAACGCGGACTCCGACGCCTATTCGGCCTTCGCCTCGGCCTCGATCATGGCGGGTCTGGGCGTCATGGGCGTGGGCGAGCGCGGGCGCGATCTGAGCCTGCTGGCGCGCCGGGCGACGCCGGAAGGCCAGCGGCTGACCATCGACGCGCGCGGCCGCATCCACGACATCCTGCTGCCTCTGGCCGGCGCCTTCCAGGCCTCGAACGCCCTGGTGGCGGCGGGCCTGTGCATCGCGGGCGGCGAAGACCCCGACCGCGTCATCCCGGCCATGGAGTTCATTCAGGGCGCGCAGGGCCGTCTGCAGCGCATCCCGGGCGAAGGCGCGCGCGGCGGCGAGGTCTATGTCGACTACGCCCACACCCCCGACGGTCTGGAGACGGTGCTGAACGCCCTGCGTCCCCACGCGACGGGCAAGCTGATCGTCGTCTTCGGCGCCGGCGGCGACCGCGACCGCGCCAAGCGGCCGATGATGGGCGAGATCGCCGGGCGTCTAGCGGACGTGGCCATCGTCACCGACGACAATCCGCGCTCGGAAGACCCCGCCGCCATCCGCGCCCAGGTCCGCGCCGGCTGCCCCGACGCGCTGGAGATCGGCGACCGCCGCGAAGCCATCCGCCACGCCGTATCGCTGATGCGCGAAGGAGATGTGGTGGTGATCGCCGGAAAAGGGCATGAACAGGGACAGATCGTCGCCGGGGTCGTGCATCCCTTCGACGACGCCACCGAAGCGACCGAAGCCCTGCGCGATCATGCCTGACACCCAAACGCCGCTCTGGACCGCCGAAGCCATCGCCTCGGCGACCGGCGGCCAGCTCCACGGACCCGACGCATCTGTCTCGGGCCTGACCTACAACAGCCGTGAAATCCAGCCGGGCGATCTCTTCCTGGCCCTGCACGGCGCGCGCGACGGGCACGAGTTCGCCGCCGCCGCCTTCGCCGCCGGGGCCACGGTGGCACTGGTCGACCGCCCGGTCGAGGGCGGGCCCTATGTTCAGGTGCACGACACCTTGAAGGGGCTGGAGGCCATGGGCGTCGCCGCGCGTGATCGCGCGCGCCTGCGCGGCGCCGTCACCGGCAGCGTCGGCAAGACCAGCGTGACCCAGGCGATCAAGGCGGGCCTTGATCTGGCCGGCTCCAGCCACGCCTCGATCAAGAGCTACAACAACCACATCGGCGTGCCCCTGACGCTGGCGCGGATGCCGCACGGCACCGACCGCGCCGTGTTCGAGATCGGCATGAACCATCCGGGCGAGATCGGCCCGCTGTCGGCCTTCGTCCGCCCCCACGCCGCCTGCGTCACCACGGTCGGCCCCGTCCACATTGAAGCCTTCGCCGACGGCGAGGCGGGCGTGGCGCGCGAGAAGGCCGCCATTTTCCAGGGCCTGATCCCCGGCGGCGTGGCCGTGGTCAACGCCGCCGACGCCCATGCCGACATCGTGCGTCAGGGCGCGCTGGACGCCGGGGCGACCTTGCGCACCTTCGGTCGCGAGCCGGGCTGCGACGCCCGCCTGCTGGACTTCGTCCCCGACAGCGAGGGCGCGACCGTCGTCGCCGAGCTGGACGGTCAGCGTATCGAGTATCGTCTGGCCCAGTCCGGCGTGCACTGGGGCCTGAACAGCCTGTGCGTCATCCTGATGCTGCAGGCGCTGGACGTGTCGCTGGACACCGCGCTGCAGGCGCTTGCGGGCTTCCAGCCTCTGGCTGGGCGTGGGCAGATGAAGACGGTCGCCATCCCCGGCGGCGCCTTCACTCTGATCGACGAGAGCTACAACGCCAATCCCCTGTCGATGAAGGCGGGCTTCGTCAGCCTCGGCGCCAAGCCGGTGGGGCAGGGCGGTCGTCGCGTCGTCGTCCTGAGCGACATGCTGGAGCTGGGCGATCATAGCCGCGCCCTGCACGAAGGTCTGGCCCCGGCGATACAGGCGGCGGGTCTCGACCTCGTGCATGCGGCCGGACCGCAGATGCGCCAGCTTTACGACATCCTTCCGCCCTCGCTGCGGGGCCAATGGCGCGAAACCGCCGCCGAACTGGCCGCCGAGGCCGCCAGCCTGGTCCAGCCCGGCGACGTGGTCATGGTCAAGGGATCGAACGGGTCGCGCGCCGCGCTGGTCGCGGCCGCGCTTGCAAAACTCGGCCCCGCCGAACAAGAGGCGCGCGACGCCGCCGGGGACCAAGGAAAGTCCGCTTAAATGTTCTACCTGCTCTATCTCTATTACGCGGACATCGCGCAGGAATATCCCCTGCTGCACCTGATCCAGTATCAGACGGTGCGCGTCGCCCTGGCCATGGCCACGGCCATGATCGTCGCCGTCGCCATGGGCAGCCGCTTCATCAACTGGATCCGCGCCAAGCAGGGCCGCGGCCAGCCGATCCGCGAGGACGGCCCGGTGTCGCACCTGTCCAAGGTCGGCACCCCGACCATGGGCGGTCTGATGATCCTGGCGGGCATCGGCGTGGCCGTCCTGCTGTGGGGCGACCTGACCAACCCCTATATCTGGATTGTCTCGGGCGTGACGGCGGCCTTCGGCGTGCTGGGCTTCATCGACGACTACGCCAAGGTGACCAAGCAGACCTCGGCGGGGCTGACGTCCAAGCAGAAGCTGGCGGCCCAGGCCGTGGTGGCCGTGATCGCGGGCGTTCTGACCGTCGTCTGGATGACCTATTCCCCGACCTCGCCGGGGCTGGAAACCTCGATCGCCTTCCCCTTCCTGAAGGCCATCCTGCTGAACATCGGCTGGTTCTATGTGGCCTTCGCGGCCTTCACCATCATCGGCTTCTCCAACGCCGTGAACCTGACCGATGGTCTGGACGGCCTGGCCATCGTGCCGGTGATGATGGCGGCGGGCGCCTTCGGCATCATCTCCTATCTGGTCGGCAACTTCCTGTTCGCCGACTATCTGCAGGTCCACCACGTGCCCGGCGCGGGCGAGCTGGCCATCTTCTGCGCCGCCATGATCGGCGGCGGCATGGGCTTCCTCTGGTACAACGCCCCGCCGGCCAAGATCTTCATGGGCGACACCGGCTCGCTGGCCCTCGGCGGCGCGCTGGGCTCCATCGCCGTCGCGACCAAGCACGAACTGGTGCTGGGCATCGTCGGCGGCCTGTTCGTGGTCGAGGCGGCCTCGGTCATGATCCAGGTCGGCTACTTCAAGCTGACCGGCAAGCGCATCTTCCTGATGGCGCCCATCCACCACCACTTCGAGAAGATGGGCTGGCCGGAATCGACCGTCGTCATCCGCTTCTGGATCGTCGCCGCCATGCTGGCCCTGGCCGGTCTGGCCACGCTGAAGCTGCGCTGATCCCATGATCCCGGTTCCCGGCTTCGAGGGCAGACGCGTCGCGGTCTTCGGCCTGGGCCGGTCCGGGATCACCGCCGCGCGCGCGCTTCAGGCCGGCGGCGCCGTTCCGGTCCTGTGGGACGACGGCGTCTCGGGCCGAATGCAGGCCGAGGCCGAAGGCTTCGTGGTCGAGGATCTCACCCGCGCCGACTGGTCGGGCTTCGCCGCCCTGGTCCTGTCGCCCGGCGCGCCCCTGACCCATCCCAAGCCGCACTGGACCGTCGAGCGCGCCCATCAGGCGGGCGTGCCGGTCATCGGCGACGTCGAGCTGTTCGCCCGCGCTCTGGACGCCCTGCCTGAGGGCCGGCGCCCCCGTGTCGTGGCCATCACCGGCACCAACGGCAAGTCCACGACCACGGCCCTGATCGGCTGGGTGCTGAAGTCGGCGGGTTTGAGCGTCCACATCGGCGGCAACATCGGCATCGGGGTTCTGGCCCTGCCGGCGCCGACGCCGGACGCCGTCTATGTCATCGAGGTTTCGTCCTATCAGCTGGACCTGACCACGAGCTTCGCGCCCGACGTGGCCATCCTGACCAACATCAGCCCCGACCATCTGGACCGCCACGGCGGCATGGAAGGCTATGTCGCCGCCAAGCGGCGCATCTTCCAGGCGCAAGGCCCTGAGGCGCTGGCTCTGGTCGGCGTGGACGAGGCCTGGGGGCAGGGGATCGCGGCGGACCTGCGCGCGCAGGGGCACCGCATCGAGACCGTCTCCACCAACGGAGACGCCGAGGGCTATCTGGCCACGCCCGGCCTGCTGACCTGCAACGGCCAGCCCGTCGCCGACCTCACCGCCGCCCGCTCTCTCCCCGGCCGTCACAACGCCCAGAACGCCGCCTTCGCCTATGCCGCCGCCCGCGCGCTGGGCGTGTCGCATGACGCGGCGGTCGAGGGGCTGCTGACCTTCCCCGGACTGGCGCACCGGATGGAGGCCGTGGGCCGTCTCGGCGCCGTCCGCTTCATCAACGACTCCAAGGGCACCAACGCCGACGCCGCGCGTCAGGCCCTCGCCTCCTATCCCTCCGTCTTCTGGATCGCGGGCGGCAAGGCCAAGGAGGGCGGCATCGACAGCTTGCGCGACCTCTTCTCCCATGTGACCAAGGCCTATCTGATCGGGGAGGCGGCGGACGCCTTTTCCGTCACCCTGGCCGACACGCCGCATGTCGTGGCCCACACCATGGAGCGCGCCGTCGAACTGGCCGCCGCCGACGCCGCCAAGGCCGGGGGCGAGCAGGTCGTCCTGCTGTCGCCCGCCTGCGCCAGCTTCGACCAGTTCCCCGACTTCGAGGTGCGGGGCGAAGCCTTCCGCGCCGCCGTCCTGGCGCTGGGCGCGAAAGCGGAGCCCGCCGCATGAGCCAGAGCTACAGCCATCCCTTTTCGCGCAATGACCAGAGCCTGATCGCGCGCTGGTTCTGGACCGTGGATCGCGGCCTGCTGGGCGCGGCCCTGACCCTGGTGGCGCTGGGCGTCTCGCTCAGCTTCGCCTCCAGCCCCGCCGCCATCCTGGCGGATGAATCCATCACCGACCCCTTCCACTATTCGTGGCGGATGATCGTCTGGGCCAGCATGGGCACGGGCCTGATGCTGACCACCTCCCTGCTGTCGCCGCGCGGCGTGCGACGGATCGCCGTCCTGGCCCTGTTCGGGGCCATTGTGGTCATGGCGGCCCTGCCCTTCATCGGCGACACGGTGAAGGGCGCCGCGCGCTGGGTGAACCTGGGCCCGTTCAGCCTGCAGCCGTCCGAGTTCGCCAAGCCCGGCCTGATCGTCTTCGCCGCCTGGATGTTCGCCGAGGCGCAGAAAGGGCAGGGGGTGCCCGGCGTCAGCATCGCCTTCGGCTTCTGGGCCCTGACCGTCGGCCTGCTGCTGATCCAGCCGGACATCGGCCAGACCCTGCTCATCACCACCACCTTCATGGCCGTCTTCTTCATGGCCGGGGTGCCGCTGAAATGGGTCGCCGTCATCGCCGCCATGGGCGCGGGCGGGGTGGTGTCGCTCTACTTCACCTTCAGCCACATGCGCGACCGCCTCAGCCGCTTCCTGTCGCCCGAGACGACCGACACCCACCAGATCGACCGCGCCTCCGAGGCCATCCGCGCCGGCGGTCTGGTCGGACGCGGCATCGGCGAAGGGGTGATGAAGCGCCACGTCCCCGACCTGCACACCGACTTCATCTACTCGGTCGGCGCCGAGGAGTTCGGCCTGATCCTGTCGCTGACCATGATCGGCCTCTACGCCTTCATCGTCATCCGCGGGATGCGCAAGGCGATGAAGCTGAACGACCCGTTCGAGCAGACGGCGGCGGCGGGCCTCTTCATGCTGATCGGGCTGCAGGCCTGCATCAACGTGGCGGTGAACCTGAACCTGATCCCGACCAAGGGCATGACCCTGCCCTTCATCAGCTATGGCGGCTCGTCGATGATGGCCATGGGCCTGACCATGGGGTTTGCGCTCGCCCTGACCCGCCGTCGTCCGGGGGCCTATGAGCCGGGCTCCAACATCTCCCCGCCGCGTCGCCGCCTGCTGCCGTAAGAGAGTATCGCCATGAACAAGGTCTGCGTCGTCGCCGCCGGGGGCACCGGCGGTCACATGTTCCCCGCCGAGGCTCTGGCCCGTGAACTGGCGTCGCGCGGCTGGCGCGTG
Source organism: Brevundimonas sp. NPDC007368 (assembly GCF_042869015.1). NCBI lineage: Bacteria > Pseudomonadati > Pseudomonadota > Alphaproteobacteria > Caulobacterales > Caulobacteraceae > Brevundimonas > Brevundimonas sp. NPDC007368. Next base: position 251,814 of record NZ_JBIAFA010000005.1, on the reverse strand, counting down.
GTGCTGGCCACCGACGCGCGCGGCGAGCAATACGCCCACGCCTTCCCGGCCGAGGAACGTCTGGCGCTGGACGCCGCCACCGGCAGCGGCCCGATCGGCATGCTGAAGGCGGGTCTGGCCATCTGGCGCGGCGTGGGCCAGGCCAAGTCGGCCTTTGATCGCACCGGCGCGGACGTGGTCGTCGGCTTCGGCGGCTATCCGTCGGCCCCGGCCCTGGTCGCCGCCATCCTGCAGAAGCGTCCGACCCTGATCCATGAACAGAATGCGGTGCTGGGCCGCACCAACCGTATGTTGGCCCCGCGCGTCGGCGGCGTGGCCTCGGCCTTCCCGACGCTCGACCGCGCGCCCGAGGCGGTGAAGACGCGCGCCCAGGTCGTCGGCAACCCGGTCCGCCCCGACATCCGCGCCCTGTTCGACCGCGCCTATGTCGCGCCGGCAGGCGACGGTCCGATCCATGTCCTCGTGACCGGCGGCAGCCAGGGCGCCCGCATCCTGTCCGAGACCGCGCCCCGCGCGCTCGCGGCCCTGCCCGAGGCGATCCGCAGTCGCCTGCACGTCCAGCAGCAGTCGCGACCCGAGACGCTGGAAAGCGCTCGCCAGATCTATCTGGAGGCCGGCATCAACGCCGAGGTCGCCCCCTTCTTCCGCGACATGGCCGACCGCCTGTCGAAAGCGCATCTGGTCATCGGCCGCGCCGGGGCATCGACCTGTTCGGAACTGGCGGTTGCGGCCCTGCCGTCCGTCCTGATCCCGTTGAAGATCGCCATGGACGACCACCAGACCCTGAACGCCCGCGCCCTCTCCGAGGCCGGCGCCGCTTGCGTCATCGCCGAGGACGATCTGACGGTCGACAGCCTGACCGCCGCCCTGACCGAGGTTCTGTCGGACCCGGCACGGCTGGCCGCCATGTCCGCCGCCGCCCGCTCCGTCGCCATCCCCGACGCCGCCGTCCGCCTGGCGGATCAGGTCGAAGCAGCGGCGCGCTGAAGCGCCGCACGGCCTTGGGTCGGGCGGCGAAGCTGGCTAGGCTGCGCCCATGCCCCAGTTCGTTCTCGACCTGACCAACAACGTCTTCGCCCTGTGGAACCAGTTCCACTGGCTGCCCGAGTGGGCCGTGGTGACCATCATCACCGTCGTCTTTGTCTTCATCGGCTGGGCGGCCAACCAGGTGGTCTTCGCCCTGCTGAAGCTGGCGGTGCGCAACCGCGACGTCTTCTGGAAGGGGATGCTGGGCCGCGCCCGGCTCAAGGTCCGCATCGCCGTCATGATCATAGCCCTGGCTCTGGCGGTGACGGTCTCGCCGCTGGACCCCGAGCCGTCGCTGCTGATCCGGCGCACCCTGCTGTTCGGCTTCATCCTGGTGTGCGGCTGGATGATCGCCGGGGCGGTGGACATGGGGGCCGTCGTCCACCTCAAGAAGTTCAACATGGACACGGAGGACAACCTCCTGGCCCGCAAGCACGTCACCCAGACGCGCATCCTGCAGCGGGTAGCGGCCATCCTGATTGGACTGATCACCCTGGGGCTGGCGCTGATGACCATTCCGGGCGTGCGCCAGTGGGGGCTGTCCCTGCTGGCCTCGGCGGGGGTGGTGGGCATCGTCGCCGGTCTGGCGCTGCAACCCTTCCTGACCAATCTGATCGCGGGCATCCAGATCGCCACGGCCCAGCCTATCCGCCTGGACGACGCCGTCATCGTCGAGGGCGAGTGGGGCCGGGTCGAGGAGATCACCTCGACCTATGTCGTGGTCAAGCTGTGGGACTGGCGGCGCATGGTCCTGCCGCTGACCTATTTCATCCAGAAGCCGTTCCAGAACTGGACCCGTGACGACAGCCGTCTGATCGGCGTCGCCTTCCTCTATGTGGACTACGAGGCGCCGATCGACCGGCTGCGGGTCAAGCTGGAGGCCATCGCCCACGCCTCGCCCCTGTGGGACGGCGACGTGGTGTCCCTGCAGGTCACGGACATAACCGATCGCGTGGCCCAGGTCCGTTGTCTGACCAGCGCCAGGAACGCCTCGGTCGCCTTCGACCTGCGCTGCGAGGTGCGCGAGAAGATGCTGGCCTTCATGCGGGACGAATGCCCGCAGGCCCTGCCGAGGGATCGGGTGGACCTGGATCGGAACGTAGGCGGCCTTCTCCCTCCCCTTCATGGGGAGGGTGGTCGCGAAGCGACCGGGTGGGGAGGTCGAGGCGACACAGAGCGTGGCGATTGATCTGCCAAAGCGCCCCCACCCGTCTGCCGCTTCGCGTCAGCCACCCTCCCCATGAAGGGGAGGGAGAGGCGATGTCAGTCTTTCATCCGCTCGCGCCCGATGCGCACGGCGTCGGCCGTGCTGACCGCATCCGCCGTCCGCGTCTCCGCCCCGCAGGCCACCGCCGCCAGTTCCGCCGCGTCTCCGCCGGGCGCGATGGCGAAGGGCGCGGACTTCGTCGGCGTGATCGGCCCCTCGGACCCGTCGGCTTTCAATGACGCGAAGTCGAGCCGATCCGCCGTCTGCGCCGCGCAGTCGAACCGCCACCAGGACCAGCCGCCGGCATAGGCGACGCCGCCGATCACCATGTCCTCCTCGCTGACCTGCAAGGACCGCATCCGCACGCCTTCGCCGTCGGGCGTGGCCGAGGCGGCGTCGGCGAAGATGGCGAACCGTCCCACGCCGGTCAGAACCAGGGCGTGATCCTGGGCCGTCGCGCTGGTCGCGCACAGGGCGAGGGCGACCGTTAGGACCGTCAGGGCTCGCGTCATCGTGGCATCCTGTGTTTCGTTAACCGCATCCGCAAACCACGTGTTGAGACGCCGCGTCTATAGCCAAGCCATGTATCAGGAACCGCTCGGAGTCGTCGCCGCCCTCGCCCCGCCTGATCGGCGGGCGCATGAACGGCGTCCGTTCCGTCAGACGCGCCGACCTGAGGAGCGCGTCCGCATCCTGGGCGAGACCGTTGATCTGATGCGGCCGGAGGAGGTGCTGCTGCACGTCGAGCGCTGCATCGAGGCGGGCGCACGCAGCATCATCGCCAACCACAACCTGCACAGCCTCTATCTGCTGCCGCGCACGCCGGGGATGCGACGGCTTTATGATCTGGCGGATGTGGTCGAGCTGGATTCCACGCCCCTGATCCACTTCACCCGGCTGCTGGGCCTGCACAGCCGACCCTTCCACCGCTGCACCTATCTGGACTGGCGCGACCAGTTCTGGAGCATGGCCGATCGCAAGGGCTGGCGGGTCCTCTATGTCGGCGGCGCGGACGGGGTGGCGACGACGGCGGCGGAGCGGCTTGCGGCGCGCTATCCCGGCGCTGTCATCAAAGGCCTGACCGGCTATTTCGACGCCACGACGGGATCGGCGGGCAATACCGCCGTCCTCGACGCCGTGCGTGACTTCCAGCCGAACGTCCTCTTCGTCGGCATGGGCATGCCGCGTCAGGAACTGTGGATCGCCGACAACATCGAGGCCCTGCCTCAGGCCGTCATCCTGCCGGTCGGCGCGGCCTTCGACTATGAGGCGGGCGTCCAGAAGGCGGCGCCCCGCTGGATGGGGCGGCTCGGCGTCGAGTGGCTGTTCCGCCTGTTCGCCGACCCGAAACGCCTGTTGGCCCGCTACTGCGTCGAGCCCTGGTTCCTGATCGGCCCGGCCCTGGGCGACGTGCGCGAGGCCATGCGGCGTAAGAAGCGCTGAATCAGGGGCACTGTCGAGCCATCGCAATGACGCTGGCCGAGGCTTTGAATTTCCACGACTTCGCTCGAAACAGACGTAATCGACCTGACAGGCCGCTCAGTGCCCCCATACTGGCCGAGGCGCCGGGCCCTTGGCGCGACGACGGGGAGGCGTCAGTGCCGATTTCAGACGATTCAGACGAATTGGACTCTGTTTTTGTCTGGCATCGAACGGACGCCTCCGATCAGGCCGCCACGATCTGCTCGGCCTGTTTCAGGTTGACGCTGACCAGCTGGCTCATGCCGCGCTCGGGCATGGTGACGCCGTACAGGCGGTCCATGCGGCTCATGGTCACCGGGTTGTGGGTGATGACGATGAAGCGGGTGTCGGTGCGCGACCGCATCTCGTGCAGCATCCGGCAGAAGCGGTCGACGTTGGCGTCGTCCAGCGGCGCGTCCACCTCGTCCAGCACGCAGACCGGGGCCGGATTGGCCAGGAAGACGCCGAAGATCAGGGCCGCCGCCGTCAGGGCCTGCTCGCCGCCGCTCATCAGGCTCATGACCGACAGCCGCTTGCCGGGCGGGCAGGCGTAGATCTCCAGACCGGCTTCCAGCGGGTCGTCGCTCTCGACCAGCTTCAGCTCCGCCTGACCGCCGCCGAACAGGGCCTCGAACAGAGCCTTGAAGTTGGCGTTGATGACGTCGAACGCCGCCACCAGCCGCTCGCGACCCTCGGCGTTCAGTTCGTCGATGCCGTCGCGCAGCTTGGCGATCGCCTGGGTCAGGTCGATCCGTTCCGACTTCATGGCGCCCAGACGCTCGCCGTATTCGGCGGCCTCTTCCTCGGCGCGCAGGTTGACCGCGCCCAGGGCCTCGCGCTCGCGCTCCAGCCCGGTCAGCAGGCTCTCGGCGCCGGCCGTGTCCGGCGGGCGGGCGATGGCGTCGTCGATCAGCTTCTGGCCCAGCTCGTCCGGCGACATCTGCGCCGTTTCGCGGACGTTGGCCTCGGCCTCGGCCAGACGCTCGGTCGCGGCCTCCGCGCGGGCGGCCAGACCGGCGCGGGCCTCGCGCGCGGCCCCTGCGGCGGCCTCGGCGGCGCGGCTGGCGCGGTCGCTCTCGCCCGCCGTGCTTTCGGCCAGCGACAGGGCCTCGGCGGCGGCGCTCTTGCGCGTCTCGGCGGCGATCAGGGCGTCCATCAGGGCGCCGCGCTGTTCGGCGAAGCCCTGGGGCGCGATCTCGGCCTGTTTGAGCAGAGCGGCGGTCTTGTCGGCGTCCTTGCCCAGGGCGGCGACGCGCGCGGCGCTTTCCTTCGAGCGCCCGGCCCAGCCCTCGTGGGCGTGGGTCAGGCTGCCCAGACGCTGTTCGCGCCCGGCGCGGTCGCGGGCTTCCTCGTCGCGGGTCGAGCGGGCGGTCTGGGCCGCCTGCCGGGCCGCGTCGGCGGCGACACGGGCGGCGGCCAGTTCGTCGCGCAGGCCTGCGATGGTCTCGGATGGCGCCTCGACCGACTGCGCGGCCTCCAGTGCAGCCTTGGCCTCGGCCACCTCGCCGTCCAGCCGGGCGACGGTTTCGTCCAGAGCCTGGGCGCGGGCTTCGCGCCGGGTCTGGTCGCGCATCAGGCTTTCGACGCGGTCGCGCGCGGCGACCACGGTCTTGTCGGCGGCGAAGGGCTTGAGCCGGGCGGTCTTCACCGTTTCCTCGGCGGCGCGGAAGGCCTCGGTCGCGGCCTTCTGGGTGGTCTGGGCGGCTTCCAGCGCGGGCTTGCCCGTGTCGATCTCGGCTTCCAGTTCGGCCAGCCGCGTGCGCTGGGCCAGACGCACGGCGGCGGGACGCGGGGCCTCGGCGCGGCTGACGAAGCCGTCCCAGCGATAGAGGTCGCCCTCGACCGTCACCAGACGGGCGCCGGTCGGCAGGGCCTTGGCGAGGGCTGCGATCCGCTCCTTGGGCGCGACGCCGCAGAAGGCCAGACGCGCGGCCAGTTCGACAGGCGCGGTCACGTGAGCGGCCAGGGGCTGGACGCCTTCAGTCCAGACAGGCGAGGGCGCATCGGCGCCCGCCCAGTGGGCGGCGGCGCGAGCGTCCAGCGCCGCGTCCAGATCGTCGCCCAGAGCGGCGGCCAGTGCGGCCTCGTAGCCCTTGGCCGCCGACACCTTGTCCAGAGCGGGCGGGTGGTCGCGCTTGCCGGTGACCAGCAGTTGCGCCAGCCCCCGCGCCTCGGTCTGCAGGCGGCCCAGCCGGTCCTCGGCGGCGCGAGCATGGGTGCGGGCTTCGGCCTCGACGCGGGCCAGGTCGCCGCGCGCGGCCGCGGCGGCCTCGACGGCCTCGCGGGCGGCGGTCAGTTCGGCCTGCGCCGTCTCCAGAGTGGTGCGGGCGACGGCCAGTTCCGGCGTCTCGATCGGGCCGAGCGCCTCGCGTTCGCGTTTGGCCTGTTCGAACTGGCCGACGACGCGGGTCAGACGGGCCTCGGCGTCGCGTTTGCGGGCGCTCTCGGCGTTGGCGCGGGCCTCGACAGCGGCCAGCGTGCCCGCCAGACGCTCGACCTCGGCGTCGGCGGCCTTGCGCGCATCCTCGGCGGCCAGCAGGGCTTTTTCCAGTTCCGGCGCGCGCTCGGGGGCGGCGGCGATCTCGGCCTTCAGCCTGGTCAGTTCGTGATCCAGCCGGTCCAGCTCGCGCTGGGCGTCGGCGGCCATGCGCTCTTCGCGCTCCACGTCGGCGGCGATGCGGGCCGCCTCGGCCTTCAGCCGGTCGACCTCGGCGCGGGCGGCCTGTTCGGCCATGTCGAGGCGGTCGCGTTCCAGCGTGGCGCGGTGCAGCAGCGCGCCGGCCACGGCGTCTTCCTCGCGCGCGGGCTTCATGGCGTCTTGGGCCTTCAGGGCCTCGGCTTCGGCCTTGGTCGATGCGGCGCCGGCCTCGGCCACGGCGCGGTCGGCGTCGCGCAGTTCCTGGGCTGCGACCTCGGCGGCCGCCTTGGCGTCGTTCCAGCGCACATAGAGCAGGGCGGCCTGCAGGGCGCGGATCTCGGCCGAGATCTTCTTGTACTTCTCGGCCTGGCGCGCCTCGCGCTTCAGCCGGTTCAGGGCCGTCTCCAGCTCGCGGCCGATGTCGTCCAGCCGGTCCAGATTGGTCTCGGCGGCCTTCAGGCGCAGTTCGGCCTCGTGACGGCGGGTGTGCAGACCGGCCACGCCGCCGGCCTCTTCCAGAATCCGGCGACGGTTCTGCGGCTTGGCGGCGATCAGTTCGGAAATCTGGCCCTGGCGCACCAGGGCCGGGCTGTTGGCCCCGGTCGAGGCGTCGGCGAACAGCAGTTGGACGTCGCGGGCGCGGACCTCCTTGCCGTTGATGCGATAGGTCGAGCCCTGACCCCGGTCGATGCGGCGCGACACCTCCAGCACCGGGCTGTCGGTAAAGGGCTGGGGCGCGCGCTTCTGGGCGTTGTCGATGGTCAGGACGACTTCGGCGTGGCTGCGCGGCGGACGGCCCGCCGCCCCGGCGAAGATGACGTCGTCCATGCCCTGGCCGCGCATGGCCTTGGCCGAGTTGGCGCCCATGACCCAGCGCAGGCTTTCCAGCACGTTGGATTTGCCGCAGCCGTTTGGCCCGACCACGCCGGTCAGGCCGGACTCGATTTGAACTTCCGCCGCGTCGACGAAGGATTTGAAGCCGACGAGCTTCAGTCTCTGGAACTGCATCGGCGGGGGCTTAGCGCCCCTTGAGCAGCGGGTCTATGGCTGCCGACAGGGTTTCCAGAGAATGGTCCAGGGTGCGGCGGCCGTTGACGAAGAAGGTCGGGGTGCCGTCGACGCCGGCGGCCACGGCGGCCTCGATGTCGCGTTCCAGCGCCTGGCCCGTCGCGGGATCAGCCAGACAGGCTTCGACCTGGGCCTGGGTGCGGCCGCTGACGCCGATGGCGCCCATGTACCATTGCCGGGCGTTGCCGCTGGCGAAGGCGGCGGACTGACCGGCCATGAAGTGATGGGCCACGTCAAAGAACCTGCCCGGCGCGGCGCAGCGGCCGATGGCGGCGGCGGTGGCGGCGACCTGGGCGGGCTGGGTCGGCATGTCGCGGAACACCAGCCTGACCTTGCCGGTGTCGATATAGCGGGCCTTGAAGGTCGGCAGGACCTCGTTGGTCCAGTCGGCGCAGTGGCTGCAGGTGAAGGAAGCGTATTCGATCACCGTCACGGGGGCGTCGGCGCGGCCCAGGACGCGGTCGGCGGCGGTCACGGCCGGAACAGCCGCCACGGCGGGCGTCGGGGTAGCGGCGGTGGGCGAAGCTTCGGCGGCGACGACGGGCAGGGCCGCCAAGGTCAGGGCCGCCGTCAGGGGCAGGGTGCGCCACAGGGTCTTCATGGTCATTTCGCGCTCAAAAGAGGATCGATCCGTTGCGACAGGCCGTCCAGCGAGCGATCAGCCACGACCTCGCCGTTGATCATGAAGGTCGGCGTGCCGGTCACGCCCGCGCTCTGCGCGGCCTTGATGCGTTTCTCCATGGCCGCGACGCCCTCGGGATCGGCGACGCAGGTCTGGAACTGGGCCTCGCTCAGGCCGGCGTCGCGCGCGGTGCGCAGCAGGATGTCGCGCGGCGGGGTGCCGGAATGCAGTGCGGGCAGGGACCGCATGATCTGGTCGACGACATGGAAATACCTGTCCTCGCCCGCGCAGCGCGCCAGCAGGAAACCGGCGACGGCCATGTCCTGGGGCGGGGTGGGGAACTCGCGGAAGACGTAGCGCACCTTGCCCGTGTCCACGTATTTGGCCTTGAACTGGGGCCAGACCTGCTCGTTCCAGGCGGCGCAGCCGGAGCAGGTGACGGAGGCGTACTCGACCACCGTCACCTTGGCGCCTTCGGGGGCGCCCAGAGTCATGTCGCCCTCGGCGGGGGCCGCGTCCTTGCCGCTACAGGCCGCCAGCGCCAGTACAACGCTCAGGGCCGCAGCCCCGATCAGCTTCCTCAACATGTCCACGCCCCCGCCTGGTTGAAGTTATTTCTTGGCCAGTTCCGCGTCGATGGCTTCCGACAGGCCTGACATCGAGCTGTCCAGCACCTTCGTACCGTTGACGAGGAAGGTCGGCGTGCCGGTCACGCCGGCGTCGATGCCGGCCTTGATGCGGTTGCTCATCTCTTCGATGGCGGCCTTGTCGCTGATGCAGGCCTCGGTCTGTTCCTGGCTCAGGCCGGCGGCGGCGGCTGCGCGGAACAGGGTAGTGCGCGGGGCCACGCCCGCCATCCATTCCTTCTGGCTGGCCATGATGTCGTGGACGACGTCGAAATACTTGTCCGGGCCGGCGCAGCGCGCGATCAGGAAGCCGGCGACGGCGATGTCCTGCGGCGGGGTCGGGAACTCGCGGAAGACGTAGCGCACCTTCTTGGTGTCCACGTATTTCGTTTTGAATTCGGGCCAGACTTCCTCGTTCCAGACGGCGCAGTGACCACAGGTGACCGAGGCGTATTCCACGACCGTGACCTTGGCGTCTTCGCCCGCGCCCATGCCCATGTCGCCCTGTGCGGCGCCGCCGGTCTTGGCGGTGCAGCCGGCGACAGTCGCCATGGCGGCCAGGGCGGCGGCGGTCAGGGCCGCGCGGCGGCTCATCGAAGCGTAACGGAACGTAGCCATGGGTCGTCCTTAGGCGAGAGTGTGACTCAAAAGGATGGCGCGATTCCCTAGGGCGTGCGCGATCCGCATACTTTTCGAGAACAGGTGCGGCGAAGGTTTGTCAACGGCGCTCGTTTTCCGGCGGCTGCGACAGGACGGCCCGGCCCAATTTTCTGAGCGCGGCTTTCAAGCTGTCGGGGGCGTCCTCGACAGAGTTGGCCAGTTCGGCTTCGACCGAGGCGGGCAGGGGCGGCAGGACCATCTTGCCGCGCGCGCGGGGCTTGGCGCCCGCCACGGGTAGGGGCTTCACCGGTCCCTGGGCGATGCGCAGCTTCTCAACCGATCCAGCCCCGAGGAACAGGTTCACGCGTTGGATGATGTCCTCGGACTGATGCTGCACCAGCAGGGCGGCGGGGCCTGCCACGCGCAGCTCCAGCGTGCCGCCCGCGCCGCCGCGACCCTTGGTCAGCTTCTGCGGGCGAGTGACGCGGGCCAGACGTTCGCCGACGATCTCGACCCAGCGCGGCTCCAGCGCGCCGGCGCCGCGTCCGAACTGGGCGTCCAGCTTCCTGATCAGCGGGGCCAGCGACTTGCCGGCCGGGGGCGGCGGGCGCAGTTGCGGCCGCGTCCGGCGCCGCGCCAGGATTTCGCGGGCTTCGCTTTCAGTGGGCAGAGGACGACGCATTCGTCCTATATAGCCCGACCCATGCCCGACGTCCCCTCCCTCCGCGCCGCCCTGCTTGATTGGTACGACGCCCACGCGCGGACCTTGCCGTGGCGCGCGCCGCCGGGGGCGGACAGGCGCACCGAGCCCTACCGGGTCTGGCTGTCCGAGGTCATGTTGCAGCAGACGACGGTGCCGCACGCCGCCCCCTATTTCGAGCGCTTCACCACGCGCTGGCCGACCGTCAGTGATCTGGCGGCGGTCGAGGATTCCGAGCTGATGGCCGCCTGGGCGGGGTTGGGCTACTACGCCCGCGCTCGCAACCTTCTGGCCTGCGCCCGCGCCGTGGCGGATCAGCACGGCGGGGCCTTTCCCGACACCGAGACGGCGCTGCTGGCCCTGCCGGGGGTGGGCGCCTATACCGCCGCCGCCGTGGCCGCCATCGCCTTCGACCGGCCCGCCAATGTCGTGGACGGCAATGTCGAGCGGGTCATGAGCCGGCTGTTCGCGCTGGAGGCGCCTCTGCCCGCCGCGCGACCCGAGCTGAAGCGGCTGGCCGCCCTCTTCGTCAGCGACGATCGCCCCGGCGACTGGCCCCAGGCCCTGATGGACCTCGGCTCGGGCGTCTGTCGGCCCAAGTCGCCCTCGTGCGATCTCTGCCCCCTGGCCTTCGGCTGCGAGGGGCTGAAGACCGGCGACCCCGCGCGCTATCCGCTGAAAACGAAGAAGGCCGAGCGCCCGCACCGTCTGGGCCACGCCTTCGTCCTGCGCGACGGCGAAGGCCGGATCGGGCTGGTGAAGCGCCCGGACAAGGGGCTGTTGGGCGGGATGCTGGGCCTGCCGACCTCGGACTGGAGCGCCTCGCCCGCCTTTGATCTGCCGGTCGCCGCTGACTGGACGCAAGCAGGGGCGGTCGAGCACGTCTTCACCCACTTCAGCCTGACCCTGACAGTCCATGTCGGCGAAGGCGCGGGCGACTTCGTCTGGACCGAGGCCGGCGAGGCCCTGACAGCCCTGCCGACCGTGTTCCGCAAGGCCCTGGAGCGCGGGCTGGCGGCCTAGCCGGTCACTCGCAGATTGACCACGCCGCTGCGCTCGCGCGGCATGACCACCACCTGACCGTCCAGCCGTTGGAAGTGCAGGTCGATGACCCCGTCGCCGACCTGCAGCCGCGTCACCGACAGCCGGTCCACCCCGGGCGGCAGGGTCGGGTCGGCGACCTCGACCAGTTGCTCGGGCGCGTCGATCGACAGGCCCAGCGCGGCCTGCAGCATCAGGAAGACGGAGCCCGCCGCCCAGGCCTGCGGCAGGCAGGCGACCGGATAGGCGATCGGCGGCTCGCCCGTCTCGCGGATGAAGCCGCAGAACAGTTCGGGCAGGCGCAGCTGGAAATGGGCGGCCGCGCCGTAGATCTCGCCCAGCAACATGGCCACCGCCCGCCGCTCGCCGTAGCGGGCCATGCCCGCCGCCGCCATGGCCGTGTCGTGCGGCCAGACCGAGCCGTTGTGATAGCTCATCGGATTGAAGCGGGCCTGCCCCTTGGCCAGGGTCCGCAGGCCCCAGCCCGAGCGAAACTCCGCCGTCAGCATCCGTCGCGTCACCAGCCGGGCGCGCTCGGGCGACGGCAGGCCGCTGAACAGCAGATGCCCGGCGTTGGAGCCGACGGCCTGCATCTGCTTGCCGTCGCCGTCCAGGGCCACGGCGTAGAACTGCTGGTCCTCCATCCAGAATCGGTCCTCGACCAAGGATCGCACCGCCACAGCCTGCGCCTGCCACTGGCTGGCCCGCTCGTCGCCCATCTGCGCGCCCATTTCGGCCAGGGCGGTCCAGGCGGCGAAGGCGTAGCCTTGCACCTCCAGCAGGGCGACCGGGCCCTTGGGAAAGCGGCCGTCGCTGTCGAAGATGGAGTCCTCGCTGTCCTTCCAGCCCTGGTTGGACAGGCCGGTTTCGGCGGCGCGGGCGTAGTCGATCAGGCCGTCGCCGTTGCTGTCGCCGTAGTCGCTCATCCAGCCCGCCGCCGCGATCAGATTGGGCCACAGATTGCGGATGGTCTCCACGTCGCCGGTGCGTTTGGCGTAAGCCCCGGCCAGGGCGATGAACAGGCAGGTGGTGTCGACCCCGCCGTAATAGAGGCCGAAGGGCACCTCGCCGAGAACGCTCATCTCGCCGCCGCGCGTCTCATGCATGATCTTGCCGGGCGCGGAGTCCTTGAAGGCGTCCACCTCGGTCGCCTGACGCGCCGCCAGATAGGTCAGCACGCCGCGCGCCAGACTGGGGTCCACCCACAGCATCTGCCAGGCGGTGATGATGCCGTCGCGCCCGAACGGGGTCGAGAACCACGGGACCCCGGCATAGGGATAGGGGCCGGTCGGCAGGTCGGTGGTCAGCAGCGCAACATCGGTGCGCGACTGGGTCAGCCAGTCGTTGATGCGCGGATCGCGCGGCGCGGCCACCCCGGCGCCGCGCCGCATCCGCCGACGCATGGCCAGACGGGCCTGGATGGAATTCCAGCGCCAGCGCTCCTGGTCCGGGGTGTCGCAGACGTCGATCCCGCATTCGATATAGAGGTCCAGCCGCTTGCCCTTGGGCAGGCTGAACATGAACTCCGCCCGGTTGGCGCTGAGGCGCGCGGGCGGCTCGGAAAAGGCCAGGCAACTGGTTCGGGTCACGCCGTCCAGCCCGGTGTAACCGAAGGTGACGCGCCGTCCGTCCATGATCGGGGCGTGGACCTCGCCGCGCGTCAGGCGGGGCGTGCCGCGCACCTGAAAGATGTCGGCGAAGTCGGCCCCGAATTCGAACGACAGCGGCAGCAGGATGTCCTCGACGCCGTGGTTGACCATCCGCACCCGCTCGAACAGCCTCTTGTCCCAGAGGAAGCGCCGTCGCTCCAGATGCAGCACCCCCGCCGGGGCCGAGCGCCCGCCCATCGGCGGCAGGGGGCGGTTGGTCGAATGGCAGGTGAAGAAGACGTTGTCCTCGGTCACGCCGGAGCTCAGCCGCGACGGCCTTGCTCGCCCCACTGTCAGAACGAAGTGCGACAGCAGGCGCGTGTCCCGGTCGAACAGGCCGTCAGCCCCGCTTTTGACGTCGCCCCAGTGGTCCGCCACCAGAAAGGTGTCGGCGTCCTTCAGCGCCATCAGGGTCTCGAGGCCGTCCTGATCGCTGTTGTCGGCGGCCGTGGTCTGGACCGAATAGGCGTCGTCCATGGTCTGCCTCGCTGCTGCGCGAAAATCGTTCAGGCGCCCCTAGGGAAAATGGTCGAAGCGCCGAAGGGTTCAGCCGAACCTCAGCCGATGGCGGCGAAGCTGCGACCTTCGTCGGCGATCCGCGACGCCCGGCCGCTGTCCAGAACGTGCGCCGCGAACGGACGGCGGGCCAGCAGGTCGCTGTAGACGTCGAGATAGCGCCTCGCCATGGCTGTGGCCGAGAAGCGCAGGTCGAAGCGCGCCCGGATGGCCTCGCGATCCAACCGGTGCGCCTGTCCGGCGGCGACCACCGCCTGATCCATGGTGTCGACCAGAAAGCCGGTGGCGCCGTCCTCGATGATCTCGGGCGTCGAGCCGCAGCGGAAGGCCACGACGGGCGTGCCGCAGGCCAGGGCCTCGATCATCACCAGGCCGAAGGGCTCGGGCCAGTCGATGGGAAACAGCAGGGCCTCGGCCCCGCCAAGGAAGGCTGACTTCCGGTCGTCGCCGATCTCGCCGACGAACTCGATCAGCGGATTGCCCTCGACCAGAGGCTGGATGACCGTCTCCCAATAGGCCCTGTCCGCGGCATCGACCTTGGCCGCCATCTTCAGCGGCTTGCCCAGACGCGTGGCGATCTCGATGGCCCGGTCGGGGCGTTTCTCGGGCGAGATGCGGCCGAGGAAGGCGAGGTAGCCCTGCGGCGTGGGCGAGAAGCGATAGAGGTCGCCGGGCATGCCGTGATGCACCGTCGCCTTCCAGTTGGCCCCGGGCAGAGGGCGGCGCTGGTCGTCGGAAATGGAGACCAGGCCGAACTGCGGCCAGCGTCCATAGACCTCGGGCAGGTCCTTCAGGTCGAGGCGCCCGTGCAGCGTGGTGATGGTCTTGTCGGCCAGCCCCTGGAAGAAGGGGAAGTGGGCCATGTCGGTGTGGAAGTGGATGATGTCGAAGTCGTCGGCGCGGTCCAGCACCTCGGCCAGCATGGTCATGTGCGCGGCGAGATCGGATTTCAGCGGCTCCGGGTCCAGCCGGATGGCCTGATCGCGCACCGGGATCAGCCGCGCCCGCGTTTCGGCCTCGGCGCTGGCGAACAGGGTGACGTCATGGCCCAGCTCGACCAGGGCGTCGGTCAGGTGGGCGACGACCCGCTCGGTGCCGCCGTAAAGGCGCGGCGGCACCGCCTCATAGAGGGGCGTGACCTGAGCAATCTTCATGATCCGACTCCCGCGCCCCCGATGGCGCACTGGAATCGTCAACACGGGTCATGGAACCCGGTTCCAGCGTGGCTGGAACGATAGTTCAAGCTTTACAGTGGCTTTGCGGCCTACTGCATCCCGGCGCGGATCTCGGCGCGCAGGGCGTCGATGGGGCGCAGGCCCGTGTCGGTCTTGAAGCGCCAGTAGGTCCAGCCGTTGCAGGCCGGAGCGTTTTCCAGCAGGGCACCCAGCTTGTGGATCGAGCCGGTCATGGAGCCGGACACCAGCGAGCCGTCGGCGCGCACGCGAGCCTCATGATCTCCCTTGGGGCAGTAGAGCTTGTCGCCGGGGGCCAGCAGGCCGGCCTCGACCAGGGCGCCGAAGGGCACCTTGGGCTCGGCCTTCTTGGAGCCGGTGACGACCAGATCCTCGGGCGCGGCGGGAATGACCGCCTTGATGCGCTTCTCGGCCAGTTTGGCGTAGGTCTCGTCGCGTTCGATGCCGATGAAGTGGCGGCCCAGGCGCTTGGCCGCGGCGCCCGTGGTCCCGGTGCCGAAGAAGGGGTCCAGCACCACGTCGCCGACGCGGCTGGCCGACAGCAGCACCCGGTGCAGCAGGGCCTCGGGCTTCTGGGTCGGGTGGGCCTTGTCGCCGTTGTCGTCCTTCAAGCGCTCGTTGCCGGTGCACAGGGCCAGGGTCCAGTCCGAACGCATCTGGGTGTCTTCGTTGAAGGCCTTCAGCGCGTCGTAGTTGAAGGTGTAGCGCTTCTGCTCGCGCGACTTGGCGGCCCAGATCAGGGTCTCGTGCGCATTTGTGAAGCGCGTGCCCTTGAAGTTCGGCATTGGGTTGGACTTGCGCCAGATGATGTCGTTCAGCACCCAGAAGCCCAGGTCCTGCATCGCCGAGCCGAGGCGGAAGATGTTGTGATAGCTGCCGATGACCCAGAGCGAGCCCTCGTCCTTCAACACGCGGCGGCACTCGCCCAGCCAGGCGCGGGTGAAGGCGTCGTAGGCGGCGAAGCTGTCGAACTTGTCCCACTCGTCGTCGACCGCATCCACCTTGGAGTTGTCGGGACGCAGCAGGTCGCCGCCCAGCTGCAGATTATAGGGCGGGTCGGCGAAGACCATGTCCACCGACTTGTCCGGCAGGCCCTTCAGCACCTCGATGCAGTCGCCACGCAGGATGACGTCGGTCTTCAACTCGGACATGGAAAAGCGGCCCCGGACAGATGAGGAGCTTATGGTGAATCCTTACGGTTAAGGCGGAGTAACCAAACTTAAGATCCCGACAGATCGAGAGAATCCTTTGCCCGCGCGGACGACAGGCAAAGATGGTGCAAATCGCATCCCGTCTGAGCTATGAGGCGAGGATGATCGCACGCCTTCGCCCCGTTCCGTTCGCCCTTGGGCCTGTCCACTTCGTCGGCATCGGCGGCATCGGCATGAGCGGCATCGCCGAGATCATGCTGAAGATCGGCTATCAGGTGTCCGGTTCGGACGCCAAGGCCAGCGCCAACACCGAGCGGCTCGAGAAACTGGGCGCCCGCATCTACATCGGCCACGACGCCGCCCATGTGACCGAGGGCGTCTCGGCGGTGGTCTATTCGACCGCGGTCAAGGCGACGAACCCGGAGCTGGTCGTGGCGCGCGAGCGTCGCATTCCCCTGGTGCGCCGCGCCGAGATGCTGGCCGAGCTGATGCGTCTGCAGTTCTCGGTCGGCGTCGGCGGCACCCACGGCAAGACGACGACGACCTCGATGGTCGCGGCCCTGCTGGACGCCGGTTCGCTGGACCCGACGGTGGTCAACGGCGGCATCATCAACGCCTACGGCACCAACGCCAAGGTGGGCGAGGGCGACTGGATCGTGGTCGAGGCCGACGAGAGCGACGGCTCCTTCCTGCGCCTGAAGTGCACGGTCGCGGTCATCACCAACATCGACCCTGAGCACCTGGACCACTACGGCGACTTTGACGCGGTCAAGAAGGCCTTCTGCGACTTCATCGAGGATATTCCCTTCTACGGCTTCGGCGTGGTCTGTCTGGACCACCCGGAAGTGCAGAAGCTGGCGGCCCAGATCGATAACCGCCGTCTGGTCACCTACGGCCTGAACCCTCAGGCCATGGTTCGCGCCGAGAACGTGCAGATGTCGCCCGACGGCTCGCGCTTCGACGTGGTCATCCAGGGCCAGGGTCTGGCCGCGCTGGACGAGCCGACCCGCATCGAGGGCCTCTATCTGCCCATGGCCGGCTGGCACAATGTGTCGAACTCGCTGGCGGCCATCGCCGTGGCGCGCGAGCTGGGCGTGGACGACGATTCCATCCGTCAGGGTCTGGCCGGCTTCGGCGGGGTCAAGCGCCGCTTCACCACCACGGGCGTGGTCAACGGCGTGCGCGTCATCGACGACTACGGCCACCACCCGGTTGAAATCGCCGCCGTGCTGAAGGCCGCCCGTCAGGTGGTCCAGTCGGCTGACAACCCCGGCCGCGTCATCGCCGTGGTCCAGCCGCACCGCTACACCCGCCTGCGCGACCTGATGCAGGACTTTTCGACCTGCTTCGCCGACGCCGACAGCGTTCTGGTCGCCGACGTCTATCCGGCGGGCGAACAGCCGATCGAGGGCGTCGACAAGCACGCCCTGGCCGACGGCATCCGCCGCTATGGCCACCGTCAGGTCGCCGCCCTGGAAAACGCCGCCGTCCTGCCGCGCGTCATCAAGGACGAGGCCAGGCCGGGCGATCTGGTCGTCCTGCTGGGCGCCGGCGACATCACCAGCTGGGCCTACGCCCTGCCGGCGCAACTCGAGGCGCTGGGCTGAGCCTCCCCACCATCCGCTCATCCCCGCGGAGGCGGGGACCCAGTGCTTTGGCTTTCGGCGGCGACGCTCAAGGTCTTGCGCGGACAATCCTGAGCGGGCATCGCAGTAGCTCTTACTGGGTCCCCGCCTCCGCGGGGATGAGCGGAAATAATGATGTCCTGGCGCGATAATCTCCCGACCGTGCGCGGCAAGCTGCTGCTGAACGAGCCGCTGGGGCCCTACACCTGGTTCCGGGTCGGCGGGGCGGCGGACGCCCTGTTCATCCCGGCGGACGCCGAGGACCTGGCCGACTTCCTCAAGGCCCTGCCGGAATCCGTGCCCGTCACCATCATCGGCGTCGGCTCCAACCTGATCGTCCGCGACGGCGGGGTCGAGGGGGTGGTCATCCGTCTGGCCGGGCGCGCCTTCGCCGCCATCACGACCGAGGGCGAGACCATCACCGCCGGCGCGGGCGCGTTGGACTCGATGGTGGCCAAGGCTTCGGCCAAGGCAGGCATCGCCGGGCTGGAATTCTACGCCGGCATTCCCGGCACCATCGGCGGCGCCCTGGCCATGAACGCGGGCTGCTATGGGTCGGAGACCAAGGACGTCCTGGTCTCGGCCTGGGGTCTGACGCGTCAGGGTGAGCGGATCGAACTGGCCCTGGCCGACTTCGGCTACACCTATCGCCACTCAAACGCCCCGGCGGGCGTTATCTGGATGGAGGCGGTCTATCGCGGCGCGCCCGACGCGCCCGAAGCCGTCACCGCCCGCATCAACGAGATCACCAGCCGTCGCGAGACGACCCAGCCGATCCGCGAAAAGACCGGCGGCTCGACCTTCAAGAACCCCGAGGGTCATTCCTCGTGGAAGCTGGTCGACGAGGCGGGCTGGCGCGGCAAGCTGCACGCCGAGACTGGCGGCGGCGCCAAGTTCAGCGAGCTGCACTCCAACTTCATGATCAATCCCGGCGAAGCCACCGCCGCCGACATCGAAGGCCTGGGCGAAGCCGTCCGCGCCGACGTGCTGAAGAAGACCGGCGTCCAGCTGGACTGGGAAATCAAGCGCATCGGGCGGAAGTAAGGGCGACGTCCTTACCCTGCCCGCGTTGTGAGGCGGACTACCGCGCTCGCCGGATCAGCTCGTCGGCCAGCACGTCGGTCAGATAGCCGTCCGCCGTCCGCCCGTTGGCCTGCTGCCAGCGGCGCAGGGCGGCGCGGGTG
The DNA here is from genome assembly GCF_042869015.1 of Brevundimonas sp. NPDC007368. Lineage (NCBI taxonomy): Bacteria > Pseudomonadati > Pseudomonadota > Alphaproteobacteria > Caulobacterales > Caulobacteraceae > Brevundimonas > Brevundimonas sp. NPDC007368. The sequence goes on along the minus strand of NZ_JBIAFA010000005.1, from coordinate 233,507 downwards.
TTGGAGCCGATAACGCCGTCGACGCCTTGGGTGTCGAAGCCCATTTTCGTCAGGGCCGTCTGGGCGCCGACGCGCTGTTCGCGGGTCAGGGGACCGTCGTTGGGCCATGTCGCCGTCAGCGCAGGCTTGCCCTGCACCCCGTCGGCGATCAGGCCGATGGCCAGGGCGTAGCTGACCGAGTTGTTGTAGCGCCGGATCACATAGTGGTTGGGCAGGGCCAGGAAGACCGGCCCCTTGGCGCCCTGCGGCAGCAGGATGGTCGCGCCCTCGGCGGCCTCGGCGGCGTTCAGCGCCGCGCCGTTGGCCAGACGCACGCCGCGGCCCGACCAGAAGGCCCAGTCGTGCTTGGGCCCCTCGGCCTGGCTGTAGTCGAAGTCGGCGGGCAGGATGACCTCATAGGCCCAGCCTTGGCCACGCTTCCATCCGGCCTGGGCCAGCAGGTTGGCGGCCGAGGCGAGGGCGTCGGCGTCCGAGCCCCAGATGTCCACCTTGCCGTCGCCGTTCTGATCGACCCCCAGCTTCAGATAGCTGTCGGGCATGAACTGGGTCTGGCCCATGGCCCCGGCCCAGCTGCCCTTCAGGCCGCTGCGGGCGCGCTTGCCGTCCACCACGATGTCGAGGGCGTTCTTCAGCTGGTCCTCGGCCCAGGCGCGGCGACGGCCGTCATAGGCCAGGGTCGCCAGCGAGCGGATCACGTCAAAATCGCCCTGGACCTGGCCGAAGGCGCTTTCCTGCGCCCAGACGCCCAGCAGGATCTCGGTCGGCACGCCGAATCTCTGGGTCACTTCCCACGGCACGCGATCGACGCGCTGGCGGGCCATGGCGATTCGGGCGGGGGCGGTGGCGCTCTGGATATAGGCGCCGGCGGGGCGCGAGAATTCGGGCTGGTTGCGGTCCAGACGAACGACGCTGGCGTTGGGCGTGACGCCGCTCAACTCGCGCGAATACTCCCACTTCCGCGCGCCGCCGAGGCGGTCGAGGAAGCTCTGCTTCCAGGACTCGAAACTGGCCTGATCATAGGCGTCCGACAGGTCGACGGCGGCGGCGGGCGGCGGCGGCGCGGGCGTCGCGGGCGCGGGCTCGACGACGGCCGGCGGCGCGGGCTGCGGTTGAGGCGGCGTCGGAACCATGGGCGCGCAGGCCGCAACGGATCCAATCAGGGCAAGACGATAGGCGATACGCATGACCACAGGCTAACGCCCCCGAATTCCACGACCAATCACAAGCGCGCGAAGCCAAAAGGGGTTTCCGTGAAAAGGGTTAAGTCGCCGCTAACCCTTTGCGAAAGTCGCGCCTTAACGAACTGCGTTTTACATTTCAGCTCCCCTGGACACGGCCTGGTGGCGGAGGGGCGACGCGCCGGACGTGCATGTCCGGAGACCCTCCGTTCAACTCGGAGGCCAGGCCTCCAGCGGAATCCCCGCGCGGAATGTTGACGAAAGGCCGGGGCCTCTCTATACGCACCGCTCCGCCGCAAGGTCCTGCTCGCAGGGTTTCGCGCATTTGTTTTTGACCGCCCTCACGGGCCTCCAATCTTCGGGACGTCCGACCATGAAGGTCCGCAGCTCGCTCAAGTCGCTCAAGGGTCGCCACCGCGACTGCAAGATCGTTCGCCGCAAGGGCGTGGTCTATGTGATCAACAAGACCGACCCGCGCTTCAAGGCCAAGCAAGGCTAAGAACCGCGTCGGCGCCTGAAACGGCGCCGCGGTTACGATATTCAAAGGCTGCAGGCTCGCCTGCAGCCTTTTTCGCGTCCGACGTTCAGACTTCGGAATCGGACGCGATTCGCGCCTGAGGCCCGTTCGGGCGATTCCCTTCTTGCCCTCGCGCCCCCCGGTCTGCTTGAGAGTGGTCTCAAGGTCGCCCCGCCGGCCATTTCAAGTTTCGGAGCTTTCCTCATGGCCGACGACGCCCCCGCCTTTGACGCCGCCTCGGACGTCCTGACCGCCACGGCCCAGGGCCGTCTGCGCTCGATCATCGAACGCCTGGAGCGCCTCGAAGAGGACAAGCAGGCCGTCATGGTCGACATGAAGGAGGTCTTCGCCGAGGCCAAGGGCGAGGGCTACGACGTCAAGACGCTGCGCAAGGTCATTCGCATCCGCAAGCAGGACAAGGCCAAGCGCCAGGAGGAAGAGGCGATTCTGGACCTCTACCTGTCGGCTCTCGGCGAGGTCTGAGGGAGGCGGGCCTGAAGCGCACGCCCTTCAAGCCCCCCAGCGACCGCCCTTCACGCTCCAGCAGCCTGAAGGGCGGCGACGCGTCCAAGCTGCGTACCAGCGGCTTCAAGAGCGGCCCTAAGGAGGGCAACGCCTCTAGCCTGCGCTCAAGTAGCCCGAAGGGCGATAGCGTCCCTAAAAAGAAGGCGCTGCTGAGCCCTTGGGATCAGCAGCGTGAGGCGGCGAAGCGCTCGGCGCTGAACGCCCTGAAACGCGCCCGCCGCTCGGCCGCGAAGGCGGGCGTTTCGCTGTCCGAATGGGAGGGCGAGTTCCTCGATTCGGTCGGCGAGCGGATCGAGACCTACGGCCGCGCCTTCGCCGACCCCGAAAAGGGCGCCCCGGGGCAGGCCTTCTCGACCATGCAGGGCCGCAAGCTCAAGGAAATCACCGCCAAGGCCAACGGCGAGGAAACCCGCCCCTGGATGCGCAAGGTGAAGAAGGCGGAGGAATAAGGAACCGCTCTCGCCGCCCCCTTTCGTCATTCCGGGGCGCGCAGCGAACCCGGAGCCCAGGCGACTGCTATTTTCTCCGTCCATGCCGATGCACCTGGCGCCTCGGCCCCGGATCGCCCATCCGGGCCGTCCGTGGTGACGGCGAAAGGACGGAAGTCCGCTTTCGACCCATTGCGGACAATGCCACGGTCAGACTGAATAGGTCTCCCAGAGCCGCCTATGCGGGCTCCGCAACTCCACTTTGGTAGGGTTGAAGCTGAGCATTCCCTCGCTAGGCGCAAGTGGACGCGTCGTGTCTCGCTCAACAACCATGCTGCCGCACCAGTGCCCAGCGTCGTTCGTGAACACCGCCGTACGAATGGCACCAGAGAGCCAGTCAGACACAAGCTCGATGGCTTCTTGTGCCGCACCTTCGGCGTCTAGGGCCTGCTCGGGAAGGTCCGTCTCCCAGTAGCCAAACTCGACGTGAAGCTCTTCGTCCGCCGTGTCGATCAGGATGGGTTCAATCGCGTCCTCGCCCAACCGGTTGATCTCCAAAAGAAGATAGCTTTCATCCCATCGCGTCCAGCGACCATTAAGCGTCTCAGCCCAGCCGGAAAGTGCGCGGAACACATCGCGCGACCACTGGTCTATGTGGTCGGTAGAAGTCGCTGTGAAAGGCGTTCCACTCGGTTTCGAGGTTCGCATATCGCCGCCTTATGTTCTGCAGATGGCCGCATTGTCGCCTGAGCGGCTAGTGTCCGCTTTCCACCCTTCGCGGACATTCGAGCCTGCCGCTTTCGACGCTCAGGCCTCTTAAGGCGCAAGCACTGGCTGTGGGCCGAAAGCCCAGGCGTCGCCGCCTGTCTGGGTTGGCTCGACCGTCGTGGTGGTTCCGCCATTGGGCCGGGTGGTCGTCGTCGTGGTTGTCGTGGTGGTTCGCTCCCACAGGGTGCAGTCCATCGACGAGCCGCCGCCGGGTTGCGAGGTGGTCCGGCATTGGGCCTTGGCGGCGTCCGCTGACCGCACTGCCTCCGCCGGACCGGCGGCGCAGGCGGACAGGGTCAGCACGGTCGCCAGCACGGCGGCCGTAATGGCACCAGACTTCAGCATGGCGATGCTCCTCACCACTCCCGTTCTCGCCAGTTTGTCTGAAGGACTGCGCTGCGCAAGAGCCAGCCGCTCTGGCATCCTAGCCTGTCTTGAGCAGGAGCGGCCGCCTACACCCTCACGTCAAAATGGCGCGGTTCGCCGTCGCGCCGTTCGCGGGCGGCGTCGTGCAGGGTGTCGGCCAGGTCGAGCAGATGGTGACGGCGCAGGCGGGGAACGATCTCCAGCAGTTGCAGCCGCAGGGTTTCCGCCTCGGCGTCGGTCAGGGGAGCCGGCCGACGGAGCGATCTGACGGGCATGGCGATCCTCCTTTCGGGAGGGGGCTTGAGGGCGCTGAAATCACCTTGGCGAAACGGACATTTCGCATGTCCGGTTCCCAGTCGGCCCTTGCTGAGCGGAAAATCTGAACAAACTCGGCGGTAAAGGCTTGGGTATGCAGCGCGCGGCCCTAGATAGGGGCCGGAAGAATCAAAACCGCCGAGAGGAACCTCCCATGGCCTTCGTCCTGCCCCCGCTGCCCTACGCCCATGACGCGCTGGAGCCCGTCATCGACAAGGAGACGATGGGCTTCCACTACGACAAGCACCATCAGACCTACGTCGACAACCTGAACAAGGCCGTGGCCGCCGCCGGCGTCGAAGGCCAGTCGTTCGACGAGCTGTTCGCCAAGATGTCGACCCTGCCCGTCGCCGTGCGCAACAACGCTGGCGGCGTGTGGAACCACACCTTCTTCTGGGAAGGCCTGGCGCCCGTCGGCACGGGCGGCGCGCCCTCGGCTGAACTGGCCGCCGCCATCGACGCCGACCTGGGCGGCATGGACGCCTTCAAGGAGGCCTTCAACGCCGCTGGTCTGGGCCGCTTCGGTTCGGGCTGGGCCTGGCTGATCGTGCAGGACGGCAAGCTGAAGATCATCTCGACGCCGAACCAGGACAACTCCCTGATGGACTTCGCCGAGGAGAAGGGCGCGCCCCTGCTCGTCGCCGACGTCTGGGAGCACGCCTACTACCTGAAGTACCAGAACCGCCGCGCCGAGTTCCTGGCCGCCTTCTGGTCCATCGTGAACTGGAACAAGGTCAACGAGCTCTACGCCGCCGCCAAGGGCTGAAACGCCCGTCTGGCTTGACTCCGGGAGGGCGGGCCTTCATAAGCCCGCCCTTCTCGCATCGGGTTTCGGCCCGAGGCGCGAATTGACTACGGACGATGCGTGGACCGCCGTTGAGATCGCCGCTCCAATCGGGGAGGGGCCGGGCCGCATCAGCATGAAGAGTGACTTATGTCCAAGCGCCATAGCGCCAAGTACAAAATCGACCGCGCCATGGGTGAAAACCTGTGGGGCCGCGCCAAGTCGCCGGTCAACAAGCGTTCGTACGGCCCGGGCCAGCACGGCCAGCGTCGTAAGTCGAAGGTTTCGGACTTCGGCCTGCAGCTGAAGGCCAAGCAGAAGCTCAAGGGCTACTACGGCAACATCACCGAGAAGCAATTCTCGGCCATCTACGCCGAAGCCGGCCGCCGCAAGGGCAACACCTCGGAAAACCTGATCGGTCTGCTGGAATCGCGCCTGGACGCCATCGTCTACCGCGCCAAGTTCGTCCCGACCGTCTGGGCCGCTCGCCAGTTCGTCAGCCACGGCCACGTGACCGTCGACGGCAAGAAGGTCGACATCGGTTCGTACCGCGTCAAGCCGGGCCAGGTCATCGAGGTCAAGGAAAAGTCGCGCAACATGGCTCTGGTGCTCGAAGCCCAGCAGTCGTCGGAGCGTGACGTGCCGGACTACCTGGAACTGGGCGACCGCGGCTTCTCGGTCCGCTACGTCCGCGTTCCGGAACTGTCGGACGTGCCGTACCCGGTCAAGATGGAACCGAACCTGGTCGTCGAATACTACTCGTCCTGATTTCAGGCGATCGACGATAGAGTTGATGGAAGCCCCGGTGCGAACCGGGGCTTCTTTCTTATTCAGCATTCGCTGTTCCCTTGGGGAAGGAAGCAGCGCATTCTGACCGGGTGGACAGGCTCCGCCCCGGAAGGTCGAGATGAGACGAATCATCGCTCTTTGCGCTGTCGCCGCCGTCGCCGCCCTGGCGGGGGCTTGCGCCGGGACCGGCGATCAGCCCGTGCGCACCGCCGGGATGCCGGGCCAGCTTGAGCCGATCCACGCCGCCGCCTTCACGCGTGACACAGCGGTCTTCTGGGTCAGCTCGAACGGCTGCACCAGCAAGGCGGACGTCAAACCCTTCATCACCCGCCTGCGTGACAGCGCCGTCATCACCCTGCGTCGTCTGGACGAGGACCGCTGCGAAAATCCCAAATCCGACGGGGTGCAGCTGCAATGGAGCTTCGAGGAGCTGGGCCTGCCGCCGGGCGCCGAAGTCTCGGTCAACAACCCCTATCTGATGCGTCAGAACGACAAGCCGCACGACGCCTCCTGACCGGTTTCGTCGCAAGGCTTCGTTAGCCATTTCGGACGACGTCGGATTAAGAGTTGAGCCGCTAGGGAAAGGATCGTTTCAGTATCCTTCCCCCCGGATTCCATGCGTATCGTCGACTGTCTGACCACCGCCCACAATCTGGCGCTGGTCGCCCTGGCCGCGCTTGTCTGCGTGCTGGGCAGCTGGATCACCATCAGCCTGTTGAAGCGGGTCCGCAGCACGCGGGCCGGCGCGCGCGCCGCCTGGGTCTTCCTGGGCGCGGTGGCGGGCGGGGCGACCGTCTGGTGCACCCACTTCGTCGCCATGATCGCCTATGAGCCGGGCATCGCCGTCGCTTATGAGCCGGGCCTGACGGGGCTGTCGCTGCTGGTCGCTATCTGCGGCTCGGGGGCGGCCCAGTTGCTGGCGGCGCAGCGCTTCCCGGGTTCGGGCCTGGTCGGCGGCGTGTCGTTCGGCCTGGCCGTGGCGGCCATGCACTTCATCGGCATGGGGGCCTTCGCCGTCGACGCCGTGATCCAGTGGTCGGTCCCCTATGTGGTGGTCGCTGTGGTGGGGTCGGTCGTGTTCGCGGCCCTGGCCTTCAAAGCCGACAAGCTGTGGCCCACCGTCGAGGGACGCTGGCTGGCCATCCTCTTCATGGTCCTGGGCATTGTGGTGCTGCACTTCACCGCCATGTCGGCCATGACCATCCTGCCCTTCGCGCCGCTGGACGGGGCCCTGACCGGCGATGACGCCAAGCATGTCCTGGCCATCGGCGTGGCCGGCGTGGGCCTGCTGGTGCTGGGCGCCGGTGCGGCCAGCTATGCGCTGGACAGCCAATCGCGCGGCCAGGCCGAGGTGCGCCTGCAACATCTGATCGAAGGCAGCGTCGACGGCATGGCGGTCGAGCGCGACGGCGTCATCGTCGGCGTCAACAGCGCGCTTCTGGCCCTGCTCGGCGCCGAACGCGAGGCCGCGATCGGCCAGAGCCTGTCGCGCTGGGCCGAGGACGCGGCGCGTCTGGCCGACGGCGACATGGTGCAGTCGTCGCTGAAGACCGTCTCAGGCGAGGTCCTGCCGGTCGAACTGGCGGCCAAGCGCGATCACGTCAGCGAAGGCGAGGTCATGCTCTATTCCGTGCGCGACCTGCGCGCCCGCCAGGCCCAGGAACGCCGCATCGCCCATCTGGCGCGCAACGACAGCCTGACCGGTCTGCCCAACCGCGCCTCCTTCCTGGAGCGTCTGAGCCGCCAGACCGCCACCATCAAGCCCGGTGAGGCCCTGGCCCTGTTCGCTCTGGACCTGAACCGGTTCAAGGAGGTCAACGACCTGTACGGCCACGCCGTCGGCGACCTGCTGCTGTGCCGCATCGCCGACCGTCTGCGCGAGGCCCTGCACGAGGGCGAGTTCGTGGCTCGCCAGGGCGGCGACGAGTTCGTGGCCATGGCCCAGGTGTCGTCCCGCGCCGAGGCCCAGGCCGTGGCCGAGCGCCTGCGCGCCGCAATCCTCCAGCCCGTCACCATCGACCACGCGGACCTGTCGTGCGGCGCCAGCATCGGCGTGTCGCTGTGGCCCGAGGACGCCGACGACATCTCGACCCTGATCAACAACGCTGACCTGGCCATGTACCGCGCCAAGGGCTCGCTGACGGTCGATATCTGCTTCTACGAGGCGGACATGGACCAGGCCGTGCGCGCGCGCCGCCGCGTCACCCAGGCCCTGCGCGAGGCCCTGGATAACGAGAAGTTCGAGCTGCACTATCAGGTCCAGGCCTCGGTCGAGACCGGCAAGGCCATCGGCTACGAAGTCCTGCTGCGCTGGAAGGACGAGAACGGCCGCAACATCCCGCCGTCGGACTTCATCCCCGTGGCCGAGGAGACGGGCCTGATCCTGCCGATCGGCGAATGGGTGCTGCGTCAGGCCTGCCGACAGGCCGCCGCCTGGCCCGAGCCGCACCGCATCGCGGTCAATCTGTCGCCGGTGCAACTGGGTCACGTCGACCTGCCGCGCCTGGTGCACCAGGTCCTGCTGGAGACCGGGCTGGCGCCCTCGCGGCTGGAGCTGGAGATCACCGAGACGGCCATGATCAGCGACATGGAGCGCACCACCCATGTGCTGCGCCAGCTGAAGGCCCTGGGCGTCACCATCGCCATGGACGACTTCGGCACCGGCTATTCGTCGCTGTCGACCCTGCGGGCCTTCCCCTTCGACAAGATCAAGCTGGACCGGTCCTTCATGACCGAGCTGGACGGCGCCGCGCCGCAGTCGCGAGCCATCATCCGGGCCGTCCTGACCATCGGCGAGAGCCTTTCGATCCCGGTGCTGGCCGAGGGGGTCGAAACCCCCGAACAGCTGGCCTTCCTGCGCGATCAGGGCTGCAACGAGGTGCAGGGCTATCTGCTGGGCCGGCCCCAGCCGGAGGCTGACGCCCTGGCCAACGGCGCCGCCGCAGTGGCGACGACGCCGTCAGGCGAGACTCAGCCCAAGGCCGCCCGCGCCGTCGCATAACCCGGCCAGTGACCGGCGCCGGCCCGTTCGTACTGGACGGGCAGGCCCTCCGGCTGGCCCAAAGCCACGGCGGCGTGGTGGCCCCAGTTGGGATCATCCAGCACGGCGCGGGCCAGGGCGATCAGATCGGCCTTGCCCTCGGCCAGCAGGTCTTCGGCCTGCTGCGGCGTGACGATCATGCCGACGGCCATGACATTGGCCTCGGGCGCCGCCGCCTTGACCGCCTCGGCGAAGGCGACCTGATAGTTGGGCTGATCGCCCGGAATGCGGGCCGTGGCGATATTGCCGCCGCTGGTCAGGTGCAGATAGTCATAGCCCATGGCGTGCAGGGCGGCGCCGAACACCTGCGCCTCCTCGACCGTGATGCCGCCCTCGGTCCAATCCGAACCGTTGAAGCGTACGCCGAGCGCCTTGGTCCGGGGCCAGGCGTCGCGCAGGGCCTGGGCCACGCGCAGCGGGAAGCGCATCCGGTTCTCCAGCGAGCCTCCGAACTCATCCGTCCGCTCGTTGGACAGCGGCGACAGGAACTGGGTCAGCAGATAGCCGTGGGCGGCGTGCAACTCGACCAGATCGAAGCCGGCTCGGTCGGCGCGCTTGGCCGAATCGATGAAGGCGTCGACCACGCGGTCCATGCCCTCCCGATCCAGCGCCGTCGGCGTGTGCCAGTCGGGCTTGAAGGCCTGGCTTGACGCCGAAAACGTCTCCCAGGCCTTGTCGGCGGGCGCGGGGCCGCCCCGGTCGATCCACGGCGGATTGGTCGAGGCCTTGCGCCCGGCGTGGGCCAGCTGGACGCCGATCGGCGTGTCCGAATAGGTGCGGATGTCGCGGATGATCTTGGCGAAGGCGGCTTCCTGCTCGTCGTTCCACAGGCCGGTGTCGGCCCAGGAGATGCGGCCCGCCGCCTCGACGCCGGTGGCCTCGATCACCACCAGACCGGCGCCCGACAGGGCCAGACGGGCGATGTGCTGGGCGTGCCAGGGCTGGGGCACGCCGTCCACGGCCGAATATTGGCACATGGGGGCGACGACGATGCGGTTCTTCAGCGTCAGCGGGCCGACGGCGCGCGGGGTGAACAGCAGGCTCATGCAGAGAACTTTCGGATGATGTCCCGGGGAGGCGGGGTCACAGTAGCTATGACTGTGGCTGTTCCGTTCAACCCCCGCCTTTCCGATTATTCACGTGATCTGGAACGGCGACGCTGGCAGTTTGCCGCCAGCCAAGAAGGGGAACACCTATGCGCCGTATCATCATCGCTCTCGCCGTCGCCGCCGTCGCCGCGCCCATGCTGTCGGGCTGCATCATCATCGCCAGCGACAAGCCAACCACCCGCGTCATCCACTCGACCCCGGCCGAGGCGAACTGATGCGCCAGGCCACCATCAGGGCAGCTGTCGCGGCCGTCGCCCTGCTGCCGCTGCTGGGCGGCTGCGTCATCTATTCGAACGACGGCGGCGAGCGGAAGGTCAACATCAACAACCCGGCCGTGGTCCAGGCCGAAGTTCTGGAAGCTGTCCGCAAGGTCGACTTCGACGGCCAGCGCCTGACCGTCGTGGTCGGCTCCAACGGCTGCACCGAGGCCTCCAGCTTCGAGGTCAAGATCAAGGATGCTGATCCGACCGAGCTCAGCCTGATCCGTCGCACGCCGGACCTGTGCAAGGCCCTGGTCCGCGAAGGCGTCGTCGTCAGCTGGACCTACGCCGAACTGGGCGTGAAAGCCGGCGAACAGGTTCGCGTGCTGAACCCGATCAGCCTGTAAGAAGCGCAACTCTTTCCTCCCCACTTCGTGGGGAGGGGGACCGCGAAGCGGTGGAGGGGGCGGCGCTAGGCTTTCCGTGTAAGCGCCACGTTCCTGATCGCGTTCAAGACGCCCTCGACATCGTCGCGCACGTCGCAGGACGCGACGCGCAGAACTGAGACGCTCTTGGTTGCCAGCCAGGCCGTGCGCTGCTCGTCGTGGCGGACCTGAACCGCTTCGCCATGGATCATGCCGTCGACTTCGACGGCCAGCGCCAGTTCGGGGCAATAGAAATCCAGGATGTAAGGGCCGACAGGATGCTGGCGTCGGAACTTCAGCCCCTCAAGCTTGCGCCCCTTCAGCTGTGTCCAGAGTTGCGCTTCCGGCGGCGTGAGGGCGCGTCGCATCTGGCGGGCGCGTTCGTGACTTATGCTGTCGGCCATAGCGTCGCCCCCTCCACCGCTTCGCGGTCCCCCTCCCCATTGCTGCGCAACAGGGAGGAAAGAGCAAGCTTGAGGGCGGTTACGCCGAAAACGGCCCCAGCATTTCCGCGGGGATACGGGCGGGGCGCAAGGTGGCGGCGTCGACCAGACACCATTCGGAAACGCCTTGCGCGCACAGACGGCCTTCGCCGTCCTCGATACGGACATAGCGGTTGAAGCGCGGGCCTTGCGGCTCGCCGACCCAGGTGCGGGCGACTACGCCGGTCGCGCCCGGTGCGATGGCGCGCAGGTAGTCGATCTCGTGTCTCAGGGCGACCCAGGACCACTTCGCCCGCGTGTCTTCGTCGAAGCGCGCGTTCCAGTGGGCCGTGCCGACGTCCTGCAGCCAGCCGACATAGACGACGTTGTTGACGTGGTTGTTCTCGTCGATGTGCTCCGGCCGCACGTCCAGAGGGACGATAAAGACCTCGCGGTCTTCGCGCGGGGTCAGTTGCGGCCGGGCCATCCGGGCTTAGGCCTCGCCGAGGGCGACGCCCTTCTCGACCATCAGGGCCTGCAGTTCGCCGGCCTGGAACATCTCGCGCACGATGTCCGAACCGCCCACGAACTCGCCCTTCACATAGAGCTGCGGGATGGTCGGCCAGTCGGTGAAGCTTTTGATGCCGTCGCGCAGGGCTTCGTCCTGAAGCACGTCGACGCCGACGAAGGGGGCACCCACGTGATCAAGGATCTGCACCGCCAGCGAGGAGAAGCCGCAGCGCGGCGAATCCGGCGTGCCCTTCATGAACAGGACCACGTCATGCTCCGCCACGGTCTGGGCGATGAAGGCGTGGACGGGGTCGGCGGCGGCGTCAGCGGTCATTTGATCGGTCACGATAAGGGGCCTTTCAGCGAAGCCCGTCAGCTAGGCGCCCAATGGGGCCGGGTCAAGGCCGCTGCGGCGTAAGAGCTCAGGCGGTTTCCGGCGCCCGGGCCAGGCGTTCGGCGCGCTGCGCCAGGGCGGGGGCGCCGTATTCGCGCGCCGTGGCGGCGGCCTCGGTCAGGACCAGCCCTAGTTCTCTTGGAGGCTGGCCGGTCCAGCGCGCGCGGGCCAGGGCGATGCGCGCCATGCCGATCTGGTCGGATGCCCAGTCCAGCGGGGTCGAGACCACCGAGGGGCGGCTGAGACGGCGGCGCAGGCCCGTCTCGATCTCCAGCAGGGCCGAGAGGTCGCCGATCGATCCGGCGCGCGAGGCCTCCTGGGCTACGCGGCGTTCATGGGCCAGTGCGCCCAGCACCAGCCCGCCGCCCTCGGTCAGGGCTTCGGCCTGGACCAGGACCAGTAGGGGCAGGGTCTCGCGCTCGGCCCGCAGCACCTGGATGGCGGCCCAGTCCAGAGGGCTGTGGTCGGGGGTGAACTGGTCGGCGGCGGCGTCGAACAGGGCGTGGGCCTGGTCGCGGGCCAGAACGTCGTCGGCGATGGCCGCGAGGGCCGCCATGCCGGCGGCGCACAGGGCCAGGGCGCGGGCGCGGCTGAGCGGGCGCTGCTCCGGCGTGGCCGCCTCGACCAGGGCGCGCAGGTCGCCGCCCGCCTGATCCAGCATGCGCGGGTCGCGCGCGGCCAGGCCAGCCTCCAGCATCAGGGCGGCGCGATCCAGCCTCAGATCGTCCTCGATCGGGCGCTGCTGGCCCTTGAGCCCGTGCAGGGCGTTGTCCAGCATGACGGCGGCGTCCTGCAGCGTCGCCGCCTCGCCCGATAGCGAAGCCTGACGCGCCCGCAGCCGGGCGTGCAGGGCGGCGACGGCGGCGGCGGTGTCGCCGCGCCGGGCGGCGGGCAGGGCCGCCAGCAGGGCCAGGACGGCGTCGAGCCGCGCCGGCTCGCCGCACAGGTCAAAGGCCAGCATCCCGCTTTGGGCCAGTTCCAGCGTGGCGCGAATGGTTTCGTCGTCGTTGCGGGCGTGGCGGACGGAGTCACGAGCGGCCGCCTCGGCCTTGTCGAGGCTCAGGCCGGCGCCGCTGCGGCGGGCGTGTTCGCGCCACAGGGCCGAGGCGCGCAGGGCGGCGTCATGGGGCCGCGCGCAGGAGACGCGCCCGGCCTCGATCGACTGCTGCCGGGCCTCGACCTCGACGAGGCCGACGCCGATCAGTTCCAGCCAGCCGAGATCGTCGCTGTCGCGCGCCTTCTCGAACAGCCGTCGCAGATCTCTGCCGAATTCGAACATTCCAGACCTTCGTCGTCCCGCTTCGGGATCGCGGGGGCGATCCTGCAGACGCACAAGCAAACGCAGCGCCGCCGGATGGGTTCGGCTTAAGCATAATCGCCGACCTCGCGCGGGGTCCGGCGCGGGCCGGATCAGCCCAGGCGCGGGGTCTTCTGACGGCAGCGCTGCAATACGGTGCGGGCCTCGGCTTCACCGGCGGACAGGCGCTTCACCGAATCGAGGCGGGCGCGGGTCTGGTCGTTTTCCGCCACCGTCGGGTCGCGCCCCGCCGCCGTCGCCGCCTGCATGGCCGCCAGCGACCAGTAGAGGGCGGCGTCATAGAGGGTGCGGCCATAGCGGCTCTCGCCGCCTTCCAGTTCAGACGCCGCCTGGGTCAGCCCGGCGCACCGCACCGCCTCGTCATAGGAGACGAGCCGGGTCGTCTGGGGCGGGCCCAGAACCGCAAGCGCGGCGGTGACGACAGCGATGAACATCAAAAGCTCCACGGCGCCCCGACGAGGATGAAAACCCGGCGCCGCACGTCCCCTAGAGAACCACGGTCGTGTGTCGGATGAAAGACGCGTTCAGCCAAACTTCAGGTTGCGGTCAGTTCGGGATCGGCGCGGGCGGCATGGCGCGGCCCTGATCGACCAGCCAGCGAACGAAGGCGCGGCGCGCCCGCGACGGTTCGCCCGCGCCGGGAATGGCGGCGACCGCGCCGTCGTCAGCGTGAAAGCCGAAGGGCGCCAGCAGCCGTCCGTCGGCGACCGCATCGGCCGCCAGGGCCCAGGGCAGGACCGCCGCGCCCCAGCCGGCCAGGGCCGCGTCCAGCGCGAAATGCAGGTGGGCGACGGGGCGCTCGGACGTCGCGGCGGATTGCCGGCCGCTGAAGGCCGACCAGTCCTTCCACCCGCTCAGGTGGGTGCGGGCCACAAGGCGCGGCGCATTCAGCACCGCCGCGCGCGGGTCATCGCCCGTCAGAGCCCCGACCAGGGAAGGCGCGATGACCGGACCGACGGCGTTGGGAATGATCCGCTCGGCTTGCAACGTCTCGATCCGGTCGGAGTCCAGCAGGCGTAGCACCACGTCGGCGCCGCGCCGGCTGACCGCATGGGGCGCCAGTTCGACCAGATGCACCCGGACCTCGGGGTGCAGCCGCCCGAAATCGGCCAGGCGCGGGATCAGCCACTTCACCGACAGGCTGGCGTTGACGGCGACGTGCAGGTCCTGACCCTCGCTGCGCGCCCGCGCCACGGCGGCGGCGAGGCCGTCAAACGCCGCGGTCAGGCCGGGCAGCAGGTCCCGGCCCGCCCGCGTCAGGCTCAGGGCGTGGCGCGGGCCCTCGAACAGCCGCACCCCCATCTGGGCCTCCAGCGCCTTGACCTGACGGCTGACGGCGCTGTGGGTCACGTTCAGTTCGGCCGCCGCCAGGGTGGCGCTGCCCGTCCGCGCCATGGCCTCGAAGGCCCGAAGCGCGTTCAGCGAGGGCAGGGCGGCGCCGGGTGTGAGGTTTTCGAACATAGCCATCCCGATAGGTCGCTTTCGTTCCGGCGGCAATGCGGTGACACCGGCCCATGTCGTCGCCCGCTGCTCACCGCCTGATCGTTCCCGTCCTCGGCTTCGGCCTGATCGTCGCCTTCGCCTCCAGCTATTATCTGCTGGGGGTGCTGGCCGAGCCGCTGGCGGCGGGGGCAGGGACCACGCCGTCGCTGGTGTTCGCCGGGCTGTCGGGGGCCTTTCTGGTCTCGGCGGCGCTCAGTCCCTTCGGCGGGCGCTGGGTCGACCGGCGCGGCGGGCGCGAGGTGCTGACCGTCGCCTCGGCGGTCTTTACGGTCGGTCTGGCGGGGCTTGGCTTGTCGCAGGGGCCGGTCAGCGTGGTCGCGTCGATCCTGATGCTGGGGGTGGGCATGGGCGTCGGCTTCTATGGCCCGGCCTACGCGGTGGTGGTCGCCATCCATGGCGAAGAGGCCAAGAAGCCGATCACGGCGGTGTCCCTGATCGGGGCCTTTGGCGGGGCGCTGGGCTGGCCCATGACCCTGGCCATGATCGAGACGGTCGGCTGGCGCGGGGCCTGTTTCGGTTGGGCGGGGCTGCATCTGCTGGTCTGCCTGCCCCTCTATCTGACCCTGCTGCCGGACGGGCGCGCCGGGCCGCGCCCCTCGGGGGTCGGCGAGCCGGTGCGCTGGGACGGGCGGATGCTCCGGCTGGCGGTCCTGTTCGCCGGGGCCTGGTGGATCGCCACGGCCATGAGCGCCCACCTGCCGCGTCTGCTGGGTCGGTTGGGGCTGGACCCGGCCGAGGCGGCGCTGGCGGCGACGATGATGGCCGGGGCGGCGGTGGCGGTGCGGCTACTGGCCTTCCTGACGTCAGGCAAGGGCTCGCCTGTGCTCGTCCTGCGCTTCGCCACCCTGCTGCATCCGCTGGGCGCGGCGGTCGCCTTCTTCGGCGGCAAGTCGTTGGCCGGGGCGGTGGCCCTGGGGCAGGGGGCGGGCAACGGCCTCTTGTCAGTGGCCTCGGGCGTCCTGCCGCTGCACCTGTTCGGCAAGGACAACTACGCCACCCGTCAGGCCCTGATCCTGACCCCGGCGCGCTTCCTTCAGGCGGCGGCGCCGCTCAGCTACGGCGTCTTTCTGGACCGCTCGGCCGGGCTGGCGCTGCTGGCCTCCAGCGCGGTCTGCGTCCTGATGTTCGCCATGACCTTCGGGCTGGAGCGGCGGGCCTAGATCACCGGCTCGGCGTCCACGCGCTTCGTCGTCGTGCGCGGCGCGCGGCGATCCAGCGTATTCCAGGCGGCGGCCAGGCCTTCGACGGCGCGGTCCAGATCGGTCTCGTGGCGGCTGAAGGGCAGGCGCAGGAAGCGCTCATAGGCGCCGTTGGCGCCGAAGCGCACGCCCGGCGCGATCCGCACGCCGTGGACCGGCGCGGCCAGGGCCAGACGGGTGCTGTCGGCCCGGGGCAGTTCGACCCACAAGGACAGGCCGCCCTCGGGACGGCGCGTCTTCCAGTCCGGCAGGGCCTCGGCCAGACGGGCGCGCAGATGGGCCTCCTGTCGCGCTATGGTCCGGCGTCGGGCGTCCAGGGGGGCGGGATCGCCGCTCAGCAGGACGGCGGCGGCCAGCTGTTCCATGACCGGCACGCCGAGGTCCAGCGACGGGCGGCGGCGGATCACCACATCGATGACGTCGGCGTGGGCGCGCAGCCAGCCGACCCGCAGGCCGCCCCAGTAGGGCTTGCTGGTCGAACCTAGCCGCACGACGTGCGGGCCATGATCGAAGGGCGGCGGCGGCGGGCGGTCGAACCACAACTCGCGAAGGGTGTCGTCCAGCACCAGCAGGGCGCCGACGCGGGCCGCCGCCGTTGCGAGGGCGGCCTCGTCAGCCGCCGACAGGACATGGCCGGTCGGGTTCTGGTGTGCCCCGATCAGATAGATCAGCCGGGGCCGGACGCGGGCGACGGCCGCCAGCATCCCGTCCATGTCCCAGCCCTGCGGCGTCATGGCCACCGGCGTCAGGTCCAGCCCCGCCTGCACCAGGGCGTCCAGGGCGTGGGGATAGCCGGGGTGCTCGACCACGACCCGGTCGCCGGGCCGGGTGGTCGCCCGCAGCAGGATGGCCAGGGCCCCCAGCGCCCCGGCCGTGACCACGATCTGATCGGGGGCGGTGGCCAGACCCTCGGCGGCGTAGCGGTCGGCGACGACGCGGCGCAGGGCCTCGATCCCCACCGGCTCATAGCCCCGGCCCGGCAGATGGGCGGGCAGGGCTTCCAAGGCGCGGGCGTAGGCGGCGTGGACCTGTTCGTCGGCGGGCATGGAGGCGGTGGCCATGTCGATGACGCCGGGCGTGTCGTCGCCCTGCATCGGCCCGTCCAGCCGCACGGGCCGCGAGGCGGCGCTGGCGGGCAAGGCGGTGACGCTGCCCGAGCCGGTGCGGCTGACGACGAAACCCTCGCTCCGCAGCCGGTCCAGCGCCGCGCTGACGGTGATGCGGCTGACGCCCAGCGTCTCGGCCAGCCGACGTTCGCCGGGCAGGCGGGCGTTCAGCGACAGACGCCCGTCGAGGATCAGCAGCTTCAGCGCCTCGGACAGGCGGCGATAGGCGGGCTCGCCGTCCAGCCCGCGCCAGTTGTTCAGCTGACGCGACAGGGAGGCGGGGTTGACGAGGAGGTCGCGCATAAGGCCATCGTCACGAAAGCGGCTCTATAAAACAAGGCCAATTATCGACTGTATGGGCCCATGTTCATGCGTCGCTTCATCCAGCTTCAGATCGGCCTTCTGCTCTATGGGGCGTCACTGGCCCTCATGGTTCGGGCCGATCTGGGCCTCAATCCGTGGAGCGTCCTGCATCAGGGCCTGTCCGAACGGACCGGGATCAGCCTCGGCATGGTCGTCAACCTGGTGGGGCTGCTGGTCCTGCTGGTCTGGATCCCCCTGCGCCAGAAGCCGGGGGTGGGCACCATCTGCAATGTCCTGCTGATCGGCACGGCGGCGGACGTGGCGCTGTGGGCCCTGCCGCCCATCGAGGGACTGGCGCTGCGGATCGCCTTCCTGACCGCCGCGATCGTGCTGAACGGGGCGGCGACGGCGGCCTATATCGGCGCCGGCCTCGGCCCCGGTCCGCGCGACGGCCTGACCACGGGTCTGGTGCGCATCACCGGCTGGCGCATCGGCTGGGCGAGGACGGCTATCGAGGTCGCTGTTCTGGCCATGGGCTGGCTGCTGGGCGGCGTGGCCGGGGTCGGCACGGTCCTCTACGCCCTGGCCAACGGACCTCTGGTCCAGTGGTTCATGGCCCGCTTCGAGATCGCCCCCAAGGCCGAGGTCAGTCTGGCAACCTCGACCTGAACGCCGCGTCCGAAGACCGCCAGACCCCGGCGTCGGGCCATGAAAGGAAGGCGGCCTCAACCACGCACGAGGTCGTCATGCCTGCTCTCACCGACAAGGTCGCCGTCATCACCGGGGCCAGTTCCGGCATAGGCGCCGCCGCCGCCCGCCTGTTTGCACGCGAGGGTGCGGCGGTGGTCGTCACCGCCCGGCGCGAGGCCCAGCTTGCGGCCCTAGTCGCGGAAATCGAGGCGGCGGGCGGCCGCGCCGTCGCCGTGCCGGGCGACATCCGCGACGAGGACCTGGCCGAGCGGCTGGTGCGCACTGCGATCGAGCGCTTCGGCGGTCTGGACGTGGCCCTGAACAATGCGGGCGCCATCGGCGCCAACGAGCCGACGCCCGAGATTGCTCTGGAGCGCTGGCGGGATACGCTGGACGTGAACCTGACCGCCGCCTTCCTTGGCGCCAAGCATCAGATTCCGGCCATGCTGGAGCGGGGCGGCGGCTCTCTGATCTTCACCTCGACCTTCGTCGGTCACGCCATCGGCATGCCGGGCATGGCGGCCTATGGCGCGGCCAAGGCGGGTCTGGTCGGTCTGTCGCGGGTCATCGCCGCCGAGTTCGGCGCGCGGGGCGTGCGCAGCAACTGCCTGCTGCCCGGCGGCACGGACACCGAGGCCGGGCGCGAGTTCGCCCACACGCCCGAGATCATCGCCTTCGTCGAGGGAATGCACGCGCTCAAGCGGATGGCGACGCCGGACGAGATCGCCCGCGCCGCCCTCTTCCTGGCGTCCGACGCCTCCAGTTTCATGACGGGAACGGCCATGCTGGTCGACGGCGGGGTGTCGACCAGCAAGACCTGAGCCGCTTGACCGCCCCGGCATGGAGGCAGAGGGTCCGGTCTCCGACCTGAAGCAGGAGGCTGACGTGAAGCGTGTTTTCGTATCGGGAGCGGCTGTGATCGGGGTTCTGGGCCTCGCGGCCTGTGGTCAGGGCGATCAGGGGCAGGCGACGGCGCCCGTCGAGGCGTCATCTGTCGAGGCGCCGCCGGTCGGGTCGTCGCCAGCGACGACGAGCGGTGCGGCTTCGACGCTTGTTTCGGGCGACGTCGACGCCCTGGTGGAAGGGACGCCCTTCCATGCGACCAGCGTCATCCCCTGCGCCGCCGCTGCCGCGCAACCGATGGCGCAGTGCCAGGCCGGGGTGATCCGCAATACGGACGGTACGGCGGTGGTCAGGGTCACTCTGCCCGACGGCCGTATGCGCAACCTCTTCTTCGACCGCACGGGCGCCGTCGGCGCGGACGTCAGCCAGGCCGACGGCCCCGACGACCAAGGCTTCAAGGTCGAGAAGGTCGAGGACCTCTACAAGATCGCGCTCGGCAAAAAGGAGCGCTACGAGGTGCCCGAGGCCCTGATCGTCGGCGGCTGACGCGAGCCGTCAGCCGCGTTCCTTGGTCTTGGTCAGGCTGATCTTGGGGAAGCGTTCGGAGACGTAGCCGGTCTCCCAGGCCGACTTGGCCAGGAAGACCGGGTTCTGGTCGATGTCGACCGCCATCTGCGGGCGGTACTTGCTGGCGAAGTCTTCCAGGTCGGCCCTGGTCCCGTCGCCGGCCGGGGCGATCCAGCGGGCCTCGGCGTAAGGGCTGGGCTCGAAGACGACGTCGAGGTTGTATTCCTCGCCCAGACGGTCGGCCATGACCTCGAACTGCAGCTGGCCGACGGCGCCGACGATGAAGTCGCTGCCCAGTTCGGGGCGGAACAGCTGGGTCACGCCTTCCTCGGCCAGACCTTCCAGCGCCTTCTTCAGGTGCTTGGCCTTCAGCGGGTCCTTGACGCGGACGCGCTGCAGGATTTCCGGGGCGAAGTTGGGCAGGCCGGCGAAGCGGACCAGACCCGTTTCCGACAGGCTGTCGCCGACGCGCAGCACGCCGTGGTTGGGAATGCCGATCACGTCGCCGGCGAAGGCGTCCTCGGCCAGTTCGCGGTCACTGGCGAAGAACATGATGGGGGCGTTCACCGACAACTGCTTGCCGGTGTTCTGCACCTTCAGCTTCATGCCGCGCTTGAAGCTGCCTGAGGCCATGCGGAACATAGCGATACGGTCGCGGTGGTTGGGGTCCATGTTGGCCTGGACCTTGAAGACGAAGCCGGTGACCTCGTCGCGGCCCGGCTCGACCACGATGTCTTCCGGCGTCGGGGCGTTGCGGGTCTCGGGCGGGGCCTCCTTGCGGGCCGACATGACCTTGGGCGCGGGGGCCCATTCGCCGATGGCCTTCAGCAGCTCCTCGATGCCGAAGTGGCGCAGGGCCGAGCCCCACAGCACGGGCGTCATGTGGCCTTCCAGGAAGGCCTGATGGTCGAACGGCTTGTAGCCCGCCTCGACCAGTTCCAGGGCGTCGGTCAGGTCGGCCTGTTCCGAGCCCTCGAAATACTGCGCCGCCTCGCCCAGGGGCAGGGGAGCAGGGTGGGGGACGTCCTCGGTCGAGCCGGCGGGCTTCTTCGCATAGGGCTGGAAGCGGCCGTCGCCGCCGACCTCGGCCAGGCCGCGCAGACGGTTGCCGCTCTCGGCGGGCCACCAGACAGGCGAGGGGTCCAGCTGCAGACGGTTGGCGATCTCGTCCAGCAGGGCCATCGGGTCCTGGGCTTCGCGGTCCAGCTTGTTGATGAAGGTGATGATCGGGATGTCGCGCAGGCGGCAGACCTCGAACAGCTTCAGCGTCTGCGGCTCGATGCCCTTGGCGGCGTCCAGCACCATGATGGCGCAGTCGGCGGCCGTCAGGGTGCGATAGGTGTCTTCCGAGAAGTCCTCGTGGCCCGGCGTGTCCAGCAGGTTGAACATCTTGCCGTCGTGCTCGAACGTCATGACCGAGGCGGTGACCGAAATGCCCCGCTCCTTCTCGATCTTCATCCAGTCCGAGCGCGCGCGCCGGTTGTCGCCCCGCGCCTTGACCGCGCCCGCCGCGCGCACGGCGCCGCCCGCCAGCAGGATGTGCTCGGTCAGGGTCGTCTTGCCGGCGTCCGGGTGGGCGATGATGGCGAAGGTGCGACGGCGCGCAGCTTCTTCGGGCAGGGTCAGTTTCGACATGGCGCGGACCTAGCGCGAGCGGCGCTGAAAGTCGATTGTCACGATGCCGTGAAAGACCCTTCGCGAAGCGGGGCTTTTAAAGGCATGCTCGTTTCTGTGAGACGCCGGTCCATGAGATCGACGCCGCAAGGGAAAGGAAACGACATGGCTCTGGTGCATCCGGGCAAGGTCCCGCCCGCGCGCAGCGAAAGGGAACTCCACCCCGTTATCGGCTTGATTTGCGGCTTCGGCCTGATCGCCCTGGCGGCGACGGCGGTCCATATCCTGTTCGGCTTGATCTAGGCCCGCCGCTGGGTCAGTCCCCGGCGGGGCTGTCCGAAGGCGTGTCCTCGCCTTCGGCCTCGCCCTTCTTCAGGAACTCGGCCTCCTCGGCTTCAGCCTCGGCCTCCGTCATGCCCTTGGCGCGCAGCAGCAGGGCGCGGGCGCCCGCCGATGGTCTGTGCGGGTCGTTGACCAGGGGCTCCAGCAAGGGCACGGCCTCGGCGTTGCGGTCGCGGATCATCAGCACTTGGGCCAGGTTGATCCGGGCCTCTCCCAACTGGGGCGCCAGGGCGAAGGCCTGCTCCAGCACGGCGACGTCGTTGTCGTTGGGATAGCCTTCCCCGGCGTTGCGGTTCTCGGCGATCAGCAACAGGGTGGCGTAGTTGGCGTCGTCGGCGCGATAGGCCCGGTGCAGGAACCCGCGCGCCTCGCCGTTCAGTCGATCGGTCTCCTCCAGGCTGTCCGCGTCGTCGGCGGCCTTCAAGCGGGCGCGCGCCAGATATTGCAGAGCCTCGACGTGGTCGGGGTCCAGGGCCAGCAGGCGTTGCAGCGGCGCCTCGGCGGCGGCGGGGTCGCCGAAGTGCAGTTCGGCGTGGCCGAGCGCCAGAAGCGCCAGCGGATCGTCGGGATGGCGAGCGGCGGCGCGGCGCACCTCCTCGGCGGTGGCGGCGCGCTTGTCGTCTGGCACCCCGATCTTCAGCCTCTGGTTCAGCAACAGCAGGTCGTCGGCCGAGCGCGGCAGCCGCGTCACCGTCATCGGCGCCGCCGGATAGGTCACCATGACGCCTTGGTAGGGAATGCGGCCGTTCATGTAGCGGCGCAGGGTGCGATTCAGTTCGGTAGGGTCCAGGCCGGTGGCGCGCTCCATGGCCTCGACAGGATCGCCGCCGGCGCCGACGTCGCGCAGATAGGCGTCCAGCGTCTTCTGGCGGTCGGCGTCGCCCAGGAACCAGTGGGTCAGCAGCCAGGCCAGGGGGTAGTAGGTCTCGCGGTTGCGCGCGGACTGCAGCGGCCGCTTGGACAGCAGTTCCGCCATCGGCATCCACGACGCCGCCTGCAGCCAGTAGGCGCGGTTCTCATTGTACTTGCCGACCAGGATGCGGGACTTCTCGATCTCGACCGTGGCGTAGTACTCGGCGAACCCCTCCACGAACCATCCCGGATAGGGATAGGAGAAGTTCTGCATCATGAAGTGATGCGCGTATTCGTGCTTCAGCGTGTTGACGGTCTGGTCGCGCAGGGCGATGCCGAAGATGTCCTCGTCGGTGGCCATGTAGAAGCCGGCGACGTTCTCGGGCAGGTCGGGACGCACCTGGGTCAGGCCGCGTCGCGAAGCGACCAGATAGATGGGCAGCTTGCGCGGCGGCGTCTCGTTCGCGTCCAGGCCCATGCGCAGCCGCAGGAAACGGTCATAGGCCTCGAGTTCCTGCACGAAGTCGCGCAGCTTGCTCTCGCCGCCGTCGCTATAGACGATGAAGCGTTCGCTCTCGGCCTTCAGCCAGTCCGCGTGGGCGGGGGCGACGCCGGCTGCGGTCGCAGCCAGGGCCGACAGGACGGAAACAGCGGCGCCGCGTTTCAGGCGCAGCAGCATGGTGTTGAAAAATTTCACGTCGACGGTCCCTGATAGCTATGCCTCAGGGATAGCGAACGACGTTGTTTGAAGGAAGGGGCTGCGGCGTCAGGCCGCCATTCGACCCCAGACCGCCTTGTCGGCGGCGACGGCGCTGAGGCGGCCGTGGGCGGCGCGGGCCTGAAGCTGGCGCATGATCATTTCGGGCAGGGCGCAAAAGCGCGGCTCGACCAGTTCGGGGGCGCAACCCGCGTCGGGGGCGGCGAACAGGGCGGCGTTCACGCCCTCGGTCTTGTGCGCGATCAGCCAGGCCAGCCGCCGGGCGCGGGCCGGATCGTTCCGGTGCAGCATGGGGTCTTCGGCGAACAGGTCGCAGCCCATCTCCAGCACATAGTCGAAGTCCAGCTTCTCGAAGCGCCGCACGTCATGGCTCGGGGCCGGGCAGGCCTCGTCCAGATCGAACACGACGTCGTTCAAGAGAAACAGCATGGGCCGTCCACCGCTACCCAGGCCCTTCTGGCCCGATGAGACAGGATTACGAGCGACTCGCTTGCGGTCCCGTTCACGAACGCGGTGAACGCGCGGTTAGGGATGATGAGCCGACGTCTCTCCCTCCCCTTCATGGGGAGGGTGGCTGACGCGCAGCGTCAGACGGGTGGGGGCGGCAAGGCAAATCAAGCGCCGCGCCCAGCATCGCCTCGCCCTCCCCACCCGGTCGCTGCGCGACCTCCCTACCCATGAAGGGGAGGGAGAAGGACGCATTACGCCTCCTGCACCTTCTCCGTCAGGAAGTGCCGTCCCTGGCGGTCCTCGATCTCCACGACCCAGAGGTCGGGGTCGTAGCGACGCTGGCGTTCCACATAGGCGTCCAGCTCGCTCTCCATCTCGCTGACGACGGGCTGGATCCACAGGGGCTCGCCGTCCTGACCCGTCGCCTCGGTATAGAGGCGGGCCGTGCGGTCCGAGGTGTTGTAGGCCTTGACGATCACGGCCCCGCCGCGCGCGTCGCCCTTCTTCACCACGGTGGCGTAGGCGCCCTCCAGTTCGGCGCGGCGGATCAGGGCGCCGGCCCAGACGTCGGTGGAAAGAAGCAATTCGCTAACCCTGCTTGGACACGGGACCGGAACCTTGCGGCCCTAGGGTCATGGACATGAGGATAGGCCTTTCTCCCCGGTTCGTCAGCAGAATGCTGGCCGCGACGCTCGCCGCGACGACGCTGGCGACGCCCGTCGGCGCGGCGGTGACCGACGCCTTCTATGACCGCGCCTTCATGCTGGCCGCGCATCAGAAGTGCGACCTGTTCGAGCCTCAACTGATCGCCGCTCTGGACGCGGCCGCCCTGCAGGCGCGCAACGCGGCCCTGCGCGCGGGGACGCCTGCGGCGGACCTGACGGCGGCGGCGGCGCGGGCCCGGTCCAAGGCCTCGCGCACGGCCTGCGACGACGGAGATCTCAGCCGGGTGCGGGCGCGGGTCGAGGCGGGCTTCGCCGGCTGGTCGCGCGCGGCCCGGATGAGCTTCCCCGGCGACCGCGCCGCCTGGCGCGGCGACCGCTATGAAAGCAAGGAGATCGGCTGGAGGCTGGTGCAGGACAGCGCCACCGGGGGCTCGCCGGTGCGGTTCGGTCTGGCGGGGACGCACCCGAAGGCGACGACGCCGGTGGCGGTGGTCTCCTTCGTCGGACGGCCCCGGCCCTATGCCGCGCGGCTGGTCATGCGCGACCGTGAGCAGGCGCCGCGCGTCTGGCTGACGGGCGGGGGGCTGCCGCCGGAATCGGTGCGACGGGCCTTCTTCGCCGCCTCGGCCCGCGCCGCCGCGCCGGGCCTGCTGCCCGAGAGCGCGCGTCAGGGCGAGGTCTGGACCTTCTCGACCGAAGCCGCCGACGCCATCGCCCAACTGGACCCGCGCGAGACCTTCGTCATCCAGTTTCTGTTCCGCGACGACAGCGTGGCCGAGGCCCGCTTCGAGGCCGGGGATTTCGCCGCCGGCCGCGCCTTCCTGGCCATGGGCGCAATCTAGACGTCTGCCTGAGCCGTTTGGAACCGGGGGCGGCGGGGGCTGATTCTATAGACGGGCTGGCGTTTCCAAGGTCCCGTCAGCCCATACCCGCCAGCCAGCGGGTAGGCCCCCGTCGCGCAAGCGGCGGGGGTTTGCGGGGCGCTTAATCCGTCTGGCTCGCGGCGTTGTTCCGCTCCACGATGCGGACCATGGCTGAGGCGATAGTCGCTTCATTCGCGCCTTGAGAGGCCTTGCTCTGGTCGCTGGCGTAAAGGGCTTGAAGATAGGCCTGATCCCAGGCGGTGAGGGTTTCAGACGGCGCCCTCGCGGCGTCGAACAGGTGCAGGATCGAGGCGGTCGGTGGCGAAGTGTCCGCACTGATCTGGGCCAGGGCGACCATGGCCACATAGTCGGCGACCTGCATGAAGTCGGCCTGATCCAGAGCCGAGTTCTCAACTATGATTAGAGCCTGGCGAAGGTCGTCCTGGGTTTCATCCCGCATAAGGGAAGGCTGTACGATTATGCCGTAGGGGCCGAGGTCCGCAGGCGTGCGTATTTCGCCTGCGCCAAACGGATCCTGGCCGCGCACGCGAACGGCCGGTTTGCCGGTGTCGGTGTTGATCGGCATGCTCGTGTGCCACCAGCGGATCGGGCGACCGGAGGTCTGGAAGGCGCGCAAGGCGACCGCGCCCGCGGTCGTGCCCGAGGTGCCGGTCCGGAAGACGCGGCGATGCGTGACCGCCATGGATCGTGCGGCTTCGTCGCCGTTCTCCGCGGCCACGATGAGGATGTTCGGTCTGCAGCCCGGAGCGCCGATGCGAAGACCGAGGCTGTGCCCCCAGTCGGAAACCCGGTCGATCATGGCGCGGGCCGGCTCGCCCCGCATACCCACGGTCCCGACGCAGATCGGCATGCGCCAGACGGCCAGCTTTCTGCCGGTCGCCGGTGCGCCGACCGTCGATGCGAACTGTTGCGCGATCTGGTCGTTCCGCAGGCCCTGGACCAGGACGTCTTCGACCTGCAAAGCGGCGGCGTCCTGCTGCGGGGTCTCAACCGACTGGGCCTGGCCCGGCGACGAAGCGGCAAGGGCGATCAGGACGAGAGGCATCAGCCTTTGGAACATCATGGCCGGTCGGGCTCCTTGTCACTGGCGGGCAGGCGGCATGCGGGCGATCAGGGTCAGGGCGATCTGCTCCTGGGCCTTGGCGTTCATATAGATCAGGGTCTGTTCCGCCGCCTTGCGGTCGGCGCGGACCGAATGGGTCAGGCCCAGGCTCTCGGCGAAGGCGCGCGGGGCGCGGCGGTCCGCGCAGGTCGGGCCGTCGATGCCGAACACCTTGGCGGCGTTGGCCAGGGTGCAGTTGCGCGCCTCGAGCGACGCAGTGTCCCAGGCCGCGTCCAGCCGCGCGCGATCCAGACCCTTTTCGGACAGGACAGAGGCCGCCGCCCCCGTCTGGATGACATGGGCGGCGACGGCGGACCGCACCCACATGGCCGGCAGGTCGGCGCGGCCCGCGCACGCAGGCGCGGCGGCCATCACCTTCAGATCCCGGTGGTTGAGGGCGTTCATTCCCGAGGTCACGCCCCGGCCATAGGCGTTCAGGATCTGCGACTGCTCGGTAGCGGACAGATGCGACCAGACGCAGTCGCCCAGGGTCGTCTCGGCCCTGGCCTCGCGTGCGCCCAGCAGAACGGCGCAGACCATCATCGCCGCGCCCAGCACCCGCCACAGAACCAGGCCGCCCCGGCGTGGGGGATAGGTCTCCAGCGACCGCTTCTCTTCGAAAAACTCTTCCGGGGCGCCGGCCGCCAGCGCCGCCAGCCGACGCCGACGACGGCCCTCCGATATCCCGGCGAACCACTGCGGGCGGAGGATCAGGGCCAAGCCCAGCACGAAATGCACCATCGAGAAGATCATGGGCCTACCCTATGGCGGCGGTCCCCAATCGCGCAACAGCGATATCTTGTTCGGCGCTAGGCCGTGCGGCGCCGCTGGATCGTCAAGGCCGCCGCTCCCGCCAGGGCCGCGCCCAGCAGGATCATCGCCCATTCCGATAGGGTGGGGACGGCCGCAGGCGCGACGGCGCAGCTATCGCTTTCGATGCTGTTCAGCGTGTCGCCGACGCAGTCGGCCGGGACGGTGTCTCCGCGTCGGTCCGCCCCGCCGTTTCCGTTCAGAGTGTCGGCGCCGGGCCCGCCGACGATAACATCGTCTCCGGCCCCGCCGATGAGGATGTCGGCGCCCGAGCCGCCCCGGATGACGACGCCCGGTCCCGTCCCAAAGCCGGAAAATGTCATATTCAGGCCAGGTGCGACAACTGTGGCGGCGACCGCCGTGACGTCCACCGTCACAGGTCCCGCGAAGTCCGAGAAGTCCAGGACATCGGCGCCTCCGCCGGAAACTAGGTGGATGTCGCCTGTTGTATTGCTCTTGATGATGAAGGTGTCGGAAGCGGAGGTCCCCACCACCATGGCGCTCCCGGAGCTTCCTTCACACTGGAAGGTGTCTGGCGGGCCGCCGAGATAAAGGCACCCCGCCATCGCTGAGGGCGCAAGCGCGACGACCGCAAGCGCGACCATCGCCGCCCAAAGATACCTGATCATATTCGCCCCCCGCTGAACTGATCCGTCCGGATAACGGCGGCTGGGCCAGGCTGCAACCGCTCCTTGCAATCAGGCGCTGCGGTTCAGGCGGATGACTTCGGCGTCGCCGAGGATCGGCTCGCGCGCGACCACGACCGGCAGGCGGACGGTGACGGCCGTGCCTTCGCCCAGGGTGCTGTCGATGCTCATGGAGCCCTGGTGCAGTTCGGCCAGGGACCGCACCAGCGACAGGCCCAGGCCCGTCCCCTGGGCGCGCTGAGCCGCGCCGCCGGCCTGTTCGAAGGGACGGCCCAGGCGGGCCAGGTCCTCGGGCGCGACGCCGACGCCGGTGTCGGCCACGGTCAGTTCCAGATCGGCGCCCAGGGCCTCGGCGCGGACGGTGACGGACCCGCCGGTCGGCGTGAACTTCACGGCGTTGGACAGCAGGTTCAACGTGATCTGCTTCAGCGCGCGGCGGTCGGCGGCGACGGTCAGGGGCTCTGGCGGCAGGACGGCGGCCAGGTCCACGCCCTTGTCGTCGGCCTGAACGCGGACCAGGGCGAGGGCCGCCGAGACCACCTCGCGCATGTCGAAGCGTTCGAGGCTGAGGTCATAGCGGGCGGCTTCGATGCGGCTGACGTCCAGCACGTCGTTGATCAGGTCCAGCAGGTGGCCGCCCGCCTCGTGGATCAATTGGGCGTAGTCGGCGTAGCGGTTGGGGACCGGCCCGAACAGGCGCTGGCGCATGATGTCCGAGAAGCCGATCACGGCGTTCAGCGGGGTGCGCAGCTCGTGGCTCATATTGGCCAGGAAGCGCGACTTGCCGGCGTTCTGGGCCTCGGCCTCGGCGCGGGCGGCCTCCAGCCCGGCCTCGCGGGCGTGGGCCAGGGTGGCGTCCAGGGCCAGGGCGATCAGGCGGGGCGGTTCTTCCGCGCCGAGACGGCGCAGCACCAGCAGGAGACGGCGGTCCAGCGCCAGGCGCGGGGCGAAGCGGACCTGGGCCTCGGATCCGGCGGCGGCCTTGGTCAGGGCGGCCAGCACCGCCGGGCGGTCGGGTGCATGGACGGCGGCGATGAGCCCCTCGTCGAACAGGGGATCGACCGGCAGGGCGGCGGGCGCGGCGCCATAAGCGGCCAGGGCGGCGCCCGAAGCGTCCAGCACCAGGGTCAGGCCCGGCTGGCCCGCCAGAACGGTCTCGATCCGCGCCACGGCGCCCTCGACGGCGGCCAGGCGGCGGCCCTGTCGCGCGGCGCTCAGGCGCAGGGCCAGGGCGGCGGCGCCCGCTGTCAGCAGGGCGGCGACCGCCGCCATGCCGGGCGAGGCCTCGGGCGCGCCGTGGACGGCGGCGGCGATCAGTCCGGCCAGAGCCGCCAGGGCGGAGCCCAGGGCACCGAACGGAGCCAGCCGCGACGAGCCCAGGGCCACGGCGGCGGCCAGAGGCATGAAGACGAACCCGCCCAGCGGTCCGGTCAGTCCGCCTGACAGGCTGGACGCCGCGATCGCCGCCAGCGACCAGGCGGCCAGCAGGGCGGCGCGCACCGCCCGCCCGTCGCGGCCCAGCAGGATGAGACCCAGCAGGCCCGGCGTCGCCATGGTCAGGGCTGCGGGAACGCTCAAGCCGTGAACGGTCGCGGGCTGGCCCAGTCCGGCGGCGGCGAGCGCCGTCAGCCCGACCGTCGCGGCCCAGCCTGCGTGCCAGGCGGCCAGCGCCGATCCGCCGCGCGCGTCGTCGGCGGCGGGATCAGGCATGGCGGGCGGGGCGGCGGGAGCGGTCAATCCGGGGCTTTGCGCGGTTGATTCAAGGGCCTCAGTCTAGACCCGAAGCGGGCCCGCCCCTAGGTCGCTCGCCTCGCAGGCGATTGTCCCAAACTGGCGCAGGGCTTGGCGCAGCAAGCTGCGGGGCCTATGTCGCCCGCATGAGCATGACCGACGCTGTTCCGACCCAAACCCTCGACGAGACCCTGGCCGAACTGGTCGAGGAGTTCGACCTGCTGGGCGACTGGGAGGGACGGATCGAATACGTCATCGACCTGGGCAAGGGCCTGGCCCCCTTGCCGGAGGAAGCACGGATCGAGGCCAACAAGGTCCCGGGTTGCGCCGCCCAGGTCTGGCTGTCGACGCGCCGCGCCGACGGGCGGCTGTTCTTCGACGCCGACAGCGACAGCGCCCTGTCCAAGGGCAATATCGCCCTGCTGCTCAAGCTCTACTCCGGCCGCACGCCCGCCGAGATCCTGGCCTTCGACGCCCGCGCGGCGCTGGACCGTCTGGGCTTGCCCTCGGCCCTGACGCGTCAGCGCGCCAACGGCCTGAACAGCATGGTCGGCCGCATCCGCGAGGCCGCGGCCGGAGCCTAGGCCGCTTCACCGGTTGTCGGGGTCCGCCGCCACGCCGTAGCCGGCCACCCGGCCCGAGGGGGCCAGGGCGACGGTGAACAGCCGGGTGTTTCCAACCGGACCGACGCGATAGCTGTAGCGTCCGCCGCCGTCCGGCCGGCTGAGGTCCCGCACCAGGGTCATGGGGGCGTCGCGCCATCCTTCGGGCAGGGCGGCCGTCAGGTCGCGGGCGTGGCCAGGGTCGGGGCGGTATCCCGAGCCGGGCGAGAAGTCCTGGGTCAGGTCCTCGCCAGCCGCCGCCCGGTCCAGAAAGGCGCGTAGGCGTTCGGCCCGCGCCGGGTCGTCCGGCAGGGCGGGGGACAGGGACGGCATCACCTCCGGCTCGACCAGTCCGGCGACGACGCGCGCGATCAGGTCGGGGCGACCATAGCTGGAGTCCAGATTGGCGAAGACCACGACCGTCAGCCCGAGGTCGGGATAGCGGGTCATGGTGCTGGTGAAGCCCTGCCAGGCGCCGTTGTGCATGATGCGCCGCTGGCCGTTCAGCATATTGATGTTCCAACCGAAGCCATAGCCCTGGGCGTTGGGCTTGCCGTCCTTCAGCACGAAGGGCGTCCACATCTTCGCTATGGATTCCGGGGACAGCAGGGCGTCGCCGTACAGGGCGCGATCCCATCGGGCCATGTCCTCGACCGTCGAATAGATGGTGCCGTCGGCCGTGGCGTTGAAGGTCGGCGACACCCAGGCCTGATTGCGCAGGGCGCCGTCGCGCATCTCATAGCCCGAGGCCCGGCGCGGGATGATGTCGGCGTCGGAAATCACACGCGTGGCGCTCATCCCCAGCGGGGCGAAGAAGACCGCGTTCAGGTAGTCGCCATAGGGCTGGCCCGTGACCCGGCGGATCAGGATGCCCAGCAGCACATAGTTGGCGTTGTTGTAGCTCCAGCGCGTCCCGGGCTCGAACTCCGTCGGCAGGGCGGCGATGGCGGCGGCCAGCTGGTCCTCGGTGAAGTCCTTCCGGTAGTCGAACGCCCCGCCCGGCCCGGTGAGTTTGTCCCCGTCATAGGCGCCGATGCCGGAGGTGTGCGACAGCAGATTGGCCACGGTAACGTCGGCCCATCCGCGCGGCGCCTCGGGGAAGTACCGGGCGACGGGGGCGTCGAGATCCACCCGGCCTTCCTCGGCCAGTTTCAGGATCGCGGCGGCGACGAACTGCTTGCCGAGGGAGCCGGTCTGCATCCGCGTGTCGCTGGCGACCGGGGCGCCCCATTCGACATCGGCCAGACCATAGCCCTTCATCAGGACAGGGACCCCGTGGCGATAGACGCCGACCGCGAGGCCGGGCGCGCGTTGCCGCGCCATCTCGGCCAGGACGTAGCGGTCGATCTCGGCCTGACGGGCGCTGGACAGGGGTGCGATCTGCGCCTGTGACGCCGGGGCGGAAGCGGCGGCGCTGTCTGCGGCGGCGGCATGGGATCCGGCGGTCGCCGTCATCAGAACGGCCAGCGCCAGCCCTTTGATCATCCTGCTCATCTACCGCCTTCTCGTTCGCTACAAGTGTAGCGCTACATTTGTAGCGATGCGGAGCGCGCGTCAATGCTGCAGGTGAAGAAAAGCGGATGTCGGAAGGGAAGGGGGATGACGAGGCGCAGGCCCGGCCGGCCGTCAGAGGATGGACAGGAAGGCCCCGATCAAGGCGGCGATGGCCAGCGTCAGGAGCAGCGCCTCAAACGGCGAAAGCGACCAAGCGGAACGACGTCGGCGGGTTCTTGCAGCCATTGGGGCCTCTCGGTTTCGATGATGACCATGAGGGCCAGTTCCGGCGCGCCGAGAAGCGGAAGCGGCTGGCCGTAAAGGCCTCGCCACAGAGCGTCCAGCGCGCGATCGGCTTCCCCCATGGGTTCCATGCGAATCACGGAGCCATACGGTCGGAGCCCGAGTCCTTAACAATTGTTAGCAAATGTGGATAACAACGGTTTTTGTCGATGAATGTTGGAAATGCGCCCGGTGTCAGGCGGTTGGCCGCCGATGAACTATCCACAGGGGCCGCCGAGGATTGGCTGAAGCGCCTAACCCGCTCATCCTGACGCGCCATCGCGCTGACGCATCGGATGAATGGTCTGAAACACGTTCGCGCCGGGTGGCCGGAGCCTGATGTGCCCGAAGGCGAACCTCTTTGGCTGCTTCACGAACTGAACGAGCGAGCTGATGCCGCCACTCGATCTATCGAGGTCTTCGCCGACGCCACGCTCACCAGAAACAGCATCGCTATTGAGGAGAGGAACGGCAAGGCGTGCCCCTCTCTAAGCGATACCGCGCTTGCAGACGGGTTTGCCGGCGTCGAGTTCGAAGAAATATCAGTCGAGGAGTTCGAGCGGACTTGGGCTAAAGGCGAGGACGCGTCTTTCTGGAACGTCCGCGAACCACCCTTTCTAGCCGAAATCCAGCCCGTCCGCTTCAAGCTCAGCCCTTGGTGCTCCAGGGCCTTACGGCGCCGCTTCTGACGCGGGCGGCCTGTTCGCGCTGGAAGCGGCCGCCGCGCGGGGGCTTGGGGCGGGCGGCGATGGCTTCCTGCTTTTCACGCAGGGCGCGCTGGATCGGGGTCTCGGTCGGCGCTGCGTCCGCGGGGGCGAGGGAGGCGGGCTGGCCGTCGCGTTTGTCGTTCATGGTCATAGTCTAGCACGTCATTGCAGATGACCCGTCAAGACGTCTGACGTAACCTTGTGCTTCCAGTGGAAGTGCGCGGGGCCGGAAAATGTCGGCGGTATGGGACGGGTTCAGGCGGTTGGCGGATTTCCGCGGGCGGGATACGCGGGGGCGCTTCTGGCCCTACGCCCTGGTCGTGGCTGTGTTGCTCTATGTCGGCATGGCGGCGGCCATGATCCCGACGATGTCCGGCTTCTTCGAGGAGGCGACGCGCTACGCCGCCGAGAACCCGGAGCAGGTGGCGGTGACGGCGGGGCCTGGCCAATACTCGATCCGGATCAACGATCCCGAGGCCGAACTGATGCCGGACATGAGTGGGCTGTTCTGGGCCGTGCGGTTGGTGTTCGCCGCGGCGGGGATCTTGCTGGCGGCGGCGGTGACGCGGCGGCTGCATGACACGGGGCGACCCGGCTGGTGGGGGCTGCCGCCGCTGGTGTTCGGCGCGATCGCAGCCACCCTGTTTCCCTGGGTGATGGAGCGTTTCATGCAGTCGGACGAGGCGGCGCTCGGCCCCTTCTTCCTGCTGTTCGCCAACAATATGCTCTACATAGCCAGCCTGATCGGCCTAGTGGTCCTTTTGTGCCTGAAAGGCACGACGGGTCCTAACCGCTATGGGCATGAGCCGGGCTGAGGCCGCTTCAGCCCGCTTCCTTCAACTGCTCTTCCAGCCCCTGTTCGCGGACCTTGCGGTACAGGGTCGAGCGGCCGATGCCGAGGCGTCGGGCGATCTCGCTCATGTGGCCGGAATAGACCTCGATGGCGTGCTGGATCAGGTCGCGTTCGATCTCTTCCAGGGTGCGGACGTGGCCGCGCGCGTCGATGATGCGCACCGGGCTGTCGGCCTGGGCCTCGCCGCCCGCGTCGTTGACCGGAACCTCGGCGCGCTCGTGCGAGACGACCGGGTTCAGCGGCATGGCGATGCCCGAAATGGCGGGGAAGTCGTGCGGCTGCAGCAGGGGCGCATCCGCCAGGACCAAGGCGCGGTAGATCGAGTTCTCCAGTTGGCGCACGTTGCCGGGCCAGTCATAGCCCTGCAGCAGTGCCATGGTCTCGACGGCGCATCCGGCGACGCGTTTGCCCTCCTCGACGTTGAAGCGGGCGATGAAGTGCTCGACCAGGGCCGGGATGTCCTCGCGCCGTTCGCGCAGGGCCGGGGCCTCGATCGGGAAGACGTTCAGGCGATAGAAGAGGTCTTCGCGGAAGGCGCCTTCCTTGACCTGCTGGGCCGGATCGCGATTGGTGGCCGAGACGATGCGGACATCGACCTTGACCGCGCGCTTCGATCCGACCGGGTCGATCTCGCCCTCCTGCAGGGCGCGCAGCAGCTTGACCTGCATGTCCAGCGGCAGTTCGCCGATCTCGTCGAGGAACAGGGTGCCGCCGTTGGCCTCCATGAACTTGCCGGCGTGCTTGTCGGTGGCGCCGGTGAAGCTGCCCTTCTCATGGCCGAACAGGATCGACTCGACCAGATTGGCGGGCAGGGCGCCGCAGTTGACGGCCACGAAGGGCTTGCCGGCCCGGTCCGAGGCGCCGTGCAGGGCGCGGGCGATGACTTCTTTACCTACGCCGCTTTCGCCAGTGATCAGCACCGGGATGCCGGACTTGGCGGCGCGCACGCCCAGAGCCTTGACCATGCGCATCGGCGGGCTGTCGCCGACGATGTCGTCGAACGAGGTCCGGCCCGAAACGTGTTTCTTCAGACGGCCGATCTCCGCCGACAGCTGGGTCAGCTGCAGGGCGTTGCGCACCCCGATCAGCAGGCGCTCGGGCCCCACCGGCTTGACGAAGAAGTCCTGAGCCCCGGCCTGCATGGCCTTGACCACGGTCTCGATGCCGCCGTTGGCCGTCAGGACGATGACGGGCACCGGCACCCCCGCCGTGCGGATCTCCGCCAGGGTCTCCAGACCCGACAGGCCGGGCATGACGAGATCCAGCAGAACCACGTCCGCGCCGCCGCCCTTGGTCAGGCGGTCGATCGCCTCGCCCCCGCTCTCGGCGTGGACGACGGCATAGCCTTCGCGGTCGAGCACCGCCTGGATCAGGCGGCGCTGCGTGGGATCATCGTCGACGACCAGAACGGTCTTGGCCATGTGAAACACACCCTAAATCATCACCGGAACGGCCGTCCTCGTTGCTCGGGATCGGCTCGCTTCGAGCACACCCTAGACCAAAGGGGGTGAAGATCGGGTTTCGGAGAACTGAGTCAGGGGTTAACGGGCGAGATGATCGGCGGACAATCGATGCGGGCCTGGCGATGCGCGGTGGCTGCGCCCAGCTTCAGGTCCGGCCAGGGCGACGGCACGGAGGCGACGTCCGGCGACTTGAGAAGCTCGCGGTGGTCGGAAGTGCGCGGGCCGGCGCAGCCGTTGGCGCGGTAATCGGCCTGAGGTTTCCAGCCATCGGCCTCGGCCGCGAACAGGGTGATCTGGAACCGCGCGGCCAGCAGGATTTCGTCGCGCCCGTCGCCGTTCATGTCGCGCATGACCGCCACGCAGTCCTCGGTCCCGCTGCAGGCGAAGCGCGGGTCGCCGCTGGAGACAGGGGCTTCGAAACCTTCAGGCAGGACGGCGCCCTTGGGCCAGGCGGTGATCCGGGGCTTGCCCGGCGGCGTGGCCCGTTCGTCGTCGTAGCGAGAGGTGGACGCCTGTGCCCGCTTGGCGCGAGCGGCGATGTCGGCGTCCCTGGACCGGGCCAGGTCAGCCAGCGCGCGCTGGCCGGTTCGGCCCGCATTCCACCTCAGGAAGCTGTAGTCGAAGTCTGCCGCGCTGACGGCGCCGCGCTTCAGCCGGGCGACCTGATCGCCGACCGACAGGCGGGCGGGGTCCAGCAGGGGGCTGAACAGGGCCAGGATGACCCCGACCGTCAGGACGGCGGCGGCGACATTGGTCCGCTCCAGCGGCTTCATCCACGCCGTCGTCTTCCAGAACGGCGACAGCGCGGCCCAGCCGTAGCCCGCCGCATAGACGGCGCCGACCAGGGCGCAGGCCGAGGCGATGATGCGGTCCGGCGTCAGGCCGTGCTGGCCGATGCGTAAGGACAGACCCCAGACGGCGATCAGGATCAGCGGCGTCAGAAGAACCGCCGCCACCCGCACGGCCACACGCAGCACGACGGGCGGCAGGTTGTCCTCGCGTCCGTCCTGATAGGCGGTGTTGATCAGGATGATCAGGGCGGCGGCCGCCGACAGCACCAGGGCCGTGGCGCTGCCCGTCTTCCACAGGCCGTCCAGCCCGGTGAAGGGCAGGGCGATCAGGAAGCCCGCCACCAGCACCGTGATGACCAGCAACAGCCAGGACAGCAGCATCAGGGCCACGGTCCTCACCCCCCGGATCAGGCTGGCGCGCACGTCGGTCAACGGCACGGCGACGGCGAAGACCAGGCAGGTGACGGGGATCGAGAACCACTCCTCGCCGATCAGGTCCGACAGGAAGCTGAGGCCGATGACATGGAAGAGGGCGGCCCCGAGAAACAGCAGCAGCCAGAAGGCCCCGGTGAAGCCCAGCGACAGGGCCAGTTGCACCCCCGCCTTCCACGCCGTGTCGAAATAGTCGTCGAAGTCGGCGATCCATCGGCGGCTCGCGACGGCCGGAACGATCAGATGGTGGGCGATGAACAGGGCGGCGGCGCTGAAAGCGACTACGGGGAAACGCAGATAGGGCGGGCGGAAATAGTCGCTGGCCTGCTGCGCGGCGTCGTGCCAGCCCAGCAGGGCCAGGACGGCGGCGGCGACCAGGCCCCAGATCGCCAGCGCTCTGATCGACAACCGCCCGACTCCCGCCAGCAGCATGACGGGCGTGAAGGCGCAGGCCAGGGCTAGGGCCGCGAACAGCGGCGGGTTGTTCGCGGGCCAGGTCAGGGCGTCGGGCTGCATGGCGCTGCGCCACAGCCCATAGAGCAACAGGCCCTGGATCAGGCCGATGCCGAGACGAACGGCGGCCAACCCCCGCGCGCCGCCCAGAGAGGCGCGGCCGGTCTGGTCGTGGAACGGGTCGGTCATGGCGTGGCCCCTTCAGCTTCACCGGCAGGTTGGACCGGACTGGGCGGCGAGGCAAATGGTGGGTCTCCCTCTCCCGGCGGGAGAGGGCTTGAGCCTCCAAGAGCGAAGCGATTGGTTCAGGCGAAAGGGTGAGGGGCTACGGTTTCAGTAGGCGTCAGCCGTGGCGCGGCGGCTTACGCCGACGGCGGCCGACGACCCTCATCCGACCCTTCGGGCCACCTTCTCCCATCGGTAGAAGGAAGGGAGAGGCGCTTGCGTCCGCCCGTCCGCGCCCCCACAACCAAGGGCATGAACGCGCCCGTCCAGACGACCGACTTCGCCGACGCTCCCCTGTGGGACCTGTCCGACCTCTACGCCTCGCGCGAGGATGCGCGCATCAGCGCCGACCTCGATCGCGCCAAGGCCCTGGTGGACCAGATGAACGCCTTCCAGGGCAAACTGGTCGACCAGCGCAGCGAGGCGGCGGCCCTGGGCGCGGCGCTGGATCAGGCCATCACCCTGTACGAACAGGCGGCGGACGTCATGGGCGGTCTGGGCGCCTACGCCTTCCTGGCGGCCTCGACGGCGCGCGACGATGCGGGCGCGCAGGGTTTCGAGGCCAACATCCGCGAGAAGATGACGGTCATCGCCACCCCGACCGTCTGGCTGACGCTGGAGATCAACCAACTGGACGAGGCCGAGATCGCGGCCGCCCTGGCCGCCCATCCCGTCGCCGCGCGCTGGTCGGCCTGGCTGCGCCGGGTGCGGGCGATGAAGCCGCACGAGCTGTCGAGCGAACTGGAAACCTTCATCGCCGAGCGCGGTCCCATTCAGGCCCAGTGGCCGCGCCTGTTCGACGAGACCCTGGCGGCGCTGCGGGCCGAGGCTGACGGCGAGAGCCTGACCCTGTCCGAAGCCCTGAACCGCCTCAGCGACGCCGACGGCGCCAAGCGCGCCTCAGCCGCCGAGGGCCTGACCAAAGCCTTCGCCGACAAGGCCCAGACCATGGCCATGGTCCTGAACACCGTCGCCGCCGACAAGGCGCTGGAGGACAAGTGGCGCGGCTTCAAGCGCCCCGCCGACAGTCGCCACCTGGGCAACGAGGTCGACGGCGAAAGCGTGGACGCCATGGCCGAGGCGGTGGCCGAAGCCTATCCGCGCATCTCGCACCGCTATTACGCGCTCAAGGCCAAGGCCATGGGCAAGACGGCGCTGGACCACTGGGACCGCAACGCCCCGATCGAGGCGACGCCGCCGCGCACCTATGAATGGGCGCAGGCGCGCGAGGTGGTTCTGGCCAGCTTCGCGGATCTTGGCGGCGACTTCGCCGAGCGCGCCGGCTGGTTCTTCGACCGGCCGTGGATCGATGCGCGTGCGCGGCCGGGCAAGCAGTCGGGCGCCTATGCTCACCCGGTGACGGCGGATCGCCACCCCTATGTCTTCCTGAACTGGATGGGCGAGCGGCGCGACCTGCTGACCCTGGCACACGAACTGGGCCATGGGGTGCATCAGACCCTGGCGGCGGCGCAAGGCTCGCTCCTGGCCGACACGCCGCTGACCCTGGCCGAAACCGCCTCCATCTTCGCCGAGGGGCTGACCTTCGATCGCCTGCTGGCCGAGGCGACGCCGCAGGATCAGCGCGCCCTGCTGGCCGGTCGCATCGAGGACGGCCTGAACACGGTGGTGCGCCAGATCGCCTTCCACCGCTTCGAGACCCGCTTCCACGACGAACGGGCCAATGGCGAGGTCCCGGTCGAGCGCATCGGCGAGATCTGGATGGAGGAGCTGGGCGCCAGCCTCGGCCCGGCGGTGACGCTGAACCCCGGCTACGAGAACTGGTGGGCCTATGTCAGCCACTTCGTCCACTCGCCCTTCTATGTCTACGCCTACGCCTTCGGCGACCTGCTGGTCGCGGCCCTGATGGAGACGAGGGCCAAGGACCCGACGGCCTTCACGCCCCTCTATCGCGACCTGTTGGCTGGCGGCGGGGCGCACACCTATGTCGAGGCGCTGAAGCCCTTCGGCCTGAACCCGCGTGACCCGGCCTTCTGGACCATCGGCACGAAGCGGCTGGAGCGTCTGGTCGATCAGTTCGAGGCCCTGGGCTGATTCAGTCCCGGGTCTGACGCACTACGAGAATGTCGGACGGCAGGCGTTTCAGCAGGTTTGACGCCTGACTGCCCAGGGTCGCCTGCACCCAGCCGCTGCGGCCGTGCGAGCCGATGACGACCAGATCGGGGGCGTCCCTGATGACGCGCTGCTCGATCACTGTCTGGGCGTCGCCCTTGGCGACGAGGGTGCGGACGGCGTCGGGCTTAGGCGGGGCGGCGCGGGCGACGAAGGCGGCCATCCCGGCCTCGGCCTCTTCGCGGGCCGCTTCGGTGATGTCGGCCGAGGGCGCGCGCGTCTCGAAGGGCACGCTGTAGGCGTTGACCAGTTCAAACGTAGCGTCGGGGAACAGCTGCAGCGCCGTCTGGAAGGCCTGCAGGGCGCCTTCGGAATAGTCGGTGGCTACCAGGATCGAGCGATAGGGGCCGCTCGCACGTCGCTTCACCACCAGCACTGGCTGCTCGGCGTGGCGCACCAGATGGTCCACCGCCGTGCCCAGGAAGAAGTCGCTCAACCCGTTATAGCGGCCGGTTCCGGTGACGATGGCGGCCGCTTTCTCGCTGTTCGCCAGCTCGGCCAGAACCGTGGGTGCGGCGCCGTGGTCCGACACAACGGCCGCTTTCGCCAAGGCGGGCGGCAACGAGGCCCGGATGGCGCGAAGCACCTCTGCGTCCTGCTCGCGGTCGAAGCCGGGGCCTTCGATGACATGAGCGACGGTGACGCCGGCGCCGATCTGATCGGCCAGCAGGGCGGCGCGATCCAACGGACGGTCGCTGCGCGCGGTCAGGTCGGTGGCGACGAGAACGGTCGAGGAAGGCATGGGAGCTCCTGGGTCCGGCAAGACGTTCGCACTCGCATCATGAACGCTGATCGGACGGCGTCAACGCGACAAGCTGGACCGCGTGTGCTCAGGTCTTGAGCCTCGCGCCCCGACCGCTATAAGAGCCGTCGAAATCTTGACTCTTTTTCGGAAGACCGGAATGGCCGACCAGCACGCAGACAATGCCGAACACGCCTATGTGCACGGCTCGATGGAAATCTCGGAGCAGGTCTCGACCTGGGAGCTGTTCAAATTCATGGCCAAGTGGGGCTCGCTGCTGACGGCTGCGATCCTGGTCCTGCTGACGGTCTGGTTCGCCGTGGGCGCGGGCTTCGTGGCCGGCGCCATCAGCGGCGTGGTGGTGTTCGTGGCGGGCTTCTTCGCCCTGCGTTCCAAGCCCGCGCACTGAGTTCGGCGCCGCGCTCGCGGCGCAGTGAAATCTGAAAGGCCCGTCGGACACGCGTTCGGCGGGCTTTTTCATGTCTGGCGGCGCGCGGGAAAAGGTCGAAACTTGCGTCTGCGGGGCTAATTTTCTCTCGCGCTGCAACAAACTGTCAGGCGAGGGGGCAATTTGCGCTTTGACGCCCGCTTTGGCTTCGTCCTAACGTTCCGGTTCTGGGGGACTTGGGAGGGATTCGCTTGGCTGTCGCCATCGCCGTGACCCGCGAGCGCCGTGAAGGCGAGACGCGTTGCGCTGTAACGCCGGAGACGGTGAAGAAGCTGATCGCCCTGGGCGCGACCGTTTCGGTCGAGGCCGGGACAGGGCTCGGCTCGTCCATTCCTGACGCCGACTACGCCGAGGCCGGGGCCACGGTGAAGCCCGACACCCGCGCGGTGCTGGAAGGCGCCGACATCGTGCTGAAGGTGCGCGGCCCGACGGCGCAGGAGACCAGCGCGCTCAAGCCCGGCGCCGTGGTCGTCGCCATGCTGGACGCCTATCGTGAAAAGGATACGGTCGAGGCGCTGAAGGGCGCCAACGTCACCGCCTTCGCCATGGAATTCGTGCCGCGCATCACCCGCGCCCAGGTCATGGACGTGCTGTCGTCCCAGGCCAATCTGGCCGGCTATCGCGCGGTGATCGAGGCGGCCTACGCCTTTGGCAAGGGCTTCCCGATGATGATGACGGCGGCGGGCACCGTCGCCGCCGCCAAGGTCTTCGTCATGGGCGTGGGCGTGGCGGGTCTGCAGGCCATCGCCACGGCGCGGCGGCTCGGCGCGGTGGTCACCGCCACCGATGTGCGCCCGGCCACCAAGGAACAGGTCGAGAGCCTGGGCGCCAAGTTCCTGGCGGTCGAGGACGAAGAGTTCAAGAACGCCCAGACGGCGGGCGGCTACGCCAAGCCGATGAGCCCTGAGTATCAGGCCAAGCAGGCTGTCCTGACCGGCGAGCATATCAAGAAGCAGGACATCGTCATCACCACGGCCCTGATCCCCGGCCGCGCGGCGCCGGTGCTGGTCAGCGCCGAACAGGTGGCTTCGATGAAGCCCGGCTCGGTCCTGATCGATCTGGCGGTCGAGGCGGGCGGCAATGTCGAGGGCTCCAGGCCCGGCGAGATCGTGACCACGGCCAACGGCGTAAAGATCGTCGGCTGGACCAACCTGCCGGGCCGCATCGCGGCAGACGCCAGCGCCCTCTATGCGCGCAACCTGGTCGCCTTCCTCGGGTTGATGATCAAGGACGGCGCCGTGGCGCTGGATCTGGAAGACGAAATCCTCAAGGCCGCCGTCGTCACCCACGGCGGGGCCGTGGTGCATGAAGGAGTGAAGGGCTGATGGAACACGTTGATCCTACTGTCTTCCGCCTGGCCATCTTCGTGCTGGCGATCTTCGTCGGCTATTATGTGGTGTGGAGCGTGACGCCCGCCCTGCATACGCCGCTGATGGCCGTGACCAACGCCATTTCCAGCGTCATCATTGTCGGCGGCCTGATCGCGGCTGCGGCGATGAGCGCCCAGGCGGGCGGGCCGAACGCCTGGATCGCCAAGGGCGCGGGCGTGGTCGCCGTGACCCTGGCCAGCGTCAACATCTTCGGCGGCTTCATGGTCACGCGACGGATGCTGGCCATGTACAAGAAGAAGGAAAGGCCCAAGGCCTCGTGATTTTCTCGCCTGCCCTGTTCGCTTTTTATGTCTCCTGGGCCGTCACCGGTCTGGGCGTGGCCCTGTGGATCTGGAGCTGGGTGCGGGTGAAGGACCCCATTGGTCGGCTGCGGTTTCAGGACTGCGGCGTGGTCCTGGTCTTCGCCGCCGTCCTCACGCGCATCGT
Organism: Brevundimonas sp. NPDC007368; assembly: GCF_042869015.1. NCBI lineage: Bacteria > Pseudomonadati > Pseudomonadota > Alphaproteobacteria > Caulobacterales > Caulobacteraceae > Brevundimonas > Brevundimonas sp. NPDC007368. The sequence continues at coordinate 191,954 of NZ_JBIAFA010000005.1, read as the reverse complement.
CATCCAGAACCGCGAGATGACCGTCTTCGACTGGGCCATGATATTTCTGGGGCCGCTGTTCATCGCCGCCGCGCTGTGGCGACTGACCCGCACCCAAAGCCTGACCAAACGCTGAGAGTAACCGTGATGAAGACCTCCCTGATTTTCGCCGCCGCCCTGACCGCCGCCGTCGCCGCATCGGGCGCCGCCTTGGCCCAGCACACCGAAGAAGTGGGCAAGAACCCCTACGGCGGCCTGCATTGGTCGGTCGCCGCGCCGCAGGGCGCCAGCTGGACGCTGCAGTGCCAGTTCGCCCCGGTGACCATTCGCGGCATCCACATGAACCGCATCAACCACACCGGCACGGGCCGCATGGCCGGGCGTCTGCCCAGCGACAACGGCAGCTGCACCGTGACCAAGACGGGCGGCCAGGGCGGCGTCGGCGTGGCCGTCGTCAAGAACGGCGCAGCCACCGCCGCCGGCACCAACGACCCGGCCAAGCCGGCGGTCGTCAACGTCTTCTGACTTAACGCCTGACTGAACATGACCTCGGGGGAGGGGATCTGATGAACGCATCCATAGCCGCGCTGGCCTATCTGGCCGCGGGGGTCCTGTTCATCCTCTCCCTTCGGGGCCTGTCCAGCCCGGAGACCAGCCGGCGCGGCAATACGCTGGGCATGATCGGCATGGCGCTGGCCGTCGGCGTGACCCTGCTGACTCTGGGGACGTCGGGCGCGCTGGACCTGCTGACCCTGGCCCTGATCGGCGGCGGCGTCGTGGTCGGCGGCGGGGCCGGGGCCCTGATCGCCAAGCGCGTGCCGATGACGGCCATGCCGCAGCTGGTCGCGGCTTTCCACTCGCTCGTCGGTCTGGCCGCCTGTCTGGTGGCGGTGGGCGCCGTCTATGCGCCCGACGCCTTCGGCATCATGACGGCGAGCGGCGGCATCAAGACCCTGTCGATCGTCGAGCTGAGCCTGGGCGTGGCCATCGGGGCCATCACCTTCACCGGCTCGGTCATCGCCTTCGCCAAGCTGGACGGTCGCATGAGTGGTTCGCCGATCCTGCTGCCGGCGCGGCACCTCATCAACATCGGCCTGGCTCTGGCTCTGGTCTTCCTGATCGGGGTGCTGATCGGCACCGGCGGCACGGCGATCTGGGCTTTCTGGGGCGTCTTCGCCCTCAGTCTGATCCTGGGCGCGACCCTGATCATCCCCATCGGCGGGGCGGACATGCCGGTGGTGGTGTCGATGCTGAACTCCTACTCCGGCTGGGCCGCAGCGGCTCTGGGCTTCACGCTGGAGAACATCGCTCTGATCATCACTGGCGCGCTTGTGGGCTCGTCCGGCGCGATCCTCAGCTACATCATGTGCAAGGGGATGAACCGCAGCTTCGTCAGCGTCATCCTGGGCGGCTTCGGCGGCGGCGATGCGGCGGCAGCGGGCGGCGGCGTGGTCGAGACGCGCCCCGTCAAGCAGGGCTCGGCCGAGGACGCCGCCTTCATCATGAAGAACGCGTCCAAGGTCATCATCGTCCCCGGCTACGGCATGGCCGTGGCCCAGGCCCAGCACGCCCTGCGCGAAATGGCCGACATCCTCAAGGAAGAGGGCGTCGAGGTGAAATACGCCATCCACCCCGTCGCGGGCCGGATGCCGGGCCACATGAACGTCCTGCTGGCCGAGGCTAATGTCCCCTATGACGAGGTGTTCGAGCTGGAAGACATCAACAGTGAGTTCAGCTCCGCCGACGTAGCCTTCGTCATCGGCGCCAACGACGTGACCAACCCGGCCGCCAAGACCGACCCGCAGTCGCCCATCTATGGGATGCCGGTTCTGGACGTGGAGAAGGCCGGAACCGTCCTCTTCATCAAGCGCGGCATGGCGGCGGGCTATGCGGGCGTCGAGAACGAACTCTTCTTCCGCGACAACACCATGATGCTGTTCGCCGACGCCAAGAAGATGGTCGAGGGGATCGTCAAGGCGCTGTGAGGCGAATCCATGATCCAGCCAGTTGGACGCGCTATAGCCCCAACATCGTCGGCCTGATAGCGCTTGTCGGGCTGGGCGCCGCAGGCTTCGTTGGCCAAGTTGGCGCACTCTCGATGTTTCGTGCCGGACTGGACGAGGCGCCGCTTTACTGGTGGAGTCTCGCGTCCGGTTTCGCCGTCGTGTCGATGTTGTTCACGCTCGGCTGGTCACTGGTTTTGCGGTGGCTAATCCCCAGGTCGGGGAACCCGCAACTGATCGCCAAATGGAGCCTGATCGTTGTCCCGATTATCGTGATCGTCAGTTTCTTGCACGACGCGCGGAGCGGCGTGGCTCTGTATCCGAGCAGTTTGACCTATCGGCAGCCGGGGTTTTTGTCGCCGCGATACTCCGTGCCCTATGCGTCGCTGGAAGCTGTAGAGACTGGCTGCGTCTTCCACCGCCGCAGAGGCAACGTCCATGTCGCCGTGATTTACGATGCAAGGACGCCGAACGGAGATTGGATCCGCCTGTCGGCTTTGCGGCTCTCTGATCGTCGCGATTGGCGTGGGTGGGTGGCAGCTATCAGCGACGTGGATCATGCTGTCTCCGACGCTGGCGGGGATCGCCGGGTGAGCCGCCATGCGATGGATGGTCGTCGGCTTTTGTACGAAGACGGATGCGTCGAGGCTTTCGCTAGCAAGTTCGATGAGGCTGGGCGTCGCCAATGGTACCGGGTTATGCGCTTGGGGGGCTCCGTGCCTCGCCGTTGAGTCCTGCTGCGAACAGTCCCATCAAGCGACTGCAGTGAAACGAGGGCGGCTATGACGGAGGAGGGGGAGATCGTGTTCAGCGCGGACGAGATCATCGCCAACCTGTCTCTGACGCCGCATCCCGAGGGCGGGCATTTCCGGCCTATGGCGCGCGATCCGGGGCTGGCGGCCTGCGGGTCCGAGGCTGCGACCGAGTACCGGCTGCTGACGGCGGAGGACGCCGACGACTGGCGTCCGGTCGAGGCGACCGAAATCTGGGCCTTCTACATGGGCGCGCCGCTGACGCTGGAGATCGTCACGGATCAGGGGCTGAGGCCTCTGGTGCTGGGCCCCGATCAGCGGCAGATCGCGGCGCCCGCCGGGGCCTGGCGGCGGATGCGCAGTCAGGGCGACTGGACCCTGGCCGCCTGTTCGACGGCGCCGGGACTGGCCATCGAGGCTGTGGAAGCGCCCCATGTCTGAGCCGAAGACCCAGCCCACCGACGCCTCGGTCGAGGACTTCCTCTCCGCCGCCGAACCGGCGCGGCGGCGCGAGGAAGGCCGTATTCTCTGCGCTCTGATGCAGGAGGTGACGGGCGAGGCGCCGGTCATGTGGGGGCCGTCCATCGTCGGCTTCGGCCGCTACACCTACGTCAACTCGACGAAGAAGCCAGCCGACTGGCCGCGCATGGGTTTCTCGCCGCGCAAGTCGGCTCTAACCCTCTATCTGGCCTCGGCGCCGGAGAGCGAGGCCCTGCTGGCGCGGCTGGGGCCGCACGCGACCAGCGTGGCCTGCCTCTACATCAAGCGGCTGGATCAGGTGGACATGGGCGTGCTGCGCGACCTGTGCGTCGCCAGCCGGGACGAGATGAACCGCCGCTATCCCTGATCCGCTTGCCGGGCGCGATGAGAGGCCTATAGCGGATGTCCATGCGCACCTTCCTGATCGTCGCCGCCGCCGCCCTGTTGTCCGCCTGCGCCACGGCGCCGCTGAGGGCCGTTGAAACCCCGGTCGAGACGGTCGACCTGCTGTTGACCTCGGCCACGGTGGTCGATGTCGAGAAGGGCGTGACGACACCCGACCAACTGGTGGCCGTGCGCGGCGGGGACATCGTCGCCGTTTTGCCGGAAGGCGAGGCCCGCCGCTATCGTGCGACGCGGACGACGGACCTGGGCGACCGCTATGTCATGCCGGGCCTGTGGGACATGCACGTCCACTTCGGCGGGGGCGAAGCCCTGATCGAGGAAAACGCCGAGCTGATGCCCCTCTATGTCGTCAACGGCGTGGTCGCGGTGCGCGACGCGGCGGGCGATCTGGCGCAGCAGGTGCTGGACTGGCGCGACGCCCCGCCGACGCCCGACAGCCCGCGCATCTTCACGTCCGGTCCCAAGATCGAGGGCATCGCCCCGGTGTGGAAGGGCGTGATCGAGACCGGCAGCGAGGCGGACGTGGACGCGGCTCTGGACCGGCTGCAGGCCCTGCGCGTCGACTTCGTCAAGATCACCGACAACACCCTGAAACCCGAGCTCTTCCTCTACGCCGTGCGCGAGGCGAAGAAGCGCGGCATGAAGACCTCGGCCCACATCCCGGCCAGCATCACCGTGCTGGAGGCCGCCGAGGCGGGCCTGTCATCGATCGAACACCTCGACTACGCCATGAAGGCGGGCTCGAAGGACGAGGCGGCCATCGCCGCCGACTATCTGGCGGGCAAATACACCTACGCCCAGACCATGCGGCGCTACGCCGACACCTTTGACGTCGAGACGGCGCGGCGGGTCTATGCCCGGCTGAGGGAACTGGGCACGGCGGTGTCGCCGACCCTCTATGGCTCGACCACCCTGGCCAATCTGGATCTGGACGACCACTCGCACGACGCGGGCCTGGCCTATGTCGGGCCGGGCATCCGGGCCACCTACGCCTGGCGTGTCCAGCGCGCGGCCCAGGCCACGCCGCAGCAGATCGAGGACCGTCATTTCGTCAAGGAGGTGACGTCGGGCACCCTGCCCATGTTGCGCGATGCGGGCGTGGTGATCCTGACCGGGACGGACGCGGGTTTCCTCAACTCGTTCAACTATCCGGGCTTCTCGCTGCACGACGAGCTGGAGCTGTACGTCAAGCTGGGGCTGACGCCGCGCGAGGCGCTGATGGGCTCGGTCGTGGACGGGCCGCGCTTCCTGAACCAGGGCGAGCGCTACGGTGCGGTGGCGGCAGGCAAGTCGGCCGACCTGCTGGTTCTGGAGGCCAATCCGCTGACCGACGTCTCGGCGACACGACGCATCGCCGATCTGGTGTTGCGCGGTCGCCTGATCGAGGCGAGCGAACTGGAGCGGATGCGCGGCGAGATCCGCGCCCGCGTCACGGCGCACGAAGCCGCCTTGCGCTGATTCTTACGCCGCCATGCGCCAGTCGTGCATTGCTGCGGTCGGGGCGGCGTGGAACTCGTCCCACAGGGCGTCCTCGTCGGAATAGCGGCTGCTGGCCGATGCGGAGATGACGTCCACGACCTGTTCTTCCTGACGGTCCCAGATGACGGCCAGGTCGCCCTCGGCCTCGCACGGCACGATCATGTAGCGGTCGGCGAAGGTCTTCTTGGCGGGCTTTTGGACCGTCGGGGTGCGGGCGAAGGCCATGTCGTGATCTCCTGAAGCGATTGCCTCTTGCTGATGTTGAGAGGATGCGACAGCATTGCGTCAGTTTCGGACGTATCTCTGTGGAGAAGTCTCTTGCGGCACGACAAGGCGGCGATGGTCATCGATCTGGCGCGCGGCATGGCGGCCAGCGCCGAGGGGCTGACGCTGAACGACATGGCCGGGCAGTTGCGCGTCGGGCGGCGCACCGCCGAGCGGATGCGCGACGCGGTCCTGATGCTGTTCCCGCAGGTTGAGGAGATCAGCGATCCGCCGAGCAAGCGCTGGCGCATTCGCGGCGGACTGTCGGCTTTCGAACAGGCCCCGACGGCCACCGAGATGCTGGAGCTGACCAAGGCCGCCGCCGCTCTGCGCGCGGCGGGCGAGCCTGCGCGGGCGGCGGCGCTGGAGGGGCTGGAGCGCAAGGTCAAGGCGGCCATGCGCTCGACCACCCTGAACCGCATGGCCCCTGATCTGGAGGCTCTGGTCCGGGCCGAGACCATCGCCGTTCAGGCCGGGCCGCGTCCCACCGCCGACGAGACGGTGCTGGCCGAGATTCGCGGCGCGGTGCTGGCCGAGCGGCCGCTCAGCTTCATCTACGCTCGGCCCGGGGCCGAGGCGCGCAGCCGCAGCGTGGCCCCCTGCGGCCTGATGTTCGGGCGCGCCAACTATCTGGTGGCGGCGGACCGCGAGAGCGGGCGTATCCAGACCTTCCGCCTGGATCGCATGAGTTCGGTCGAAGCGGGCGAGGGGACGGCGCGGCCGCCCGCGGACTTCGACCTGGCCGCCTTCGCCAGCCAGTCCTTCGGCATCTATCAGGACGAGATCGAGGAGGTGGTGCTGCGCATCGCCCCCGAGGGCGCGGTCGAGGCGCGCGGCTGGCGTTGGCACCCGACCCAGACCATCGAGGATCAGCCGGACGGTTCGGTCGTGGTGCGCTTCCGCGCCTCGGGGATGCGCGAACTGGCCTGGCACCTGTTCACCTGGGGCGAGCAGGCGACCATCGAGGCGCCGCAGCGGCTGAAGGCGGTCATGGCTGGCGAATTGGCGGCGGCGGGACGCGCCCTAGAGCGGGCGCAATCCTGAGCAAACCGTAAGCTGACGCTGGCGCCCTGTCGCCTATGCTCAAGCTGAACAGTTCGGAGTTTCTACCTTTGCGTCTGAAAGCCTTCGCCGCCTCGACCGTTATGGCCACGGCCCTGCTGGGCGCCTGCGCCGCCGCGCCCCTGCCGCCGGGAACCTGGGACGCGCGCGCTGCGCCGGTGGTCGAGGTCACGCGCGACGGCGACCGGTGGACGGCGGACTATGTCTTTAACCGGGATGCGCAGGTCTGGGCCTTCATGGACTCGGCCCTGATGACCGACGTGCGTCAGCCCTGGCGGCCCACGCAGTGGACGGTCGAGACGCCCGGCGTCGTCATGGAGCGGCGCGGCCACTATGACGTGATCCGCAGTCTGGACGGCGGTCCCGTGCCGCGTCACGTCCGCTTTTCGCTCAAGCCCAAGGCCGTCTATCTGGAGGCGGAATACGGCACACTGACCTTCTCGGACGGCGCCGTGGCCCTGCCCACGCGTCAGTTCGACGTCTTCGCCCTGTCGTCGGTCGAGGCGGCCGAGGCCATGCCTGCCGACCTGAACGGCGTCGATCTGGAGGGCGGAGCCTCCACCGTCACCTGGCGCGATACGGCGGGGCCGGTGCTGTTCAACGGCAGGCGGCAGGCCAATCTGACCACGACGGGCGAGCGCTCCTATGTCCTGCTGGGGCAGGCGCGGGTGACGCCGGGCGAGGGTCTGACCACGGTCATCGACCCCAACCTGCCGCCGTGGATCGGCGAGGAGATCCGCAGCTTCGCCCCGCATGTCGGCGACTACTACCTGCGGCGTCTCGGCGCGCCCGGCGTGGGCAGCGAGACCTCGACCGTCATGGTCAGCTGGAACGGTCCGACCGAGCGCCTGTCCAGCATGGGCGGCAGCGTCCTGCCCGGTCTGATCGTCATGAAGTTCGAGGGTGTGGGCGTGCTGAACCCCAGCAAGGAGGTGCTGGAACGCTCGCGCTGGTTCATCGGCCATGAGAGCGCGCACTTCTGGCTGGGGCAGGCGGTGCGCTATCAGTTCGCCCGCGACGCCTGGATCACCGAGGGCGGGGCCGATCTGATGGCGGTGCGGGCGCTGAAGGCGCTGGACCCGGCCTATGACGCCCGCGCCGAACTTCAGACCGAGGTGGACGACTGCATCGATCTGGTCCGCAAGTCGGTGGTCGAGGCTGGCGACCGGGGCGAGCACCGGGCCTATTATGCGTGCGGGGCCGTTTTCGCCATGGCGGCGGAAGGGACGCAGAAACGACGCGACGGCGGCGACTGGTTCGACTTCCTGCGTCCGGTGCTGGCGGTCAATCGCAAGGACGGCGTCCTGAGCCGCGCCGAATGGCTGGAGGCCCTGACGCGGGCGTCGGGTGATCCGTCGCTGGCGCAGACTATTGGGCGGATGCTGGATCAGGGCGCGGTCGATCCGGCGGCCGAGATCGCCGACCTGTTCCGCAGGACTGGGGTTCCGCATCGGGTCGAGAACGGCAAGGTCGTGCTGATCTGATCGCTGTTATTTGATCGGGATCAAGGACCGAACTTCAGCTCAGGCGTTCTATCCTTCTGGAACGAGAGGAGGTCGCCATGACCTGGTCCAGCCTTATCGTCTACGTCGACGACGAGCCCGACAACATTCAGCGGATCGAGCAGGCCGCCAGCCTGGCCAAGACGCACGGCGCTCATCTGATCGGGGTCTCGGCCTGCGCGCCGGAGACGCCGATGGCCGACGCCTACGGGGCGGGAATTCTGCTAGGCGAGGTGCTGACCGCCCAGCACGAGCGGGCCGAGAGCGCGCTGAAGGGCGCCGAGGCTCGCTTCCGCGAGATTGCGACCAAGGCGGGCCTGTCTTGCGAATGGCGCGCCGACGTAGGCGACCCGACCAGCCTTCTGGTCAAGCACGCCCGCGCCGCCGACGTGCTGATTGTGGGGCGAGATTCCGCCAACGCCAGCGGCTGGCGCTCGCCCATTCCGTCCGACCTGGCCATGCGGGCGGGGCGTTCGGTGCTGATCATGCCGCCCAACCCGGCGCGGTCGGTGGCGGGTGCGCCGGTGCTGCTGGCCTGGACCGACAGCCGCGAGAGCCGCCTGGCTGCGGTGGCGGCCATCCCCCTGCTGCGCGAGGCCGAAAGCGTGCGCGTGGTCGAGCTGTGCGATCCCGAGGACATGGACGGCGCCCGGCTGCGCACCGCCGACGTGGCGGCCTGGCTGAAGCGGCACGGCGTCAAGGCGGAGGGCGAGGCCCGCGCCCATGACGACCGCTCGGCGGGCCGCCGCCTGCTGGACTGCGCCGCCGAGATGAAGGCCGGCGTCATCGTCAGCGGCGCCTGGGGTCATGCGCGGATGCGTCAGTGGATCTTCGGCGGGGTGACCCAGACCCTGATCACCGAAAGTCCGGTGGCCCTCCTGCTGGCGCACTGAAGCGTCAGGCGAAGGGGTAGGGGCTGACCGACTTCGACCAGTCGTCCACCGTCAGCGCGCGTCCGACCGGCGGCGCAGCGCGTTCGGCGCAGGGATGGCGTTCGCACAGGCGGCAGGCAGGGCCGATGGGGGTGACCTCGGGCTTTTGCAGGTCGAGGCCGCGGGCGTAGATGAGGCGGTGAGCGTGTTTCAGCTCGCAGCCCAGGCCGATGGCCAGGTCCTGACCCTCGGTGAAGGCGTCCTGGCCCTGACGGTCGACGGTGCGGGCCAGGGTGAACCAGCGCGATCCATCAGGCGTCTCAATGATCTGGGTGACGATGCGGCCCGGCGTGCGGAAGGCCGAGTGCAGTCGCCAGCGCGGGCAGGCCCCGCCGAAGCGCGAGAAGGGAAAGGCGCCGGAGGCATAGCGTTTCGACACATTGCCCGCCTGATCCACCCGCATCAGGAAGAAGGGCACGCCTCTGGCCGTGGGTCGTGAGAGCGTGGTGAGCCGGTGTGCGGCCTGCTCGAAGCCGACGCCGAAGCGGGCCTGCAGCCGGGCCAGATCATAGCCGGTCTCCTCCGCCGTGCGCTGGAAGGCGGCGTAGGGCATGAGGATGGCGGCGGCCAGGCTGTTGGTCAGGGAGGTCTTGAGCAGGTTTCGGGTCGGGGCGTCGGGCGTATTCGCCGCCTCGGTCAGGGCCTGAAGCTCGGCCCCGTGCTCCATCAGGGCCAGCTGGCTGGCGACAGCGAAGGCGCGCGATGACGGGCCGAGGGTGTCGGACAGCAGCAGGCGGCCCCGGTGTGGGTCGAAGCGGCGGGTCCATTCGACCATGACCTCGGCGGGCAGGGTGCGCACCGTCAGGCCGTGCCGGGCGAACAGGCGGGCGCGGGCCAGGGCCTCGACGCTCTCGTCCGGCGAAGACGCTTCAGCCCTGAGGACGTCGTGCAGGGCCTCGCCGAGGGCGTCGAGCTCCGGGACGTGGTTGTGGCGGCTCTGGATGTATTCGCGCACCCATTCCGACGGGCTGTCGGCGGGGGAGGCGGCGCCGGCGACCTCGGCCTCGGCCCGGTCGCGCACGCGGCGGTCGGAGAAGGCGCGGTAGAGCCTCAGGATGGCGTCGGCGGCGGCGGGTTGGTCCTCGGCCAGTTGCACGATCTCATGGCGCGGCACGGCCAGTCCCTGGAAAAGGGGGTCTGCGAAGGCTTCGGCCAGTTCGGCCTCGGAGGCTGGGCCGCCGGACTGGCCGAGGTTGCGCAGGTCGACGTCATAGGTCTCGGCCAGACGCAGCAGCAGCTGGGCCGAGACGGGGCGCTGATTGCGCTCGATATGGTTCAGGTAGGAGGGCGAAACGCCCAGATCGCCGGCCATGGCCGTCTGCGACAGGCCGAGATCGCGCCGCAGCCGTTTCAGGCGGCCACCGAGGAAGAGTTTGCGATCAGCGGCGGCGTTCATGACGCGATGATGTCACGATATGACTGATTGGCAAGTGTCACGATATGACTGTTTGACTTGAAAGCTGTGGCTCGTGCTGTGTCAATCATGACGGAGGCGTGTTCTGGTTTCGGCAGCGGCGGCATGACCGCGCCCTTCAAAAGCCGAGACGAACATGACGACCTTCGCCGATCTGGTTCCTTCGCCCGCCGGCCGTTTCGACGGCATCGAACGCCCCTATACGCCGGAGGACGTTCTGCGTCTGCGCGGTTCGGTGCCGATCACCCACACCCTGGCCGAGAGGGGCGCCAACCGCCTGTGGGAGCTGCTGCACGACGAGCCCTTCATCAACGCCCTGGGCGCCGTGACCGGCAATCAGGCGATGCAGATGGTCCGCGCGGGTCTGAAGGCCATCTACCTGTCGGGCTGGCAGGTCGCGGCCGACGCCAATACGGCCAGCGCCATGTACCCGGACCAGTCGCTGTATCCGGCCAACGCCGCGCCGGAACTGTGCCGCCGCATCAACCGCACCCTGCAGCGCGCCGACCAGATCGAACACGCCGAGGGCGGCGCGAAACGGGACTGGTTCGCCCCCATCGTCGCCGACGCCGAGGCCGGCTTCGGCGGGCCGCTGAACAGCTTCGAGATCATGAAGGCCTTCATCGAGGCGGGCGCCGCGGGCGTCCATTTCGAGGACCAGCTGGCGTCCGAGAAGAAGTGCGGCCACCTGGGCGGCAAGGTTCTGATCCCGACCCAGGCGCATGAGCGCAATCTGGTCGCCGCCCGTCTGGCCGCCGACGTCATGGGCACGCCGACCATCACCGTCGCCCGCACCGACGCCGAGAGCGCCCAACTGATCACTTCGGACATCGATGAACGCGACCAGCCCTTCATCGACCGCGACAACCGCACGCCAGAGGGCTTCTTCCGCCTGAAGGAAGGCACGGGTCTTGACCACTGCATTGCGCGCGGACTTTCGTACGCCAACATCGCCGACCTGCTGTGGTGGGAGACCTCGCACCCCGATCTGGACGACGCCAAGAAGTTCGCCGAGGCGATCCAGAAGAAGCACCCGGGCAAGCTGATGGCCTACAACTGCTCGCCCTCCTTCAACTGGAAGGCCAAGCTGGACGACGCCACGATCGCCAAGTTCCAGCGCGAGCTTGGGGCCATGGGCTACAAGTTCCAGTTCGTGACCCTAGCGGGCTTCCACAGCCTGAACAACTCCATGTTCGAGCTGGCCGACGGCTATCGCGATCGCGGCATGGCGGCCTATTCCGAGCTGCAGCAGCGCGAGTTCTCGAACGAGGCGGCGGGCTACACCGCCACCCGTCACCAGCGCGAAGTCGGCACCGGCTACTTCGATCAGGTCGCCACGGTCATCTCGAACGGCCAGTCCTCGACCACGGCCTTGAAGGACTCGACCGAGACGGCCCAGTTCCACGCCGCCTGAGTTCCACGCTTCACAGGAAAGGAAATGACATGGAACCGCTGAGCAGACCCCAGGCCATCATCGACTTCTGTCTGGCCCCCCTGGCGTTGGACGGATCGACCGAGGCCGAACGCGAAGTGCGCCGTCGACTGGAGCACGTCATCAAGACCTTCCAGTCCAAGGCCGCGCGGCCGCTGAGCGTGGACTTCTCGTCCATGCCCAGCCAGGTCATCAACGAAGCCGCTCACGGCTACGAATAGGAAGAGAAGACCCTCAGGCCGCCTGAACCGCGGCCTGAGGCGCGTCCGAGGTCAGCTCGGCCACCATGGCCAGCAGGACCTCGACGCTGAAGGGCTTGGCCAGATGCCGGTCGGCCCCGGCCTCGGTCCCCGCCGTGATATGTTCGGGCAGGGCGTTGGCGGTCAGCATGACGATGGGCGTGCGCGGCATGCCCATGGCGACTTCGTGCAGGCGGATCTCGCGGGTGGCGGTCAGGCCGTCCATCACCGGCATCTGCATGTCCATCAGCACCAGATCGAAGACCGAGGCGCGGCAGGCCTCGACCGCCTGGGCGCCGTCCTCGACCGAGACAAGATCGACGGCTTCCTGATCCAGGATGAGTTCGACCACACGCCGGTTGGTGGGGTGGTCGTCGGCGACCAGGATGCGCAGTCGGCGCGTCTCGGCGAAGATCGTGTCCGTCGGGGCGACGGTCAGAGTAGGAGCGGCGGGGGCTTCCGCGCGGCGCAGCGGCAGGGTCAGGATGAAGGCGGCGCCGCCGCCCGGCTCGCTCTCGCAGTCCAGCCCGCCGCCCATCATGGCGGCCAGTTCCTGACTGATGGCCAGGCCCAGGCCCGAGCCGCCGAAACGACGGGTGATGTCGCCGTCGGCCTGTTCGAAGCGGCTGAACAGGCGTTCGCGCGTTTCGGCGTCGAAGCCGATGCCGGTGTCCTGAACCACGAAGCGCAGACCTTGCGGCGCGGCGTCGACGGTTAGGCTGACGAAGCCCGATGCGGTGAACTTGACGGCGTTGGAGACCAGATTGGTCAGGATCTGCTTCAGGCGCACGGGGTCGCCGTGCATCCAGATGCGGGCCTCGGGCGCGACCTCGACGAAGAACTGCAAGCCCTTGTCGCGGGCGGCGGCGGCGTAGAGCTTGCCCGCCTCTTCGACGGCCTTGGTCAGGTCGAAGGGTTCGTCGCCCAGTTCCAGGCGACCGGACTCGACGCGGGCCAGGTCGAGGATGTCGCTGAGCAGGGTTTGAAGCGTGCGGCTGGACGAATGGATCAGGTCCAGCATTTCGCGTTGCTGTTGCGTCAGGTCGGTCCGGGCCAGGGCCTGGGCCACGCCGATGACTCCGTTCAGGGGGGTGCGGATCTCATGGCTCATATTGGCCAGGAACTGGCTCTTGGCCCGGTTGGCGGCGTCGGCGGCGTCCCGGGCCTCGGCCAGGGCCTGCGCGTCGCGCTTCATGTCGCTGATGTCGGAGCAGACGGTGACCGTGCCGCCCTCAGCGGTCTTGCGGTCCTGAACGCGCAGCCAGCGCCCGCCGATCTGCTGCTCCATCGCACCCATGGGGCGACGGCGGTTGGCCATGCGTTCGGCGATCCATGCGTTTTCCCGCCCCAGAGCGGCGGGATAGAGGCCGGCGTTGATGCCTGCCATCAGGACTTCACGGAAGGTGACGCCGACCTTGAGCGCGGCGGTCACCTCGGGATTGATCTCGCTGTAGCGCTTGTTCCAGATCGCCAGGCGGTCGTCGGCGTCATAGAAGCCCAGGCCGTCCGGCATGGCCTCGATGGCTTCGCGCAGTTGACCCAGGGCGCTGTGTCGCGACCACCAGACCATGCCGGTCAGGAAGGCGGCGATGATGGCCAACAGGGCGACGCTGGCGCCGATCCACAAGGTCAGGGTCGTCTCGGCGGCGGCCGCGGCGGGCAGGAGGATGCCGGGCGTGGGCGTGACGGTCACCGCGCTCATGGCGACGAAATGAAGCCAGCAGACGCTGGCGGCGCCCAGGACCGTGGCGGCGACAACCCGTTTGGCGCCGCTGCGCCAGGGCAGGAGGGCGACGGCGCTGACCAGCAGCAGGCCGCCGAGAACTGCGACCATGACCATAGGGGCGTTCCAAGACAGCGTGGCGCCGGACAGGCGCAATCCCGCCATGCCCATGAAATGCATGGCGGCGACGCCCAGGCCGCAGGTCAGGCTCGCCACGATGCGACTGACCCGACTGCTTTCCGCGAGGGCCAGTTGCATGGCGACATAGAAGGCGATGACGACGACGCCGAGCGAGACCACCGTTTCCGATATGTCGTAGCGCATCGGCACGCCGGCGTCGTAGGCCTTCATGGCGATGAAATGGGTGCTCCAGACGCCAAGCCCGGCCACCAGAGGCGCGGCGATCAGGTAGGCGCGCCGCGAACGTCGCGCGACGTTGTGGGCGCGGTCGAACAGGGAGAGGGCGATCAGCAGGCTGAACACGGACACGAGCAGGGCGAACGGGAGGATTCGCCAGTCATGTTGCTGAACCAGGCAGTTCAGGATCGTATTCACGTCACAAGCCCCTCCAACCCGTCGAAAAGACTGCCGCAAATCGGTGAACAAACTACGCTATGCGCGAGAATCTTCGCCCTGCTGGTCGCCTTTCGAGTCGCGACCATCATAGGGTGAGTGGCTGAATAATGAGATAACGTCGATCTTCATGCCGTACGAGCATTCGCCTTCGCCGGTCGCGCCGACCGCCTCGTCCCGGCTCTGGACCGCCGGCGCCAGCGGCGGCGTGGCGATTCTGGTCATGGCGGTGCTGGCGGTGATGAAGCCAGAGCTGTCAGGCTGGCTGGCGGCGGGCGCCGTGGCTGTCGCGGCGGCGACATGGCTGGTCAATCGCCGTCCTCCGGCCCTGGTCAGCATCGGTGAACTGGACCGCGGCGGGCCGGTCGATCTGGTCCCCGACGGCGCGCTGCTGGGTGATGTCTTTGAAGCCCTGGGCGATCCGATCCTGATCATCAGCGGCGGCGAAGCCGACGATATCGCCGGGCGGCGGATCGCCCTGGCCAACGCCGCCGCGCGCGAACTGTTTCGTTTGAACGGGACGGGCGGGGGGCTGCTGGTCTCGGTGATCCGCGACCCCAAGGTGCTGGAGGCGGTGGACGAGGCCCTGTTCGGCGATTTCAGCAGCACGGTCGACTATGTCGGCGGCGGCGCCCAGGAGCGGCACTGGAGGGCCTTCATCCGGCCCCTGCCCGAGCGGGACGCCCATCTGTGGGGCGCGGGCGCCCTGGCCCTGCTGGCCTTGCGCGACGAGACCGACGCCCGCCGCATGGAAATGATGCGCGTCGACTTCCTGGCCAACGCCAGCCACGAACTGCGCACGCCCCTGGCCTCGCTGTCGGGCTTCATCGAAACCCTGAAGGGCCACGCCAAGGACGACCCCAAGGCGCGCGACAAGTTTCTCGACATCATGGCCATCCAGGCCGACCGCATGGGGCGGCTGGTCGCCGATCTGCTGTCGCTGAGCCGGATCGAGCTGAACGAGCACATTGCGCCCCTGGGCCGGGTCGACCTGGCGCGGGCGGCTTCGGACGTGGTGGACGCCGTCAGCGTCATCTCGCGTGAGCGCGGCGTGACCATCAAGGCCGACCTGGGGCAGGGCGGGGCGACGGTCACCGGCGACCGGGACGAGATCGTTCAGGTCATTCAAAATCTGATCGACAACGCCTTGAAGTACTCCAGTCACGGCGGCGTCGTTGAACTGTCGATCAATCGTGACCGGACCCTGGATGAAGCCATGGCCGCGCGGATGCCCGAGGGCACGCGCCTGTCGCTGGTCACGCCGGACCGCGAGGCGGGGCAGAAGTATGCGGTCGTCACTGTGCGTGACCACGGACCCGGCATGGCGCGCGAGCATCTGCCGCGCCTGACCGAGCGCTTCTATCGCGTGGAGGGCCAGAAGAGCGGCGAGCGTCAGGGCACGGGACTGGGACTGGCCATCGTGCGTCACATCATCATCCGCCACCGCGGCGGCCTGACCGTGGACAGCGCGCTGGGCCAGGGAGCGATCTTCGCCGCCAGCTTCCCGCTGGCTTCGGCGCGTGATGCTGACCCGGCGACGTGAAGGCCCTGCGACATGAAGGATGTGCGCCGTAACAGAACTGTCACGCGCCCGTCTTAATCCGCTCGCCAATCGCAGGCAGTTTCCCGGCCGAAACGCGCCGGACCCGGCACGTTAATGATTCACGCGTGCACGGACCCGGATGATCTGGATTTTCCTGTTACTGCTGATCGGCTTTTCGGTGCTCGCCTATCTGGGCGGACGCAGCCTGGCCGTGCGTCGCAGCAAGGGCGTCAGAGCCCATTCGCGCCCGGGACAGCATGGCCTCTACGCCCTGATCTGGGTCGGCGTGCCCGCCCTGGTCGTGCTGGCCGCCGCCTCGATCTTCTCTGCGCCGCTGGAGCGCCAGATGCTGGCCGCCGGCGCGCCTGAGAGCGTCACGCAACTGGAGCCCTTCCGTCGCGAGGCCTTCTTCTCGGACGCGCGCCGCATCGGCGACGGCCTTGAGGCCCAGCAGATCTGGCCCGCCCCCTACGCTGAGGAACTGCCGGCCGAGGGCCGTCGCGCCCACCGTATCTCCTCCGCCCTGAGCTGGGGCGGCGGCGTTGCGGCCCTGATCGCGGCCGTCCTGGGCGGCGTCTTCGTCTTCGTCCGCATTCGTCCCGACCTGCGCGCCCGCAACAAGGTCGAGGGCTGGATCAGCGTCGTCCTGTTCGCCTGTTCGGCGGTTGCGGTGCTGACCACCGTGGGCATCATCTTCTCCCTGGTGTGGGACAGCCTTCGCTTCTTCGCCACGGTGCCGGTCACCGAGTTCCTGTTCGGAACCAAGTGGAGCCCGCAGATGGCGATCCGCGCCGATCAGATCGGCTCGTCGGGCGCCTTCGGGGCCGTGCCCCTGTTCGCCGGCACCTTCCTGATCATGCTGATCGCCATGCTGGTGGCGGGTCCGATCGGCCTGTTCTCGGCCATCTATCTGTCGGAATACGCCGGGCGTCGCACCCGCGCCGTGGTCAAGCCGCTGCTTGAGGTTCTGGCCGGGGTTCCGACCGTGGTCTACGGCTTCTTTGCCGCCCTGACGGTGGGGCCAGCCTTCCGCGTCTTCTTCAACACCATCGGCGGCTGGCTGGCCGGCGGACCGCTGGACGGGGTGGGGCAATACCTGCTGCTGGTGCAGAACCAGATGGCCCTGGTGGCCGGCGCGGTCATGGGCATCATGCTCATCCCCTTCGTCAGCTCCCTGTCGGACGACATCATGAACGCCGTTCCGCAGTCCCTGCGCGACGGCTCCTACGCCATGGGCGCGACCAAGTCGGAAACGGTCAAGAAGGTGCTGCTTCCCGCCGCCCTGCCGGGCATCGCCGGGGCCTTCCTGCTGGCGGTGTCGCGCGCCATCGGCGAGACCATGATCGTGACCATGGCCGCCGGTCTGGCCGCCAAGCTGACGCTCAACCCGCTGGACACGGTCACGACCGTCACGGTGCAGATCGTCACCCTGCTGACCGGGGACCAGGAGTTCAACAGCCCGAAGACGCTGGCCGCCTTCGGTCTGGGCCTGACCCTGTTCGTGGTCACCCTGCTGCTCAACATTGTCGCCATGCGCATCGTGCAAGCCTATCGGGAACAGTATGACTGACGCCGCCCAGAACCCGAGCGCCGTCAGCCCGCGCACCCAGCGCCTGCAGGCCCGCCTGCGCGGCCGCTACGCACGCGAGACCCGCTTCAAGTGGTATGGCCGCGCGGCCATCGGCTTCGCCCTGATCTTCCTGGTGATCCTGCTGGGCAGCATCATCATGCAGGGCCGCACCGCCTTCTACGCTCACAGCGTCACCCTGCCGGTCTATATGGACCCGGCGCGGATCGACCGCGGTTATCCGCAGGGCGCCAATTTCGAGCAGATCGTCGCCGAGCAGCAGTTGCGCCGTATGGGCGTCCAGGATGATGCACAGGGCTCGAAGGCGGCGGCCATGAAGGCCCTGTTCTCGTCCGAGCTGAAGTTCCAGGCGTCGGGCATGATCGCGCGTCAGCCCAGCCTGCTGGGCCAGACCGTGCCGGTCACCGCGCCCCTGTCGGACAACGCCGACCTCTATCTGAAGGGCGAGATTTCCCGGGCCGTGCCCGAGGATCAGCGTCGCGTCAGCAATGAGCAGATGGCCTGGCTGGACCAGATGAAGGCCTCGGGCGCGGTGCGGGCCCACGTCAACACGACCCTGTTCACCAAGGGGGATTCGACCCAGCCCGAACTGGCGGGTCTGCTGGGCGCCGTGGTCGGTTCGGCCCTGATGCTGCTGGTCACGGCCCTGATCGCCATTCCGGTCGGCGTCTGCGCCGCCGTCTGGCTGGAAGAATACTCGCCGCGCAACCGCATCACGGCGATCATCGAGGTCAACATCAACAACCTGGCCGCCGTGCCGTCGATCGTCTACGGCCTGCTGGGTCTGGCCCTGTTCATCAACTTCATGCACCTGCCGCGCGCCAGCCCGCTGGTCGGGGGTCTGGTGCTGGCCCTGATGGCCCTGCCGACGGTGATCATCGCCACGCGCTCGTCGCTGAAGGCGGTGCCGCCGTCGATCCGCGAGGCCGCCCTGGCCATGGGCGCCAGCCGCACCCAGACGGTGTTCGGCCACGTCCTGCCTCTGGCCATGCCGGGCGTCATGACGGGTTCGATCATCGCCATGGCCCACGCCCTGGGTGAGACGGCGCCCCTGCTGCTGATCGGCATGATCAGCTTCGTCCCCGGCGTGCCTCACGCCATCGACGAGCCCGTCGGCGCCCTGCCTTCGCTGATCTACATCTGGGAGAACGCCTCGGAGCGCGCGTTCCACGAGCGGACCGCCGCCGCCATCCTTGTGCTCCTCGCCTTCATGATCGTCATGAACGCCGCCGCGATCCTGCTGCGTCGGCGGTTCGAACGCCGGTGGTAAGTCTTATGAAGTCCAATATCTTCCGCGCTCCTGATGGTCAGGCCGACGGCGGCTCCGCCGGGGCCAGCCTGTCGACCGCTCCGGCCGTGGGCGCCCACGCCTCGGCACCGCTGGGCCCGATCAAGATCGCCGCGCGCGACGTTTCCGTCTTCTACGGCGAGAAGCAGGCCCTGTTCGGTGTCTCGCTGGACATCCCGGACAAGACTGTCACGGCCCTGATCGGCCCGTCGGGCTGCGGCAAGTCGACCTTCCTGCGGACCATGAACCGCATGAACGACACCATCCCCGGCTGCCGCGTCACCGGCGAGATCGAGATGGACGGCGGCGACATCAACGACCGCAAGATCGACCCAGTGCTGCTGCGCGCCCAGGTCGGCATGGTCTTCCAGAAGCCGAACCCCTTCCCCAAGACGATCTATGAGAACGTCGCCTATGGGCCGAAGATTCACGGCCTGGCCTCGTCCAAGGGCGAGCTTGACGACATCGTCCAGAAGGCGCTGAAGCGCGCCGGTCTGTGGGACGAGGTCGCCGACCGTCTGCACTCGCCGGGCACCGGCCTGTCGGGCGGGCAGCAGCAGCGTCTGGTCATCGCCCGCGCCATCGCGGTCGAACCCGAAGTCATCCTGATGGATGAGCCCTGCTCGGCGCTGGACCCGATCGCCACGGCCAAGATCGAGGAACTGATCGACGAACTGCGCGAGCGCTACTGCATCGTCATCGTCACCCACTCCATGGCCCAGGCGGCCCGCGTCTCGCAACGCACGGCCTTCTTCCACATGGGCAAGCTGGTCGAGACCGGCGACACCGAAGAAATCTTCACCAACCCGCGCGAGCGTCGCACGCTCGACTACATCACCGGCCGCTTCGGCTAAGGGCGCGAGCATGAACCAGCATACGGTCAAGGCTTACGGCGACGAACTGAACCAGCTGACGGCCGAGGTCGTCCGCATGGGCGGTCTGGCCGAGGCCCAGGTGGCGGACGCCATCGAATCCGTCGCCCGCCGCGACGTGGCCCTGGCGAAGGCGGTGGTCGAGCGCGACAACCGCCTGGACGCCCTGCATCGCGACATCGAGAAGAAGTCCATCCGCCTGATCGCCCTGCGTCAGCCTGTGGCTTCGGACCTGCGCCGCACCCTGGGGGCCATGAAGCTGGCCTCGGATCTGGAGCGCACCGGCGATCTGGCCAAGAACATCGCCAAACGGGCGCTGATCCTGGCAGAGGGCGAGCCGATGCAGCCCCTGACCCGCTCGATCGAGCGGATGGGCCGTCTGGTGTCGACCCGCCTGCGGGACGTGCTGGACGCCTATACAGCCTCGGAGGTCGAGCGCGCCCTGTCGGTGTGGAGCACCGACGACGAGGTGGACGAGCACTACAACGCCCTGTTCCGCGAGCTGCTGACCTACATGATGGGCGATCCGCGCACGATCACGGCCTGCACTCATCTGCTGTTCATGGCCAAAAACCTGGAACGGATCGGCGACCACGCGACCAACATCGCCGAGACCGTCCACTATGAGATCACCGGCGAGGAAATGTTGGGCGAACGGCCCAAGGCCGTCCCCGGTCCGGGCGAGGAACAGACACCCACGCCGCATGTCTCGACCCTGCCGTCCGATCTGACGGACGACTGACTTTACTTACTGCTGACGACTTCGACCGACCGGAGAGCCTGACGTGCAACCCTATATCCTGGTGATGGAAGACGAGGACGCCCTGGCCACCCTGCTCCAGTACAATCTGGAGAAGGAAGGCTATGACGTGACCGTGGCCGCGGACGGGGAGGAGGGGCTGCTTCAGGTCGACGAGCGCCTGCCCGATCTGGTCCTGCTGGACTGGATGCTGCCCAAGCTTTCGGGCATCGAGGTTTGCCGTCGTCTGCGCGGTCGGGCCGAGACCCGCAACCTGCCGATCATCATGCTGACCGCGCGCGGTGAGGAAACCGACCGCGTGCGCGGTCTGGACACCGGCGCCGACGACTACATGACCAAGCCCTTCTCGATGACCGAGCTGACGGCCCGCATTCGCGCCGTCCTGCGTCGCATCCGTCCGGGCCTAGCCGACGACCGCATCAACCACGCCGACATCGTCATCGACCGCGTCGCCCACCGCGTCCGCCGCGCGGGCAAGGAGGTCCATCTGGGGCCGACCGAGTTCCGCCTGCTGGATCACCTTATGAAGCACCCGGGGCGCGTGTTCAGCCGCGAGCAGTTGCTGGACGCCGTCTGGGGTTCGGACGTCTATGTCGAGGCGCGCACCGTGGACGTCCACGTCGGTCGCCTGCGCAAGGCCCTGAACGTCGAAGGCACGGTCAACCCGATCCGCACCGTGCGCTCGGCGGGCTATTCGCTGGACCTGAACAGCTAGGGCGTCGGCGTCGCCGGCGATGGCCGGCGCGTTAAATTTCGGTCATCCGCATCTGCCGACGGCCTGGCTCGCCTCATGACGACAGGTCATGGGGAGAGGCGGCGATGCCGGACGCGATCATTGCAATGCTGGGCTGGGTCGGGGCTGTCGCCCTGGGCGGAGGGCTGGCGGCGGTTCTGATGAAGGGACGCGTGCGGTGGGGCTGGCTGATCGCCGCCCTGTTGCTGATGGCGATTTATGACGCGCTGCTGACGCGCGGCTACGGCCATATCCCCTTGTCGTTCGGCGCTTCGAACTGGAACTGGGAAGGCAAGGCGATGGCGGTCCTGCTGTCGCTCGCCGTGGCCAGCCTGCCGATCATCGGCTGGAGGCGGGCGGGTCTGACGCTGAAGCATGATCGCCGGGGTTTGCCGGGGGCTTTGGCCCTGTCGGGTCTACTGGTCGCCCTGCTTCTCGGGCTGGCCCTATATTTCCCCGGCCAGGGCTTCGATCTCGACAGCCTGGCCTTCCAGTTGACCATGCCGGGACTGGACGAGGAGCTCTTCTATCGCGGGGTGCTGTTGCTGATGCTGAACGAGGCCTTCGGCAGGCCGGTTCGCATTCTGGGCGCATGGGTGGGGTGGGGCGCGGTGTTGTCGTCCCTGGCTTTCGGCCTGACCCATGCCCTGGGCTATTCAGACGGCGCCTTCACCTTCGAGCCGCTGCTGATGGCCTCGACGGGAGGCGCAGCCCTGTTGCTGGTCTGGCTGCGCGAGAAGACCGGCAGCGTGCTGCTGCCGATCCTCCTGCACAACTACGGCAATGCGATCTTCATGCTGGTCTAGGCGGCCGGCTGTTCGATCTCGGCGGGGTCGATCTTGTAGACGGTCGAGCAGTATTCGCAGGTGGCGTGGATCATGCCGTCATCCTCGACCATGGCGGCGCGGTCGTCGGGCGGGAAGGACTGCATGACCGTGACCAGCCGCTCCTTGGAGCAGCGGCAGACGGCGGCCAGGGCCTGGGCACCTTCCAGCCGCACGCCGTCCTCGTGGAACAGGCGATACAGCAGGGTCTCGGCGCTGACCGTGGGGTCGATCAGTTCGTCGTCGCCCAGGGTGTTGAACAGGGCGCGGGTGCGTTCCCACACCTCCTCGGTCGAGCCGCGGGCCTCGTCGCCGGCGATGACCTGAATCATGGCTCCGCCCGCACGCCACGAGCTTCCGGCCTCGGTCATGACCTCGCCGACGGCCAGGCGCACCTTGGTCGGAACCTGCTCTGACTGGGTGAAGTAGTGCTCGGCGCACAGCGACAGGCTCTCGCCCTCGATCGGGGTGATGCCCTGAGTGCGCTCGAAGTCCTCGCCCCGGTCGATGGTCATGATGAAGACCCCCTTGCCCAGCAGGGTCTGGGCGCCGGGGCGTGCGAAGCCCTCGGAGACCTTGGCCACTTCTTCCGGATCGAAGCGGCAGAAGCCGCGCAGGTGACCCGAGGTATCGTAGTCGGCCACGACATAGCGCACCGGGCCGTCACCCTGGGCCTGAACGATCAGGCGGCCTTCGAACTTCAGCGCCGAGCCGACGATGGCGGCCAGGACGCAGGCCTCGCCCAGCAGGGCGGCGACGGGTTCCGGGTAGTCGTGTGCCGACAGGATCTTGTCCACCACCTCGCCCAGCCGCACCAGGCGGCCGCGCACCGGCCAGCCTTCAATCTGGAAGGCGGCGGCGAAGTCGTCGGTCGGGGCATTGACGGGCTGTGCGGCGGGCGCGTGATCGGTCACGGCGAAGATCCTGAAAAAGGCGAAACTGTCTGGAAGCGGCGCAACATAGGGAGGCGACCGGCGCTTGGTAAGGGGGAGGGCGTGATCGGTCGTCCAGGCTTGCAGCTTGGCCGTTTAAGGCGGAACCTCTTGCGGCGCGGTTCGCTCCTGTCCGAAGACAGTGTTTCGACAAGAAGAGGTTGGTTGCCCATGGTTCGACAGTTCAACGCCGTGGACGAGGTCCGCAAACATCCCGGGATCGCCGCAGGCGTCGTCGCCGTGCTGGCGGGCGTGGGCATCGCCGCCCTGCTGCTGAACCAGCGCAGCGGCCCGACGCGCTATGAGCGTATCCGCGAGCGGGTTGATCCGCGCGGCTGGTTCGACGCCGAGGCCCTGCGCCATCGCTTCGACGACATCGCGCGCGGCGTGCGGCACGGCGCCGACGGCCTGGGACATCGCGCGGCGGATCTGGGCGACTACGCCAGCGATCGCGCCGGCCGCCTTGGCCGAGAGGCGCGGGCGCGGGCCGATCACTGGCTGCACCGCTCGGGCGGAAAATCCGGCAAGTCGATGAAGCGTTACGCCAAGCAGGCGCGCCGATACGCCGAGGATGCGGGCGACTTCGCCCGCGATCACGCCAAGGAGGGCGGAGCCCTGCTGGCCGTGGCCACCATCGCCGCCGCCATCGGCGCCGCCGCCCTGGAAAGCCGTCGCAGAAGCGGGGGGTCGGGCGGCTTCGGCAAATTGTGACGTTCTTGGAAAATTCGTGCGGGAAGGGGCGTTTCGGCGCCCCTTTTCATTGCTGCAAGTGCGAAGGTGGGCTAGGTGCGGGGCATGACTTCGCCCGTCTTCATCTTCGACTTCGACTCCACCCTGGTGCGCATCGAGACGCTTGAAGCGCTCGCTGACATCGCCCTGTCCGACGCGCCCGACGCGGCGGCGAAAAAGGCCGAGATCGCGGCCCTGACCGACCAGGCGATGACGGGGCAGGTGGACTTCGGCACGGCCCTGCGTCGTCGTCTGGAGCTTCTGGCCCTGACCCGCGGGCATGTTGAGGCCCTGACGGATCGCATTCTGGACGAGGCCAGCGCCTCGATCCGCCGCAACGTCGACTTTTTCGAGCGCCACGCCGAGCGGGTCTATATCCTGTCGGGCGGCTTCCGCGAGGTGATCGCGCCCCTGGCCGCGCGTCTGGGGATCGCCGCCGATCACGTCCTGGCCAACGACCTGATCTATGATGACGAAGGCCGGGTCACCGGCGTGGACGACGCCACCCCCCTGTCGCGCGACAACGGCAAGCCCGAGGTCATCAAGGCCCTGAACCTGACCGGACCCGTGGTCATGGTCGGCGACGGCTGGACCGACGCCGAGGTCAAGCTGGCCGGCGCCGCTGACCGCTTCTACGCCTTCACCGAGGTCGTCAGCCGCCAGAAGGTGATCGAGGTCGCCGACGCGACCGCCGCTTCGCTGGACGAGGTCCTGTTCGCCGAGGGCGTGGCGGGGCGCTGGTCCTATCCGCGCAATCGTGTCCGCATGCTGCTGCTGGAGAACATCCACCCCGCCGCCGTCGAGCGGTTGGAGGAGGCGGGCTACACCGTCGAAACCATGAAGGGCGCGCTGGACGAGGACGACCTGATCGAGGCGATCAAGGGCGTGCACGTCCTGGGCATCCGCTCCAAGACCAATGTCAGCAAGCGGGTTCTGGAACATGCCGACCGCCTGCTGGCCGTCGCCGCCTTCTGCATCGGCACCAACCAGATCGATCTGGAGGCCGCCGCCGAACACGGGGTGGCCGTGTTCAACGCCCCCTATTCCAACACCCGCTCGGTGGTCGAACTGGCCATCGGCCTGACCATCGTCCTGATGCGCGACGTGGCCGACAAGTCGGCGGCCATGCATCAGGGCCAGTGGAACAAGTCGGCCACCGGCTCGCGCGAGTTGCGCGGCAAGACGCTCGGCATCGTCGGCTACGGCGCTATCGGTTCGCAGTTGTCGGTGCTGGCCGAGGGGCTGGGGATGCGGGTCATCTTCCACGACCTGTCGGAGCGTCTGGCCCTGGGCAACGCCCGGCGGATGCGTTCGCTGGACGCCCTGCTGGCCGAGGCCGACGTGGTCAGCCTGCATGTCGATGGGCGCAAGGATAACGCCGACGTCATCGGCGCGGCCCAGTTCGCGAAGATGAAGCCGGGCGTCCTGTTCCTGAACCTGTCGCGCGGCCACGTCGTCGATGTCGACGCCCTGGCCGAGGCGGTGAAGTCCGGTCGGATCGCGGGCGCTGCGGTGGACGTCTTCCCCGAGGAGCCGCGCACCAACGCCGATCCCTTCGCCAGCCCCCTGCAGGGTCTGAAGAACGTCATCCTTTCGCCCCACATCGGCGGCTCGACCGAGGAGGCCCAGGAAGCCATCGCCGAGTTCGCGGCCGAGCGTCTGCTGGGCTATCTGAATCGGGGCGACACCACCTTCTGCGTCAACCTGCCGAACGTGCAACTGGCCGAGGTGTCGCGCGCCCACCGCCTGCTGCACATCCACCGCAACCAGCCGGGCGTTCTGGCCGAGCTGAACCGCGCCCTTTCGGCGGCGGGCCTCAACATCCTGGGCCAGCACCTGAAGACGGACGAGCGCACCGGCTACGTCATCACCGACGTGGATCGTGACTATGATCCCGAGGTGCTGAAGGTCCTGCGTGACCTGCCGGGCACAGTGCGCTTCCGAATGCTTCACTGATCGCTGTTCAGCTTCCCTAGGGGCATCTTGCGCTCACGGCAAAGCAGCGCATCCTCCGGATAACGACCGCATACGGACGGTCGAGGGAGGAACATCGATGTCTCGTCTTCTTCGAGGAGCGGCCCTGGCCGCCCTGACCCTGGCCGCCGTCTCGACCGCAAGCGCCGCCGGGGCCCAGAGCTACAACCGGCTGGTCGTCTTCGGCGACAGCCTGTCCGACAATGGCAACCTCTATCTGGCGACGGGCGGATCGACCCCGGCCTCGCCGCCCTATTACCAGGGGCGTTTTTCCAGCGGGCCGGTCTTCACCGAGCGGCTGGGGTTCAACGCCGCCAACTTCATGGGGCCGGTGAGCGGCAGCATCAACTACGCCTTCGGCGGCGCGCGCACTGACAGCCAGGCCGCCCCGATGGGAATGCGAGTCCAACTGGCCCAGTATCAGTCGCGGGGCGGCGTGTTCGGGGCTGGTGATCTGGTCAGCATATTGGGCGGCGCCAACAACATCTTCCAGGGCCTGCCGGCAGCGGGCGCCTCCTCCAACCCGCAAGGCAGCATTGCGCCGGTGGCGCTGGGCGCCGCGGCTGACATGAACTTCATCGTCGGCAGCGTGGCCCAGGCGGGGGCGGGAACCATCCTGGTCACCAACCTGCCCAAGCTCAGCCTGACGCCGCAGTTCCGCGCCACGCCCGCCGCGCCCCTGGCCGATTACGCGGTGACGACCTTCAACGGCGCGCTGCTGACCGGTCTGAACGCTACGGCGGCGGCGCGGCCGGGCACCAACATCATCATGATGGACCTGTTCAAGATCGGCGACGTCATCGCCGCCAACCCCGGCGCCTTCGGCGTGTCGAACGTCACCCAGCCCTGCTTCAACGGGGTGACGGTCTGCGCCAACCCCAACGACTACTTCTACTTCGACGGGGTGCACCCGACGGCCACGGGCCATGCCGTGATCGCCCGTCTGGCCAATGACTACCTGTATTACGGCGATCTGGGCTCGCAGACCGCCGTGCTGGGCGAGACGGCCTGGCGCCATCGCGAGGATGCGCTGGACGGCGCGACCGCCAGCCTGTCGGGCCGCGACGCCTGGACTACGGGAACGGCGATCTCGGTCTCGGCCCTGGCGGACCGGACCAAGACCGACGCGCGCGGTCGGATCGGCGAGGCGACCTCGGACGGGTACGGCGTGCGGATCGCGCTGGAGGCGGGTTCGGAGAGGATGAAGTTCGGTCTGGCCGGCAGCTATCGCAACGCCGACGTGGACGGGGGCAGCCTGAACGTCGATCTGGATAGCTTCGGGCTCGACGTCTATGGCGGCTGGCGCTCGGGCGACCTGTTCGTCAATGCGGCGGCGGGCGTGGCCCAGGACGATTTCAACGACATCAGCCGCCTGACCTCGCTGGCGCCGGTCGTACACACAGGCTCGACGCGCGGTGTTTCGACGGGCGCGCGTCTGCAGGGCGGGATGTGGTTCGACATGGGCGGCATCGCCCTGTCGCCGCGCGCGGCCGTGGCCTGGATCAACAGCGACGTGGACGGCTTAGACGAGCAGGGCCCGGCGGCGCAATACGCCTATAAGGACCGCTCCGTTCAGGGCGCGACCGCCGAGATCGCCCTGCGCGCCGAGGCCGGAATCGACCGCTTCCACTTCTTCGCCGAGGGCGGCTATCGCGACAGCCTGAGCGACGACAGCGACCCGGTGCGCACCGGCATCGCCGGAAACCCGGCTCAGGTCCTGGCGCGCGACATCGACAGCCCCTGGGGCGGTCAGTTCCTGGCTTCGGCGGGCATCGAGGGCACGATCATGGAGCGGCTCAAGGTCT
Source organism: Brevundimonas sp. NPDC007368 (assembly GCF_042869015.1). NCBI lineage: Bacteria > Pseudomonadati > Pseudomonadota > Alphaproteobacteria > Caulobacterales > Caulobacteraceae > Brevundimonas > Brevundimonas sp. NPDC007368. The sequence goes on along the minus strand of NZ_JBIAFA010000005.1, from coordinate 164,667 downwards.
CGATCGGCTACAAGGGACGCTTCGGCGATCAGGCCGACAGCCACATGGGCGGGGTGCAACTGACCCTGCCGCTGTAAGGCGTTAGACAGACGGGGAGGGGGCCGCGCGGCGTAAATCGCGCGGCCCCTTTCATTTCGTCAGGGGCGTTTTAGTTCCCGACCCGCGACCCCTTGTCGCCTTGGCGGCGCCCCATTCAGGTCCCGGTGTAATGCCAGAAAAGGACAACCCTGGCCGTCGGCGAGCGTTTTCCGCCATCCGCGCCCTGCGCGATCATGACGGCCCTCCCGCTTGAAAGAGCGTCAGGAGCTGTTGTTCTAGTATGCGTTTCGTACCCCCGGCCGCCCGGCCGTTCGTGCTTCATGTCGGTCACATCACCCTGCTGGCCGGCGCCGCTGTTCTGGCCATGGCCGCCGCCCCGCTGAACGGCGCCAATCCCGCCCCGGACAAGGTCGAGGACCTTTCCGCGCCCGCCGCGCCGCCGGTCATGGCGGTGGCAAAGCCCGCCGGTCCGTTGATGCGCAAGCTCGTGTTCGAGGCTCCGGTAAAGGGCTATCGGATCAACTCGGCCTTTGGTCTGCGCAAGCTGGCCATCGAGGCCAAGGCCCGCGCCCACAAGGGCGTGGACATCGCCGCGCCCAAGGGCACCAGCGTCTATTCGACCGCCGAGGGCAAGGTGATCCGGGCCGGCTTTCAGGCCGGCGGCTACGGCAACTTCATCGAGGTGAAGCACCCCAACGGTATGAGCAGCGTCTATGGCCACCTCAGCCGCATCGACGTCCATACCGGCCAGTCAGTGGCGACGGGCGAGCGTATCGGCCTGGTCGGCTCGACCGGCTATTCGACCGGCCCGCACCTGCATTTCGAGGTCCGTCGCAACGGCGATCAGGTGAACCCTGCCAAGGTCGTCGGCCAGAGCTTCGACGTGAAGGTCATCGCGCCCAAGTAGCGGGCACGGATCATGACCGATCTGTAATGTAAAATGCCCTTTCCATTTCCCGCCTCGCACCTTTAGGATTCGCGTTCTACGATTGCGAGGGGGACGGCATGGTTGCGGCGCTGACGCTGGACGGGATCAGCAAAAGATACGGCGGCTTTCAGGCCGTGTCCGACCTGAGCTTCGAGGTCGAGAAGGGCACCATCTGCGGCTTCCTGGGTCCCAACGGCGCGGGCAAGACCTCGACCCTGCGCATGATCCTGGGGCTGCAGCCCGCCACCTCGGGCAGGATCGAGATCCTCGGCGCCGACGACGGGCGCAAGGTGCGTGATCGCATCGGCTTCCTTCCCGAGGAACGCGGACTCTACAAGAAGATGACCCCGGTGGACGCCATCGCCTTCTTCGGCGGGCTGAAGGGCGTGCCCGCTTCCGAGGGGCGCAAGCGCGCCCGCGAGATGCTGACCCAGATGGGCCTCGGCGACGCCCAGAAGAAGAAGATGAAGGAGCTGTCCAAGGGGATGGCCCAGAAGGTCCAGTTGATCGCCTCGGTCGTGCATCGCCCCGAGTTCGTGATCCTGGACGAGCCGTTTTCCGGCCTCGACCCGATGAACCAGCAGGGGCTGGAGGCCATGATCCGGGCCCTGGCCGCGGACGGCGCGACCGTCCTGTTCTCGACCCACGTCATGCAGCACGCCGAACGCCTGTGCGACAAGGTCGTGCTGCTGGCGCGCGGCAAGAAGGCCTTTGAAGGCACGGTGGATCAGGCGCGGGCGACCTCGCCGCGCTTCCTGGAGTTGGAAGGCGCGCTGGACGTCGCCGCCGTTTCGGCCCTGCCGGGGGTGAGCGGCGTCGAGGTTCTGAGCGAGCAGGACGGAGCACGCACGCTGCGCGCCGGACTGGCGCAGGGCGCGGGCGGGCAGGAGGCGCTGAAGTCGGCCTTCTTGAGCGGGCTGGACGTGCGGCGCTTCCAGATCAAGGAGCCGACCCTGCACGACGCCTTCATCGCCCTGACCGGCGATCATCCGGACGATGATCAGACTGTCGCCCGCGATGGCGCCCGTGACGCTCTCAAGACGGAGGCCGCCCGATGAACCGCACCCTTCTGATCGCGCGCCGCGAGTTCATGGCCTACGCCAAGACCGTCGGCTTCTGGCTGTCGCTGCTGGCCTTCCCGCTGTTCGGCGTGTTGGGCGGTGCCATCCCCCTGTTGATGAAGAGCGCAGAGCCGACGCGACAGGTCGCGCTGGTCGATGAAGCGCCCGCCGGTTCGGGCCTGGCCGCCGCCGTGAAGCAGGCTCTGGAGAGCGAGCAGGCGAGGGGCGACATCAGCGCCCTGCGCATGGCCGCCATCCCGGAGGCGGGCGTGGCCGGCGGCGACCGGGTGCGCAAGATCGCCGAAGCCGAAGGCTTTGACGCCGGCGTGGCCGCCTTGAAACGCGAAGCCCCGCGCGCGGGCGCCGCCTTTGACCTGCCCAAGCGCAACCTGACCCTGGTCGCGCCGCCGGCCGAGATCGCCGCCGCCGCCCCCGGCGAGGCGCGCGACGCCCTGGCGAGGCGCTATGTCAGCGATGACGCGCCCGAGGGGCAGAAGCTGAGCGGGGTGGTCTTCCTGACCGAGGCGAACGGCCAGCCGGGCGCCCGCGTCTGGACGGCGCGCGCCACCGACGACGCGGTCGAGGACGCCGTTCGCGACGCCCTGAAGGACGCCAACCGTCATCAGGTCTTCGCGGCCAGCGGGATCGACCCGACCGTGGTGGCCCAGACGGATCGGTTCCGTCCTGAACTGTCCGTCTTCTCGCCCAAGGCGCGTTCGGGCGGCGAGGTCTCGTTCCGCGACAAGCTGCCCACCGTGGTCGGTCTGGCGGTCGGCTTCATCCTGTGGTCGCTCATCATCACCGGCGCCTCGATCCTGCTGAACAGCGTGATGGAGGAGAAGTCGAACAAGATTCTGGAGGTCCTGCTGTCCTCGGCTTCAGCCACCGAAATCCTGACGGGCAAGGTGCTGGGCGTGGCCATGCTGACGCTGACGGTGCTCATCGCCTGGGGCGGGCTGGGCGGGATCGCCCTGGTCGCCGGGGCGCCGGACATGGCCCGCGACGTAGGCTCAGTGCTGATGAGCAACGGCCTGCTGGTCTACTTCCTGCTGTTCATGGTCGGCGGCTATCTGATGTACGCGGTTCTGTTCGCGGCCATCGGCGCCTTCTGCGAGACGCCGCGCGACGCCCAGACCCTGATGGGGCCGATCATGATGGTGCTGTTCGTGCCGCTGCTGGTCATGCAGATGGCCATCCGCACGCCGGACGCCCCGGTGGTGAAGATCATGAGCCTGATCCCGCCCTTCACCCCCTTCGTCATGGCCGCCCGCGCGCCCAGCGGCCCGCCGCTGATTGAGATCGTCGGCGCCCTGATCGGCATGTTCGTCTTCGCCGCCCTGATGGTCTGGGTGGCGGGCCGGGCCTTCCGCGCCGGCGCCCTGTCGGACGTGAAACTGAACTGGAAAAGCTTCCTCGGCGCGGTGCGCGGGGGCGCCTGAAGCGGGCGAGACGACGGCGCGAAACCGAGCGCGTCGTCGTCCGTTCACCCGGGCAGAGGCTCAATCATCGAGGCGGATCATGGCGACGACGATATTCAGAACGGGCGGCCAGTGGCGCCTGGCGATGTGGGGCCTGATCGCGGCCCTGCTGCTCCTGCCGCTGATCGCCATGCAGTTCACCCGTGAGGTGGCGTGGGACGCCGCAGACTTCGCCTTCGCGGGAGCCCTTTTGGTCGGAGCGGGCCTGGTCTTCGAACTGGCGGCTTGGCGCACGAAAAAGCTGGCCTGGCGGCTGGCGATCGGCGGCGCCCTGGTCTTCGCTGTGCTGCTGATCTGGGCTGATGCCGCCGTGGGCGTTTTCTAGGGCCTCAGCGGACACCAAGACAAAGAAAAGGCCCGCTCCGGTTTCCTGGGGCGGGCCTTGATCTTTCAGCCTGGGGCTGGGGCCGTATTAACGGCCGCCCGGCGTGCGGGGCTTCGGAGCCGGCAGCAGGCCTTCGCGCTGGGCGCGCTTGCGGGCCAGCTTGCGAGCGCGGCGAACGGCTTCAGCCTTTTGGCGAGCGCGCTTTTCCGAGGGCTTCTCGAAGTGCACGTGGCGCTTCATTTCACGGAAGCTGCCTTCACGTTGCATCTTCTTCTTCAGGGCTTTCAGCGCCTGATCGACATTGTTGTCGCGAACGAAAATCTGAACCAGGGTTATCTCTCCTTTGGCCGCCCGCCGCGTCCTTTCGAAGGGAGACGGGCAGACAAAATAAAAACTCTCCCGAAAGGCAGGGCTCTCGGATGAAGGCGCGCTGATACACGACGAGCGGGGGCCTGTCCAGATCGACACAGGCAATCGTGATGGGTCGAAAAGCCCCGAGGACAGGACTATTCTGGGGATATGACCGAGACCGCTGACGCCGCCGCACCCAAAACCGACTGGGCCTCCCGTATGGAGCAGGCCGTGCTGGACGCCGCTATAGAGCGCGCGCCCGCCTTGGGCTGGAACAGCCGCCTGGTCCGCGCGGCTTGCGAGGCGAACGGGTTGTCGCTCGGCGACGAAGATCTGCTGCTGCCGAACGGCGCGCGCGACCTGGCGGTCCTGCTGTCGCGTCGCCACGATTCGCGAGCGCTTGAGGCGCTGGAGGCCACGCCCGCCGCCACGATGAAGATTCGCGAGCGAATCGCGGCCGCCGTCTCGGCGCGAATGGAGGCAGGGGCGCACGACATCGAGGCGGCGAAGCGCTGCGCCGGTTTTCTGACCCTCCCGACCAATGTGGACCTGGGCTTCAAGCTGGCCTGGGAAAGCGCCGATCATCTGTGGCGGTGGGCCGGGGACACGGCGACGGACCAGAACCACTATTCCAAGCGCGCTATTCTGGGCGGCATCCTGATCCCCGCCCTGACTATGCGCTGGTTCGAGGGACGCGAGGCCGCCGAAGCCTTCGTCGCTCGCCGCATCGAAAACGTCATGGCCTTCGAGAAGTGGAAGGCCGGCAAGGACTTCGACGCCCCGATCAAGGCCGTCACGGACGCCCTGGGGCGGCTGAGGTATGGGGCGAAGGAAGCTTGAGCCTCCCTCTCCCGATGGGAGAGGGCTTGAGCGCGCGGCGGCGAAGTCGCCGCTCTTGCGCGAAAGGGTGAGGGGCGACGGTCAGCCTTGAAGACGCCGGGCGTGCTGCATGACGGCCTCGATCAATACCTCCGGCGCACTGAAAATCTTATCATTGGTCATTCGGATCACTGTCCAGCCGAACGTCTCAAGCGCCTGTTGTCGCTGGCGGTCACGCGCCATGACCTCGTCTAGCTGATGCACACCGCCGTCGATCTCGATGATCAGGCGTAGACGGTCGCAGGCGAAGTCGACGAAGTAAGTTCCGATGGGATGCTGACGGCGAAACTTGTGGCCGTCGATCCGACCGCCACGCAGAACCGACCAGACGCGCTCCTCGGCACGGCCGGAGGATTGGCGCAACTTGCGTGCGCGGTCGGTTCGCGGGGGCGTCATGAAAGAAGTGTGCGAGCGTCGCGCAGGCATGGCAAGTCGCGAACCCTCACCCTTTCGCGCAAGGACGATCGCTGACGCGCTCGTGCGCTCAAGCCCTCTCCCATCGGGAGAGGGTCAGAGAATCCTGTTCACGTGCGCCATCTTGCGACCGGCGCGGGCCTCGTGCTTGCCGTAGAGGTGCAGGCGAGCGTTCGGTTCGGCGGCCAGGGCGCGCCATTGATCGACCTCGTCGCCCAGCAGGTTGGTCATCTCGATGCGAGCATGGGCCTCGGTGGGGCCCAGGGGCCAGCCGACGATGGCGCGGACGTGCTGCTCGAACTGGTCGCAGACGCAGCCGTCCTGGGTCCAGTGACCGGTATTGTGGACGCGCGGGGCGACCTCGTTCACCAGCAGGACGGGCTTTCCTTCAGAATCGGCGCCCATGTCGAACAACTCGATGCCCATGACCCCGACGTAGTCGAGGCCGTCGAGGACCGCCGAGGCGATCTCGACGGCGCGCGCCTGCGTCTTGGCGTCGACGGCGGCGGGGGCCAGGGTGGTCTTCAGCACGCCATTGGCGTGGATGTTCCCGCCCAGGGGATAGACGGCGATCGCGCCGTCGTGGCCGCGCGCGGCGATGACCGACAGTTCGCGGTTGAAGACGGCGGCGGCTTCCAGCACGGCGGGACGGCGGCCGATGGCGTCAAAGGCGGCCTCGGCGTCGGCGGCGTCGCGGATCCAGACCTGGCCCTTGCCGTCATAGCCCTCGCGCCGGGTTTTCAGCACGGCAGGCAGGCCCAGCCTGTCGATGGCCTTGACGAGGTCGTCCAGAGTCGAGACGGCGGCGAAGTCGGCGGTCACGGCGCCGACGGCGTTCAGATAGGTCTTCTCGTCCACCCGGTCCTGAGCCACGGCCAGAGCCGTCGGTCCGGGCGCGACCAGGGCGCCGGCCTCGGCCAGGGTCTCGACCGACGAGGCCGGGACGTTCTCGAACTCGAAGGTGACGACGTCGCACAGCCGGCCCAGCGCCTGAAGCGCGTCAGGGTCGTCATAGGGGGCGGTGATCTGGGCGCGCGAGACGCGGGCGGCCGGACAGTCGGGCTGCGGGTCGAGGATCACCACGTCGAACCCGAGGCGCGAGGCGGCCTGGCTCAGCATCCGGCCCAACTGGCCCCCGCCGAGAATGCCGAGGGTCGATCCGGGGCTCAGGGGCAGTTGGGGCAAGTCAGTCCTCGACGGTTTCGGCGACGGAATCGGTCTGGGCGGCGCGGAAGGCGCTGAGGCGATCGGCCAGGGCCGGGTCAGACAGGGCCAGGATCTGCGCCGCCAGGATGCCGGCGTTGGCGGCGCCCGCCTCGCCGATGGCCAGGGTGGCGACCGGCACGCCGCCGGGCATCTGGACGATGGAAAGCAGGCTGTCCATGCCCTTCAGGGCCTTGGACTGGACCGGCACGCCCAGGACGGGCAGGTCGGTCATCGAGGCGGCCATGCCGGGCAGGTGGGCCGCGCCGCCGGCGCCGGCGATGATGACCTTGTGGCCCATCGCTTTTGCATTGGTGGCGAAGTCATAGAGGCGCTGCGGCGTGCGGTGGGCGCTGACGACCTTGGCTTCCCAGGCGACGCCCAGCTGATCCAGGCGTTCGGCGGCCAGCTTCATCGTCGGCCAGTCGGACCGGCTGCCCATGATGATGGCGATTTCTGGAGTCGAAACGGGCGGCGTCGAGGCGGTCATGCGAAGGCTCCCCACACGGAAAGCGGCCCGTTACAGCACGCGCGTTGCGCCCGCAACCAAGGTCGTTAGAATCATCATCGTCGCGAGGGCCTGAGTCGCCTGCGATTCGCGATACCGGAGCTTGACTTGACCGACGTGGCCGAACCGACTGCAGGCATTGATCTGCACGCCGAGATCGAACGGCTGCGCGCCGAAGTCGCCGCCCTGACCGTTCGCGCCGAGACGGCCGAAGCCTTGGCGGACCACGACGTTCTGACACGGGCGCTCAACCGGCGCGGCTTCATGACGGTGCTGAACCGCAGCATGGCCTATTGCCGCCGCCATGAGGTCGAGGCGGCGCTCCTCTATCTCGACATGGACGGGTTCAAGGGCGTCAACGATGGCCTGGGTCACGCGGCGGGCGACGCCGCCCTGATGGCCGTGGCGGACCTGCTGCTGGCCAATGTGCGCGAGTCTGATGCGGTCGGGCGTCTGGGCGGCGACGAGTTCGCCCTGCTGCTGATGAACGCGGGCGCGGACGAGGGGCGCGAAAAGGCGAAGCGTCTGGCGAGCGCGCTGGAAACCGAAGGCTTCGTCTGGGAAGGCGCGACCGTCGCTCTGGGCGGTTCATTCGGCGTCCGCGCCTATGCGGGGCAGACCGATCCTGAGGCCTGGCTGTCGGAAGCCGACGCCGCCATGTGGTTGCGGAAGAAGGCCCGCTGAGCCTTTGCGGGCCTAGGCGATGATGTCGGGCAGGATGCGGTCTTCGATCTTCACGATCTCGTCGCGCAGGGCCAGCTTCTTGCGTTTGAGGCGAGCGATCCGCAGCTGATCGGGGATCGGCATGTGGCCGAGCGCCTCGATCGAGGCGTCGAGGTCGGCATGCTCCTGCAGAAGCGCCTTCAGCTGATCGCGAAGCTGCTGGTCCTCGTCGGACAGGAAAGGTTGGTCGTCGTTCATGGCTCGCCCCGGAAGCCCCCTCTTATAACTGACCGGCGGTCAGGCGGGAAGGCGATCCGCCAGAGTCGTCAACGCGGGACGCGGCACGACTCGGGCCCACAGTTTCGCGGTCTCGGCCAGGCCGTCGAGGGCGCGGCGTGGGGCGCCCGACGGGGCGGGCGCCAAGGCTTCAAGCTCCAGCATCAGGCGGCGTTCGGCGTCCAGCTCCAACGCCTTGACCTGTTGGCGCAGGGCCTCGCGGTGCTCATTGTCGACGTCGGGGATGGGCGCCTTCAGCGTCCGCCGCACGGCGCGCAGCGGGGCGACGACGACGGTGTCATAGGCGCGGGCGGCGTCGCAGGCGGCCTCGATCATCTCCTCGTCCGGGCGGCGGCCGGTGACGGCGACCCAGGCGGCCCAGAGCATCAGCGGCACGTTCTGCTCGTTGTGGTCCTGCAGACTCAGGCAGACCTCGGCCACGCCGGGGGCGTCATAGGCCGCGACGGCCCATGTCCAGAGGTCGCTCATGCCTGGGTTCCGGCGTTGAGCCCTTCCCAGCGTCGCACCGAGGCCCAGTCCAGACCGAACAGGTCCAGCGCCCTTCCGACCGATTGATCGACCATCTCGGCGATGCTGGCGGGTTTGGCGTAGAAGGCGGGCAAGGGCGGAGCGATGGTCGCGCCCATCTCGGTCAGCGCCGTCATGGTGCGCAGGTGGCCCAGATGCAGCGGCGTCTCACGCACCATCAGGACCAGCGGGCGGCGCTCCTTCAACACGACGTCGGCGGCGCGGGTCAGCAGGGTCGAGGTCACGCCGGTGGCGATTTCGCTCATGGTCCGCACCGAACAGGGCGCGACGATCATGCCCATGGTGCGGAAGGAGCCCGAGGCGATGGCGGCGCCGACGTCGGCCAGCTTGTAGGTCACGTCCGCCTTCGACATCAGGTCGTCGGGGCTCAGATCCGTCTCCTGCGACAATGTGAGCAAGGCGGCCTTCGTAACCACCAGATGGCTCTCCACGCCCAGTTCACGCAGGGCGTCCAGCACCCGCGCGCCATGGATGACGCCGGAAGCGCCAGAGATTCCAACGACCAACCGCGAAGGCTTCGGGTTCCGTATGGTCGAGTTCACATCATCGGCCATTTTGACTTCCACAGTCTCCGTGTTCGGAGCGACGAGGGGTCACCGCAATGTGATTCCACAGGCCGTCGTTCCGGGCGCTCAGTGTAGTGGTCCCTTAGACATGGAGGCGCAAGCCATGACCATCGAGGCTCGTATTCGCGAACTGGGAAATCGGCACAGGACGCTGGATGAGACCATTCAGCAGGAGACGCGCCGGCCCACCGCGGACCCGACACACCTCAGGGAACTCAAGCAGCGAAAGCTCAGGTTGAAGGAAGAGATCACTAGTCTGGAGGCCAGGACCCACTAGGCCTCCCCATGAAAAGAGAACGGCCCCGAAGATCGCTCTTCGGGGCCGTTTCCATTTCAGGTCGGAACGATCAGTCGTCGTTGCGGCCGAAGACCGATTCTGCGGTCGGCTCGGCGCCGGGGCGCACGCGCTCCTCGGGGACGAACTCGGGCTCGTCCGGCTCTGCTTCGATGGCTTGCAGCACGCCTCCGCCGGACTTGGCGTCGTCCTTGGCCTTCTTGTCGGCGGCCTTCTTGACGATTTCGTCCAGTTGCAGCTGGCCGACCAGGCCCAGGGTCACAGGGTCGACCGGCTTGATGTTGGCCGAGTTCCAGTGAGTGCGGTTGCGCACGGTCTCGATGGTCGACTTGGTGGTGCCCAGCAGCTTGGCGATCTGGGCGTCGGTCACTTCCGGGTGGTTGCGCACGAACCAGGCGATGGCGTCGGGACGGTCCTGACGACGCGACACGGGCGTGTATTTCGGACCGGTTTTGGACGGCTTCAACAGTTCGGCGTGGCGGCTGACCACAGCCTTCATGCGGTAGTCGGGGTTGGCCTGGGCCTTTTCCAGCTCCTCGCGCGTCAGCTGGCCGTTGACGATGGGGTCGGCGCCGCGGATGTCGCGGGCCACGTCGCCGTCGGCAATGCCGCGCACTTCCAGCGGGTGCAGACCGCAGAAGTCCGCGATCTGCTCGAAGGAGAGCGAGGTGTTGTCCACCAGCCAGACCGCGGTGGCCTTGGGCATCAGGATGTCGGTCATGGGGCGTGCGTCCCGGCTTTGCGGCCCGAAAATCGAGCGTTTGAATCGACGGCGCCCGACCTTTCGGCCGGGCGCTGAGGCCTTCTGTATAGGCCCATTTTCGGCAAAAGAAAACGCTGTCCGAACTGCCCGTACAGCAAAGGTTCATGGAGGGTGTTGAACAGTCTCGCTTGTGGCGCGTTGGTGCGCCGAGGGATTTCAGGGAAGGACAGCTCTCATGAGACAGTTCGCGATTATCGCCGCCGGCGCAGTCATGGCCTTCGGCGGCGCCGTCACCGTGCCGTCCGGTCCGGCCGAGGCTCAGGCGCAGACGCGCGGCGCCCCGCGCGGCAGCTACACCCAGTCGTGCACGGGCTCCTACGTCAATCAGGGGCGCCTCTATGCCGATTGTCGCGACACGCGCGGCCGGATGCGCGAGACCTCTATCGAGCTGGCCCGCTGCTCCAGCAGCGACATCGGCAACGATAACGGCCTGTTGGTCTGCTACAATCACCGAGGCGACTATGAGGACAATGGTCGGCCCGGCGGCGGCAACGGCGGCTGGCCGGGCGGCCCGGGCGGCGGCAACGGCGGCGGTTGGGGCAACACCTCCATCACCGTCTATCGCGACGCCAATTATCGCGGCCAGTCGATGACCTTCCGCGAGGAGATCCCGAACCTGCGCAACAGCGGCCTGAACGACGCCATCAGCTCGATGCGTCTGAGCCGCGGCAGCTGGGAAGTCTGCGAGGACGCCAACTATCGCGGCCGCTGCCAGATCATCAGCAGCGACGTGCGCGATCTGGGGCGCTCTGGCCTGAACGACCGGATTTCATCGCTTCGGCCGGCCCGTCGCGGCGGCAACTGGTAAGGACGATGAAACGGGAGGCTTCGGCCTCCCGTTTTTTCTTGGACTGTCAGACGGTCAGAACGATCTTGCCGACATGGTCGCCGGCCTCCAGTCGCTGATGGGCGGCGGCGGCCTCCGCCAGCGGGAAGGTCGCGGCGACCTGGGCGCTGACCTGACCCGAGGCGACCCATGGCCAGACGGTTTGCTCGACGGCGGCGGCCAAGCGGGCCTTTTCGTCTGCGGGGCGGCTGCGCAGCGTCGATCCGGTCAGGACGATCCGTTTCAGCATGACCCGCATCAGGTCGATCTGGGCCAGGGCGCCGGTCAGGGTGGCGATGACCACCCAACGGCCGCCGGGCCTGAGCGCATTCAGATTCAGCTCTGCGTAGTCCGCGCCGACCATGTCCAGCACGACATCGGCGCCGCCTGCCGCCTTGATGGCGTCCAGCAGGTCGCCGTTCGTGGCGTCCAGGCTGACGTCGGCGCCCAGGGCGCGGGCCGCCTCGGCCTTGGCGGCGCCGCGCGAGGTGGCGATGACGCGCGCGCCCGCCGCCTTGGCCATCTGGATGGCCATGACGCCGATGCCGCTGGTGGCGCCGTGGATCAGCAGGGTCGCGCCGGCCTTCAGCCCCCCGCCCTCGAAGACGTTGGCGAAGACGGTGAAGGCGGTTTCGGGCAGGGCGGCCGCCTGGATGAAGTCCAGGCCGTCGGGAACAGGCAGGACGTGGCGGGCGTCGACCACGGCGCAGTCAGCGTAACCGCCGCCACCCAGCAGGGCGCAGACCCGGTCGCCGACGCGCCAGCGGGACACGCCGTCGCCGACTGCATCGACCTCGCCCGCGACTTCGAGGCCCAGAATGTCCGAGGCGCCGGGCGGCGCCGGGTAGAGGCCGTTGCGTTGAACAATATCAGGCCGATTGACGCCCGCGGCGCGCACGTGAATGCGAATCTCGCCGGGAGCGGGCTCCGGCAAGGGGCGTTCGGCCAGACGCAGGGCCTCGGCGGGGCCCTTTCCGCCTTCGATCTCGATGACCCGCATGATGCCTCCGCCGCTTGCAATCCTAGTCATTGGGGCGTTTTCATACGGGTTCGTGCGGTCGCTGGCCACGGAGGCGATGATGTCGTTCGAAGATCTGGAGCCGCGGCCCCGAGCCGGCGAGGCGCTGAAGGCCCTGGGACGGGAAGACCTGGACCTATACGCCGTCGACGATCTGCACGAGCGGATCGCCGCGCTGGAGGCCGAGATCGCGCGTTCGAAAGCCGCCATCGACGGCAAGTCCTCCAAGCGCAGCGCCGCTGACGCCCTGTTCAATTTCCGCTGATCAGCCTCTCCCGCGCTTTCGTAATCCGTGGCATGACGTTTGCAGTTCCAGTCCGTGCGGAGTCGTTCTGACCCGCGAGTTTGACGGACGCGCGTGACGTTTCATGGGTAGGATCGAGTTGACCGCCATCGACGCTGACATGGTCGGATTGCGTTCGCGCAGCGCTGAGGTGCTGGATTTCGCGCGGTCGGAGCTGTTCGATCGGACCTTCCGTGAGGGCATGGAACTGGTCGAGGAGACCGCCGCCTATCTGGACGGCGACGGGCGTCAGGATTCGCGGCTGCTGTCGCGCGCCGCCGCCCTGGCCTATGCGGGCGAAAGCATGAAGCTGACCACGCGGCTGATGCAGATCGCGTCCTGGCTGCTGGTCCAGCGGGCGGTGCGCGAGGAGGACATGACCGCCGCCGCCGCCTGCGAGCCGCGCTATCGTCTGGCCGATCGCAAGGTCGAGAGCGAGCCCAGCCATCGCGAACTGCCTATCGCTCTGATCGAATACGCCGTGCGCGCCGAGAAGCTGTACGACCGCGTCCTGCATCTGGACCAGCGGATGTATCTGGGCGGCGACGAGGAGCAGCCGGTCAATCCGGTGCAGAGCCAGCTGGATCGCCTGCAGGCGGCTTTCGGGGGCTAGGCCCCCGATCCCCGGACAAGCGAGGCCTAGGGGCCGACGTCGTTGGCGTCGCTGGGGCCGTCGGCGATGACACGCGGCAGGTTGACCGCAATGCCCAGGGCCTGGGCCAGTTTTTCGTCCCGGCGATAGACGTCCTCGCGGAAGGCGACGCGGCCCTGTCCGTCAACGAAGGCAGTCCAGTAGAGCAGGCGCACGGCGATCTCGCGGCCGGTCGTCACGCGTTTGGTCTCGCGGCTGTCCTGGGCCGCGTCGAAGTCGGCCAGCTTGGTCGGGTCGGGCTGCAGCAGCAGGCGGGCGAACTCGACTGCGTTCTGCACCCGCACGCAGCCGTGGCTGCGCTGACGCACCGACAGGTTGAAGGCGCCCTTGGACGGGGTGTCGTGCAGGAAGATGGCGTAGCTGTCGCGCAGTTCGAACTTCACATAGCCCAGCGACGACTGCGGGCCGGCGCGCTGCACCACCCAGCCGTCGGCGTTGATGTACATGTCGTGGGCGGCCAGATAGCCGGGGCCCTTGGGCAGGATCTCGCGGCGGGCGATGCCCATGGGCACGGTCCACGGCGGATTGGCCACGACCGAGGCGAAGGGCTTCTCGAGACTGGGCGTCTGGTTTTCGGTCGAGCCGACCACGACGCGGTTGGAGTGAACCGGCTTGCCGTCCTTCCAGTAGACCATGATGGCCGCGGCGGTGTTGACTTCGATCCGCTCGGGATTCAGTTCGCGCTTCAGCCAACGGCGGCGCTCAAGGTTCAATGCGATCTGGCGGGCGCGGTCCTCGGCCGTGGCGCCGAGCGAGCGCTGGGTGCCGGGGCCGATGCGGCCGTCCGCGCCGAGGCCGTGGCGGGTCTGGAAGCTGCGGACCGCCTGCTGCAGTTCGGTCCCGTAGGCCAGATTGCCTTTCAGGCGTTCGCCGGCGGCGGCGCTGAGGTCGCCCTCGGCCACCAGACGGGCGATCAAGGCCGGAATCCGGTTGTCGCTGGCGCCCGGCTCGATCGTGCCGCCCTGGCGGAACGCGGGCCAGCCGCCGGCGCGCGTGATGCGGCGATAGCGAGCGTAGCCGGCCGACAGGTTGGTGTAGCCGATGTCGGTCGGGGCCAGGTTGTCAAACCACTGGGCCAGACGATTGGCGCTGACCGCCTGGGTCAGGCCAGTCGGGATGTCGACGCTGTTCTTCTGCATCTCCCACAGGTCTTCGACCGTCTCGGGACGGACGCGGCCCTCGGCCAGAACCCGGGCGTATGTCACGGCGGCGGCGGTGGTGCGAATTTCGGTCGAGGCGGGATCGGCGGCCAGACCGACGAAGTCGAAGAAGTCTCCGGCGGGCAGGGCGTGGCGCTCGGCGCCGGCGGCGACTTCGCGCAGGATCCTCAGGCGGTCGGCGGTCCAGATCGGCTTGCCGCCGGTCAGCTGATAGATCGCACGCACGTCGGCCTGAACAGCCTCGGGCAGGCGGGCGGCCTGGGCGTCGAAGCCGGCGATGAAGACCTGGGGATCGACCGGTCGGCTCTGCGCCAGTGCGGAGGTGGTCGCGCCAAGGGTCAGGGTCGTCGTCGCGACGCCAAAGCCCAATTCCCGTCGATTCATTCTAACGCTCTTAGTCCGGTCCGGCGCCAGACCCGTCGCCTGCGCCCCGAAGGATCGAACGCCCCCATGTTATCGACGTTCCGGTCAAACAAAAAGCGCCGGCCCATCGGACCGGCGCTTCTGTGGCGACTATGTCGCAGGCCGTAAGGCTTACTTCTTGATGAAGCCGCCGAACTTGTTGTTGAAGCGCGAAACGCGGCCGCCGCGGTCGAGCATCTGGGCGTTGCCGCCGGTCCAGGCGGGGTGGGTCGACGGATCGATGTCGAGGGCCAGCGTCGCGCCTTCCTTGCCGTAGGTCGAACGGGTCTGGAAGGTGCTGCCATCCGGCTTCACAACCGTGATGAAGTGGTAGTCGGGGTGCGTGTCCGCTTTCATGGGTCTGATCCGTCTCTGCGCTTCGACGATGCCGACCGTCAGTGCGCGTAAATAGAGAAACCCGCCGAGGCTAAACGGCGGGAATGAGCGGCGGCGTTTACACCGGGGGGCGTTCCGGGGCAAGAGCGCTGGCATGACCCAAGTTTCCTCGCCTTCCGCTTCGCCTGACGCCGCCGCCCGGGGACGTCCCGGCGCCGGAGCCTTGCTGGCCGAGCAGATGGAGGAGGCGGGCGGCAAGCGCGCCAAGACCCGCAACATCAGGCCCCTGGCCCAGTTGCTGCCCTTCATGATGCGGCATCGGCTGAACGCGGCGATCGCGGGTCTGTGGCTGATCGGCTCGACCGTGGCTTCCCTGGCGCTGACGGCGACGGCGCGCGGGGCCATCGACAACGGCTTCGAGAACGGCGGCCGGGACATCAATACCTGGTTCCTGATTCTGGGCGCGAACGCCCTGATTCTGGGGCTGGCGACGGCCCTGCGCTATTTCTACGTCACCAAGACCGGCGAGCGGATCATCGCCGATCTGCGCACCGGTTTGTTCAAGCGCATCCTGACGCTGGACCCGGTCTTTTTCGCCCATATGCGTACCGGTGAAGTGCTGTCGCGCCTGACCACCGACATCCAGTTGGTCGACACCCTGCTGACCACATCCGTCAGCTACGCCCTGCGAAACTTCCTGACGTTGATCGGCGGGGTGATTCTTCTGTTCTTCGTCAGCCCCAAGCTGACCGGTCTGGTGCTGCTGATCGTGCCGGTGCTGATCGTGCCGCTGTTCATCTTCGGACGTCAGGTGCGCAAGCTGACGGTCAAGTCCCAGGACACCTTCGCGGGGGCGGTCGGGTTCGCCGGCGAGAGCGTGGACGCCATCGAGACGGTGCAAGCCTTCGGTCGTGAAAAGAGCGCCATCGCCCGCTTTGGCGCGGCGGTGGAGGAGGCGTTCGGCGTCTCCCTGATCCGTATGCGGGCGCGTGCCGTCATGACCGCCATGATCATCGTCGTCATGTTTGGCGGCGTGACTCTGGTGCTGTGGCTGGGGGCGCAGGACGTGCTCGCCGGAAACATGACGCCGGGCGCCCTGCTGCAGTTCGTCCTCCTGTCGGTCTTCTCGGCCGCCGCCGTGGGCGCGCTCGGCGAAAGCTGGGGCGACGTGCAGAAGGCCGCCGGGGCCATGGAGCGGATCGACGAGCTGATGCGCGCCGTGCCCGCCATCGCCCCGCCGGCCAACCCCGTGGCCCTGCCGCAGCCGCCGTTGGGCGAGGTGTCGATGTCGGCGGTGGACTTCGCCTATCCGGGCCGCCCCGACCTGCCGGCGCTGAAGGGCTTCAGCCTGACCGTGCGTCCGGGCGAGACCGTGGCCCTGGTCGGGCCGTCTGGCGCGGGCAAGTCCACCGTCTTCCGCCTGCTGCTGCGCTTCTATGATCCGCAGTCGGGTCTGGTCTCGGCGGACGGCGTGGATGTGCGCGCCGCCGATCCGGTTGCGGTGCGAGAGCGCTTTGCCTGGGTGTCGCAGGAGGCGCCCCTGTTCTCGGGTTCGGCGCTGGAGAACATCCGCTTCGGCCGCGAGGACGCGACCCTGGCCGAGGCTCGCGCCGTGGCCGACGAGGCCCAGGCCCTGGGCTTCATCGAGGCTCTGCCCCAGGCCTTCGACACTCCGCTGGGCGAGCGCGGCAAGAGCCTGTCGGGCGGTCAGCGGCAACGTCTGGCCATCGCGCGGGCGCTTGTGCGTGAAGCCCCGATCCTGCTGCTGGACGAGGCCACCAGCGCTCTGGACGCCGAGAACGAGCGTCTGGTGCAGGCGGCGTTGGATCAGGCCATGGAGGCGCGCACCACCCTGGTCATCGCCCACCGTCTGGCCACGGTCCTGCGCGCCGACCGCATCGTCGTCATGGACGGCGGCAAGGTGGTCGAAGAAGGCACCCACGCGGAACTGACGGCGCGCGGCGGCCTCTATGCGCGTCTGGCGCAGCTGCAGTTCCAGGGGACGTAAGCTCTAGCGCGCAGCGACCGCCGCGCCTGGAAAATCGCTGAACACGGCGTCGACGCCGAGGGCGTAGAAGGCCTTCAGATAGCCGCTCAGGTCGCCATGGTCGGCGGGGGCGTCGCCGCGGCGGCGTTCCAGCGGCAGGAAGACGTTCTCGGCGCGGAAGGTCCAGACCACGACCTTGAGCCCCGCGGCGTGGGCGTCGGCGACCAGAGGCGCGGCGGGCAGGCTGCGGCCTGTGGCGTCGCGCGGCAGGATCATGCCGGTCTCGACCCCGACGGCGTCGGCATAGGCGGCGACGGCGCGCAGGCCGTCAGGCGTGCTCATGGCGGCGTAGGTCAGGTCGGGACGGTCGGCGGGGCCGCCGGAGACGCTCATCAGTTGCAACAGGGGCGCGTCGATGCGGGCCTCGAGCCTTTGCAGCGGGCCGACCTCGAAGCACTGGATCAGGATGGGAGCCTCGGCCCCGCTCAGGCCGTGGCGCTGCAGGGCGGCGACGAAGGCGTCCTCCATCGGCAGGTTGATGCTGGCGAAATAGGACGGGTGTTTCAGTTCCGGCGCGACGCCGATGATGCGGCCGGTGCGGGCGGTCTCCTCGCGGGCGAGGGCCACGACCTCGTCAAAGGTCAGGAGGAGCTCCTGACCGTCCCAGGCGGTGTTGGCGGGGCGCAGCAGGGGCAGGCGCTCGCGGGCGCGCAGGGTTTTCAGTTCCGCCAGGGTGAAGTCTTCGGTGAACCAGCCAGTGGTCTGGACGCCGTCGATGACCTTGGTCGTGCGGCGGGCGGCGAACTCTGGCCGATCGGCCACGTCGGTCGTGCCCTCGATCTCGTTCTCATGACGGACCATGAAATGGCCGTCGCGGGTCATGACCAGATCGGGTTCGGTGACATCTGCACCCTGTTGGATGGCCAGGCGATAGGCTGAGGCCGTGTGCTCGGGCCGTTCGCCGGAAGCGCCGCGATGGGCGATGACTTGAGGGGCGGGCGCAGACATGGCCGGGGTTCCGCTGAGGAGAAGGGCGGCGGTCAGGATGAGGCGGATCATGCCTTGAGGGTAGGGGCGTGACGTGACGCGCGTGTGATTTCTCCCTCCCCTTCATGGGGAGGGTGGTCGTCGCGAAGCGGCGAGCGGGTGGGGAGGGCCAGGCAAGCAAAAGGCGGCGGGTCAATGACCGCGCCGCCCCCACCCGACCTCGCCTGACGGCTCGGCCACCCTCCCCATGAAGGGGAGGGAGATTTTTCCTTAAGCCGCTTGCAGAATCTTGCGCAGTTGCGGCTGTAGTTCCGGGTTGGCGGCGACGATCTGCTTGCCGTTCTTCGGGTCGCCGTCGATGTCGATGGTGGTGACCAGGCCGCCGGCTTCGGTGACGAACAGGATGCCCGCCGCCACGTCCCACGGTTGCAGGTTACGCTCGAAGAAGGCGTCGTAGCGGCCCGCGGCGACCCAGGCGAAGTCCAGCGAGGCGGCGCCCAGGCGACGGATGCCGGCGACGCGTTGGCCGACGGCGTGGATGTCCTTGATCGACTGGGCGTGGCCCGACTTGCCGATGAAGGGCAGGCCGGTCGAGATCAGGCTTTCCGACAGGTCGCGGCGGCCCGAGACGCGGATGCGCTGGTCGTTCAGGTAGCAGCCCTTGCCCTTTTCGGCCCAGAACAGCTCGTTCATCACCGGGTTGTAGGTGACGCCGGCGACGATCTCGGACGAGCCGTCGGGGTGCTTGCGCTCCAGGCCCACCGTGATGGCGAAGTGGGGCATGGCGTGCATGAAGTTGGTGGTGCCGTCGATCGGGTCGACGATCCAGGTGTGCGACTTGTCGGTGCCTTCGATCAGGCCGCGTTCCTCGCCGAGGAAGCCGTAGCCGGGGCGGGCCTTCATCAGCAGTTCAAAGAGGGTGTCCTCGGCCTTCAGGTCGGCGGCCGTGACGAAATCGCCGGGCCCTTTGCGCGAAACCTGAAGTTGGGCGACTTCGCCGAAATCGCGAAGCATGGGGCGCGCGGTCTTGCGCACGGCGCCGATGATGACCTGAACGAGAGCAGAGGCGAGGGCCATGGGGTTCTCCTGGTCCGGCTGTCCTTGAAGGCCCTGTCGGCCCGGAGAGACGGAGAAGCAAAAGGGGCGCGGACCATCCGCGCCCCTGTAGATATGTCTTAAGCGCCCGACCTTGGCCGGGAAAGACGGTCTTTGTTAGTCCGCGCGGCGGACGTATTCGCCGGTCGTGGTGTCGACGATGATGCGCTCGCCGGCCGACATGTAGGGCGGGATCATGATGCGCACGCCGTTGTTGGCGATGGCGGGCTTGTAGGAGGACGAGGCGGTCTGGCCCTTCACGGTCGGCTCGGTCTCGGCGACTTCCAAGGTGACCTGTTCCGGCAGCTCCAGGCCGATCGGACGGTCTTCATGCATCTCGATGACGACCTTCATGCCCTCTTGCAGATAGGGGATGCGTTCGTCGCCGACCCAGTCCTTTTGCAGTTCGATCTGCTCGTAGGTGGCGTCGTCCATGAAGACGAGGCTGTCGCCGTTGTCGAACAGGTAGGAGAAGTCCTTCTGTTCCAGCGTGACGCGCTCGACCTTGTCTTCCGAACGGAAGCGTTCGTTCAGCTTGTTGCCGGTCTCGAGGTTCTTGGCCTCGACGTTGGCGAAGGCGCCGCCCTTGCCGGGCTTGACGTGGCTGGCCTTGGTGACGACCCAGAGGCCGCCGTTGTGCTGCAGGACCATGCCGGGCTTGATGGTGTTGCCGTTGATTTTCATAGAAACCGCTGGATCTGAGGGCTGGGGGCGGCCCGGCCGCTTCACAGGCGGGCGCGCGAAATCGCGGCGAGCCGTAGAGGAACAGTGGAAAAAGGGCAATGGGGGCGCTGATCGCCGGTCTGCGGATCAGTGAACGGTCGACCCGTCGCGAAGCCGGGCCTCGGCGCGATTGGCTAGACGCACGCCTATGCCGGTGGGCGAGGCCAGCTTGCCGGCGCCGGGGTCCAGTTTGCGCGCCTCGTGGGCGAAGGCGGCGGCCAGACCGGCCGAGGACATGGCCGCCAGGACCTGGGTCGTCAGGCGTGTCGGACGCACGGCCAGCCAGACGGCGCTGACCGTCTGGGCGGCGAGCCAGAGGGCCATGGCGCTGCGGCGTTCGGGTCGGGCCGGGGCATTCCAGACACGCACGGCCGACAGGGTGGTGGCCGAGAACATGGCCGGCAGGATCAGGCTGATCGGGCCGCGCGGTCGTTCGGTGATCGGGGCGTCGCCGCCCAGCGGCTGCAGCGCTCGGCGCGGCTGGGGGCGGATCAGCTTTGAGGCCGCGGTCGTGGCCGCCAGGGCGAAACCGGCGGTCAGGGCCAGGCCCAGCCCGACATGAGTCCAGCTGCGCCCCTCGGCGTTGAGAAGGCCGGAGGCCTGATCGCGGGCGGTGTCGAGGGCGTTTTCGATGGACATGGCGGCTCCTGCAAAGGGTCAGGAAATCAAGTCGCGCGCCCTCAAGGCGGTTCCGTCAGTCCGCCTCGTCGCCGCCGGGCGGCTCCATATCGGCCGGGTCCAAATCGTAGTCCAGCAGGTCGCCGGGGCGGCAGCCCAGGGCGGCGCATAGCCGGGCGAGGGTGCGAAAGCGGATGCCCTTCACCTTGCCGGAGCGAAACAGGGACAACTGGGTCTCGCTGAGCCCGACCTGAGCGGCCAAATCGCGGGCCTTGATGCCCTTGGCGACGATCAGGGCGTCGAGGGTCACGCGAACCGCCATCAGATCATCTCGTCCAGTTCGGCCTGAACGGCCCCCGCCTGATCCACGACGCGGCCCAGCAGGAAAAGGGCGCCGCCGATCATGCCCAGCGTCATGCCGGCCACGTCGAAATGCAGATAGCCGCCCTGGGTGGAGCCGATCAGGCGCAGCAGGTTGGTGACGACGAAGACGCTGATCACGCCGCCGAAGCCGAGGGCCAGGCCGACCCGACGCAGGGTCGCGGCCAGGGTCGGCTGTATCAGTCGTCCCTTGGCCAGTTGCCCCATGCCGCCGCCGATCGACCAGACGCCGAACAGGTAGCAGAGCGCCGGGGTGATCCAGATCACCGAGGCGGCGACGGCGCGTCCGCTGACCAGGGTGGGAGCGCGCGCCCACAGGACGATCGGAGCGATCAGGTTGGCCGCGACCAACAGCAGCCCCACGCTGGCCACCATGAAGACCGCCAGCCAGCGGTACTGGCCGCACAGGCGGCGAAAGCGGTCGAGGTCTCGGGTCATGCGAGTTTCGATTCTGACGTTTTTTTTAATCTTGACTTAAAGATTGCGCCTTCGCAACTTTATCTAAAAGTTAAATGGAGGCGGCGATGGCCGGAATGGTGGAGGCGGAGGGGCTGTCGCGGCGCTTCGGCGCGCGAACGGCGGTGGACGGGGTGTCGATGACGGTGTCGGATCAGGCGGTCTATGGCTTCCTGGGGCGTAACGGCGCGGGCAAGACGACGACGCTGAAGATGCTGCTGGGTCTGATCCGGCCGACGGCCGGGACGGCGCGGATCGGCGGCGTCGACGTGGCGCGCGACCGCATCGGCGCGGCGCGCAAGGTTGGGGCCTTGCTGGAGGCGCACGGCTTCTACGGCAACCTGACCGGGCGCGAGAACCTGGATCTCAGCCGCCGTTTGATGGGCCTGCCGACCTCGGAGATCGACCGGGTGCTGGGCGTGGTCGAGATGCGCGCCGATGCGGGGCGGCGGGTCGCAGGCTATTCCCTGGGGATGCGGCAGAGGCTGGGTCTGGCGCGGGCCATGCTGGGCGCGCCGCCGGTTCTGGTGCTGGACGAGCCGACCAACGGCCTGGACCCCGACGGCATCGCTGAGATGCGCCGCTTTCTGCGTGACCTGCCCGCCCGGACCGGAGCGACGGTGCTGCTTTCCAGCCACCTGCTGGGCGAGATCGAGCAGATCGCCACCCATGTGGGCGTGATCCATCAGGGGCGGTTGGTTCTGGAGGGCGAACTGGCGGCGCTGAAGGCGGCCGAGGCGCCGGAAATCCATCTGCGCGTGGACGACCGCATTCGGGCGGCGGCGTTGCTGGCCCGGCACGATCTGGACGTGACGGAGGTCGCCGAGGGCCTGACGGCGCGATTGCGCGCGGGCCAGGACCACGACGCCGTGACGGCGCGCCTGAACCGGAGCCTCGTCGAGCAGGGCGTCGCCGTCTTCGCCATCGGCGCGCGCCCCCATTCGCTGGAGGCCCTCTATCGCCAGGTCACCGAAAACGCCCACCCCCTGCCGGAGGCCGCGTGATGCTGTCCGTTCTGTCTGTCGAGGTTCGCAAGCTGAACCGTTCGCTAGCCCTGCTGCTGGCTGTCGCCGCGCCCAGCCTGATCGCCGTGTTCGGCTTCTTCATGGCCCTGCGCGCCAAGGCGTCCGCGCCATGGGAGATGTGGATGATGAGCGGCTCGGCCATCTGGGCCTACTTCATGATGCCGATGAGCGTGACGGCCCTGACCGCCCTGGTCGCGCACATGGAGCATGGGCCGAAGTCCTGGGACCACCTGCGCGCCCTGCCGACCCCGCGCTGGAGCCTGTACGCGGCCAAGGCGGTCTGCGTGATCGGCCTCGTGCTGCTGATGAGCGCGGGCGTGCTGGCGCTGACGGCGGCCTCGGTGTCGCTGGCGGCGCAGATCAAACCTGCCGTGGCGCCGACGGGAGCCTTCGAGTTGGCGAACTACGCCAGAATGCTGGGGCTGATGGCGGTGGCGGGCACCTTGATGATCGCCATCCAGTTCTGGGTCGCCATGCGGTTCGCCAGCTTCGTGCCGGCCCTGATCGTGGGCATCGGCGGCACCTTCTTCGCCGTCGTCGCGACGTCAGCCAAGCAGGGCGTCTTCATGCCTTGGCAGATGCCGGTCAATATCCTGGCCGGCGAGGCTTGGCGGATGCAGACGGCGCTGGCGCTGGGCGGGGGGCTGGGCCTGATCGTCCTGATCCTGGCCGTGATCCATCTGGCTCGCCGCGAGGTGCTGTAGCCCAAGCAAAAGGGGCGGCCGACGAACGGCCGCCCCTCTAATGTTCCGACCGCGGCTTGGGCGGTCAGTTGCCGGTGGCGGCGCCGTCGGTCTTGATCTCGCTCATGGCGGACTGAAGGTAGTTCTGGGCGCCCAGCAGTTCGATCAGCTTGTGCTGGTTTTCCAGGAAGTCGACGTGCTCTTCCGTGTCGGCCAGGATCTTCATCAGCAGGTCGCGGCTGACGTAGTCGCGGGCTTCCTCGCACTGGGTCACGGCGTCGCGCGTGGTGGCGCGGCTGTCGATCTCCAGCTTCAGGTCGGCGCCCAGGCATTCGATCGGATCCTCGCCGACCTTCAGCTTGTGGAGGTCCTGCAGGTTGGGCAGGCCGTCGAGGAAGAGGATGCGCTTGATCAGCATGTCGGCGTGCTTCATCTCGCCGATCGATTCTTCGTAGATGACGTTGCCGAGATGGCTGAGGCCCCAGCTTTCGAACATGCGGGCGTGCAGGAAGTATTGGTTGACCGCCGTCAGCTCGTTGGTCAGCACCGCGTTGAGGGTGCGGATGATCGCCGGATCGCCCTTCATGGTCGTCGTCCTCTTGATGCGGCGGCGCTGGACGACGTCGTCATGACGTCGCGGTTCTCAGACCGCCCGTGACGACTTTCATAGCACGGCTTGATGGCCGTGGATCATTTGCGAGTTCTTATCACTGCATTGATAATGCGAGTGAAATCGACTTTCAGGAGCGGGGTTCTATTCCGCCGCCAGGGCGAAGGCCGCCTGGGTGTCCTGGATCATCTGGCGCATTTCGCAGACGCACTTGGCGCATTGCGGAGCGCATTGATTGGACGCGAAAATATCCTTGGGACGGGTCGCGCCAGCCTCGATGGCCTGGGCGACGTCACGCTGGCGAAGGCCGTTACAGTTGCAGACGTACAAGGCGACAAGCCCCGAAACAGTTACTGAGAATGGCTCGCTATAGCATTTATTAAGGCGAGTGCAAATCGTTCGCATGGGGTTGCGACATTGACGCCCGGCGCGGGGACCGGCAGGGCAGGGCATGGCTCGTCAACCCGCAACACCGCCCCGCCCGCCCTGTCAGCTGTATCTGATCACGCCGCCGGCCATCGCCGATCTGGAGGCCTTCGCAGGCCTGCTGGATCAGGCCTTGTCGGCGGGGCCGGTCGCGGCCCTGCAGATCCGGCTCAAGGACGCCTCGAATGATCAGATCACGGCCGCCGCGGCGCGGCTGGCGCCGATCGCCCGGGCGCACGATGTGGCGGTGATCCTCAACGATCGGCCTGATCTGGCCAAGGCGACCGGCTGCGACGGTGTTCACGTCGGTCAGGAAGACGCGCCGGTGGCCGAGGCGCGGCGCATCATGGGGCCGGACGCCATGATCGGCGCCACCTGTCACGACAGCCGCCACCTGGCGATGGAGGCGGCTGAAGCGGGCGCGGACTATGTGGCCTTCGGCGCCTTCTTCCCGACGGACACCAAGGCCACCACGCATCGGCCCGAACTGATCGAGCTGACCATCTGGCAGGAAACCATGGAGACGCCCTGCGTCGCCATCGGCGGGATCACGGTCGACAATGCGGCCCAGGTCGCCGCCGCCGGGGCCGATTTCGTCGCCGTTAGCGCGGGTGTCTGGGCTCACCCGCAAGGGCCGGCCGCGGCGGTTCGAGCGTTCAATGCGGTTCTGGCGACAGCCTTCTGACTTCAGAGGATGTTTAGGAAGCTCGGCCAGTATGGGGCGTTAGTCGCGTACTCTTCCGGACCCGATCATGACGATGAGCCGAGCGCTCGACAGGGCTGAACCCGTTCTCGACGCCGTATCCGCGGACGTCGGCGCCGTCATGTCCCCGCCCAATGCCGCCTTCTTCCGACAGCCTCTGGCGCCGATCCTGACGGCGGTCGGCGTGACCATTCTGGTCGTGTTGGCCATCAGTTTCGCCCGGACCAACGGCCTGGTCGCGGCCCTCTGGGGCGCAGGCGGCCTGGCGATGGCGGTCTGGCTGCGGGGCGGCCGGGGTCTGACCTATGACCTTGGGTTCGGCGTCCTGGTGGTGACGGGCGTGCTGGCAGGCGAGTTCCTGGTCGGCAACGGTCCGGCCCTGTCCATCATGTTCATGGCGATGAATCTGCTGGAGATTGTTCTGGCGGTGGTTCTCGCTCGACGTTTCGTGCCCGGCTTGAGCGTGAACTCCGTGGAGGGGCTGGCCCGGTTCCTGGCCATTTGCGCCGTCGCGCCCCTGCCTTCCGCCGTTCTGAGCGCACTGGCGCTGGACGCCATGGTCGGCGCCGACATGCTGGATGGATTGCGCATCTGGTGGTGCGGCCATGCGCTCGGTTTCGCCGTCATCGGCGCATTCGGATTGGCCCTTCAGCGGCGTCATCTTCTGATCGTTCGCCAGCCGGGGCGTCTGGTCGAAGGTGCGACTTTGCTGGGGCTGATCGGCTCGGCCTGCTATGCGATCTTTTCCCATCTGAGCCTGCCCTACGGCTTCTTGTTGATGCCGCTGCTGTTGATGATGGCGGTTAGGTTCCGCGTGTCCGGCATCGCGGCCGCCCTGGTGCTGGTGACGGTCATGGCCATCGGCGGGACTATGGCGGGCCATGGCCCCTATCATTCGTTTCCGGCCGAGAACCGGGCCTTGCTGGCGCAGCTTCTGGTGCTGCTGGGCTATATGCCGATCCTGATGGTCGCCGCCCTGTTGGAGGAACGCGACCGTCTGGCCGAGCGGGCCCGCGCCGGGCGTGAGCGCGCGGAGCGCGCCTCGGCGGCCAAGTCGCGGCTGCTGGCCAACGTCGCCCATGAGATCAAGAGCCCGGTCGGCGGCATCATCGGCATAGGCGAGCTCTGGGCCGGCGGCCAGCTCGGCGCGACCTCGTCGGACCAGGTCGAGATGGCGCAGATGCTGGTCAAGACCGCCCGTCAGGTCGAGACCCTGGCGCATGATCTGCTGGACGTGGCGCGCGCCGAATCCGGGGCCGTGAAGGTCGAGCTGCGGCCGACCGACGTGGCGGGCCTGTTGGAGGACGTCCGACGCGCTCTGATCCTGAAGCCGGAGGCCAAGGGCCTTTCGATCGAAGTCCTGGTCGAGGGCGACGCCCTGATCGCCCAGGCGGACTCGCAGCGTCTGGCCCAGGTGATCGGAAATCTGGCCGGCAATGCGGTCAAGTATGGCGCGTCCGGCGGCCGGGTGCTGCTGAAGACGGCCTGGGCCGACCATCGGGTGCGCATCGAGGTGATCGACTTCGGCCCGGGGCTGTCGCTCGAAAAGCAGGCCCAGTTGTTCGAACCCTTCAACCGTCTGGGACTGGAACGCTCGGCCATCGAAGGTCATGGCATCGGCCTGGCCCTGGCCAAGCGGCTGACCGAACTGCAGGGCGGCGAGATCGGCGTCGTGTCGGCGCCGGGCGAGGGCGCGACCTTCTGGGTCGAACTGGCGGCGGCTTGACCGTCGGCTAGGGCGAGGGCCAAGGTCGCGGCATGAAAACCGTGTCTCTCGTCGCCGTCCTGTCGATCGCCGCCCCCTTTGCGGCCCATGCTCAATCCCAGACAGCCGAGGAACTGACCCGGCTGCTGAACGGCGCGCCGCCGGCCGCGGCGCGGCCCGCGCCGTCTCCGGCTCTGGCTCCGGCACCCGCGCCTTCCGCCGCGCCGACCGCGACTGCACCTGGTCGGCCGGCGCCCGCCCCTGCGCCGAGGCCTGTGCAGGCGGCCCCGGCGTCCGTCGGAACAACGCCGGCTCCGCGATCCTCGTCCGCCACGACAGCGCCGACGATCGCCGCGCCGGCCAGAGCCGCATCGGCTCCGGCTCCGGCTCCGGCTCCGGTGCCACGCCCCGCCCCCGCCCCGACGACCGTCGCGCCCGCCCGCGCGTCTGACGCAGCGACGCCGGTCGTCCCCGCGCGCGTGTCGCCGCCGGGCGCCGCCCCGGCTCCTGGTGCGCCCGCGGCGCCGGCTCCCCGCGCGTTGAGCGCGGCGGCAGTCGCCGCCCTGCCGTTCAGGATCGACCTGCCGAGCGGCTTCCAATTGTTTGAGGGCCGCGGCGCGCCGGATTCCCACGTCTATTCGGTGCGCAGGGCCGGCAAGACCTTCGCCATGATCTACACCGGGTCATCGTCGCAGTTTCCGATCTATGACGGCGAGCAGGTGACGGCGGCGGGCCGTGTGTCGGTCGTCGTGCCGGACGGGACACGCCGCATCGCCATGGAGCACCTGTTCCAGCAGCCGACGGCGCCGAACGAGATCCATGTCTGGCTGATGAGCCTCGAGGGCGCCGATCGCGACGCCGCCGAGCGGATCGCCCAGTCGCTGGATCCCAAGTAGGCCTCTAGCCTATTCGGACCAGACCGCCAGGTCATTGCCGGAGGGGTCGCGGAAGTGGAAGCGGCGACCCCCGGGGAAGGCGAAGATCGGGTGGGTGATTTCGCCACCCGCCGCCTGGACCTTGGCCAGCATGGCCTCCAGGTCGTGGGCGTAAAGGATGGGCAGGGGCTTGGGCGTCATCGCCTCGGTGGTGAAGCCCCCGTCCAGGCCTTCGCCGAACGCCGCATAGTCAGGGCCGTAATCCTGGAACACCCAGCCGAAGGCGGCGGCGTAGAAGGCCTTGTGCGCCACCATGTCGGTGGCGGGCAGTTCGAGATAGTCCAGCTTGCCGTCTTCGCGCATGGCGGTTCTCCAGAAAATGGAGGCGGACGCTTGCACGCCTGACGAGTCTGCGCAAACCTGCAATTGGTTCGCAAATGCAGGAGTCGTCCCATGATCGTCCTGAGCGCCGGATGCGCCTCGCTGGCCGCGCTCATGCGCGAGGCGGAGACGACGCCGCATACGACACGGGCGCCGGTCGAGACCGACCGACGCCCACGCCTGATAGCCATGAACGGCGGGAATCAGCGCGCCGTCTGGGTCTCGCCCGCGCGCCAGACGCGATAGCGCACCTCGACGTCCGAGGGGGCGTAGACCACGACCGGCAGACGCGAGTTGTAGCGGATCAGCGGCTGTTCCTGCGTCGTTACGAAGGCCTGGCGCTCCGAGCCGGGCGGGCATCCCATCAGGGTGCTGGCGGCGTTCCCCAGGGCGGGCAGGACGTAATAGTCATAGCCCCAGCCCTCGGCCGTGCGGGTCTCCAGGCGGCCGCCGAAGACCTGGCGGTTGCAGTCCACCGTCTGGGTCTTGCCCAGGATCAGTTCGACTTTCAGCGCGCTTTCGTCGGTCTGGGCCGGCAGGGTGATGACGTGGCGCGTCTGACCTGCGGCAGCAGCCGGGAAGGCCTTGAGGGCGTCGGCCGCGCCGGTCTGGGCCGTGGGCGTGCTGTCGATCCTGGCGCTCTCCGCCTGGGTGGTGGTGCAGGCGGCCAGAGTCAGGGGCAGGGCCAGGGCGGCGCCGACGAGAAGGGCGGGGGTCAGTTTCAAGGCAGGGCCTCCACGGCCAAGCTCGGCCTGGCCGTGGAACGCGGATGGATCAGGCCAGTTCCACGGCCATGGCGACAGCTTCGCCGCCGCCGATGCAGAGCGAGGCCACGCCCTTTTTGCCGCCGCGCGCCTGAAGCGCCGCCAGCAGGGTGGACAGGATGCGGGCACCCGAGGCGCCGATGGGGTGGCCCAGCGCCGTGGCGCCGCCGTTGACGTTCAGCTTGGCGCGGTCGATGCCCAGTTCCTGCTGCGCGATCATGGCGACGACGGCGAAGGCCTCGTTGACCTCCCACAGGTCCACGTCCTCGACCGACCAGCCGGCCTTCTTCAGGGCCTTCTGCATGGCGGGGACGGGGGCGGTGGTGAAAAGGGCCGGCTCATGGGCGTGGGCGGCGTGGCTGACCACGCGGGCGATGATGGGCAGGCCCAGGGCCTTGGCCGTGCTTTCGCGCGTCATGACCAGGGCGGCGGCGCCGTCCGAAATCGAGCTGGCGTTGGCGGCGGTGATAGCGCCGTCCCTGGCGAAGGCGGGGCGCAGGGTCGGGATCTTGGCCGGATCGGCCTTGCCCGGCTGCTCGTCCTCGCTGACCACGACAGGACCCTTGCGGGTGGCGACCTCGACCGGGACGATCTCGGCCTTGAAGGCGCCCGAGGCGATGGCGGCCTGGGCGCGGGTCAGGCTCTCGATGGCGTATTCGTCCATCGCTTCACGGGTGAACTGATACTGGGCGGCGGCGTCCTCGGCGAAGACACCCATGGCCTTGCCGGGAGAATAGGCGTCTTCCAGGCCGTCCATCATCATGCTGTCGACGATGACGTCGTGGCCGATGCGGGCGCCGCCGCGATGCTTGTTCATCAGATAGGGGGCGCCGGTCATCGACTCCATGCCGCCCGCGACGATGACCTCGGCCGTGCCGGCCAGAAGCGCGTCGTGGGCCATCATGGCGGCCTGCAGCCCCGAGCCGCACATCTTGTTCACGGTCGTCGCCTCGACATGCTTGCCGAGGCCCGCGCCGATGGCGGCCTGACGCGCCGGGGCCTGGCCCAGGCCGGCGGGCAGGACGCAGCCCATGAAGATCTGCTCGACCTTCTCAGGCGCCACGCCGGCGCGCTCGACGGCGGCCTTGACGGCGGCGGCGCCCAGATCGGTGGCCTTCACCGGCGACAGCGCGCCCTGGAAGCCGCCCATGGGCGTGCGAGCGAAGGAGACGATGACGACGGAATCAGATGCGGCGGTCATGAGGGGGCGTTTCCAGTATGAATCGTTTCGCGGGGGATTAGGGGAGGCGGAGGGCCGCTGGCAAGCGGGGCGGCCCTAGAGGAGCTTCCTGCGTTGGCGGGCGAGGGCCAGAGGCCGCCCGTCCGCGCCCCAGG
Organism: Brevundimonas sp. NPDC007368; assembly: GCF_042869015.1. Classification (NCBI taxonomy): domain Bacteria; kingdom Pseudomonadati; phylum Pseudomonadota; class Alphaproteobacteria; order Caulobacterales; family Caulobacteraceae; genus Brevundimonas; species Brevundimonas sp. NPDC007368. The sequence goes on along the minus strand of NZ_JBIAFA010000005.1, from coordinate 134,938 downwards.
CGACGGCCTCGTCCACTGACCAGCCGAGGCCGTGATCCAGCAGGCGGTATTCGAAGAAGGCCCAGCCGTCAGGCGCGGTTTCGGGCGTCGGATCGGCCAGGAAGTCGTAGCGCAGGTCCACCGTCGTCATCATCGGCGGGGCGGTGAAGGCGGTCCAGGCGGGCGGATAGAGGGCGTCCAGCAGATAGGCCAGCCGCAGTTCGTCCAGCGGCGCGCCGTCCCTGGTCCGCATCCACACCCGCTCGACGACAGGCTTGCCTTCATTGCCGCCGAGAATGTTGGGGCCGCCGTCGAAACGATAGTCGACGTGCTGCGAGAAGCGCGGGGCCATGGGGCCGCTGATGCCCGGTGCGTCCTTGAGGCTGTCCAGCGACGGGGGCACGGCGAGCAGGGGGCCGAGCGGCTGGGGCGTGTCGCCGTCGGCGCCGTAGGTGGCGCTGGCGTGGTGCGTCAGACGCGCGCCCTGGCCGCCCTCGACCACGGCATAGGCGACATTGCGGCCGCCGCGCAGCAGGCGTGGGCGGAATTGGATGGGCTGGCCGTATCTGGCGGCGGCCAGGTACTGGACGCTGAGGCTGCGCAGCGGCGCCTTGATCTCCAGCCCCTGACGCATGGCGCCGGCGCACAGGGCAGCCAGCAGGCCGCCGAATGGAAAGCCCGCCTCGGGCGGGGCGCTGATCGGGCCGTTGGAGAACTCGCCGGACAGGTGCGCCGACAGGCCCTCCTCGCAGGGCGTCAGGGTCAGGGCGTCGTGCAACAGGGCGGCTTCGGTCATCGGTCCACGCAACAGGCAAAAGAGGCGGGCGGAGACTGATGCGTCGCCGCCCGCAAGTCGAGGAATGCAGAAATCGCGACAGGCCGGTCGCAAGTTCGTTGCCAAAAGAAACTGACAAACTGCGTCCCGATTGGCAACCCACTTGTCAAAAGCCTGACGCGGGGTCACTTTCCGCCCATGGGACGCACCGCCGACTATAGCCGCCAGAGCTGCTCGATCGCCGCCACGCTGGAGGTGATCGGCGACCCGTGGACCCTGCTGGTCATCCGTGACGCCTTCAACGGCGTGCGCCGGTTCGAACAGTGGCAGGACCGGCTGGGCGTCGCCCGCAACGTGCTGGCCGCGCGGCTGAAGTCGCTGGTGCAGCACGGGGTGCTGGAGCCGCAGCTTTATTCCGAACGCCCGCCGCGCAACGAATATGTCCTGACGGCCAAGGGCAAGGACCTGTACGGGGTGCTGGTGACCCTGCACGCCTGGGGCGAGAAGCACGTCTATGGCGATGCCGACAGCGGCATCTCCATGGTGCACAAGACCTGCGGCCACAACCTCAAGCCCCGCATCGCCTGCGGCCATTGCAATGAGATCGTCAAACCCCGCGACATCGCGCTCACCTGGGCCGAGAACCGTCCGACCGTGGGCGATGTTCTGCCGAAGGACGAGGCTGCCTAAGGCGCGCGGACAGGGTTTGGCCGGAATGACGTTGCGTGCGCTGTGCGCCGCGATGCGTCCTCGTGGGTGCTTCACTTCGGCTAAATTTGTAATGTTATTACATATCGTCTAATCGCTGCGGCATGTTGAAGCCGATCAATGCCGCTAACGGGAATTTGCACGTCATCCGTCCCGCCGCCGCTCGGATACGCATCGAGTCCATCGACGCGTTGCGAGGTCTGGTGATCCTTCTGATGCTGGTCGACCATGCGCGGGAGTTCTTCTTCATCCATGCCCAGGTTTCGGACCCGATGGATGTAACCGCGACTTCGCCGGCTCTCTTTTTCACCCGCTTGACGGCGCATCTGTGTGCGCCTGTGTTCGTGGCCCTGACCGGACTGAGCGCCTGGCTCTACGCCTCGAAGAAGGGCGGCGCTCCGGCTGCCTCAGCCTTCCTGTTCAAGCGGGGTCTTTTCCTGATCTTCCTGGAACTGACCCTGGTCAACTTCGCCTGGACCTTCTCGTTGACGCCGACCACCGTCTTCCTGCAGGTCATCTGGGTGATCGGCCTGTCGATGATGGCTCTGGCGGCCCTGGTTCACCTGCCGCGCCCCCTGCTCATCGCGCTCGGCCTGATCATCGTTCTGGGGCACAATCTGCTGGACCCGATCACTGTGGCTGAGGGCGCTCCGGGCCATGCGATCTGGGCCGTTCTGCATGATCGCGGATATATCGACCTGCCCTGGGGCGGCCAGGCCCGGACCTCCTATCCCCTGTTGCCGTGGATCGGCGTCATCGCCCTGGGTTATGGCATCGGGCCCTGGTTCGTCGCAGAAGGGGCATCGCGCCGCCGGCGTTTGATTGCGCTGGGCGTGGCCATGCTGGCGCTGTTCGCCCTGCTGCGCACGATCAACCTTTACGGCGATCAGCCCTGGACCGCTCAGACCGACCTACTGCACACCGTCATGAGCGTGCTGAACCTGACCAAATATCCGCCATCGGCGGATTTTCTTCTGGCGACGCTCGGCATCGGAGCCTTGCTGGCGGCGGCGCTGGAGCAGGCGCCGCGACGCCTGGTTGGTCTGCTGGCGATCTTCGGCGGCGCGCCCTTGTTCTTCTACCTGATCCACCTCTACGCCCTGCACCTGCTTAATCTGGGGGCGTTGGTGGCGTTGGGCCCCAATCAGGGCGAATCTTTCAGCCTTCCCGGCGTGGGCTGGATCTGGCTGCTGGCCGTGGCGGTGGCCGTTCCTGGCTGGTTCGCTTGCCGGTGGTTCGGAGAGGTCAAGCGCCACAGCACGCAGTGGTGGATGAAGTACCTCTGAAATCCGGCGCGGGCTGGCGTCGAAACGCCAGCCCCAGGGATGCAGTCGTCCTGGCGTCATCCCGCGTGGGCGAGGTGGCGGATCAAGGCGTCGTCGTCTCGCCTGAACCGAGCACGCTGGATGCAGTGAACGTCGGAGCCAGAATGGCGATATCGTAGCCCAGCGCCATTTCCCGCCACTCCTGCGGTGCGGAGGCCAGGCCCTCGGCCCTGAGTTTGCGGAGATCCACCAGTATCCACGACCCGGATGCGGCGTCAGTCGGCGATGCCAGGACGACATCCTTGCGCCAATCAGGCTCCTGGGTCGCCATGTCGAACGCGCGTTCGGCGGTGGGGCGGCCGACGCCGTTGTAGCTGCCGTAGGAGCCCTTTGCGCCCTCGATGAGGATGTGCGTGGCCGTGACGCCTTCGCCCTCGGCACGTTCGGCCACATAGGCGCCCAGGTCGCGCTGATCCAGCGGGTTAAGCGATTTGTAGAAATGCCAGGCGCCGAACTTCATCAGCACTCTCGCTTCGGGATTTTCAGAAAGGCGGGCGGCGAAGGTTCGCTTCATCAACCGCGCCCGGCGTCCGTTGGGGTCGCCCTTGCGCGCCTGCGACGCCTGATAGATTGCACGGGTTTCTGTCAGCAGGCCAAACAGATAGCGGACGCGCTCCCCGCCATCCTGCGAGACTGCGGCGGCGGCCTGGTCGAGGTCGTCTTGCGTGACCGAGAGCAGGAAGAGGTCGCCGGGCGAGGCTGATGCGAGTGCAGCAGTGGTCGCCTCCCGAGCCTGCGCGGCCAGACCGATCAGGGCGGCCCGGGCGAGAGGACCGGGTTCGGCGGCGAGCATTTCCTCGATCAGATAGCTGCCGGATCCGAGAAACTCCTGATCGAGACCCCATAGCTGGAAATCCGGTCCGGCGGCGGCGGCGCAATCGCCCGCCATCCGGACTTCATCCCGTCCGCCGAAGAAGGCGATGCCGTCCGGATGGCCGCGCAGGAAATCAGCGATCCGGGCTTCACGATTTTCCGATCGCATGGCGGAATCGACAACGCGGGCCGCTTCCGGACCGGTTTCGATGGCCATGGCCGTCAGGCCGGAGGGCGCCATAAGACGGCAGATCTGGGTTGTCAGGACCGGGATCTCGCGCGTCATGTGGCTTTCGCCGATCAGAACATAGCGGCTGGCGGCGATGGCTTCTGACAGGACGGGCGCGCCTGCGCCGGAAAGGCTTTCCGGACTGACGTTAAGGGGGGTGATCACTCCGGCGAGACGAGCCGTAAAGGAGGAAGGCGTCGCCTCCTCGGCGACCGAGCCGGTCGCAAAAGCGCTCAGGCTGGCCATCAAGACGGCAGACAGGCCCGGATGAAATCTTCTCATGCGTTTCCCCCAAAAACGACTCGACAGGTTTTGGTCTAGCAACGCCTGAAAAGGACAACCAATGAACTCGAGTCCATGTCTGGGCCGTATCTGCATTGGACCAGGCGACGGCGATAAAGGGCGTTGCCATGGAGATGGCGTCGGGACCGGACCTCGTGACCGTCGAGGGCGAGGAAAACGTTCAGTTTCCGTCAACCCTCCGCCGTTAACCTTTGGGCCATGTTTCTGTCCCTGACGTCCAGGATCGCCACCGTCGGCGCCCTGGTGGTGATTGCTTTGCTGGCCCTGGTGGCTTCCCTGGTCGACGCCTCGCGGCAGAGTCGCGAGAGCTTCCGCTGGGTGACGCATTCCGCTGAGGTGATCGAGGCCATGGAAGAGACCATGGCGGGGCTGAGGGACGCCGAGTCAGGTCAGCGCGGGTATGTCCTGACGCGCAACCCTGGCTATGCGGAGTCCTTTGATCGAAGGGTGGCGGACTCGCTGCGGTCCTTCTCGAAGCTGGTCGAGCTGACCAAGGACAATCCGATCCAGCGGGCGCGCGTTCAGGCGTTCGGCGGTCTGATGTCGGAGCGGACCGAACTGCTGCGTCAGCCGCTGGACCTGGCGCGTCAGGGCCGCTTTGACGAGGCCGAGGCGGCGGTCGCCGGGGGGCGCGGGCTGGATTCCATGGGGCAGGTTCTGCTGGCCTCGCAGGAGTTCCTCAGCGAGGAGCGCAGGCTGCAGACCGAGCGGATCGAGGCCGCCGAGCGCCGTCTCGAATGGGGCAAGCGGTTGGCCCTGATCGGTGGGCCGCTGATCGCCCTGTTCTCGCTGTCGGTGTCCTTCATGGTCATCCACCGTATCCGCCAGCCGGTGCGGGTCATCACGCGGGCCATGACCGGTCTGGGCGGCGGCGATCTGGAGCAACGCATTGTCGGGCGCATGGGCTCGCGTGAGTTCGACCGTCTGGCCGACGGCTATAACGACATGGTGCAGCGCCTCGCCACGGCTTCCGATGACCAGAGGCGCAGCGAGCGAGAGCTGAAGCGGGTGCACGACGAGCTACTGAGCAGCAGTCAGGTGTTGCGCGAACGGGGCGAGGTGATCGAGCTGCTGGGCGGCATGGCCCACCGGATGCAGGCGGCCCGCACCGAGGCCGAACTGGCCCAGGTCATCCACGCCTTCGTGCCGCGCGTCCTGCCGGGCCTGCCGGGGGTGCTTTACGCATACAACAACTCGCGCAACCTGCTGGTCCCGATCTCGACCTGGGGGGACCATGACGGCGACGGCGACGCCTTCGGGCCGGATCAGTGCTGGGCGTTGCGGCGCGGCCAGAGCCATTTCGTCAGCGAGCCGGGCACGGACATCGTCTGCGACCACGTCGGCCATTCGGAGCACGCCTACCACTGCGAGCCGCTGCTGGCCTCGGGCGAGGTTATCGGCGTCCTGCATCTGGACGGGGTGCTGGATGTCGAGAGCGGTTTCCGCATCAAGGTTCTCGTCGAGAACATCGCCTCGGCCATGGTCAACCAGCAGCTGCAGCGCGACCTGAAGGAACAGACCATCCGTGATCCGCTGACCGGCCTGTTCAATCGTCGCTACATGGAAGAGGCCCTGGCGCTAGAGGTGGCGCGGTCGGCCCGCTCAGGCGCGCCCCTGTGCGTTGTCATGTGCGACGTCGACCATTTCAAGCGCTTCAACGACGAGTTCGGCCACGACGCCGGGGACCTGGTGTTGCAGGCTGTCGCCGCCGAACTGGGCCACCGTTTCCGCGACGGCGACATTGTATGCCGTTATGGCGGCGAGGAGTTCACCGTCATCGCCCCCGGCACGACGCCCGAAGCCCTGCTGCAACGCATCGAGACGGTGCGGCAGGCCATCGCCGGCATCTCCCTGCGTCATCGCAATCAGGCCCTAGGCAGCACCAGCATGTCCTTCGGCGTGGCCTGCTGGCGGCCGGGCATGGACCGCGAAGGCCGCGCCGCCCTGCAGGCGGCCGATGCGGCCCTCTATCGCGCCAAGAAGGAGGGCCGCAATCGGGCCGTCCTTCACCTCGAGGAAGCGGCCTGAGGGCAGGCCGCCGTTTTGTCAGCCGGCGGCGAGCGCCGTCGTGCCGCTGATGAAGCCGCCGCCGAGAACGCGGTCGGCGTCGGCGGGGTCATAGAGGGCGCAGGCCTGGCCGGGGGCGACGCCTTCTTCGCCTTCGTCGAAGACGACCGAGACGATGTTGTTTTCATCCAGCGCCAGACGGGCGAGGGAGGGCTGGCGGGTCGAGCGGACGCGGGCCAGGACGGGGGCGCCGTCGCGGGCGGCTTCCTCGATCGTGGCCTGATCGCCCAGCCAGTTGGTTTCTTCCAGCGTCAGGCTGGCGGTCAGCAGGGCCTCGCGCGGGCCGACGATGACGCGGCGGTTGTCGGGATCCAGTCTGGTGACGAACAGGGGCTCGCCCACGGCGACGTTCAGACCCCGGCGCTGGCCGATGGTGTAGTCGGTGATGCCGCCGTGCTGGCCCAGAACCCGGCCGTCCATGTGGACGATCTCGCCGGCCTCGCGGCCTTGCGGACGCAGGCGGTCGATCAGGGTGCGGTAGTCGCCGGACGGGACGAAGCAGATGTCCTGGCTGTCCGGCTTGGCGGCGATGCGCAGGCCCAGGGCGGCGGCGACGCCGCGCACCTGTGGTTTTTCCAGATTGGCCAGGGGGAAGCGCAGATAGTCGAGCTGATCCTGGGTCGTGGCGAACAGGAAGTAGGACTGGTCGCGCGAGTGGTCGATCGCCTTGCGCATCTGCGAGCGGTTGCCGACGGCGGCGCGGCGGACGTAGTGGCCGGTGGCCATGGCCTCGGCGCCCAGGTCGCGGGCGACGTCCAGCAGGTCGCGGAACTTGACCGTCTGATTGCAGCGGATGCAGGGCACCGGGGTCTGACCCTTCAGATAGCTGTCCGCGAACTGGTCGATCACGGCGTCCTTGAAACGGCTTTCGTAGTCGAGGACGTAGTGGGGGATGCCGATCAGTTCGGCGGCCAGGCGGGCGTCGTGGATGTCCTGACCGGCGCAACAGGCGCCCTTCTTCTTGAGCGCCGCGCCGTGGTCGTAAAGCTGCAGCGTGACGCCGACCACGTCATAGCCCGCCTTGTGCAGCAGGGCGGCGACCACGGTGGAATCGACCCCGCCCGACATGGCCGCGACCACGCGCGATCCGACCGGCAGGCCGACAGCCTGTCGCGCGCTCTCGATCGCGGCGTCCATGTCGGCGGCGCCGGACATGGGGGCGATGGTCGGAACGGGGCAAATATCGTCAGCCAGGGTCATCGCCGCCATATAGAGGGCCCTGCGTTCGATTTCGAGGCGGGGGCGTTAAAACCTGAACACCGTCATCCTCGGGCTTGACCCGAGGATCGAGCGAAGTGGCGGGTTAATGGTTTCGACGTTGCGCAGACGGACAACCCGATCCTCGGGTCAAGCCCGAGGATGACGGCGAGGAGAAGGAAGCGAAATGCAAAAGGCCGCCCGTTTCGGGGCGGCCTTTGATCTTGTCGAGGCGCGAGACCTTAGTCCCGGTAGCTCTGGATGCGCGTGGTGCGCAGGCCTTGCATGCCCCATTTGTCGATCGCCTGTTGCCAGGCGATGAATTCCTCGGCCGTCAGACGATATTTCGTCAGGGCGTCTTCCAGGCTGATCAGACCGCCGCGAACGGCGGCGACCACCTCGGCCTTGCGGCGGATCACCCAGCGGTTGGTTTCCGCCGGCGGGAGATCCCGCAGGGTCAGCGGCGTGCCCGTCGGGCCGACCACATATTGTTCGCCTCTACTATTAAGGCGTCGCTCTTGCAGCATGGGCTTAAGCCTCTTTCACCACCACCATCGACGCGTACCCTAGGCGCGCCCCGGCTAAGGGGCGTTTAAGCGTCGTGGTGAAGGAATGGCTAAGACGCATCCTCCGTCCCCGGCGCATCGAAAGCGCCGGAAACGAAGGATTCATCGAGTCTAACGGAGGCTTACTCATCGATTCCTGTTAGCCGATCAGCGCTTGATGCTGAGCAGCTCGGCCAGCATCTCGTCCGCCGTCGTGATGATCTTGGACGAGGCCGAGTAGGCGCGCTGGGTGGTGATCAGGCTGGTGAACTCGGCCGACAGGTCGACGGTCGAGGATTCCAGCTGCTGGGCGGCCAGCATGCCGGCGCCGCCGGTGCCTGCGGCCTTCAGGTTGAAGGTGCCGCTCTCCAGGCTGACGCGGAAGGCGTTGCCGGACACCTGACGCAGGCTGTCGGGGCTGGGGAAGGTGGCCAGGGCGACCTGGGCGATTCGGCGCATGACGCCGTTGTCGAAGATGGCGGTGACGAAGCCGCTCTCGTCGATCTTGATCTCGGACAGGTTGCCGAAGGCGGTGCCGTTGGTGACCGTCGACTGGACGATCGAGGCCGTGTTCAGCTGGCTGAGGCCGCCCGCCGAGGTGTTCAGGTCCAGGGTCAGGACCTGATCGGAAATGCCGAGCCCGTCCGCCCACTTGATCCGCTGGCTGTTGGCCGGGAGCGTCAGGTCGACGGCGGAATCGGAGGCTTCGAAGTTGATGGTGGCGTTATTGGGGTCGTCGAACAGACCCGTGCCGGCGGGCCAGCCCTGCATGGTGGAGACGTCGAGGCGGCCCGAGGGGGTGAAGGCGATCAGGCCGGTCTTGATCTGACCGTTGGAATAGGCGCCGCCGGTGACCACGTCATCGGCCGGAACCGCGACGATCTCAGCGTACCACTGGTTGGCCACGTCGCTCTTCAGCAGGCGGATCTCGACGTTGCGCTGGCCGCCCTTGGAGTCCGAAACGGGGATGTTGATCTTGAAGTCCGGCTTGATGCCGACCGGGTTCTCGTCATCGCCGTTGTACATGGCCATCGAGTTGATCGACGGATCGTACTTGGTCTTGGCGATGTTGTCGCTGGCGATGCCCAGGCCGGGCGAGCCCATGGCGACGGTGACGCCGCCGCCCAGGTCCAGGTCGGTCAGGGACTGGGCCACGCCGCCGACCGTGAAGCCGGTCAGGGCGCCGGCGGCGTCATAGGTGGCGACGCCGTTGATGGTCTGGGCGCCGGACTTGACCGTCACATTGTACTCGCCGGCCACGCCCGTGGGGGCGTAGCGGACCGAGAAGTCCTTGGGCCCCGAGGCGGCGGGGACCACGGCGACGTTGGTGTACTTCTGCGGGCTGGCGGCGGTCGAGACGACCTGGCCGGAATAGAGGTTGGCGTTGATCTGGGCGCGCGTGGTCTTTTCAGCCGTGCCGCCGACGGTGCCGATGTTGATGGAGCGCAGGCGCGTCAGGTCCGAGGGGTCGGTGGCGATGTCGCCATTGGAGTCGACCGGCCAGCCCTGCAGATACAGGCCCGCGCTGTTCTTCAGATAGCCCAGGTTGTCGATGCGGAAAGCGCCCGCACGGGTGAACAGGCGGCTGTCGGTCGCGCCGACGCCCTCGGCCTTCTCGGTCGTGACGAAGAAGCCCTGGCCGTCGATGGCCAGGTCGGTGCTCTCGGTCGTGCGCTGCAGCTGGCCTTCCTGGCTGATGAAGTGGCGCGCCGTGGTGATGACGCCGCCTGCGGCGTAGCCGCCGCCGGTCTTGGCCTGGCTGTTGACCAGGGTCTGGAACTCGCCCTGGGTGCGCTTGTAGCCGATGGTGTTTACGTTCGCGATGTTCTGCGAGATCGCGGCCAGGGCGGCGGAGTTGGCGGAGAGGCCGGAAACGCCGGCCTGCATGGCGCTGTTGATGCTCATTGTATCGGCTCCTTAGGCGGAAACTGGATAGGGGAGAGGGACGCCGTTCAGGCGTCGGTCTCCGGCGTGATGGGGGGCTGAACGCTGGCGTTTTTCTCGTCGAGCGCGATGATGCTGGAGAGCGGCATGACCGAGCTGCCGATCGTGACGTAGGGCTCGTCGGCGTACATCTCGACGCCGGTGATGCGGCCGCGCATCAGGACCTGGGCGTCGACCTTGCCGCCCGTGGCGTCCTTGGCCGTGACCTTCAGGGTATAGACGCTGCCGTCCTGGCCTTCGGTCCAGTTGAAGTCGTGGACGCCGGCGCCGGCTTCCGGCGCAGGGCCCTTCCAGACGACCTGACCGGCGGCGTTCAGGACCTGAAGCTCGACGTCCGAGGCGTTCGTGCCCAGTTCGTAGCTCCACGAGGCCTTGCCGTCGGCGGCCTTGGTGGCGTCCCAGACAGCGGTGGCGTCCTTGCCGATATAGTTCGAGGCGCTGGCCAGACCGTCGCCCTTCTGGCCGTTCAGCAGGGCGGTCAGCAGCTGGTTGGAAAGCAGTTGCTGCTCGACGCCGGCCATCTGGGTCAGCTGGGCGGTGAACTGGTTGGAGTCCATCGGCGACAAGGGGTCCTGGTTCTTCAACTGGGCGGTCAGCAACGAGAGGAAGGTCTCGAAGTTCGACGCCAGCATGGTCGAACCGGTGTTGATCTTGTCGTTGGCGGTATTGGCTGTGACGGCGGTGACCATCGGTCAGACCTTCATATCGACGCGGTCAGGCGTCAGCGAAAGGGAGGCCCAGGGGCCAGGAGGCGGCAGGGCCGTGTCGGCCTGGGCGGCCAGACGGGCGGCGCCGGCGAAGGCGCGACGGTCAGGGGCGCGGTCGAAGGCGCCGCCGCCGCTGAAGCCGGAGGAGGGATTGCGCTCCGAGAACTCGAGCGAGTCCTGGGTCAGCTGGAAACCGGCGTCCTGAAGCTGGCGACGCAGCTCGTCGGCGCGGGCGCGCAGGTCGGTGGCGGCGGCCGGGTTGTCGAAGGCCAGGCGGGCGGCCAGTCGACCGTCGGAATCGATTTCCAAGCTGACGTCGACGCGGCCCAGACCTTCGGGCGTCAGGGCCATGTCGAAGCGGGTCGAGCGGCCTTCCAGCTTCCGGATGATCTGGGCGGCCAGTTGCGCCGTGGTCTCGACCGTGGCGCGCGACAGCTGCGACAGGCCCAGGTCGCGCTGACCTGCCGGGGCGGCGGTCTGGGCGTCGAGCAACTGTTGCGAAGGCGCCAGGTCGGCCGAAGCGTCCAGCGGCGCAGCGTCAGCGGGCGGGACCGCGGCGGGCGTCACGGCGTCGTTCAGCGCCGCCGTGGCGGCGGCGACGGGGGCGGCGGAAGGCGTCGAGGCCGACAGGATCGATCGGCCTGCGGTGCTCGTCTCCGTCCTGGCCTCGACCGGGGCATTGGCCGTTGCGGCGTTGGAGCGACGCTCGTCCAGACGGGCCGAACCGTTGCGCGACGGGGCAGGGGCGGGAGCGGCGACCGCAGAGGGCGGGGGGGCGGGGGCGGCCTCGGTTTCGGCTTCGGTCGAGACGACAGCGGCGGCGACAACCGGTTCGGGTGCGTCGATGGCCGTGGCGGGTTGCGAGGCCGGGGACGTCGCGAACTGCGCTGCGACGGCGAGCGCAGGGCGCGGCGCCGGCGCGGTGATCGAGGCCGTCACTGAGGCCGGCGGGGCCGACGCGGCAGGTTCCGCCGCAGCGGTCCGGACGGTGGCGGGTTCGGGCGCCGGGCGTTCCGAGGCGGGCTCCGGAACCGCCGGCGGGACGGCCGGGGCGGCGACAGGAGCGGGGGCTGAGGACTTCACAGGGGCGGGCGCGACCGTGGCGCTCTCGGCCTGTCGAGGCGCGACCGCTTCCTTGGAAATCGAAGGCGTGGCGACGACGGCGGTCTGGGCGTCGGGCGTGGCGGCGGGCGTGACGGCGGCGGTCGGCGGCGCCGGACGTGCAGTGGGGGCTTTAAACTCGCCTTCAACGGGGGCATCGCCAGCCGCCCGAGGCGCTGTTGGCTCCAGCGCAGCGGCCACGGGCCGAGAAGGCGTCTCGCGGGGCTCCGTCGGAGCGGCGTCGGACAGGGACGAGGCGACCGGCGCGGCCGGCGCCTTGGCGATCTCGGGCGCCAAGTTCGAGGCCTCGGACGTGGCCATCTTCAGGTTCGGGTTCGCCGGCGCGGCGGCGTTATCGACCTGGGACGGCGTCGGCGAGGGGGTTTGCGGCGCCTCGGGAGCCGCGCCTTCAGGCGTCGCGGACGGGACGGGCGAAGGGGCGTTCGCGGCGTCGGCGCTTTCGACGGCCGCATCAGGGATGATGGGCGAGACGACCGACGGGGCGACAGGCGCGATCAGCGGCAGGGGAGGCCAGGCCGGGGCCGTATCGGCCGCGACGTCGAGCGAAGGCGCCTCCACAGCGTCGGATTCGATGGGCGCGGCATCCGGGGCGGCCTCGCCTTCGCTTGCGCCCTTCATCGGCGCCGAGACGGCCGCCACCAGGCCCGCGAACAGGGCCTCGTCCGCCGCCGTATCGACGGAGGCGGCGTTCGCGCCGACCGGGGCGGTCGGGGCGATAAGGGACATGACGCTGAGCGCGGACATGAGAGGCGGCGGGGCTTTCGCTGGATGGGCGGCGCCTACTGCGCTCGGGCTATTCGAAACCGCTGGCGCAAGGCCCGGGCCAAGTTGTGCGAGTTGATGCAACTCATTGAAAAATATCGAAATATATTGACTGTGATCAACGATCTCGCCCCGCATTCGCCCGGCGGATCTTGCCGCACCTTGCGCTTTTTGCCGGGCGGAGGCGGGCTGAACTGACCGGGCGACGTCATGGCCCGCGAATTGCGCCGTGCCTGCCGAACGCACAGGGGCTGAAAAGCCGATGTCTAATAAATTCAGGGAGTTGGCTAGAATGGCTAACCGGAACGCCGGGCAAGATTTGCGCGCAGGCCAGCAAGGCTTGCCGGGCGCGGCCCTGTATGGAGCCCGTTTCTGATGTCTTTGAACTCGATCATGCACATCGCCACGTCGGGCATGAACACCGCCCAGACGCAGCTGAGGGTGGTTTCCGACAACGTCTCGAACGTCAACACGCCCGGCTATATCCGCAAGGTGGCCGATCAGCAGTCCTGGGCCAGTCAGGGCACGGGCGCGGGCGTCGAGATCGCGCGCATCCGTCTGGCCACCGACCGCTTCCTTCAGGCCGCCAGTCTGAACGCCGGCGCCGACGCCGGGCGTCAGGCGGTGCGGTACGAACTCTATAATCACATCCAGTCGCAGTTCGGCGATCCAGGCGCGGACACGGGCTTCTTCGCCCAGATCGACAAGATCTTCTCGGCCTTCTCGACCTCGGCCGAGAACGCCACCTCGGGGCCGCTGCGCCAGGACGCGATCTGGAAGACCCAGGCCATGTTCGACGAGGCCGCGCGCGTGGCCAAGGAGATCCAGAGCACGCGCGAGGAGGCCGATGGACGTCTGCGTACCGCTGTGGATCGGGTTAACGGCCTGGTCGAGCAGATCGAGAAGCTGAACGTCGAGATCGCCAAGGCCAATGTGGTCGGCACGGACTCGACCGGGGCCGAGACGGCCCAGGCCGCTCTGATCAACGAACTGTCCGAACTGCTGGACGTGCGGATTACGACCCGCTCGGTCGGCGGCGTCGAGGTGCGCACCGGGAACGGCATGCTGCTGGCCGGGCAGGGCGCGTCCAAGCTTGAGTATCAACGGGCGGGCGCGGTCTCGGCCGAGACCGTCTTCAACCAGATCATGATCACCGAGCCCAATGGTCAGCGCCGACCGCTGACCGACGGCTTGGCCTCGGGCGAGATCAAGGGGCTGCTGGAACTGCGCGACGTGGACGCGCCGGCCGCGGCCGAGCGCCTGGGTGAGTTGATGACGCGCCTGGCCGACGAACTGAACCGTGCGCACAACGCTTCGTCGGCGGTTCCGCCGCCCCAGGTGCTGAACGGCCGCAATGTCGGCCAGTCGCTGGAGACGGCGCTGACGGGCTTTACCGGCGCCACCACTATCACCACGGTCGACGCCCAGGGCGTGATCCAGAACTCGGCCCGCATCGTCTTCTCGGGTGGGACGATGACGATCAACGGCGTGGCGGCGACGCCGGCCACCTTCCTTGCGACCCTGAACGGCCAGCTGGGCGGAGCGACCGCCAACTTCGTCGACGGCCGCCTGAGCATCCAGGCCCCTGCAGGGCAGGGCGTCGCGATCGCCGATGACGCGACCAGCCCCAGCACCAAGGCCGGACGCGGCTTCTCGCACTATTTCGGGCTGAACGATCTGGTGTCGACGGAGCGCCCGGCGCTCTACGACACGGGCCTGACGCCCGCTTCGCAGCACGGGTTCACGGCGGGCGAGACGATCAAGTTGCGCTTCACCGATTCCTCGGGCTCGCGCATTCGCGATATCGCAGTGGCGGTTCCCGCAGGTGCCGGAACCATGTCAGAGCTGCTGACCGCCCTGAATGATCCCGCAACCGGCGTCGGCAATCACGGCAGCTTCAGTCTGAACGGCGCGGGCGAACTGATCTTCACCGGTCATGGTTCGCCGCCGTCGACCATGTCGGTGGTCGAGGACGGAACCCGTCAGGTTCCCTCCGGTGTGTCGATGAGCGACCTGTTCGGTCTGAGCGGCGCGCGCTCGTCCCGCGCCGGCGGGTTCACCGTCCGGGCCGACATCGTCAAGGATCCCTCGATGCTGGCCCTGGCCCAACTGAACCTGGGCGCGGCGGCGGGCACGGCGGCGCTGAGCAAGAACGACGGCAGCGGCGGGCGTCTGCTGGCCAAGGCCGACCAGAACGCCACCGCCTTCTCGGCGGCGGGCGGGGCGGGCAGCGTCTCCATGTCCCTGTCGCGCTACGCGTCCGAATTCTCGGGCGAGATCGGCGGCAAGGCCACCATCGCCAAGAACCGCTCGACCAACGCCACGGCCCTGTACCAGGAGGCGGCCGCGCGACGCAGTTCCGTCGAAGGCGTCAACATGGACGAGGAACTGGTGCTGATGACCACCTATCAGCAAGCCTTTAACGCTTCGGCGCGTCTTATTCAGGCGGCGTCCGAAATGTACGACACCCTGATCGGAATGATGCGATGACCCGCGTTTCGACCTTTGGAAACTATCAGTCGGCCCTGCTGCACCTGATGAACGCGCAAGCGCGCGGCGAGGAAGCGCAGAACAAGGTCAACACGAAGAAGAACGCCACCAGCCTGGTCGGCTTCGGGCGGCAGTCAGAAACGGTGATCGCGCTCAAGTCCAGCCAGACGCGCATCCAGGGCTTTATCGACACCAACAAGACGGTGGCCGATCGCCTGACGATGCAGGACCTCGGGCTGGGGCGCGTCGCCGATGCGGCGACCGCCGGGCGCCAGGCCATCGCCAACGCCATCGCCGCAGGTCGCGTGGACGGGCTGATGTCCGAGATGGAGACCATCTTCAAGATGGCCCAGGACGGCCTGAACATGAAGCACCAGGGCAAGTTCCTGTTTTCGGGCGGGGCCGTGGACCAGCAGGCGGTCGTCTTGCCTAACGTGCCGCCTGGCGCCACCGACCTGGAAAAGCTGGCCGCCATGCCCGGCGTCGGCGGGGCCTTCATGAACGATCAGCTGAAGCAGTCGTCGGTCCTGGATGAGACGGTCACCATGGACACCGGCTTCCTGGCCAGCGACGCGGGTCAGGCCCTGTTCGATGTCTTCCGCGATCTGCAGATCCTGCATCAGACAGACCCGATGAACGGGCAGATGACCGACACCCAGAAGACCGCCCTCACGACGCTGATGACGCGCTTCGAGACGGCGGCCAAGGACGTGGTCAACATCCAGGCCAAGAACGGCTCGATGCAGGCGCGGGTCGACAATCTTCTGGAGGCCCAGGAGTCACGGAAGATCTCGGTCGACACTATGCTGTCGGGCAAGACCGACGCCAACATGGCCGAGGCGGTGACCGAGCTGGAGATGGCCCAGATCGCCTTGCAGGCCTCGGCCCAGGTGCTCAGCCAACTCCGGCAGGTGTCGCTGCTCGACTATCTTCGCTGACGCTGAAAAATAGAGGCGGCTGAACGAAACCGCGCAGCCGGCGTTAGAAAGCTGCGCCGTGGCGGGGAGGACGCAGCTTGCAAGGCAGGACGAGGCAAGGCATGGCGAAAAGTCATCGAGCGTTGACAGCGCCGACGCCGCTCGGTCTAAGCTTCGCCGATGCGCCTCTTGCCGCCAGCGTCCATGACTGAACAATGAGTCGGAAGGCCGATTACGAAATCCGGA
The DNA here is from genome assembly GCF_042869015.1 of Brevundimonas sp. NPDC007368. NCBI lineage: Bacteria > Pseudomonadati > Pseudomonadota > Alphaproteobacteria > Caulobacterales > Caulobacteraceae > Brevundimonas > Brevundimonas sp. NPDC007368. The sequence goes on along the minus strand of NZ_JBIAFA010000005.1, from coordinate 118,809 downwards.
CTGGCGCTGGCGACGGCGCGATCCTGCGCCTGACCGGCGACTGGTCGACGACGGGCATTGGTCGTCAAGGCGATCGGCTGAGCACCGATCTGGCCGGACGCGACGTGGGCGCACTGGATCTGTCCGAGCTCGGCCGCTTCGACACGGCCGGGGCGCTGGCCATCGCCCAGGCGACGTCGCGGCAGATCCCCGAGACCGCGTGGTCAGAGCGGCCCGAGGCGGGCCGGATCTACGCCATGATCGAGCATCTGGACCGGCAGTCCTGCACGCCGCCGCGTCGCTCGCATCCGGTGACCCGCACCTTCGCCAAGATCGGCCTGGGGGTTTACGACTTCCTCGCCGAGGCCATGTTGTCCCTGGCCTTCCTGGGGCGGTTGATTGTCGCGGTGGGCTCGGCGCTGAAACACCCCGGCGCCATTCGCTGGCCCGCCTGGTTCAGCCAGGCCGAGCGATCCGGGCTGGACGCCATTCCGATCATCGCCGTGACCAACTTCTTCATCGGCGCGGTCATCGCCTTTCTGGGGGCCAATCTGCTGACCCAGTTCGGGGCGGGCGTGTTCACCGTGCAGTTGGTCGCCGTTTCGGTCCTGCGCGAGTTCGCAGTGGTCATCACCTCGGTCTTGCTGGCGGGCCGTTCGGCCTCGTCCTTCGCCGCCGAGATCGGATCGATGCGGATGAACCAGGAGGTCGACGCCATGCAGGTCATGGGGGTCAATCCCTTCCAGGCCCTGGTGATCCCGCGCCTGGCGGCCATGCTGGTCATGCTGCCGCTGCTGACCTTCGTCGGCATGATCGCAGGCCTGTTCGGCGGCATGCTGGTGACCTGGAGCGAACTGGCCTACGGGCCGGCCTTCTTCATCCAGCGCATCACCGAGGATCCGATGATGGACCGGCACCTGATGGTCGGTCTGATCAAGGCGCCGGTCTTCGCCGTGGTTGTGGCGGCCATCGGTTGCCGTCAGGGGATGTCGGTGGCCGGCGACGTTGAAAGCCTGGGGCGCCGGGTGACGGCGGCGGTGGTGCAGGCCATCTTCGCCATCATCTTCCTCGACGCCGTCTTCGCCATGCTGTTCCTGGAGCTGAACCTGTGACGGCCCGCGAGACAAAGCCGATGCGCGAAAACGTCATCGAGGTGCGCGGCCTGCTGAGCCAGTTCGGGGATCGGGTGATCCATCAGGACCTCGATCTGGACGTGAGGCGCGGCGAGGTTCTCGGCGTGGTCGGAGGGTCCGGCACCGGCAAGACGGTGCTGTTGAATTCCATCATCGGCCTGAAGCAGCCCGAGGGCGGGTCAGTCAAACTGTTCGGCTATGACCGGGACGAGATGAGCAAGGCCGAAGCCGCCGAGGTCGAGCGGCGCACCGGGGTCCTGTTCCAGCAGGGGGCGCTGTTCTCGGCGCTGACCGTGCTGGACAATGTCGCCTCGCCCCTGGTCGAGCATACCAATCTGCCGCGCAACACCATTCGCGAACTGGCCGAGATGAAGATCGCCATGGTCGGTTTGAAGCCCGAGGCGCTGTATCTGAAGCCTGCCGAGCTGTCGGGCGGGATGCGCAAGCGCGTCGGTCTGGCGCGCGCCCTGGCTCTGGACCCCGAGTTGATCTTCCTGGACGAGCCGACGGCGGGGCTGGATCCGATCGGCGCTGCTGCGTTTGATCAGTTGATCCGCGACCTGTCGGACGATCTGGACCTGACGGTCTTCATGATCACTCACGACCTCGACAGCCTGTACGCCATCTGTGACGAGGTGGCGGTGCTGGCCGACAAGCATGTCGTTGAAAAGGCCACGGTTCAGGAACTGGAGCGTTCCGATCATCCGTGGATCAAGGAATACTTCCTGGGGCCGCGCGGACGCGCCGCCCACCAGAGCGCCGCCTGAGGAGAGCGGGACGAGATGGAAAGAGACGCCCACTACGCCGCTGTCGGCATCGCCACCGTCGCCCTTCTGGCGGCCTTGGCCGTGTTCACGATCTGGCTGGCCCGCCTGCAGTTCAACAATGACTTCGATGTCTATGACATCGTCTTCTACGGCCCGGTGCGAGGCCTGTCCGAGGGCGGGGAGGTCCATTTCAACGGCATCCGCGTCGGCGAGGTCACGGCCCTGAACCTGGACCCCAAGAAGGGGGATCAGGTCATCGCCCGCGTCCGCCTGAACGGCACGACGCCGGTGCGCGTCACCTCGCGCGCCCAACTGGAGCCGCAGGGCATTACCGGTCTGAACTACATCCAGATCACGGCCGGCGAGCCGAGCAGCGCGTTGTTGAAGACCCAGTATCCCGACAATGTCGTGCCGGTGATCCAGAGCCAGCCCAGCCCCATCGCCGAACTGCTGAGCGGGTCGGGCACGGTTCTGGCCCAGACCGTGGACGCCCTGAACCGGATCAATCGCGTCATGTCGGACGACAATATCCGCAGCTTCTCGTCCAGCGTGAAGAGCGTTGAGGCCCTGACCGCCGAGCTGGAGGCCCGCAAGGGCATGTTCCAGCAACTGGAAGAGACCATCACCAAGGCTAACGCCGCCGTCGGCGAGTATCAGCAACTGGGCGCCACGGCGCGGCAACTGGTGGATACGGACGGTCGTCAGGCCATCGCCAACATCAACAAGGCGACAGCCGAAGCCCAGGCCGCCATCGCCTCGATCAACCGGTCGGCCACGGGGCTGGAAGGGCCGCTGGGCGACTTTGGAACCCAGACGGTGCCGCAGCTGAACGACACCATCCGCCAGCTGGATCAGGCGACGCGCTCGCTGCAGTCGCTGATCGACAATGTGCGTGAAAGCCCGCGCGACTTCATCGCCAAGGCGCCGTCCAAGGAAATCGAGGTGCAACCGTGATCCGTTCTACCCTGCTGATCGCCGCCGCCTCGGTTGCTCTGTCTGGCTGCGCCCTGCTGGCCTCGCCTGATCCGGTACAGCTCTATCGTTTCGGCGGCGCCTCGGCCTTCGCCGGGACGGGGGCGACCTCGGCCTGCCCGGACGTCCATGTCTCGATGCGCCGGGTGGACTTCCCCGAGGCCGCGCGGGGCGACCGCATCCTGGCCGTGACCGGGGCCGAGGCCGCCTATATCAAGGGCGCGCGCTGGGTGTCGCCGGCCGAGACCCTGTTCGAGGAAGCCCTGCGCAACGCATTTCTGGACGGTGGCACCTGCACGGTCCTGAGTTCGGGACCGCTGACGCGCGACGGGCTGCTGCTGAGCGTGGACGTGCGCCGGTTTGAGGCCGTTTACGCCGCGCCGGGCGCCGCGCCCGACGCGAACATCGTCGTGCTGCTGCGGCTGATCCGGCCGGGCGACCGCTCCATTGTGGTCGAGGACCGTATCACGGTCAGTGAGAGCGCCGGCGAGAACCGGCAGTCGGCCATCGTCGCAGCCTTCGACCGCGCCACCGCCGAGGCCAGCCGCCAGATCGTCCTGTGGACGGATCAGCAGGGCTTCCAGGCGACGCGGAACTAGCGTCATTCAGGCAAGGAAAAACCCCGGCGGCCTCGCGGTCGCCGGGGTTTCGCTTTTCAGACGGGCAGGGCTGTTCAGCCCAGGTTGGCCACTACCGTGTAGTCGGCCTCGGTCTTGGCCGCGACCTCGTCCAGGGTCACGCCCTCGGCCAGTTCGATCAATTCCAGACCCGTGCCGTCCGGCTTGACGTCGAAGACGGCCAGATCGGTGATGATGCGGCTGACCACGCCTGTGCCGGTCAGCGGCAGGGTGCAGGCTTTCAAGACCTTGGACTGGCCGTGCTTGTTGGCGTGCTCCATGACCACGACCACGCGCTTGACGCCCGCGACCAGGTCCATGGCGCCGCCCATGCCCTTCACCAGCTTGCCCGGGATCATCCAGTTGGCGATGTCGCCGTTCTGGGCCACTTCCATCGCGCCGAGGATCGACAGGTTGATGTGGCCGCCGCGGATCATGGCGAAGCTGTCGGCGCTGCTGAAATAGGCCGACTCGGGGATCTCGGTGATCGTCTGCTTGCCGGCGTTGATCAGGTCGGGGTCTTCTTCGCCCTCATAGGGGAAGGGGCCCATGCCCAGCATGCCGTTTTCCGACTGCAGGGTCACGACCATGCCTTCGGGAATGTAGTTGGCCACCAGGGTCGGGATGCCGATGCCCAGGTTCACATAGAAGCCGTCCTGCAGTTCCTTGGCGGCGCGCTCGGCCAGTTGTTCGCGAGTACGAGCCATGGATCAGGCCTCCTTCTGGCGGACGGTGCGCTGCTCGATGCGCTTCTCGGACACGGTCTGGATCAGGCGGTCGACATAGACGCCCGGCGTGTGGATGTGGTCGGGGTCCAGCGAGCCCGTCGGCACGATCTCCTCGACCTCGACGACCGTGACCTTGCCGGCGGTGGCCATCATCGGGTTGAAGTTGCGGGCGGTCTTGCGGAAGACGAGGTTGCCGCGCTCATCGGCCTTCCAGGCCTTGATGATGGCCAGGTCGGCGACCAGGCCGGTCTCCATCACATAGTCGCGGCCGTCGAAGTTGCGCACTTCCTTGCCCTCGGCGACCAGGGTGCCGACGCCGGTGGCGGTGAAGAAGGCGGGGATGCCCGCGCCGCCGGCGCGGATGCGCTCGGCCAGGGTGCCCTGGGGGTTGAACTCCAGCTGCAGTTCGCCAGCGAGGTACTGACGCTCGAATTCCTTGTTCTCGCCGACGTAGGACGAGATCATCTTGGCGATCTGCTTGGTCTCCAGCAGCTGGCCCAAGCCGAAGCCGTCCACGCCTGCGTTATTGGAGATGACGGTCAGTCCCTTGGCGCCCGAGGCCTTCAGCCCCGCGATCAGGTTCTCGGGAATGCCGCACAGGCCGAAGCCGCCGGACATGACGGTCATCCCGTCAAAGGTCAGGCCCTCCAGCGCGGACGTGACGTCAGCGTAGATCTTGCGCATCGCTCTCCCTTTTTCACCGTCTGATGAATATTGCGGTCTTATCCGTCCATAATGCGCGGATGGGCGGGGGGCAAGCGCCGGTTGGCGACCTTGGCGGTTGACCCTGCGCGCAATCATTCGTCTAAACGGACAAAGCCGCGTTCAAGGCGGAGTTTTGGGGAAAGATTCATGCGCAACACGATCATGCGAGCCGCCCTGCCGGCGCTTGTTTTGCTGGCCGCCGTGCCGGCCCTGGCTCAACCCGCCTCGGCGCAAGCCGTCGCCGCCGCGCCCACCTATCAGCAGCCGCCGCAGCCGATCGCGCAGATTCTGGATTCCAAGCCCAATCCGACGGCCAGCCTCAGCCCGGACCGCAAGACCCTGCTGCTGCAGGAACGCTCCAGCCTGCCGAGCATCGCCGAACTGGCCGAGCCCATGCTGCGTCTAGGCGGGTATCGCATCAATCCCCAGAACAACGGCCCGGCCAACAGCCGTGTCACCTGGCTGACGGGCCTCAGCTTCCAGACCGTCGAGGGCGGCGCGGCGCGACCGGTCGCCGGTCTGCCCGCCAATGCGCGTCTGACCAACGTCAGCTGGGCGCCGAACGGCAAGGCCGTGGCCTTCCTGCTGAACACCCCGACCGGCCTTGAGCTGTGGACCGCCGACGTGGCCTCCGCCCAGGCGCGTCGCCTGACCGGGCCCAGCGTCAACGCCGCGAACGGCGCCGGTTTCAGCTGGCTGCCCGACGCTTCGGGTCTGCTGGTTCAGGCCGTGCCCGCCGGTCGCCGCGCCGCGCCCGACGTGACGCGTCCGCCCTCGGGTCCGACCGTGGCCGAGACCGGCGGTCGCGCGGCCCCGGTGCGCACCTATCAGGACCTGCTGGCCGACGCGGGCGACGAGGCCCTGTTCGACCACTACTTCACCAGCCAGCTGACCCTCGTGCCGCTGAACGGTCGCGCGCGAACCATCGGCCAGCCCGGCGTCTTCCTGAACGCCTCGGTGTCGCCGGACGGTCGCTACATCCTGCAGACGCGGGTCAAGAAGCCCTATTCCTATGTCGTGCCGGCCAGCCTGTTCCCGGCGGATGTCGTCATCACCGACCTGAACGGACGTGAGGCGCACCGCGTGGCCGACCTGCCGCTGCGTGACAACGTGCCGACGCCGTTCGACGCCGTGGCCCCCGGCCCGCGCTCGGCCCAGTGGCGGGCCGACGCCGACGCCACCCTGGTCTGGGTCGAGGCCCAGGACGGCGGTGATCCGCGCAACGCGGCCGAGGTGCGCGACCGCGTCTTCATGCTGCCGGCGCCGTTCAACGATCGCCCGCGTACCCTCATCGACCTGAAGGAGCGCTATTCGGGCGTGCAGTGGGGCCGCGACGACGTCGCCATCGTCAACAGCCGCTGGTTCAACACCCGCCACGAGACCCGCACCCTGGTCGATCCGTCGAACCCCGGCGCGGGCCGCGTCCTGGTCGATCGCAACTATCAGGATCGCTACAATGATCCGGGCGCGGTGGTCGTCGAGCCCAATGCGCGCGGTCGTTCGACCATCCGCTTCACCGCCGACGGCTCCAAGGTCTTCGTCGAGGGCGACGGCGCGACGCGTCAGGGCGAATATCCCTTCCTCGACACCCTGGACCTGAAGACCGGAGAGACGGAACGTCTGTGGCGCTCGGCTCAGGGCGAGTTCGAAACCGTCGTCGGCATTCTGGACGAGAACGGCCGCAAGCTGGTCACCTATCGCGAGAGCCGCACCGATCCGGCCAACCTGCGCATGCGCGATCTGGACGGCGGCGTGACCCAGCTGACCCAGTTCCCCGATCCGGCCCCGCAACTGGCCGACGTGAAGCGCGAACTGATCACCTATACCCGCGACGACGGGGTCCAGCTGTCGGGCACCCTCTATCTGCCCGCCGGTTACGACAAGGATCGCGACGGTCCGCTGCCGCTGCTGATGTGGGCCTATCCGGCCGAGTTCACCGACGCCGCCGTGGCCGGCCAGGTGGTCGACACCGAGAACCGCTTCGTGCGTCCGGCGGGCATCAGCCACCTGTTCCTTCTGACCCAGGGCTACGCCATCCTCGACAACCCGACGATGCCGATCATCGGCCGCGACGGGGCCGAGCCGAACGACACCTACATCGAGCAACTGTCGGCCAGCGCCAAGGCGGCGGTCGATGCGGTGGTGGCCCTGGGTGTCGCCGACCGCGACCGGATCGCCGTGGGCGGCCACTCCTACGGCGCCTTCATGACGGCGAACCTGCTGGCCCACACCGACCTGTTCAAGACCGGCATCGCGCGTTCGGGCGCCTATAACCGCACCCTGACGCCGTTCGGCTTCCAGGCCGAGCAGCGCTCCTACTGGGAGGCGACCGAGACCTATACGGAGATGTCGCCCTTCACCTACGCCAACAAGGTCAATGAGCCCATCCTGCTGATCCACGGTGGGGCGGACGACAACTCCGGCACCTTCCCGGTGCAGTCGGAGCGCTTCTATGCGGCGCTGAAGGGCAATGGCGCGACGGTGCGCTACGTCGTCCTTCCGCTGGAAGCCCACGGCTATCGCGCCCGCGAGTCGGTCGGCCACACCCAGTGGGAAATGGCCACCTGGCTGGACCGCTACCTGAAGCCGAAGGCGGCGGCGGCGGCGCAGTAAAATCCGCGCCCCTTCTCCCCCTGTGGGAGAAGGTGACCCGTCAGGGCCGGATGAGGGGTGTCGGCGCGACCTTTGTGGGATGCGGTGAGCCTGGCTTCTTCGCACCCCTCATCCGTCTTGCTTCGCAATCCACCTTCTCCCTCAAGGGGAGAAGGAAGAAGCTATCTGTCCCATTCTGGCACATCGCCGTACAGGCCGGCCAGAAAGTCGACAAAGGCGCGCACCCGGTTTTCCGCGCGAGCCCGCCCCGCGGTCAGAGCGAAGATGGCCACGTCCGACGCCCCCGCGTACTGCGGCAGGATCCGCAGCAGCCGTCCATCGCGCAGTTCCTCGCCCACGTCCCAGGTCGAACGCAGGGCGATCCCGGCCCCGGCCAGCACCAGTTCACGCGCCACTTCGGACGAGTTGGTCCGCACCCGGCTGCGGGCGCGGAAGGTCACAGGGCCGTCGGGGCCTTCCAGCCGCCAGGCCGACTGGTTCTCGGCCGCCAGCTGGGCATGGGCGCGAAGGTCGTCCAGGGTCTCGGGCGCGTCGTGTTCGGCCAGATAGGAAGGCGCGGCGCACAGGACGCGCCTGTTGGGGGCCAGGCGGCGCATGGCGGGATCGCTCGCCTCATAGCTGCCGATACGCACCGCCACGTCCACGTCCTCGGCCATCAGGTCGACGAAGGCGTCGGTCAGGTTCAGTTCCAGCGTCAGCCGGGGGTGGGCGTCGAGGAAGGGCGTCAGCAGCGGCGCCAACCGGCGCCGCCCGAACGAGGTCGGGGCCGAGACCCGCAGCAGGCCGCGCGCCTGGGTCGTGCGGCGCGACACCAGGGCCTCCAGATCCTCGACCCCGTCCAGAAGCTGCATGGCGCGGTCATAGACCAGGCGCCCGGCCTCGGTCGGGGCCAGCCGCCGCGAGGTGCGCTCGATCAGTCGCACCCCCAGCCGGTCCTCCAGTCGCGCCAGCCGCCGCGAGGCCACGGCGGGCGACAGGTCCAGCCGACGCGCGGCGGCGGACAGGCTGCCTTCCTCCAGCGCCCGGACGAAGATCTCATACTCGGCCAGCATGGCGGGATCTCATCATTGCAATTTTCGCAAAGATATCCGTCGATCTTCGCCGTGGCTAGGCGGCGGGCAGGCGGCTAGGGTTGAGGCTCAAGGAGAGCCTGCCATGTCCGCCATCTATGTCCGCCACGGAAGCCTGAGCGTCGCCGCCGAACTGGACGCCTTCGTGCGCGAGGAGGCGGCGCCCGGCACGGGTGTTGCGCCCGACGCCTTCTGGGCCGGGGTCGAGGGGCTGCTGGCGGACCATGCGCCGAAGAACCGCGCCCTGCTGGCGCGGCGGGATGATCTGCAGGCGAAGCTGGACGACTGGCACCGCGCCCATCCGGGCCAGCCGGATCCCGAGGCCTATCAGGCCTTCCTGCGCGAGATCGGCTACATCGAACCGGAGCGCACGGACGCTCATGCCGAGACGGCCAATGTCGATCCCGAGATCGCCAGCATGGCCGGGCCGCAGCTGGTCGTGCCGCTGACCAACGCCCGCTATCTGCTGAACGCCGCCAATGCGCGCTGGGGCAGTCTGTATGATGCGCTTTACGGCACGGACGCCCTGGGCGAGGCGCCGAAAGGCGGCGGCTATGACGCCGAGCGTGGGGGCAGGGTCATCGCCCGCGCGCGCGCCCTGCTGGATCAGGCGGCGCCTTTGGCAGAGGGCGGCCATGCCGAGGCGGTGGAATACCGTGTCGAGAACGGGCGGCTGGTCGTCGGCCTGTCCAGTGGACGAACGACGGGTCTGGCCGATCCGGCGGTCTTCGTCGGCTATGCGGGCGAGGCGGCGGCGCCCTCGGGCGTCCTGCTGCGCCACAACGGTCTGCATCTGGAGATCGTCATCGATCGTGCCCATGCGATCGGGCGCACCGATCCGGCGGGCGTCGCGGACGTGGTGGTCGAGGCGGCCCTGTCGGTCATCGCCGACGCCGAGGACAGCGTCGCGGCGGTGGACGCCGAGGACAAGCGGCTGGTCTATGCCAACTGGTTGGGCCTGATGCGCGGCGACCTGTCGGCGGGCTTCGTCAAGGACGGCCAGACGATGCAGCGGCGCATGAACGGCGACCGCACCTATATCGCGCCGGACGGGACGGCCTTCGCCGTGAAGGGGCGCAGCCTGCTGATGGTGCGCAACGTCGGCCTGCACCTGACGACCGACGCGGTGCTGGACGGGGAGGGGCATGAGGTTCCCGAGAGCCTGATCGACATCGCCATGACCGGCCTGATCGGCCTGCACGACCTGAAGCGCCCGGCGGACCGGCGCAACAGCCCGGCCGGCTCCATCTATGTGGTGCGGCCCAAGATGCACGGCTCGGAGGAGGTCGCCTTCGCCGACGCCGTCTTCGGCGCGGTCGAGGCCATGCTCAGCCTGCCGCCGCTGACGCTGAAGATGGGCATCATGGACGAGGAGCGGCGCACCAGCGTCAACCTGGCCAACTGCATCGCGGCGGCCAGGGGGCGCGTGGCCTTCATCAACACCGGCTTCCTGGACCGCACCGGCGACGAGATCCATTCGGTGATGGAGGGCGGGCCGGTGGTCCGCAAGGAGGCGATCCGCAACACCGGCTGGATCAAGGCCTATGAGGACCGCAACGTGGACATCGGCCTGAAGGCCGGGCTGTCGGGTCGCGCCCAGATCGGCAAGGGCATGTGGGCCGCGCCGGACCGCATGGGCGAGATGCTGGGGACCAAGGCGGGCCACCCGCGCGCCGGGGCCTCGACCGCCTGGGTTCCGTCGCCGACGGCGGCGACGCTGCATGCGTTGCACTATCACGAGGTCGATGTCTGGACCCGTCAGGCCGAGATCACGCAGCGCCCCGCCACAGGCCTGACGCCGCTGCTGGGGCCGCCGTTCGCGACGGATACGCCCTCTGCTGACGAGATCCGGCAGGAACTGGACAACAACGCCCAGGGCATCCTCGGCTATGTCGTGCGCTGGATCGATCAGGGCGTCGGCTGCTCCAAGGTGCCGGACATCCACGACGTCGGTCTGATGGAGGACCGGGCCACCCTGCGTATCTCCAGCCAGCATCTGGCCAACTGGCTGCGTCACGGCGTGGTCACGGAAGCCGAGGTGAGGGCGGCGCTGGAGCGCATGGCCGTGGTGGTGGATCGTCAGAACGCGGGCGATCCCGCCTATCGCCCCTTTGCCCCGGCCTTTGACGGCGCGGCGTGGAACGCCGCCTGCGACCTGGTGTTCAAGGGGCGCGAGCAGCCCAACGGCTATACCGAGCACCTGCTGACCGCCTGGCGACGCCGCGCCAAGGCGGCCTGATTTCCTGAAGTAAATTTCGACGTTGTCCCAAAATGAAGCGAAAGCTTGTCAAAGCTTAACGACGCTCGTAGAACCGCGTGCGTTAACGTTTCATTAACCCTTGCGACAAGGGGCTGACGCCGCGTCTGCATGGGGTGTGTGCCATTTTGGGATGGCACATCTCTTGGAACGCTGACCAACGAACCCCCTCCTGGTGGCGGGGGCACCGCAGCTGCGGCTTGGGGAGGCGAACAGTGGGCTTGTTTCTGACCACTTCCGAAGGGGAGCGCGCAACGGTACGTCCGATGGCGCGCGTCGGCGGCGCAATGGCGCTGGCGCTGGCCGTGTTCAGCGCCAGCGCGGCCTACGCCGAAGGCACCTCTGTCTCGCCGGATCTTCGGGCCGGTCTGAGCGACAGCATCAATGTCAAATTGACGGGCCGTATCGATGCGCGCTGTCTTCTGAGCGGCGGCGGAGAGATCAATCTGGGCGAGTTGCGCGGGGGCGAAGGCGCCAAGGCCAACTTCGGCCTGGACTGCAACGTGCCGTTCAACATCGACATCCAGTCCAAGCGCGGAGGTCTGGCGCACGCCACGATGCCGCAGGGGCAGGGCCCGTTCGTGGGGCTGTTGGAGTACGACCTGCAACTTACGGTCCCCACGCTTCGGCCTGACCCGGCTCTGGTTGAGGGGCGTTACACCTCGCGGGAGTTGCTGGGTGAGCGGACCCTCAGCAGCGGCGACGGCATCGGCGCGGGCGGCGGTACGCTTGAGCTCCGCATGCGTCAGCCGGAGGGCGCGGGCCTGTTGGCGGGGTCTTATGCCGAAATCTTGTCCCTGACGGTTACGCCGCGAATGTAGGGGGTGATTTAAGTATAAATCACCCATAATCGTAAGTGCTTAAATGGTCGATAAATATCGTTGGCCATTGATTGCGTATTCGTACCCGTAAATGCTTTTCGCCTGCTGATTGAAAACGCGATATCGTTGTTTTTAATCTTGACTTCGGCATTCACTGTTCGTTAAACCTCACTACAGATCGGCGGGGATTTCCTTCTCGGCCGGCAGAACTTTCACAAACCTCGCTTGGAGATTTTCTTATGAAGAAGTCCGCTTTCCTGCTGGCCGGCGTCGCCGCCCTGGCCCTGTCGGCCACTGCCGCCTCGGCTCAAACCGTCCGCGTTGCCCAGCAAGGTCAACAAACCGGCGTGATCGCTGGTAGCATCAACGCTGGCGGCTCGATCGGCAACGTGAACATCTCGATCCCCACCGGCATCACCGTTGACATTCCCTACGGTGGCTTTTTCGGGCTTGGCGCGATCAGCAACGCTCAGAATCTGGCGACTGCCAACAATGCTGGCGCAACCAACCCGGCATGGCACGGGGTCGCTATCTCGGTCGGTAACGTCGGCGGCGCCGGCGACAACTCGGACAGCGCCACCTTCACGCTGACGGGCAATGTCACGGAAGACTGCGCCTTCTACACCGGCACCAGCAACGCTCTGGCCTTCGATTTCGGCCAGATCGGCGTCTATGTGTCGGACAACACCGGCCCGGCCGCCGCCTTCACCATGGTCGCTCCGGCGGTGATGAACTTCGACACCAACCTGGCCGGCTGCAACACGCCGAACAAGATCACCATCCAGAAGAACGACCTTCGTGGCCTGGTGAACAACCTGGGCGGCGGCTACGATGATGCCGTGTTCCAGGCCAACCTGCCGTACGCCGTCCGCGCTCAGTACACCGCCGCCGCTGGCGTCGGCACGGGCACTGGTGCGCTGCAGACTCTGAACGTCGCCACCAACGCCGACCAGAACTCGGTCAGCCACGGCGCCTGGAAGTCCAACATGGACCTGCAGGTCACCATCCCGCAGGCCGACATGGCTCTGCTGGCCGGTAACTACTCGGGCAACTTCACCGTGACGATCGCCGCCAACTAAGGCTGGCGTAAAGCGCGGAACGGGGGGGCGCGCTGCGCCTCCCCGTTTTGCTTTGCGTCGAGTGTCGTACGGCACGGCTCTTGCTTGGCTAACAGTGATGTATCTGGCCGCAAGCGGCCTTTGGGGAGTCGGGAAATGGTTCGGGGTTTTTGGGGTGAGGCGCGTCGTATCGGCGCGATCGTCGTTGTCGGCGGTCTTTTGGCTGTCGGCTCGGCCGACGCCATGCGTGTTTCGCCCATGGTGTCAGAGCTGACCACCACCGGCGCAGGCTCTTCGGCGCGCATCGAGGTGGGCAATATTGGCTCGGCGGCCATGCCCTTTGAAACACTGATCACCCAGATCGACGTCGGTCCCGACGGCGAGATGGTCGAGAAGCCGGCTGACGATTCCTTCCTGGTCTTCCCGCCGCAGGGGGTCGTTCCCATCAGCGGTCGACAGGTTGTCCGCGTGCAGTGGGTCGGCGAGCCGCGCATTGAGACGTCGCGCGCCTATTATCTGTGGGTGCGCCAACTGCCGGTCGAGCTGACGCCCAAGGGCGAGGGCGGCGGCTCCCTGCAGGTTTCGGTGCTCTACACCATGAAGGCGCTGATCGTGGTCGCGCCCCCAGGAGCGCAGCCGGACGTGCAGGTCGAATCCGCAGTTCCCACCATGGTCTCTCCGCCTGCGCCTGAGATCGATCCCTCGCTCGGCGGGGGCGAGAAGGCAGCGGCTCCGCCCGCAGAGCCTGGTCTGGAAGTCACGGTCGTCAACCGCGGCAAGCGCTACGCCTTGATGAGCGGCGCAACCTGGACCGTGTCCGCCACCGACAAGGCGGGGCAACCCTACGTGCACACCATGTCGAGCCAGCTGGTGTCGGAAACGGTCGGTGTCGGCTACCTGGCGCCCGCCGGCGGTCGCCGGACCTTCAAGATTCCTACCGGCGGCGTTGAACTGGATCCGTCCAAGCCCGTCACGGTGCGGTTCACGCGATGAAGGCCTGGAGGGGGGCTGCTTCGCGTCTGGTTCTGGCTCTGGTCGTCGCAAGCACGGCTAGTCCGATCCAGGCGCAGGATGTGGCGACGGCCGCGGGTGCGCCGCCTGTGCCGGCGCCGCCCGAAGCCGGGACGGCGAGCCAGGACGGAGCGGCGCAACCGCCTGCCCGCGCCAACATCAATCCGTATGATCGTGACATCGCGCTTACGGTGCCGCTGCAGTTCAATCGGCGGGTGCTGGGCGAACTTCCGGTGGTGCTGACCCGCGACGACCGCTTCATCGTCGATTCCGCCGGGTTCGTTCGGCTGATCGGTCCCCTGCTGACCGAGACGGCGAGGGCGGAGTTGCAGGCTTCGCTTGCTGGAATTGAGACGTTTGAGCCTGATGCGATCAACGCGACGGGCATTCAGTTGGACTATGATCCCGAGCAGCTGGCTGTCATGGTGCTCCGCATCGACCCGACGCGACGCGTGCCGGAGTCGCTGTTTCGTGGCGGTACGCCCGATCCGGCGGATCAGGGCCCAGAGTCCTTCAGCGCCTATCTGAACACCAACCTTTCCGTCCAGCGTCGCTCGTCCACCGGCGACATTGACCGGCCTAGCCTGTTCCTGAACGGCGCAGTCAACTTCAACGGGGTTGTGTTCGAGGCTGACGTCCAGGGACGAGACGACCGGTTCAGCGACGCCTATGAGGTGGAGCGCCGCTACGCTCGGTTCGTTTACGACCAGCCCGAGGATTTTCGTCGTTGGTTCCTCGGCGACCTGTCGCCTGAAACGCGCGGGCGCCAAGGCTTTGTCGAGCTGGGCGGCCTGGGGGTTGCGCGTCAGAAGCGGCGGTTTGAGGCATTCCGGAACAACGTCCTGACCGGAGCGCGTCAAATCGTGCTGCAGGAGAACTCCGTGGTTCGCGTGCTGCGAAATGGCGTCTTCGTGCGCGAGTTTCGTCTCGATCCAGGGCAGTACGACGTCAGCAATCTGCCGCTAAGCACCGGTAGCAATGACATTCAGTTGGAGATCCAGGGGGAATCCGGTCAACGCGAGAGCGTGGCCTATAACGCCTACCTGGACAGCATCGATCTGGAACCGGGCGACTACGAATACGCGGCCTATATGGGGGTCGTCGCCGGCGGCGGGTTCGGCTCTCCGGACTACAGCAACGGCGATCTCGCATTCACCGGTTACTACAGGAAGGCTTTTCTTGATCGTCCTTCTATAGGAGTCGGCTTGCAGGCCTCTAAGGATGTGCAGACCTTGACGGGTCAGACCCAGTATGTCCTGGGAAGCGGATCCCGGTTGCGTTTGGACGGCTCTCTCAGCAATAGCCGCTTTGTCGATCAGGGATACGCCTTCGCGGTCAGCTATGACTATGTTCTGGATTTCGGCGGCAGCGCCGACGTTTGGACGGTGATCGCCGACTTTACGTCCGAGAACTACTCCGAATTGGGGCGCGCCTTTGGCGAGAACTCAGTGTCCTGGGCCTTTTCAGGGGCCTACTCGAAGCGCTTTTCACCTGACTGGACGGTGAATTTCAGCGGCTCCTACCGCATGGGCAGGGATGCCGACCAGGACGACTTCTACTCCCTGAGCCTCAATTCGAGTTATCGTTTCGCGCGCGAATGGACGGTGCAGGCGGGGCTTGAGTACATCGACTCCGGTTTCCGTTCGAACACACCGTTCGGTGGAGGATTCGGCAGCGACGGCTTCGGCGCTACTGTCGCTCTGGTGTGGACGCCTCGCTATGATCGACGAGTCGAGGCACGCTATTCCTCTGCTCGGGAATCTGGCAGCCTCAGATTCCAGCAGGCTCCGGAAAATCGCGTCGACAGCTTCGGCTATTCTCTCGCGATGACAGACGACCCGGACACCAAGACGGCGTCGGGACAGGTGGACTATATCTCCAACCGGTTCGACGCGAGCCTATCGCATTTCGCCTTGGGTCAGAACTTCTCTGACATTACCCAGGAGCAGGTCACCAGCTTCCGCATGGGGACATCGTTCGCCACGACCGGCGGCAAGGTCGCCATGGGACGTAGCATTTATGACAGCTTCGCCATTGTCTATCCGCATAGCAGTCTGAAGGGCGGCGTGATTGCAGGCGAGACACTGGAGGGCGGGCGCTTCACGTCTCGCAGCGGCGCGTTCGGGCCGGCGCTCGATAGTACGCTGACTGCATACGTCAATCAGTCGGTGCGTTACGACGCGATCGAGGCGCCGTTGGGGTATGACATTGGCGATGGCGTGAAACGCGTGCGGCCTGGCTATCGTAGCGGCTATGCGATCGAGGTGGGTTCGGCCAAGTTTGTTAGCGCGCTTGGTCGCCTGGTCGGCAACGGCTCGCGTCCGGTAGCGCTGATGTCAGGCCGTGTTCGCCCAGTCGACGATCCCGCCGCTGAGCCGGAGTTGTTCTTCACAAACTCGGTTGGTCGCTTCGCCATACAGAATCTGGAGCCGGGCAAGCGCTACCGCGTTGAACTCTATTCGAGCCCTGCGCTTACATTCGAGTTTACGGTTCCCGTCGACAATGAAGGGCTGCTGGACCTTGAAGTCCTGACATTGCCCTTGGACGTTCCTGAATGATCCCCGCCTGGAGAAAACCCATGCCTGGCGCCTGTACGAAGCCTATTCTCGCCCTTCTTGCCTTCGCCGTTTTGACCCTATCCGGGACGACAGCGGTCGCCGCGAAGGATCAAGATCTGCTCAAAGCCCAACCGCGCTGCGGCTTGGTCTTTGAGACTGGCCCGGACCAATGGATCATTGAGTACGATCCTCTCACCGAGACGGCCGCGACCCGGCAATTTGACCTTGCGGTCGTGAATCGCGGCGAGGGACCTTGCACCACTGGCTCTATCGGTGTGGATTTGAGGGGCGACCCGTTCGGCTTGGTGCTCGACGGCGCTTCATCGCGCTTGCCCTATAGCCTGGTCGAAGAAAGCGGCCCCAGCGATCTTACCCCCCGCACGGGCGAGAGTCAGCGTGGGATGGAGTCCAAGTCCGTCAACCTAAAGCCTGGTGAACGCCAGATTTTACGTTTCTCGCTGTCTATAAGCGCAGCCGAGATGCTGAGCGCCGGCCTCTACTCTCAAACCGCCTATGTCCGGATCAATCATCCCGGCGGCTCGGCGCTGGCTGAGCGCCCGGTGACATTGGGGGTTCGAGTAGCTTCCGCTGCGCTGATGGGCCTTAAGGGCGAATTCACGCGCGTTGGAGGCGTCCCAACGATCGACCTGGGCGTGCTCAATGCTGGTGAGCGGGCGCTGAACACGAGCCTCTATGTGCTCAGTACTTCTGGCTATGCCGTGTCGGTTTCGTCCGCGAACGGCGGGCACCTACGTCAAGGGGATAGCGGCTGGTACGTGCCGTACACTCTGCAGGTCGGCAGTCGCGCGATCGATCTTTCACGCCCCAGTGGCTGGGAAGTCGTGTCGACACGCTCGCGCTTCGATGACTATCCCCTAGCCGTCAGCATTGGATCGGTGGCGGGGCGACGCGCCGGTCCTTATTCAGACGTGGTTACATTCACCATCGCCGCCCGCTGAATTCAGATCGGTTGAATGACAAGGGACAGGACTAGCGGATTCTCGACTTCGACTGTGCCAAATCGGTAGTTTACGCGCTTAATCGTAGCTATGGGCGAGCGCCTCAAGACCTGAGTTCCGGTTTGGTCGAGATTGAAGGCTTGGTCGTTGTAGAAAATTTCGGCCTTCTCGCTACTTTCAAGCGGACGGTATCTGGCTGTTACCGTGAATCCGCCTGGATTGTTGCACGCCTCAAGGACGCCGCCAGCGCTACCATTTTGTGCGACGATGGCGATGTCTGACCGAACCCAGCAGGCGAGCGGCACTTGCGCTCTGACCTGAAAGGTATTGCCCGCTTGTGACTGCCCCGGAAGGCCGGGCTCCACTTGGGAGGTGATGACGATATTGGCCTTCGTCGGATCAGCCGAGGCGACTTGCGGCGCCAGAACAGCGGTCAGGCCTGCGGCGATCGCCAGCAATGTACGGCGTTTTGCCGGGAACAACTTGGTCATGACGTCCTCATCACCCTTGATTTCAATGGGACGATACTTGGCGGCTCTTAACTTCACGCGATCAGACAGGCTTAGCGGGCGCTTAAGCGTCATCGTAAACCGTCGCTAACCTTGATGACCTGGGAGCGCCCGGACGTGGCGGTTGGTCGGGGGCTGGAACGCATGAAAAAGGGGGCGCGATCCGGATCGCACCCCCGTTAAGATGGAGTAGCCCGTGTGGGGGACGTCAGGTCTTGGCGCCGGCCCGGCCGCGGCCCAGCTCGCGGTTCAGCCACAGGGCCAGCAGGGTGCAGACCGCGCCCGACAGCAGATAGCCGCCGCCGGCCGCCAGGCCGAACTTGCCCGACAGGGCCAGTGCGGCCAGAGGGGCGAAGCCTGCGCCGAACAGCCAGGCGAGGTCCGAGGTCAGGGCCGAGGCGGTGTAGCGGTTGGCCAGGCTGAAGCTGGAGGCGATCGAACCGGAAGCCTGACCGAACGACAGGCCCAGCAAAACGAAGCCCAGGATCATGTAGGCCAGCTCGCCTAGGGGGCCGCCGTCCAGCATCTGCGGCGCGAAGCCCGAGAAGGCGGCGATCCCGGCTGCAGTGACGCCCAGCAGGGCGCGACGGCCGTAGCGATCCGCCAGCCAGCCCGAGGCCAGGATGGCGGCGAGGCCGAAGACGGCGCCGACCAGTTCGATCATCAGGAAGCGGCTGGGCGCCTCCTCGGTGTAGAGGAAGACCCAGGACAGCGGGAACACCGTCACCATGTGGAACATGGCGAAACTGGCCAGGGGGGCGAAGGCGCCGATGACGATGCCGCCGCCTTCTTCACGCACGGTCTTGCCGACCGGGGCGGGATGCAGCTCCAGAGTCTCGAAGGCGGCCTGGAAGGCAGGCGTCACCACGATGCGCAGGCGGGCGAACAGGGCCACGACGTTGATGGCGAAGGCCACGAAGAAGGGATAGCGCCAGCCCCAGTCGAGGAAGTCGGCGGCCGACAGCTTGCTGAGGAAGTAGGCGAACAGGGCGCTGGCCACGATCAGGCCGAAGGGCGCGCCCAGTTGCGGCACCATGGCGTACCAGCCACGACGGTTCTCGGGCGCGCTGACGGCCAGCAGCGAGGCCATGCCGTCCCAGGCGCCGCCCAGGGCCACGCCCTGACCGATGCGCAGCACGATCAGCATGACCGCCGCCCAGTGGCCCGCCTGGGCGTAGCTGGGCAGGAAGCCGAGGCAGACGGTGGACAGGCCCAGCAGGAAGAGGGCGATGGTCAGCTTCGTCCCGCGTCCGAAGCGCCGGTCGATCTCGATGAACAGGGCCGTGCCGAGGGGACGAGCCAGGAAGGCCACGGCGAAGACGGCGAAGGACAGCAGGGTCCCGCCCAGCGGCCCTGCATAGGGGAAGACCAGCTGCGGGAAGACCACGACCGAGGCGATCGCATAGACGAAGAAGTCGAAGAACTCCGACGTGCGACCGATGATCACGCCGATCGCGATTTCTCCGGCGTCGATTTTGCCGTGTCGCGCGTTGATCTGGCTGGCGTCCCGCTCAAGGGACTCTGAAGAAGGCGCGCCGCTGGTGGCGTTCATGACCGATGACGTTCCCTGGACCCGGGCGCGACACGCGCGCCGACATGGTAAGAATGACGAAAGCCGCCATTTGCTCCCGATCGGCGTCGGGGGGGATAGGACGGATTGTCCAATGTCGCCTCTTGGCGGCCGGGGGTAGGGGCGGCGCACAATGACCGTGCCAGAGCCTCATTTCCGGACAGGAGCCTTCGTGCGCCGCCTGCGACCCCTTCTGCTGTTGCCCTTGCTGGCCCTGCTGCCCGGCTGTGAAGCCGTGGTGCTGTCGCCCGCCGGGGATATCGCCGCCCAGCAGCGAGACCTGCTGCTGATGTCGGTCTTCCTGATGCTGATCATCATCATCCCGGTGATGGCGCTGACCATCTTCTTCGCCTGGAAGTACCGGGAATCGAACAAGGAAGCCCGCTACGAGCCGGACTGGGATCACTCGACCCATCTGGAACTGGTGATCTGGGCCGCGCCGCTGCTGATCATCATCTGCCTGGGGGCCATCACCTGGTCGGGCACCCACCTGCTGGACCCCTACCGCTCGCTGGACCGGGTCAACAAGGGCCAGGCCGTCGCCGAAGGGGTGGAGCCGCTTCAGGTCAACGTGGTCGCCATGGACTGGAAGTGGCTGTTCATCTACCCGGAGTACGGCATCGCCACGGTCAATGAACTGGCCGCGCCGGTCGACCGCCCGATCCGTTTCCACATCACTTCGACCGGGGTGATGAACTCCTTCTACATCCCAGCCCTGGCCGGTCAGATCTACGCCATGCCGGGCATGGAGACGAAGCTGCACGCCGTCATCAACCGTCCGGGCGAATACGTCGGCTTCTCGGCCAACTATTCCGGCGACGGCTTCTCCAATATGCGTTTCGCCTTCCACGGTCTGAACGACGCCGGCTTCGACCAGTGGGTCGCGGGCGTGCGCGCCGACAGCAAGAGCCTGGATCGCGAGACCTATCTGGAGCTGGAGAAGCCCAGCGAGAAGGTGCCCGTCATCCATTACGCCTCGGTCGACGAGGGCCTGTTCGACGCCGTGCTGAATATGTGCGTCGAGCCGGGCAAGATGTGCATGGGCGAGATGATGGCCATCGACAAGAAGGGCGGCCTGGGCCTGACCGCCGTCCACGCCACCTGGCCGCTGGCCTATGACAAGTACGCCCGTCGCGGCGAGGCCGTTCTGGGTTCGGGCGACTCCTACGTCATGGCCGTCTGCACCCCGCTGGAGGCCGAGAAGGCCGCCGTCGACGCCGCCCGCCGTCGCCAGCAACTGGCCGCCGAGATGACCCGTTCGACGCCGACCGCTCGCGTCATGGGGGCCGGCTTGGCGCGTCCGGGCCAGGCGACCGAACTGGCCCAGTCCGCCCCGTCCTTCGTCTCCGCCTTCACCGCGCCTGCCGCCGCCGACGCGCCCGCGTCGCAATCCTGAGCGCCTGACCCACATGTCTACTGATCAAATCGCATCCATGATCTTCGGAAGGCTGACCTGGGACGCCTTGCCGTTCCACGAGCCCATCCTGGTGGTCACCTTCGCCGTCGTCGTTCTCGGCGGCCTGGCGACCCTGGCCCTGATCACCCGCTACAAGCTGTGGGGCTACCTCTGGACCGAGTGGTTCACGACCGTGGACCACAAGAAGATCGGGATCATGTACATGATCCTTGGCCTCGTCATGTTCCTGCGCGGCTTCGCCGACGCGTTGATGATGCGCCTGCAGCAGGCCATGGCCTTCGGCGGCGCCGAGGGCTATCTGAACGCTCACCACTACGACCAGATCTTCACGGCTCATGGCGTGATCATGATCTTCTTCGTGGCCATGCCCATGATCACCGGCCTGATGAACTATCTGGTGCCGTTGCAGATCGGGGCGCGCGACGTCTCCTTCCCCTTCCTGAACAACTTCAGCTTCTGGATGACGACGGCCGGCGCGATCGTTGTGATGATGTCGCTGTTCGTCGGCGAATTCGCGCGCACGGGCTGGCTGGCCTATCCGCCGCTGTCCGGCATCGGCTACAGCCCCGGCGTCGGGGTCGACTATTACATCTGGGCCCTGCAGATCGCGGGGGTGGGCACCACCCTGTCCGGCATCAACCTGATCGCCACCATCGTGAAGATGCGCGCGCCGGGCATGGGCCTGATGAAGATGCCGGTCTTCACCTGGACCTCGCTGTGCGCCAACGTCCTGATCGTGGCTTCCTTCCCGGTGCTGACCGCCGTTCTGGCCCTGCTGTCGGCCGACCGCTACATCGGCACCAACTTCTTCACGAACGACTTCGGCGGCAACCCGATGATGTACGTGAACCTGATCTGGATCTGGGGTCACCCCGAGGTCTACATCCTGATCCTGCCGCTGTTCGGCGTCTTCTCGGAAGTCACCTCGACCTTCTCGGGCAAGAAGCTCTTCGGCTACACGTCGATGGTCTATGCAACGGTGGTCATCACCATCCTGTCCTACCTGGTGTGGCTGCACCACTTCTTCACCATGGGCTCGGGCGCATCCGTGAACTCCTTCTTCGGGATCACGACGATGATCATCTCGATCCCGACAGGGGCCAAGCTGTTCAACTGGCTGTTCACCATGTATCGCGGCCGAATTCGCTTCGAGCTCCCGATGATGTGGACGGTCGCCTTCATGCTGACCTTCGTGATCGGCGGCATGACGGGCGTCATGCTGGCGGTGCCGCCGGCTGACTTCGTCCTGCACAACTCGCTGTTCCTGATCGCCCACTTCCACAACGTCATCATCGGCGGGGTGCTGTTCGGCCTGTTCGCCGCCATCAACTACTGGTGGCCCAAGGCCTTCGGCTTCAAGCTGGACAAGAAGTGGGGCCTGGTCAGCTTCTGGTGCTGGGTCGTCGGCTTCTGGGTCGCCTTCATGCCGCTGTACGTCCTGGGCTTCATGGGCGTGACGCGCCGTATGCGGGTCTTCGACGATCCGGCCTATCAGATCTGGTTCGTCATCGCGGCGGTCGGCGTCGGCATCATCGCCGTCGGCATCCTGGCCATGCTGATCCAGTTCGCCGTCTCCATCATCAACCGCGACAAGCTGCGCGACGAGACGGGCGACCCGTGGCACGGCCGCACCCTGGAGTGGGCCACGTCCTCGCCGCCGCCGGACTACAACTTCGCCAAGACGCCGATCATCCATGACTCGGACGCCTGGTGGGACATGAAGGCGCGCGGTTACGAGCGTCCGGTCGAGGGCTTCAAGGCCATCCATATGCCGTCCAACACTGGCGCGGGCGTGATCCTGGCCGGCCTGTCGACGGTCGTGGGCGTCGCCCTGATCTGGTACATGTGGTGGCTGGCGGCGCTCGGCTTCTTCGCCCTGATCGCCTACGCCATCTTCCACACCTTCAACTACAAGCGCGACTACTACATCCCGGCCGAAACGGTGCAGGCGACCGAGGACGCGCGCTCCAAGACTCTGGCCAAGGCCCTGGCGGCCGCAACGTCGCAGGGATGATCCGATGAGCCACGCTTCTTCCCTGAACCCTGACTACGTCGACGAGGCCGGGCGGGCGATCTACCACCCGGTCGAGGAGCCGCATCACCCGGAAGGCCACAGCACCATGCTGGGCTTCTGGATGTATCTGATGAGCGACTGCCTCATCTTCGCGATGCTGTTCGCCGTCTATGCCGTGATCGGCGGCAACTATGCCGCCGGCCCGGCGCCCAAGGACCTGTTCGACCTGCCGCTGGTGGCGCTGAACACGTCCATGCTGCTGCTGTCGTCGATCACCTACGGCTTCGCCATGCTGGCCATGGTCAAGAACCGCACGGCCCAGATGCAGACCTGGCTGGCGATCACCGGCCTGTTCGGCCTCTGCTTCCTGGGGATCGAGCTCTATGAGTTCGCCCACATGATCCACCTGGGCGCCACGCCCCAGCGCAGCGGCTTCCTGTCGGCCTTCTTCTTCCTGGTCGGCACCCACGGCCTGCACGTCACCTTCGGCACGATCTGGCTGGTCACCCTGATGGTCCAGGTCTGGCAAAAGGGTCTGATCCCGGCCAACAAGCGCCGCCTGATGTGCCTCAGCCTGTTCTGGCACTTCCTGGACGTCATCTGGATCGGCGTCTTCACCTTCGTCTATCTGTTCGGGATGCTGCGATGAGCGCCGAGGCCCACAACGAACACGCTGTCGATCATCACGACGATCACCACCACGGCGACGATCACGACCATGGCTCGTTCAAGAGCTACATGATCGGCTTCCTGCTGTCGGTCGTGCTGACGGCGATTCCGTTCTGGCTGGTCATGACCGAGGCCCTGGCGCCCCAGACGACCGGTCTGGTCATCACGGCCTTCGCCGTGGTGCAGATCATCGTGCACATGATCTTCTTCCTGCACATGAACCATAAGTCCGAGGGCGGATGGAACATGCTGGCGCTGATCTTCACCATCGTCATCGTGGTGATCGCCGTCGCGGGCTCGGTCTGGGTGATGTACCATCTGAACGTCAACATGATGCCCACCCACGACATGCAGACCATGGGCTGAGCCCCAGCGGGCGAGGCAGGGAGAAGCGCCATAGAGCCGTCGTCGCGACCTGTCCGGCCGCCGCGCAGCATGACCGCCCTGATCCTGGGCGCGGTCGTGTTCGCGGTTCTGTTCGCGGGCTTCTCGGCGCTCGGCGTCTGGCAGGTGCAACGGCTGGCATGGAAGCAGGAACTGATCCGTCAGGTCGACGCCCGCATCCACGCCGCGCCCGTCGCTGCGCCGCCGCCGGGCCAGACCATCACGCGCCAGGCCGATCAGTATCGTCGGGTCGTCGTCAGCGGCCGCTTCGATCATCGGCGCGAGGCCCTGGTGAAGGCGGTCACGGACCTCGGTCCCGGCTATTGGGTCGTGACGCCGCTGACGACCGATCAAGGCTTCACCGTCATGATCAACCGCGGCTTTGTCTCGCCCGAGCGTCGGAAGCCTTCGGATCGCACCGCGGGTCAGATCGAGGGGCCGCAGACCGTTGTCGGCCTGCTGCGTCTCGGCGAGCCGGACGGTGGTTTCCTGCGCGCCAATGATCCGGCGGGCGACCGCTGGTTCTCGCGCGATGTTGCAGCCATCGCGAAAGCGAGAGGGCTTTCTGGGCCGGTCGCGTCCTACTTCATCGACGCCGACGCCACACCCAATCCCGGCGGCTGGCCGCGCGGCGGCCTGACCGTGGTGCGCTTCGCCAACAGCCATCTGATCTACGCCCTGACCTGGTTCGGGCTGGCGTTGATGTCGGCTGCAGGTTTCGTCTTCTTCCTGCGCGAGGAAAGGAAGCGCAGGCGATGAGCGCGATGCGGTTCGCGCGCAGCCTGCTGGGTCTGGACGACCGGGCCGAGGCGTCGGTGTCGCCGGGCGCGGCGGGGCGGCGCAACATGCTGTTGCTGATCCAGTTGCGCTGGCTGGCGGTGATAGGCCAGGTGGTGACGATCGCCGTCGTCCACTGGGGGCTGAAGATCCCGCTGCCGCTGGGGATGCTGTTGCTGGCGCCGGCCGGACTGGCGATGATGAACCTGGCCAGCGCCCCCGTCACCCTGCGTCGTCAGAGCGTGACCGATCCCGAACTGATGCTGGCGCTCTTCGTGGACGTGGCCGCCCTGACCTGGCTGCTGTTCTTCAGCGGCGGGACCAGCAATCCCTTTGCGGCCCTCTATCTGATGCAGATCGTGCTGGCGGCGGTGCTGCTGCGGCCGCCCTACGCTTGGGGCTTTGTTCTGGTCACCAGCGCCTGCCTGGCCTGGCTGGCGGTCTGGCACCATCCGTTGCCGCTGCCGCCCGACACCGACGCCCACATGGGGTTGATCCAAGCCGGCGCCCTGGTCAACTTTATCCTGATCGCCGTGCTGCTGGTCGCCTTTGTGACGCGCACGACGCAGAACGTGCGGGCGCGCGACGCCTACCTGGCCGACGCGCGGCAGCAGGCGGCGGAGCAGGATCACATCGTCCGCATGGGGCTGCTGGCCTCGGGCGCGGCGCATGAGCTGGGCACGCCCCTGGCCTCGCTGTCAGTCATCCTCAGCGACTGGAAACGGATGCCGGCTCTGGCCGCCGACTCCGACCTGACCTCCGACATCGCCGAGATGCAGGCGGAGGTCGAGCGCTGCAAGACTATCGTCACCGGCATCCTGATGTCGGCGGGCGAGGCGCGGGGCGAGGCGCCGACCATCACCACCCTGGGCGGCTTCCTGTCCGAGATCGTGGCGGACTGGCGTGAAAAGTCGAACGACGCCATGGGCGTGGTGCTGAAGGATCCAACGCCGCGCAATCCGCGCATCATCGCCGACCCCGCCCTGAAGCAGGTGTTCAGCGCCCTGCTGGATAACGCCCATGAAGCCGGGGCCGAGCGGATGGTCATCGCGGCGACGCTGGGCGATGAACTGCTTTCCGTCGAGTTCAACGACGACGGCCCCGGCTTCACGCCCGACATCCTCGAGCGTCTGGGCCAGCCCTATCAGTCGACCAAGGGACGGGCGGGGGCGGGGCTGGGGCTCTTTCTGCTGGTTAATGTGATGCGCAAGCTGGGCGGCGGCGTCGTCGCCGCCAATCGACGCGACGGGGGCGCCAGCGTGCGCCTGACCCTGCCTCTGGAGGCCCTGGCTCCCAAATGACCGAACCGAACGACGCCCCCCGCCAGTTGCTGATCGTCGAGGATGACGAGGCCTTCGCCAAGACCCTGCGCAAGTCGTTCGAACGACGGGGCTATGAGGTGGTTTCGGCGCGCAGCCATGAGCAGCTGGTCGAACTGCTGGCAGTTCATCATCCGCGCTACGCCGTGGTGGATCTGAAGCTGGGGGCGGCCTCGGGCCTGACCTGCGTTCAGACCCTGCACGCCTTTGATCCGGAGCTGGATATCGTGGTCCTGACCGGCTTCGCCAGCATCGCCACGGCGGTCGAGGCCATCAAGCTGGGCGCGCGTCACTATCTGGCCAAGCCCGCCGGCACGGACGAGATCGAGGCGGCCTTCGCCCGACAGGAAGGCGACCCCGACGCCGCCCTCAGCGCCCGTCCGACCTCGATCAAGACCCTGGAGTGGGAGCGCATCCACGAGGTTCTGGCCGAAACCAATTTCAACATCTCCGAGACCGCGCGGCGTCTGGGGATGCACCGCCGCACCCTGGCCCGGAAGCTGGAGAAGCGTCAGGTCACCTGACGCCGCTGGTCAGTGCGCGCCGCGTCCGAACAGGCGCAAGGCCTGGTGCAGCAGAACGGCCAGCGCCCCGCCGACGATCAGGCCCAATAGGGCCGACAGCAGGGCGGTGATCGTCCAGCTGATCGCGCCGGCCAGCGGCCCGAACACCGCCCCGACCGCATGAGCCAGACGCTCCACGGGTTCCGCAGGCCAGGCGAGGCCCAACGTGTGCGTGCCGTGCAGCAGGATGCCGCCGCCGACCCACAACATGGCCGCCGTGCCGATGACGGACAGTGACGAGAAGACGCCCGGCATGGCCTTGACCAGGCCGCGCCCGATAGCACGGCTGGTTTTCGAGGCGCGCTCGGCCATGTGCAGGCCGATGTCGTCTAGCTTCACCAGAAGGCCCACCGCGCCGTAGACGGCCACGGTCATGGCCAGGCCGACCACGATCAGAACCCCGGCCTGGGTGGCGAGCGGCGCGTCGGCGACATCGGCCAGGGCGATGGTCATGATCTCCGCCGACAGGATCAGGTCGGTCCGCACGGCGCCTGCGACCGTGGTCTTTTCAAGATGGGCGGGGTCGTCGCTGACCGGGGCTTCCTCGGCCTCGTGGCCGCCGAACATCTCCAGCACCTTCTCCGCCCCTTCGAAGCAGAGGTAGGCGCCGCCGCACATCAGCAGGGGCGTGATGGCCCAGGGCGCGAAGGCGGTCAGCAACAGCGCGACCGGCAGAATCAGCAGCAGCTTGTTACGGATCGAGCCCAAGGCGATCTGGCCGATGATCGGCAGTTCGCGGCTGGGCGACAGGCCAGTGACGTACTTCGGCGTGACTGCGGCGTCATCCACCACGACCCCGGCCGCCTTGCTCGCGGCCTTGCTTGATGCGGCGCCGACGTCGTCGATGGAGGCGGCGGCCAGCTTGGCGATGCTCGCTACATCGTCGATCAGGGCCATCAGTCCAGAGGGCATGGGCGCACCAGTAAGGCAGTAAGAAGGGCAGAGCCTGTTTCCTGCCTGCGACAATGAGTCTTGGGAAGAGGCTGCGCTTCGCCTTCAACAGGAACGCACCGAACGGCGCGACGATATCCCCCGAGAAGGGAGAGCTTGGTCTGGAGATATTTGAGAGAGACGATGGTGGGTGATCACAGGTTCGAACTGTGGACCCGCTGATTAAGAGTCAGCTGCTCTACCAACTGAGCTAATCACCCGTACCGTCGTCTGCGCCCTTGGTGTGGCGCCGGTTCTTCGCAGCGACCCGCTGGGTTGCCCGAAGGGCCGTCCTATTACTCAGGAAGCGGAGCGGGCGCAAGGGCTGATTGCGGGATTTTCTAAAGTTTGTTCCGCGCGCTAAGGTCGCGGCCGGAATCAGCCGCCGGCAGACGCGGCACGAGGAAATTACACACATGGCGTTCTGGAACCGTCGGCGATCGATCGATGCCATGCTGGTCCCGCATGAGGGGCCGGCGCTGAAAAAGACGCTGAGCTGGCCGCACCTGATGGCCCTGGGCGTCGGCGCCATCGTCGGCACCGGCATCCTGACCCTGATCGGGGTGGGCGCCGGGCTGGCCGGTCCTGCGGTGCTGATCAGCTTCGCCCTGGCCGGTCTGGTCTGCGCCTGCGCGGCTCTGGCCTATGCCGAGCTGTCGACCATCATGCCCGCCTCGGGCAGCGCCTATACCTATTCCTACGCCTCGCTGGGCGAGATCTTCGCCTGGGTCGTGGGGTGGAGCCTGATCCTGGAGTATTCGCTGGTCGTCTCGGCGGTGGCCGTGGGCTGGTCGGGGTACGCCATTCCCTTCCTGGCCGGCCTGGGCATCGACCTGCCGCTGGCCCTGACGGTCGGCCCGCACGTCGAGGGCGGTCTGATCAACCTGCCCGCCGTCTTCATCATCGCCGTGGTGACCGGCCTGCTGCTGATGGGCACCAAGGAAAGCGCCACGCTGAACGCCGTGCTGGTGCTGGTGAAGATCGCCGCCCTGGTGGCCTTTGTGGCCATCGCCCTGCCGCACTTCGACGCCGCCAACTTCACGCCCTTCATGCCGCACGGCTTCGGCGCGCCCTTCGTCCAGACGGGCGTCATGGCGGCGGCGGCCATCATCTTCTTCGCCTTCTACGGTTTCGACGCCATCGCCACGGCGGCCGAGGAGGCCAAGAAGCCCGAGCGCGATCTGGCCATCGGCATCATCGGCTCGATGGTGGTCTGCACGGTCCTCTATATCGTCGTCGCCGCCGCCGCGATCGGCGCCGCGCCGGTCGCCAGCTTCTCGGACAGCCCTGAGCCTCTGTCGCTGATCATGCGCGGCCTGGGCCAGGGCGTCGCCGCCCAGTGGATCGCCGCCGCCGCCGTCATCGCCCTGCCGACCGTGCTGCTGGCCTTCCTTTTCGGCCAGAGCCGCATCTTCCTGGGCATGGCCCGCGACGGCCTGCTGCCCAACCGCCTGGCCAAGATCTCCAATCGCGGCGTGCCGGTCGTGGTGACGGTCTTCACCGCCATCGTCGTCGCGATCCTGGCCGGCATCATGCGTCTGGATGAACTGGCCTCTCTGGCCAACGCCGGCACCCTGATGGCCTTCATGGCCGTGGGGATCAGCCTGATCGTGCTGCGCGTGCGCGAGCCGAACCGCGAGCGCAAGTTCAGGACCCCGCTTTGGTGGCTGGTCGGCGGCATCGCCATCGTCGGCTGCATCGTCTTCTTCTTCAGCCTGAAGGCCTCGACGCAGCTGTACTTCCTGCTGTGGAACCTGTTCGGCCTGGCCATCTACCTGCTGTGGTCGTCGAAGAACGCTCGTCTGGCCAAGAGCCCGGAAGCCTGATGGCCCGGCTTGATCTGACGGGGGCGGTGGATTTCACCGTCCTCGAGACCATGACAGGCGGAATGGACGATGTGACCGAAGAGGTGCTGGGCCTGTTCGTCCAGCAGGCGGCCCTGTGGTCGCCTCTGCTGGACGCGGCGTCCGAGGGCTGGCGCGATGCCGTCCACACCATTCGCGGGGCCAGCGCCGGCATCGGCGCGCGTGATCTGGCCGCGGTCTGTCATGAGGTGGAGCACGGCGAGCAGGCTCTGGCCGCGGCGGGGCTGGAGCGGGTCAGGACGGCGCTGGACGTGGCCCTTGGCGACATCGCCGCCTACCGCCACGAACTGATGCTGAGGGGCCTGAAGGGCTGACCCTTGGTCCTTCTCCCCTTGAGGGAGAAGGTGGCAGGCGTCAGCCTGACGGATGAGGGGCGCTTACGCGAGGTTTCCGGTCTGGAAGTCGCGTTGATCAACCTCATGTCATCGTCGCGCTGACACCCCTCATCCGGCCCTGACGGGCCACCTTCTCCCTCAAGGGGAGAAGGAAAGTTTAGCCTCGCGTGGCGTCGTACTTGGCGAACTCGTGGGCGATGCAGCGGTCGATCAGCAGACGCCACACCGGCTCGGCGATGTCGGCCGATAGGCCTGCGGGTTCGGCGGCGGCCAGGACCTTGGCCACCACGTCGTCGATGCGGGCCTGGTCGAAGACGGCGTCGCGGTTCGGCTTGATGCGGGCGGCGGCGTCCATGTAGCGCTGGCGCTCGGCCAGCAGGGTCACCAAGGCGCGGTCGAGCGCATCCACGCCCTGACGCACGTCGATCATGCTGGCGCAGTCTTCCGGGGCCTTGCGGTCGTCGATGGCGACGGTGCGGGGGGCGGTCATCAGATCAGCCGACAAAGGCGCGCTCCAGAACATAGTCGCCGGGTTCGGCGTTCGAGCCTTCTTTCAGGCCGTAGGATTCAAGCAGTTCGCCGGTCTCCTTGATCATGGCCATTGAGCCGCACAGCATGACGCGGTCGCTGTTGGGCGAGAAGCCGATGGGCAGTTGCAGGTCGGCGAAGACGTCGCCCGACTTGATGCGGTCGGTGATCCGGCCCGGCGTCTCGAAGCGCTCGCGGGTCACGGTCGGATAATAGGTCAGCTGGGCCTTGGCCTCGTCGCCGATCAGCGGATCGTCGTGGATCTCGTGGGTGAAGAAGTCTCGATAGGCCAGGTCGGCGACGTTGCGCACCGTGTGGCAGACGATGACCTGCTTGAAGCGGCTATAGGTCTCGGGATCGCGCGCCACCGACAGCCAGGGCGCCAGGCCCGTGCCCGTGCCGATCAGCCACAGACGCTCGCCGCCGGTCAGGGCGTCCAGCACCAGGGTGCCCGTCGGCTTCTTGCCCATCAGGACGCTGTCGCCCGGCTGGATCTTCTGCAGGCGCGAGGTGAGGGGCCCATCCTCGACCTTGATCGAGAAGAACTCCAGTTCCTCGGCCCAGAAGGGCGAGGCGATGGAATAGGCGCGCAGCACGGGCTTGCCGCCGTCTTCGCCGGGAAGGCCGATCATGACGAACTCGCCCGAGCGGAAGCGGAAGTCCTCTGGCCGTTTCACGCCGAAGCTGAACAGCTGGTCGTTCCAGTGGCGGACCCACAGGACCTCGAGGTCGTGGAAGGGGCTGGCCTTGACGGGGGGCGTAGCGAGGGAGGCGTCGGACATGGGGCCTAACTAGGCGGTCGCGGGCGAATGCGAAAGGCTCGCGGGCGTCGCAGCCGCGCAGATTTGCGGATGACGGCGGAAGATTCCGCCTCTAGCTTCGCCGCCATGCGCACATTTCTTCTTGCTTCGACGATCCTGATGGCCGCGACCTCGGCCTTCGCCCAGTCCACGCCGCAGCCGGCGACGCCGCCGGCCGCCACGGCCGCCACGGCCCCGGCCTCCTCGATCCTGACGGTCGAGCGGGTCTTCGCCAATCCGTCCCTGTCCGGGCCGGTCGCCAAGGGCGTCAGCCTGTCGCCGGACGGCGAGCTGCTGGCCTTTCTGCGCTCGCGCGAGGACGACGTGGACGTGCTGGACCTGTGGGCCGCGCCGGTGAAGGGGGGCGAGCCGTTCAAACTGATCGACGCCCGCGCCCTGGCGCCCGACGCCGGCGAACTGTCCGAGGCCGAGAAGGCGCGCCGCGAGCGCATGCGCATCAGCCAGCGCGGCGTGGTCGAATATTCGTGGGACGAGCAGGGCCGCTACATCCTGGCCCCGCTGGAAGGCGACATCTTCCTGGCCAACCGCGCTGACGGCGCCGTGCGCCGTCTGACGGAAACCCCGGCGGACGAGATCGACGCCAAGGTCTCGCCCAAGGGCTCTTTCGTCAGCTTCGTGCGCGATCAGGACCTGGTGGTGCTGAACCTGGCCACGGGCGCCGAACAGGCGATCACCACCGACGGCGACGGCCTGATCACCTGGGCCACGGCCGAGTTCATCGCCCAGGAAGAGCTGGATCGCGACACCGGCTACTGGTGGAGCCCGGACGAGCGTTTCATCGCCCTGCAGCGCACGGACGAGACCCAGGTCGACGTCATCCCGCGCCTGGACATCACCGGCGGCGGCGCCTCGGTGATCGAGCAGCGCTACCCGCGCGCCGGTCGCCCCAACGCCGTGGTCGAGCTCTATGTGCAGGATGTGCAGGCCGGCAAGCGGGTCAAGGTGGACCTGGGCGCCGACGCCGACATCTACCTGGCCCGCGTCAACTGGGCCAAGGACGGGCGGACGATGTACGTCCAGCGCCTGTCGCGCGACCAGAAGACGCTGGACCTGCTGAGCGTTGACCCGACGACCGGGGCCAGCCGCGTCATCGCCACCCAGCGCTCGACCGCCTGGGTGCCGTTGAACCACGACTTCAAGCCGCTGACGAACGGCGACTTCATCTGGGCGTCGGAGGAGACCGGCTGGAAGCACCTGTATCTCTACGGCCGGGACGGTCGTCGTCTGCGCGCGATCACGCGCGGCGACTATCCGGTCAAGGCGCTGGACGGCGTCAACGAAGCGACCGGCGAGGTGTTCTTCACCGCCTCGATGCGCGACGGCAAGGAATACCCGATCGAGCAGCAGCTGTTCCGCGCCAGCATGAAACGCCCGATCGCCCCGGTCGAGATCACCCCGCGCGGCGGGTGGTGGAGCGCCTCGGTCAACAGAACCGGCACGGCCTTCGTCGGCAACTACGCCGACGTGAACACGCCGCCGCAGTCGGCCCTGTATTCGATCGACGGCCAGCGCCTGCGCTGGATCGAAGAGAACCGGCTTCAGCCGGGCCATCCCTTCTGGCCCTATGCCGAGCGCCAGCAGAAGCCGACCTTCGGCACGCTGCAAAGCCACGGCGAGACCCTGGTGTGGCAGATGACCACGCCGCCGGGCTTTGATCCGACCAAGACCTATCCGGTTGTGATGCAGGTTTACGGCGGCCCATCGGGCGGCGGGGTCAAGAACGCCTGGCAGGGGGCGACCAACCAGCTGCTGACCGAGGCGGGCTACATCGTCTTCCGCCTGGACAACCGGGGCGAGGGCGACCGTTCGGCGGCCTTCAAGCAGGCGCTGTACCTGAAGATGGGCCAGCCCGAGATCGAGGATCAGGTCATCGCCGCAGACTATCTGCGGTCGCTGCCCTATGTCGATGACAGCCGCATCGCCATGATGGGCTGGTCCTATGGCGGTTTCATGAGCCTGATGGCCCTGACCGAGCCGAAGATGGGTCTGGCCTCGGCCCTGGCCGGCGCCCCGCCGACCGAGTGGAGCCTCTACGACACGGCCTATACCGAGCGCTACATGTCGACGCCGCAGGCCAATGTGGAAGGCTATGCCGCCTCGGACGTGCTGGGCCGTCTCGACAACCTGACCGGGCGTCTGCTGCTGCTGCACGGCATGGCCGACGACAACGTCATCTTCGAGAACACCACGCGGGTGCTGAACGCGCTGCAGGAAAAGAGCGTCCCCTTCGAGACCATGCTCTATCCGGGTCAGCGCCACGGCGTGCGCGGCAATGAGAGGCAGCTTCACCTATGGCGCACCTACCTCGACTTCCTCGACCGCACCATCGGCACGCGCGCGCCCGTCAAGGCGGACTGATCGCGGCGGCGGCTGCCGGAGCCCTCTGTTGGGGGGCTGTAACCCCGGCAGCCGCACAGGCGACGGCATCCCATTCCGGCTGCCGATTGCTCAGCCAGATGGCTCCTGCCGAGCAAGCCGAAATTCGTCGCGACGCCGCCGCGCGCGGACGTTCCATTCCGGATGGAGCAGATGTCGAGATCTGCCGAGAGAGGGCGACCTCTGCGGCGTCGTTCATCGGAATGCTGCAGACCATGGATGAGCGCTACCGAAGCGTGCTGCGATGGTCGCCGCCAGACGCCTTGAGGATACAGGACGGAGGCAACGCCCAGATGCAGGGCGTGATGGTTCTGCTCAAGGACAACATCGAAAGCCGCGACATGCCGACCACGGCCGGTTCGCTGGCCTTGCTTGGCCATGCGCCCGGCCGTGACGCGCCCATCGTGGCGCGGCTGCGA
Organism: Brevundimonas sp. NPDC007368; assembly: GCF_042869015.1. Lineage (NCBI taxonomy): Bacteria > Pseudomonadati > Pseudomonadota > Alphaproteobacteria > Caulobacterales > Caulobacteraceae > Brevundimonas > Brevundimonas sp. NPDC007368. The sequence continues at coordinate 85,065 of NZ_JBIAFA010000005.1, read as the reverse complement.
GATGCGGGGGCTGTCATCCTCGGTAAGACCAACCTGTCAGAGTGGGCCAACATCCGCTCGTCGCAGTCCATCAGCGGCTGGAGCGCGGTGGGCGGCCAGACGCGCAACCCCTATGATCCGGCGCGGACGCCCTGCGGCTCGTCCTCGGGCAGCGCGGTCGCGGTGGCCATCGGACTGGCGCCGATCGCCATCGGCACCGAGACGGACGGCTCGATCACCTGCCCGGCCTCGGTCAACGGCGTGGTTGGTTTCAAGCCGACCGTGGGCCTGGTCAGCCGCACTCATATCGTGCCCATCAGCCATTCGCAGGACACCGCCGGTCCCATCGCCACGACGGTCGAGGACGCGGCCATCGTCCTGAGCGTCATCGCCGGTTCCGATCCCGCCGATCCGGCCACCGTCGAGGCAGACGCGCGCAAGGTCGACTATCGTGCCGCTCTGGACGTGAACAGCCTGCGCGGGGCGCGGATCGGGGTCATGCGTTTCCTGCTGCCCTCCTATTCGGCCGAGACGCGGGCTGAGTTCGAGCGGGCCCTGGTCGCCCTGCGCGCGGCAGGGGCCGAGGTGGTCGAAATCGAACAGGGACCGTCCGACCTGCGCGCCATCGGCGGCTGGGAGCTGACGGTCCTGCTGACCGAGCTGAAGCACGATCTGAACCTCTATCTGGCCTCGACCGACCCCGCTCAGGTCAAGGCGCGAACCTTGGCCGAGGTCATCGCCTTCAACGCCGCCGAAACGCGCGAAACGGTGCTGTTTGGCCAGGACCTGTTTGAGCGGGCTCAGACGACGGGCGGCCTGACTGACCCCGCCTATGTCGAGGCGCGGGCGAAGTCGCTGCGGGCGGCGGGGCCGGAGGGGATCGACCGGATGATGGCCGAGCACCGCGTCGTGGCCCTGATCGCGCCGACCACCTCGCGCGCCTGGACCAATGATCCCAAAGACGACGACGACATGCAGGGCTCGGCCAGTCGGTTGGCGGCGGTGGCGGGCTATCCACACCTGAGCGTGCCCATGGGCTTTGACCGGGGGATGCCGGTGGGCCTCAGCTTCATCGGCGGCAAGTGGGACGACGCCCGCATCCTATCGCTGGGCCATGCCTATGAGCAGGCCACGCATGAGCGCCGACCGCCGCCCATGCCCCAGCCTGCCCTCTGAGCAACCTCGGCCGTTCAGGCGGGTTAAACGGCCATGGAAAAGCTGTTCAACCATTTCGCCAACACGACGGCCAAGGTCGCGGGACGGCCGTGGACCTTCATCCTGTGTCTGCTGCTGGTGCTGGGCTGGGCCGTAACGGGCCCGGTCTTCAAGTTCAGCGAGACCTGGCAGCTGGTGATCAACACCGGCACGACCATCATCACCTTCCTGATGGTCTTCCTGATCCAGAACACCCAGAACCGCGATGCGGCGGCCATGCACGCCAAGCTGGACGAGCTGGTCTATGCGGTGAAGAAGGCCGATGCGGGCTTCATCGGCATCGAGCACCTGACCGACAAGGAACTGGCGGTCATCCTCAAGGAGGTCGAGCGGCGCGGGCGCGACATCCACGCCGGACAACCGGCTCGAGCGGTCCGGGGACGGCCGGCCTCTCGTGTCGAGGAGGACGGCGCGCTCGAGGGCTCGGCGAAAAATAGAGTCTAATTCGTCTGAATAGTCTGAAATTCCTCCGGGGCGACGGTCCGAAGGACATGATGGCGCATGAAGGGACGGGGCGCGCCAAATGGGCCAGAGAGGCGCGCAAACGCCGTGATTTTCAAGGATTGGAGCGGCGAGGTAGACGGGCGACATTGATTTCAATGTTGCGCCGACACCCCTCATCCGGCCCTGGCGGGCCACCTTCTCCCACAAGGGGAGAAGGGGCTTGGCGGTCTTAGTCGCGGTAGTTGAGCGCCGGAGCGCGGTCGCCGAGCAGGGCTTCGTATTTGAAGTCGGGGCCGCGGCGACGCTCGAACTCGGTCTTGGCGGCGGCGATGGTGTCTGGGCTCTGGAACAGTTCGGCGGTGGTCAGGGCCAGGGTCTTGGCGGCCAGGTGCGCGCCCTTCAGGCCGATGGTCGAGCCGGCGGCGACCACGTTCTGCCAGCTGTGGCCCGCCGAGCCGGGGACGAAGGTGGCGGTGGACAGGCCGACCGTGGGCGCGACCCAGGACACGTCCGAGACATCGGTCGAGCCGCCGAACTCGCCGCCGATGACGGCCGGCTCGATCGTGCCGACGCTGGCCAGGTCGGGCTTGGTCGGCAGGGTCTTTTGGATCTCGGCGGCCAGGGCGATTTCCGCGGGCGTCCAGGTGATGCCGCCGACATGGCGCAGGTTGCGGTCCATGACGGTCATCAGGGCTTCGTTTGGCAGCATGGAATAGACGCCGCCGATGGCCTCGAACTCGACGCGGGTGCCGGTGCCGAGCGCCGCGCCCTCGGCCGCCTTCTTCACCCGCTCCAGCACGTCGCGGACGATTTGCGGGTCGTTGTGGCGGACGTAGTAGTAGCTCTCGGCGAAGGCCGGAACGACGTTGGGCGCCTTGGCCCCGTCGGTGATGGCGTAGTGGATGCGGGTGCGGTCAGGAATGTGCTCGCGCATCAGGTTGACCATGGCGTTCATGGCCTCGACCCCGTCCAGGGCCGAGCGGCCGCGATCCGGGGCGGCGGCGGCGTGGGCGGCCGTGCCGTAGAAGCGGAACTTGCCCGAGACATTGGACATGGTGTCGCCCTGACGGGCGCTGTTGACGTTGCCGGGGTGCCAGTGAACGGCCACGTCCACGTCGTTGAACAGGCCGTCGCGGACCATATAGACCTTGCCCGAGCCGCCTTCCTCGGCGGGCGTGCCGTAGACGCGCAGTTCGCCCTTGATGTTGTTGGCGACCATCCAGTCCTTGACCGCGATGGCGGCGTGGACGGAGGCGGCGCCGAACAGGTTGTGACCGCAGCCATGACCGGCGTGGCCGCCTGCGCTTTCCTGCACCGGGTTCATCGTCTGCGACAGCCCGGGCAGGGCGTCGTATTCGGCCAGAACCGCGATGACCGGGCCGTCGCCGTTCTTGAAGCTGGCCAGGAAGGCGGTGGGTTCATTAGCGATGCCCGGCGTGACCTGGAAGCCGGCCTCGCGCAGCTGGCCCTGCAGCAGGTTCGAGCTTTGGGTCTCCTGATAGCCCAGCTCCGCGAACTTCCAGATTTCGAGCGCCGCGTGGTCGAGGGCCGGCTGGTTGCGCTCGACCGTGCCAGTGATCTGGGCGCGGGCCTGGGGCGACAGTTCGGCGGCGAAGGCCGGGAGGCTGAGGCCGGTCAGGACGGCGGCGAGCGCCAGGGCGCGCATCGAGACGGGTTTCATCGGGAACTCCACAAACGGACGGCGAATAGACGAAGGGCGGAAGACGATGGCTCGCCTTCCGCCCGAGAGGATCAAGACCGGATCAGAAGGTCTTGCGGAAGCTGGCGTACCAGTAGCGGCCATAGGGCTGATAGACGGTGCCGACGAAGCCCGCGGCCGACAGGGGCGGCTCCTCGTCGGTCAGGTTGCGCACGCCGACGCGCACGGCCGTTCCGGCCAGACGGCCCTCGTCAAACTGATACTCGCCATAGAGGTTGGCGGTGATGGTGGCGTCCACCGTCCAGTAGTCGCCCGCAGAGTTGGTCAGGCTGTCGTCATAGAGGGACGAGATGTACTGGGTGAAGGCGCCGACGGTCCAGGCGTCCTTACGCCAGGTGCCGGACAGGGACCACTTCCACTCGGGGCGACCCAGATCGCGGATCATGTCGCCCATGCTGCCGCCCAGTGAGATCGACGAAGCGATGTCGCCCTTTTCCTTGGCGTCCACCAGGGCCTGAGCGCCCGGCGCCAGCTCCAGGTAGTATTTCAGCAGGTGCGAGACGTTCAGGTTCAGGCTGAAGTCGCCATAGGCCGTGTCACGCAGGCTCCACATGGCGCCCAGATCCAGACCCTCGACGGTCTGGGGCTGCTGGTTGGTGTAGGCGTCGGTGATGTATTGCACCTCGCCGACGGCGGTCAGGCCGGTGCCTGCGAAGATGGCCTGATCGGCGGCGGTCGCATCGGCGCGCACGACATTGGGGTTCGAGCTGCCCTGCTTGCGCAGCAGGTAGTCCAGGATCAGGGCGTTCTGGCCGCGGAACAGACCGACCATGCCGGTCTGCTCGACCTGCCACCAGTCGGCGGTGAAGGTGAAGTTCCCGAACTGTTCGGGGACGAAGCGGGGCTGAACGACCAGGCCGAAGGACAGGGTTTCGGACTCTTCCGGCTGCAGGTCGGGGTTGCCGGAGCGGCGCTCGGCCGTGAGCTTGCGGACGTGGGTCTGGCTGGCGTTGGCCTTGTCCACGAAGCTGTTGGGGATGCCGGAGACGGTGCTGGCGCCGCACTGGCTCATATCGGTGATGGCGCCCCGACGCAGCAGGGCCTCGCAGTAGATGTAGTCGTTCGAGCTGTTGGAGCGGGTGATCACCGTGGCGTTGATCTGCTCCAGGTTGGGCGCGCGGAAGCCCTGGGCCCAGGAGCCGCGAACGCGGAAGCCGTCGACGATGTCCCAGGCGGCGGCGACCTTGGGCTTGGCCACGTCGCCGAAGTCTGAATAGTTCTCGAAGCGGCCCGCGACCTGCACTTCCAGATTGTGAACCAGCGGGATGTTCATCTCCGGCGACACCAGGGGCGCGGCGAACTCCAGATAGGCGGAGAAGACGTCGCGCTCGCCGTAGGTGTCGGGGTTTTCGGACGAGTTGATCAGGTCGCTGTAGGTCGCGCCGGATTTGTCGGTGTAGCGGATCGTGCCGTCGATCCGGCTGTCGCGATCATCCAGCTGGGTCTCGGTGCGCGCCTCGATGCCGGCCGCCATGCCGACCGGGCCGCCGGGCAGAGTGAATAGGTCGGGACGAGAGATCTTGAAGTCCCACAGGCCCAGCTCGGTCTTGGTCTTACGGACCATGTCGACGCGAATGGCGTCCAGAGCTTCCTGATTCGACGGGGTGGCGTCGCCGAAGCGCGGATTGGCCGGGTCGCCGCCGTTGAAGAAGTTGTAGGCGTCAGGCGTCGACTTGGCCGCCCATTCCGCCAGCAGGGTCGTCGAGATGTTGTCGGACACGTCCTTGGCGGTGGCTTCGGACCAGAGCAGGGCCGATTCCCAGTTCCAGCCGCGCCATTCGCCGCGCAGGCCGCCGAGGGCGCGGAATTGCTCGTTCGTCACCTCGACATTGATCGGCCCCATGTCGTTGAAGCGGTAACCGGTCAGGCGCACGTCCCGCTTGAACGGGTTGTAGTAGTTGGTCCCGGCGATGGTCATGACGACCGACGACAGGGTGTTGATCGGGGCCTGGCGCGCATTGGATTGCGCGTAATAGGCGCCCAGTTCGCCGAAGGCCTCGACCGCGTCGTTGATCTGATAGCGGCCGGTCAGGAAGAGGTTGAAGCGATCGACCTCGGGCACGACGGTCAGGTCTTCCTTGGCCGTGTCCGCCAGCAGGGAGGCGTCGACATTGGTCGTCCGCTTCAGGCACAGGCCGTCGGCCAGGGCGGCGGCGCAGCCGGCCAGGGTGTTGGGCTGGATGGTGAAGGTGGTGAAGCTCTGACCGCCGTAGGAGGCGGCGCTGGGCAGGGTGAACTGGCCCCAGGGCGTCAGCGACGACAGGCCGTTCAAGGCCGAGCCGGTGAAGCCCGTGCCGTCGAACAGGGGCCGCTTGTCGTCAGAGGCGGTGAAGGACTGATCCAGCGTCGAGAGCTCGTCGCGGTGGTCATAGTTGAAGAAGAGCGAGACGTTGCCGCGTCCCTCGGCGATGTCCTGGCCGCCGTAGAGGGAGAAGTTGGTCTCCCACATGTCTGTGCCCTCGGCGAAACCGTACTGGGCCGAGACGGTCCAGTCGGTCATGTCGTCGCGCAGGACCGTGTTGATCACGCCGGCCACCGCGTCCGCGCCGTAGATGGCGGCGGCGCCGTCGCGCAGGACTTCCAGGCGCTTCAGGCCCGATACCGGAATGGCGTTGGTGTTGTAGGTCAGGACCGGGACCAGGTGCTCGTTGGCCTGGGACGTGGGGTGGCCGACGACGCGGCGGCCGTTCAGCAGCACCAGGGTGTTGCCGATGCCGAGGCTGCGCAGGTTGACCGAGCCGGTGTCGCCGCGCGCCGAATTGGAGCTGGCGGGCAGGTAGGAGGAGTTGAAGGTCACGTCGCCCATCTGGGGGATGGTGCGCAGCAGTTCGTCGCCCGAGGTGGCGGCGGCGGCCAGGATCTGCTCCTCGCCGACCACGGTGACGGGCAGGGCGGCGGTCACCTTGGCGCCGCGGATCTGCGAGCCGACCACGACGATCTCGTCGACCTGGGTGGCCTGTTCCTCGGGGGCGTCCTGAGCGACGGCGCCGGTCGCGGCGCCGAACAGGGCCGTGGTGGCCAACATGGCCGTCTTCAAGCTTCGACGAGCGAAGGCTGCACGCATGGTCTGGTTATCCCCTGTGGTGGTCATCGAGCTCGGTATCCCCCCGAGGCACGAGTGGTGGCGGTCGGACGATTGGCAGGCATGAAACGCACGCCGGGCGCCGCACATGGCAATGCGCCTGGCCCGGATGTTCTGTCTCGAGGTTGACTAGAAGCCGCCACAATCGCGCCGTCAACCGTTTAAGGTCAAATATTGCTGTTGTTCAAGATTCCGAGCAAGGTAATCACCTCAAAACGGCCTTGAGTTCGCTCTTTCGGCAATGCTATCGCTCTATCCGGACGTTCTTCGTCGAGCGCGGCCTGGTTTCAGGCTTCATGTTTCGATGAATTTGACGCGAATTGTGACGGGGTGGCTATGCGTTCTCACGTGAAGATTCTGGCGGTCGCTGCGGCGGCTCTGTTGGCGGCGGCGCCCGCGCTGGCGCAGGAAGCGGCGGTCCCGACCCGGCCCGCGGTCGGCAGCGGCGGCGACATCGTCAGCTATGGCCAGATCCACAGTCCGACGATCGGGCGGGGCGGCATGGTGGTGAGCCAGAGCGCCCTGGCGACCCAGGTCGGCGTCGATATTCTGAAGCAGGGGGGCAACGCCGTGGACGCGGCGGTCGCGGTCGCCTTCGCCGAGGCCGTGACCCTGCCGCGTGCGGGCAATATCGGCGGCGGCGGCTACATGATCGTGCATATGGCCGCGACGGCGGACCGCCCGGCCCAGGACATCGCCATCAACTATTACGGCACGGCTCCGCGCGCCACGACGCCCGACTTCCTGCTGGACGACAGCGGCAAGTTCGACCGTCGCGCGCCCTCCAGCTTCCGCAACGTCTCGGTGCCGGGCACGGTCGCGGGCATGTGGGAGGCGCACAAGCGCTTCGGCGCCCTGACCTGGGCCCAGGTCCTGGCGCCTTCGGTCAAGCTGGCCGAGGACGGCGTCATCCTGTCGGACGGGGAGGCGGACGCCACGGCGGGCCGCGCCACGGTTCTGGCCACCGATCCCGGCGCGCGCGAGGCCTATCTGAAGGCGGACGGCACGCCCTATCGCGCGGGTGAACTGTTCAAGCAGCCGCAACTGGCCTGGAGCCTGCGTCAGGTGCAGCAGGGCGGGGCCGACGCCTTCTATCGCGGCGAACTGGCGAAGAAGATCGTCGAGGGCGTGCAGGCGCGCGGCGGGATCATGGATGCGCAGGATCTGGCCGATTACCGCGCCGACGTGACCGCGCCGATCTGGTCCACCTATCGCGATCACCGCATCGCCTACATGCCGCCGACCGCCTCGGGCGTTAGCGTGGCCGAGGGGTTGAACCTGCTGGAGCATTTCCCCATGCGCGAGCTGCGCTGGGGCAGCGTCGACAGCCTGCATCTGATTTCCGAAGCGATGAAGATCGTCTCCTCGGACCGTCGCCTGATCGGCGGCGCGCCGCAGTGGACGACGCCCGCGCAGGGTCTGGCCAGCAAGGCGTTCGCCGCCGAGCGGGTCAAGCTGATCCGCATGGATCGCTCGCTGGCCGCCGCCGACATCCCGGAGGGCAACCCCTATCCGTATGAGAGCCAGGACACGACCCACTATTCGGTGGCCGACGCCCACGGCAATGCGGTGTCGAACACCTATACCCTGTCCAACTCCTACGGCGCGCACGTCGCCCCGGTGGGGACGGGCATCCTGCTGAACAACTCGCTGGACAACTTCTCGTGGGGCACGCGGGGAGAGCCGAACTCACCGGCGCCGGGCAAGCGGCTGGGCTCGACCATCACGCCGATGATCGTCTTTGACGACGACAAGCCCTGGCTGGTCACCGGCACGCCGGGCGGCGGCTACATCATCGCCACCATGGTGCAGCTGATCTCCAACGTCATCGACCACCAGCTGAACATCGCCGAGGCGGCCATGCGCCCGCGTCTGAACCAGGGCGGCGGCGACAGCCCGCTGGAGCTGGAAGGCGGCTTCTCGCCCGACGTCGAACGCCTGCTGCGCGAGCGCGGCCACACGGTCCGCCCGTCCATGACAATGGGCAGCACCCAGTCCATCATGATCGAGGGCGATCGATTCCTGGGCGCGGCGGACACCCGTCGGCCCGACGCCCTGGCGCTCGGCGTCCAGTAGATCTCAGTCAACCGCGGGGGGCGGCTCATGTTGCGCAAGGTTCTGCTGGCGAGCGTCGCCGGTCTGGTCGTGGCCGCCGGGGCGGCGCCGGTTCTGGCGCAAACGGGAAGCCCCGCCGCCGCCGCGTCGTCAGCCTCGGCCTGGCAGGAGGGCCTGTTCGGCGTGAAGCTGGACCGGCAGAAGGGCAAGGCGACGGTGCGTCTGCCCGCGCCGGGCGCCGACGGCATTCTGGGCCGCTACCTCTATCAGCCGGGCCTGTCGGCGGGGCTGGGCATGGACGGGGCCGGTCTGGACCGGTCGGGTCTGGGGCAGGCCCAGGTCGTGGCCTTCCGCAAGGTGGGCAATCGCGTCTTCGCCGAGTTCGAGAACACTCGCTTCCGCGCCGTGGACGCCGACCCCGATCAGGTGAACGCGGTCGCCGCCTCCTTCGCGCCCTCGGTGGTCTGGTCCGGCGAGGTGGTCGAGACGGGAGTGGACGGATCGGTCAGCGTCGACCTGTCGGGCTTTCTGGAGCGCGACGCGGTCAACGCCGTCGGACGCCTGAAGCGGGCGCGGCTGGGCACGTTCAAGGCGGCGCCGACTCTGGGCTACCTCGACGCCGATCAGACCCTGGTCTTCCCGGACAATGTCGAGTTCCAGACGGTCCAGACCTTCACCAGCGATGAGCCGGGAGCCGAACTGTCGCGCGTCTCGCCGGAATCACGCTCGGTCACCCTGACGGTGCGTCACTCCTTCATCCGCCTGCCGGACGACGGCTTCCAGCCGGTGCTGCACGATCCGCGCTCGGGCACCTCGGCCCAGGTCATGGTGACGGACTTCGCCGCCGATCTGGATCAACCGGTGGTCAGCCGCCTGGCGCGTCGTTTCCGGCTGGAGAAGACCGATCCGACCGCCGCGCGCTCGACGGTGAAGAAGCCCATCGTCTTCTATGTCGACCGCGCCGCCCCGCCCGCCATCCGTCAGGCCCTGATCGAGGGCGGCAACTGGTGGGCGCAAGCCTTTGACAAGGCGGGATACATAGACGCTTTCCGGGTCGATCTGCTGCCCGAAGGGGCGCACCCGATGGACGCGCGCTACAACATCGTGTCGTGGGTCCACCGCGAGACGCGCGGCTGGTCGACGGGCACCAGCGTCAACGACCCGCGCACCGGCGAGATCGTGCGCGGCGTGGTGCAACTGGGTTCGCTGCGCGACCGTCAGGACAAGATGATCTTCGAGGGTCTCGTGGGCGCCGACCGCAGCGGCACGGGCGGCGAGGACGACCCGGACCGTCTGGCCTATCAGCGCCTGCGCCACCTGTCGGCGCACGAGATCGGCCACGCCCTGGGCATCGCTCACAACTTCGCCGCCTCGACCTATGAGGACCGGGCCTCGGTCATGGACTATCCGGCGCCCTGGGTGATCGCCGACGGCGAGCGTCTGGACTTCAGCCGCGCCTATACGACCGGCGTCGGCGCCTGGGACCGCTATGTGGTGGACTGGCTCTATGGCGACGCGCCGGGGCAGGACGCGGTGACGCGCCGCGCCGGACTGGCGGCGGAGGCTCAAGGAAAGGGCTATCGCTTCGTCAACGACACGGACACCCGGCCGCTCGGCAGTCTGCAGCCCTACGCCGCCATGTGGGACAACGGGACTGACCCGGTCGCCGAGTTCGCCAATGTCATGGCGGTGCGGCGCGTCGCCCTGTCGCGCTTCGGACTGGCCAACCTGCCGGCGGGCGCGCCGGCGGCGGACCTGCGCCGCGTGATCGTGCCGATCTATCTCTATCACCGCTATCAGACCACCGCGGTCGGGCGGCAGATCGGCGGCGTGGACTATGGCTACGCCATCAGCGGCGATGGCCATGAGCGGGCCGAGGTCGTGCCCGCCGACAAGCAGCGCGCGGCGCTGGAGGCCCTGATGCAGGCCCTGTCGCCGGCCGAACTGGATCTGCGCGACGACCTGATCGACCTGCTGTCCTCGGCCCAGTCGGGCAACGCGGACCGGCAGATGCAGATCGAGCTGTTCGAGGGCAAGACCGACGCCGTGTTCGACCCGTCATCGGCGGCGGCGGCGGCGTCCGAGGTGGTGTTCGAGACCCTGCTGGCGCCCGAGCGCCTGAACCGCCTGGTCGAGCAGCAGCGTCGGGATGCGGGGCAACTGGGTTTGACCGAGGTTCTGGACCGGGTGGCGACGGCCGTGGGGCCGGGCGCGAATCTCAGCCCGCGTCAGGCTGAACTGCGCCGCGTGACGCGCGCGCGCTACGCCGCCTATCTGGCCGCCCTGATCCAGGGCAAGGACCTGTCGTCCACGGCGCAAGGGGCGGTGCGCGACAGCGCGCGGCGCTTTGGCGAGCAGTTGAAGCGCTGCCGCGGCGACCGGCTGGAGACGGCTCAGTGCGCTTTCCTGGGCGAAGCTCTGACCGGGCCGGTCGACGGGCTGAAGGCGCTCAGCGAGACCCTGCCGGTCGCCCAGGCCGTGCCGCCCGGCGCGCCGATCGGCGGCGGCGAGTGGCATTGACCTGAACGCTTAACCCTCTCCCGGCGGGAGAGGGTTACTTCATCTCCCGCCAGGTCTTGCCGGTGACGCCCTCATAGTTGGTCGCGTGATAGACGCCGCGCGCCGCCGCGCGGGCCAGGACGTCGGCCGCGACGTTACCGAGTTGAGCCACCGCAACCTGACGCATGGCCGGATTGTCGATGACCTTCTTGCCGGTCGACAGGCAGAACAGGGTGTCGCCGTCGAAAGGCGCGTGGGCGGGACGGATGGCGCGCGCCATGCCGTCCTGGGCCATGATGGCCATGCGCTGAAGCTCCACGCGAGTCAGGGCCACGTCGGTGGCGATGCAGGCGATGGTGGTGTTCTCGCGCGGCTGAGGCCGGAACTTGGACAGTCCCCAGTCCTCGGCCGAGGCGTGCAGACCCGATGAGCCGAGGCCGCCGAACTCGTCGCCGATCTCATAAGGCGCGGCCCAGAAGCTCTTGCCGCCCGGGGCCACGACCGAGCCGACGCTGTTGACCGCGACTATGGCGCCGACGGTCCAGCCGGAGGCCATGACGGCCGACGCCGAGCCGATGCCGCCCTTCAACGCGCCGGCTTCCGCGCCATAGCCCGCGCCGGCGGTGCCGAGGTCGAAACGGTCGCCCGCAGCTTCCAACGCCTGAACCGACAGGCGGCGATAGGGCGGCTCCATCTCCCACTGCTTGTCACCGCCGTTGGCCAGGTCGTAGAGACAGGCGGTCGGGATGATGGGCGAGGGGGGCACGCCCGGCGCGCCGCCCATGCCGTAGCCGCGCCCGCGCATCCCCATCCAGGCGGCGACGCTGTCGGCCGAGCCCAGGCCATAGACCGAGCCGCCCGACAGGATGATGGCGTCCACCTCCTGCACCAGGTTTTCGGCGCGCAGGACGTCCGTCTCGCGCCCGGCGGGGCCGCCGCCGCGCACGTCCACGGCGGCGACGGCGGGCTTTTCGGCCAGGATGACGGTGACGCCGGTGCGGACGCCCGCGTCATGGGCCTGACCGACCTTGATGCCTTCGACGTCGGTGATGAGGTTCAGCGGGCCGGTGCGGCCCGAGGCGCGGGCGGCGCTCTGCGCGGCGGGCTTGGCGCTGGCGGCGCCGGCGGCGGAGGCGGCGGCGCCGATCAGGGCCGAGCCGAGGACGGTTCTGCGGTTCATCCGGCGGTTTCCTTTTCCAGAGCGTGATTGCGGACCAGATCCGGCGTCGCCGCCAGAAGTTTCTGCGTATAGGGGTGCGAAGGGGCGGCGAAGACGGCGGCGGTTGCGCCCTGTTCGACGATCTTTCCGGCCTGCATGACCAGCAGGCGATCCGTCACCGTGCGCACGACGCTGAGGTCGTGGGTGACAAAGAGGTAGGACAGGCCCAGCCGGTCCGACAGGTCGGCCAGCAGGTCCAGCACCTGGGCTCGCACGGAGACGTCGAGCGCCGAGACCGCCTCGTCCAGACAGATGACCGAGGGCGCGGTGATCAGGGCGCGGGCGATGGCGATGCGCTGGCGCTGGCCGCCCGAGAACTCGTGCGGATAGCGGTCGGCGGCCGCACTGTTCAGGCCGACGCGCTCCAGCATTTCATCGACGCGGCGGCGGGCCTCGGCAGGGGATGGTTTGGCGTCCAGCAGGTGGAAGTTCTCGGTGACCAGATCGCTGACCTTCCAGCGCGGATCAAAGCTGCCGTAGGGGTCCTGGAACACCACCTGGATGTCGCGGCGGATGGATTTCAGCGCGGCGCCGCGCGCGGCGGTGATGTCGCGGCCCTTGACCCGGACGCGACCCGCTTGCGGTGGCTCCAGCGCGAGGATGGCGCGCAACAGGGTGGACTTGCCGCAGCCGCTTTCGCCGACCAGGCCGACGCTCTCGCCCGGCTGGATCGACAGGCTGACCTGATCGACGGCGCGGAAGGTCTTGGACTTGCCGAACAGGGCGGGCGCGCCGCCGTATTCGCGCACCAGACCCTCGACCTGAAGCACCGGGGCGGCGTCGTCCTGGGGGCGGCTGCGGCGCGTCGGGGCGTGGGTGGCGTTGGCCAGAAGACGTTGCGAATAGGGGTGGGCCATGCCGGCGCGAATGCGCGCGACGGGCGCCTCCTCGACCAGTTCGCCGTCCTTCATCACCGCCAGCCTGTCGGCGGTCTCGGCCACCACGGCGAGGTCGTGGGTGATGAGGATCAGGCCCATGCCGTCCTCGCGCACCAGTCGCTTCAGCAGGTCCAGCACCTGGGCCTGCGTCGTCACGTCCAGCGCCGTCGTCGCCTCGTCGGCGATCAGCAGCTTGGGCGTCAGGGCGATGGCGATGGCGATGGCGACGCGCTGTCTCTGGCCGCCCGACAGTTCGTGTGGATAGCGGCTCAGGGGGAAGCGTTCGGCGGGCAGGCCGACGCGATCCAGCACAGAGCGAGCGACGGCCAGGGCTTCCTTGCGCGAGGTCTTTTTGTGCAGGCGCACTGTCTCCGCGACCTGATCGCCGATGGTCATGACGGGGTTCAGGGCCGTCATCGGCTCCTGGAAGATGATGCCGACGTCGCGGCCGCGCACCTGCTGCATCACGGCGTCGGGCGCGTTCGAGACGACCTGACCGTTCAGGCGGATCTCGCCCGTCATGGTCGTGCGCGGCGGCGTCAGGCCCAGCACGGCCAGGGAGGTCATGGACTTGCCCGAACCGCTCTCGCCGACAAGGCCGAGGATTTCGCCGGGGGCGACGGACAGGCTGACGTTCTTGAGGATCGGCGTCTGGCCGATCGACAGGCTGAGGTCGCGGATATCGAGGACGGTCATGATCAACGCTCCCGCCGCACGCGCGGGTCGAACAGGTCGCGCAGGCCGTCGCCGGTCAGGCTGAGGCCGAGCACGGTCACGAAGATGGCCAGGCCCGGCATGATGGCCAGCCAGGGCGCGAAGCCGATCATGGTCTGGGCCTCGGCCAGCATCCGGCCCCAGCTGGGCGCGGGCGGCTGGGCGCCCAGGCCGACGTAGGACAGGCCCGCCTCGGCGACGATGCCGACGGCGAACTGGATGGCGGCCTGAACCACCAGCAGGCTCATCAGATTGGGCAGGATGTGCTGGAGCGAGATCAGGGTCTTGGACTTGCCCGCCGTGCGGGCGGCCAGGACGTATTCGCGGGTCCACAGGCCCTGCGCCGCGCCGCGCGCGACGCGGGTGAAGACGGGGATGTTGAAGACGCCGATGGCGATGATCGCATTGATCGCGCCCGGCCCCATGACGGCGGTGATCATCACGGCCAGCAGCAGGGCGGGGAAGGCGAAGATCAGATCGTTGCCGCGCATGACCAGTTCGTCGATCCAGCCGCCGCGCGCCGCCGCCGTCAGGCCCAGAGGCGTGCCGATCCCGACGCCGATGCCGACGGCGACGAAGGCCACGACGAGGGAGTTCTGCGCCCCCGCCATGATCATCGACAGCACGTCGCGGCCGAAATGATCCGTGCCCATCCAGTGGGTGGCGGAGGGGGCGGTCAGCTTGGCGGCGATGTCCACCGCCTCGACGTCATAGGGCGTCCAGACCAGGGCCAGCAGGGCGGTCAGCAGGACGACGGCCGTCAGCGCCGCGCCGACGATCAGGGACAGGGGCAAGCGCACGCGGGTCTTGGCTGGTGCGGCGATGGCAGGGGCGTCGGTCATGCGCGGCGTCCCCTCAGGCGCGGATCAGCGAACAGATAGGCGAGGTCGATCAGGAAGCTGACCAGGACCACGGCGAAGACCAGAACCACCACCACGCTCTGCACCACGATCAGGTCGCGCTGGGTGATGGCCTGGAAGACCAGACGGCCGAGGCCGGGGAGGGAGAAGACGTTCTCGATGATGATGCCGCCGGCCAGCAGGAAGGGGAATTGCAGTCCCAGAATGGTCAGGACGGGGATCCAGGCGTTGCGCAGGGCGTGCCGCCACAGGGCCTGATTGACGCTCAAGCCCTTGGCGCGGGCGGTGCGGACATAGTCCTCGTTCATGGTGTCGAGCAGGGCGGTCCGCAGCACGCGGGCGAGGATGGCGGCTTGCGGTGCGGCCAGCGCCACGGCGGGCAGGATCAGGGCCTTGAAGGCGGGCCAGAAGCCCTGGCTCCAACCGGGGAAGCCGCCCGCCGAGAACCAGCCGAGGTTCACCGAGAACAGCAGGATCAGCAGCATGGCGATCCAGAAGTTGGGCAGGGCGACGCCGACCTGGGTCACGCCGATCAGGCCGGTGTCGACGGCGGTTCCCCGGCGGCTGGCGGCGGTGACGCCGATGGGCAGGGCGACCAGCAGCGACAGGACGGTGGCCATCAGGGCGAGCGGCGCCGACACCGCCAGACGTTCGGCGATCAGGCCGCCGACCGGCACCTGATAGGTGTAGCTGGTCCCGAACTGGCCGGTCAGCAGGTCGCCGAGCCAGGCGAAGTAACGCTCAAGGCCCGAGCCTTCGAGGCCCATCTGTTGGCGCAGGGCGGTGATGGCCTCCGGGCTGGCGTTCAGCCCCATCATGTAGCTGGCCGGATCGCCGGGCACGACCTGCAGCAGCAGGAAGATGACCACGGTCGCCGCCAGCAGGGTCAGGGCGTGGCCGCCCACCTTCTTCAGCAGCCAGGCCGCGCCGAAGCGCCAGGCGACAAAGGCCAGCAGGCCGACGCCCGCGATCAGGCTGATCCAGCCCCAGGGCAGGCCGCCGCCGGTGCGCTCGGCGGTTGCTGCGCCCGCTGCGCCCTTACCGGTCCAGTAGGCGCCGGTGACGTCATTGGCGGCGATGGGACCGTTGATCCACAGGCCGTTCAGGTCCGCCTTCCACACGCCGATGCGCGAGGACTGGAACAGGAAGCCGTTGACCGCGTCATCGGCGATGCGGCGTTGCAGATCGCCCAGCAGGCGGTCGCGCGTCGGCTCGTCCGGGGCGGCGTTGACCTCGGCCAACAGGGCGTCGAAGGCGGGGCTGTCGTAGCCGAAATAGTAGTCCTTGCGGCCATAGATGTCGTAGTCCATCGGCTCGACGTGCTCGACGATGGTCAGGTCGAACTGGCGGCGCTTGAACACCTGATCCAGCCACTGCGCCCATTCCAGATTCTCGATCCTGGCGCGTATGCCTGCCTCGGCCAGTTGCGAGATCAGCACCTCGCCGCTGCGCCGGGCGTAGGGGCGGGGCGGCAGGCGAAGAGTCACGTCGATGCCGTTGGGATAGCCCGCTTCGGCCAACAGGGCGCGCGCCTTGGCCGGATCATGCGGGTATAGGCCGGTCAGGTCGATATAGCCCGGCGCCTGACGCGAATAGTGGCTGCCGATCGGTTGGCCGAAGCCGAACATGGCCCCCTGAATCAGGGCCTCGCGGTCGATGGCGTAGGATAGGGCGCGGCGCACCCGCACGTCGTTGAACGGGGCCTTAGTGTTGTTGATCCCCAGGATGACCTTGCCCTCGGATGCGCCGACGACGACGCGGAAACGCGGGTCGCGCTGGAACTGGGCCACGTTTTCGGGGGCGGGATAGTTGGGGAAGGCCTCCACGTCGCCCGCGCTGACGGCGGCGAAGGCGGCGGTCGGATCGCTGATGAAGCGGAAGACGACGGTGTTCAGGCGGGGCGGCGTTCCCCAGTAGCCGTCGCGGCGCATGAGAGTCAGCTGGCTGCCGCGTTGCCAGCCCTGCAGCTTGAACGGACCGGTGCCGACGGGGGTGACGGCGTTGGTCGAAGCGGTCCCGGGCGAGACCATGACCGCGTCGCCCCAGGCCAGGACATAGGGCAGGGTGGCCATGGGTCGCGACAGGCGGATACGGATCGTGGCCGGATCGACGACCTCGACGCTGCGGATCGGCGCGAACAGGGCCTTCTGCGCGTTGGTCGAACCCTCGGCCGTGATGCGGTCCAGCGAGAACTTCACCACCGAGGCGTCGAAGGGCGAGCCGTCGGAGAAGGTGACCCCGCGCCGCAGGTGGAAGGTCCAGATCAGGCCGTCGGGCGCTGCCTCCCAGGTCTCGGCCAGCGACGGGGCGACGGCGCCGTTCTGGGTCAGTTTGGTCAGGCCCTCGAAGACGTTGGCGTAGACGACTTCATCCACCGCCGCCGCCGCGCCCGAGGTTGGGTCGAGGTTCGGCGGCTCCAGCGGCAGCCCCAGGATCAGTCGGTCGCGGGCGGCGGGCGTCTGGGCGTGGGACGGGGCGCCGTGCAGGGCGAGCGAAAGGGTCAGCGTCAGGGCAAACAGCAGCCGCGCCGCCAGCCCGCGTCGCGCCCGCCCGATCACCGAAGTCCTCGCCCCTGTTTTCGTCACCTTGCCTTGATCTCCCCCTCGGCGACGCGGCCGATCTTCGTCAGCCTACGTCATGGATTTCGTGTCACGCCATCGAATAAGCGCGCCTCACCACGGCTGGCGCGCCAGAGAGGCGGGACAGGCGGCCGTGGCCTCGGTCGCGGCGGCGCGGGCGGCCTCGAACTCGACCTTGGCCCTGGCGAAGTCGGCCTGGAAGGCGGGATCAGCCTTCAACCGTGTGACGATGGTCGCGCCGACGATACGGCCCGCCTCGACGTCGCTGGGATAGTGGACGCCGCAGACCGCGCGGCTTTCACCATAGGCCAGGCCGCGGCGCAGGATCTGATCGGCGCGGTCCGGCGCCAGTTCGGCCAGCACAAGGGCCCAGGCCCAGCCCAGGGCCGAGTGGCCTGACGGATAGGAACCGCTGGCCGCCAGCCAGCTTTCCGGCGCGATGCAGGTCGGCAGGGATTCGACCACGAAGGGACGTTTGCGGAACCAGCCCTTCTTGGCCGGGGTCTGGATCATCTCCAGATCGCCCAGCATCTTGCCCATCAGCAAGGTCAGGGTCGGCATCTTCTCGGGCTCGAACTTGAAGCCCAGGGCGCAGTCGAAGGCGCGCGGAGCACCGGGCGTCTCGATCTCGTTGTCGGAGCGGGCGATGACCCAGCGTTCGGTCCCTTCGAGCGACCGCATCTCGCGATAGGCGGCGATGTCGGCCTGTTCGCGCAGCGAGCCCTCGGCGGGCGGGGGCGGCAGGAAGTTGGCGGCGTTGGGCGTGTTCTCGGCCGTCAGATAGCCGTGCGGATGGTCGCGAAAGCCGGTCCAGAAGGCAGCGGGCGCCGGCGTATCGACGGCGGCCGTTTGAGTCGCAACCGCGCCGGCGCAGCCGCCCAAGGTCCCGCTCAGGGCCAGAGCCAGGCTCATCGCGACGAGAGAGGAGGCGAGGCGCGGCTGGGTCATGAGGAAGCTCCGGTGGTAGGGGATCATGCGGCGACGGCGCCGGGGCGGCCCGATTCCACGGTCCAGGATTTCAGGGTCGACAGGCTGGCCTTGGGATCGCGCACGTCGCTGATGACCTGATAGCGCGTGTCCATGCGGTCGGGGCGCACGTCGATCGACATATAGCCGCGCGGGCGGCTGTCGAAGAACTTGATCTGGGGATTGTTGGGCATGACGGCCATCAGGCCGTCGTAGCTGGGGCCGGTCGATGTGATGGAGGTGCCGACGAACTCGGTGGCCACGGTGGCCGACGACGGGTCGCGGCTGTCCAGCTTTACGTCATTGGTCCAGAAGGAGTGGTAGTCGCCGCTGAGGACCACGGGATTGGACGGCTTCAGCTCGGACAGGGCGCTGGTCAGGCGGTCGCGGGCGGCGGGGAAGCCGTCCCAGGTGTCGGTCCAGTAGCGGTTTTCCTCGGCCGGGCTGCGGGCCAGACGCAGGCCCGCCATGACCAGGTTCTGGCCCAGGATGTTCCAGCGCGCCTCGGCGCGGGCCAGGCCGTCGTAGAGCCAGCGCTCCTGCTCGAAGCCGAGGAAGGTGCGCGACGGATCCATGCGGTCGGTGCAGGTCGCGTCCGTGACGATCTGGCCCTTGCCGCCGTTGGCACCGTCGCTGCACGGCTGTTTCGAGCGGTACTGGCGGCCGTCCAGCATGAAGAACTCGGCCAGTTTGCCGTAGCGGACGCGGCGATAGATGGGCATCTGCATGGCGGCGCTCAGGCGCGTGCGGCGGATCGGCATGGCCTCGTAGAAGGCCTGATAGGCGGCGGCGCGGCGCTGCAGGAAGTCGGTGGGGGCGACGCCCGAGACCTTGGACCAGACGCCGGAATAGTCGTCCTGAACCTCGTGGTCGTCCCAGACGGCGAGGCAGGGAGCGGCGGCGTGCAGGCGCTGCAGGTTGGCGTCGGTGCGGTGCAGGGCGTAGCGGTTGCGATAGCCCGCCAGGGTCGTGGCTTCTTCCAGATTGTAGGGACGCACGACCTGATCGGCGCGGTCCGGCCCCAGGCTGTATTCATAGATGTAGTCGCCCAGGAACAGGGTCAGGTCCGGCGCCTCGTCGGCCATGTGGCCATAGGCGCTGAAATAGCCGCGCTCCCAGTGCGAGCAGGAGGCGACAGCCAGACGCAGGCGGTCGGCCTGGGCGTTCGGGGCGGGCGTGGTCAGGGCGCGACCCGTCGGGCTCTGCTGACCCTGGGCGGTGAAGCGGTACCAGTAGGGGCGGCCGGGGGCGAGGCCCGCGACCTCGACATGCAGGCTGTGCGCCGCGTCGGCCGAAGCGGTTGTGTCGCCGGCGGCGACGATGCGGCGGAACTGGTCGTCGGCGGCGACTTCCCAGCGCACGGGAACGGCGGCGGACAGGCCGCCCAGACCGTCGGCCGCCAGGGGATCGGCGGCCAGACGGGTCCAGATGACGAAGCCGTCGGGGGCGGGATCGCCGCTGGCGACGCCGAGCGGAAACAGATAGGCGCCGCCCGCCTGGGCCCGGCCGAAGCTGAGCACGGCGGGCGCGACGACCAGACCCGTCAGCAGGGCGCGGCGATCAAGGCGGGAGGGCGGGAAACTCATGGAAACAGACGGGTCCGTGGGAAACGGGAAAAGGCGGGGGCGAGCCGGCCGAAGCCGACCCGCCCCTTCGGGGGAGAGGGTTAGAAGTCCATCGACAGGCGCACGCCGTAGGTGCGGCCCTGGCTGGGCGAGGTGGTCGGGCGGGCAGAGCCGTTGAAGCCGTTGCGGGTCTCTTCGTAGTAGGTGTTGAAGAGGTTGCGGCCCCACAGGCCGACGCGCCAGTTGGCCCCGGTCGGGGCGACGCTGAAGTTGGCGTTCCACAACCAGTAGGCGTCGATGATCGACGAGGAACTGACCGAATACAGCTCGTCGCGATAGTTGTAGTTGGTTTCGGCGCGCAGATCCCAGCCGCCCACGCCCCAGTCATAGGCGATCGAGCCGCCGTAGTTCATCTTGGGGAAGGACAGGCGTTCGCCCGAACGGTCGTTGGCGATGATGACGTCCCACGGACCGTTGACCGGGTTGGCGGCGTCGGTCTTGGCGCCGTCGATGGCGAAGTATTCGTCATACTCGCCGGTCTTGTAGCCGATGTTCTGGCTGATGGTCAGGCCGTCCAGCGGAACCAAGGTCAGCTCGATCTCGCCGCCCATGATGTGCGACTTGGGCACATTGGTGATCTTGCCCAGACGGCCGGTCAGGCGGTCGTACTCTAGGCCCTGAACCTGCTGGTCCTTGTAGTCGTAGTAGAAGAGGGCGCCGTTCAGGCGCAGGCGGCGGTCGAACAGGTCCGACTTGATCCCGGCCTCATAGGCGATGACGATTTCCGGCTTGAACGGGGTCGCCGAGGTGGCGTTGTAGGTGGTGAAGCCGCCCGACTTCACCCCGCGCGCCACGCTGGCGTAGAACAGGGCGTCGTCGGTCAGCTTGTACTCCAGACCCAGACGGCCCGAGACCTCGTTCAGGTCGGTGTCATAGCTGGTCGTCGGCGGGGGCGGGTTGGGGGCGACGAAGGTGCCGCCGCTGTCCAGGGTCCGCTCTTCCGTTTCCCAGCGCAGGCCGGCGATCAGGTTCAGGCGCTCGTTCACCTGATAGGAGTTGTGGGTGAAGATCCCGAAGGCCGACACCGACTGGCCGTAGCCGGTGTTGATCAGGTTCGCGTTGCCCCGGAAGTTTGTATAGAAGCCGCCGTCGATGCTTTCGTCGGCATAGTGGGCGCCGACCATCCAGCTGAGCGGACCGTCGTCATTGGAGCTCAGACGCAGTTCCTGAGCAAAGACGTCGATGTCGTTGTAGAAGAAGACGTTCGACTCGTTGAAACGCGTGCCGTCCCAGTCGTTGAACTCGCTGCGCGAGAAGGTCTGATAGGCGGTGATCGAGGTCAGGTCTGCCCAGCCGAGATTGGCCTTGATGCGGGCGCTGACGTCAAAGCCGTCGTTGTCGCGGAAGGGCTTGGCGTTCAGGCCGACCCCGGCCACGGCCGCCATGGCGGGCGAGATGCCCCACCCGGTGATGCGCCAGGCGGTGTCCTTGGGATAGGTCACGGCGCCGCCCGAGACGGCGTACGGGCCCAGCAGGCGGAAGCCGCGGCCATCGGACTTGTCGATCGAATAGGTGGCGGCCAGGTCGATGGTGACGTCTTCGCTGGCGTCCCAGGTCAGGCGGCCGCGGAGGGCGGTCTTGTTCAGGTCGCCCAGCTTCTCGCCGGTGTCGCGGTGATACTGCCAGGCGCCGCCCTGTTCGGTGACGGCGGCCAGGCGGCCCAGCAGGTTGGGCGCGATCTGGCCCGAGACGTAGCCCTCGACCTTGTAGCGGTCGAAGGTCCCGTACTCGGCGTTGAAGCCGGCGCGGAAGTCGGCCGTCGGGGCGTTGGTGATGATGTTGACGGCGCCGCCGGTGGTGTTGCGGCCATAGAGGGTGCCCTGCGGCCCGCGCAGCACCTCCATCCGGGCGATGTCGAACAGGGCGCCCTGGGTGGTCACCGTATAGGGGTGGGCGACTTCATCGACATAGATGCCGACGGTCGAGGCGTTGTTCGAGGAGTATTCGCGCGCGCCGATGCCGCGGATGCGGAACTGGGGCTGGCCGCCGCCGAACTGGCTGTCGACCTCCATATTGGGGACGGCGTTCTCCAGGTCGTTGACGACCGAGATGCCTTTTTCGTCTAGTTGCTCGCCGCCGATGACGCTCAGCGAGACGCCGACGTCCTGGCTGGCCTGTTCGCGTCGTTGAGCAGTAACAATGATTTCTCCAATCGTCGTTGCGTTTTGATCATTGTTATTTGAAGTAGATTGAGCGGACGCGACAGACGATGCGGCAATCGTCAGGATACTGATGGAAGCGCTGAGCAGTAACTTGTTCATTTTATCCCCCTCGTCGTCGGTGATGGATTTATGGCGTACGACGAATGATCTGTGACAGGTGATCGATAAGCTCATCGATCTGCGCGCGGCTGATAATCAGCGGAGGCGACAGGGCGATGACATCTCCGGTCACGCGGATCAGAATTCCTTCGTCGAAGGCTGTGTGGAACACTTCCATGGCCCGGGCGCCGGGCGCGTCGGGGCGCGGCGCCAGTTCGATGGCGGCGACCATGCCCAGATTGCGGATGTCGATGACGTGCGGCAGCCCCCTCAGACTGTGCACGGCCTCTTCCCAGTAGGGCGCCATTTCGGTCGCGCGCGGGAACAGGCCTTCGTTCTCATAGACGTCCAGCGTGGCGAGCCCTGCGGCGGCGGCCAGCGGGTGGCCCGAATAGGTGTAGCCGTGGAAGAACTCGATGCCCGGCGCGGCGGCCTGATTGACCACGGCGTCATAGACCTCGCTGCGTACGCCGACCGCGCCCATCGGCACGGCGCCGTTGGTCAGCCCCTTGGCGCAGACCAGCAGGTCGGGAATGACGCCGAGGGTCTCGGACGCCGTGGCCCCGCCGACGCGGCCGAAGCCGGTGATGACCTCGTCGAAGATCAGCAGGATGCCGTGGCGGGCGGTGATCTCGCGCAGTCGCTCCAGATAGCCGACAGGCGGGACGATGACGCCCGCCGAGCCGGACATGGGCTCGACGATGACAGCGGCGATGGTCTCGGCGCCGTGCTCGGCGATCAGGACATCCAGTTCATCGGCCAGGTGCGCGCCCCAGGTCGGCTGGCCGCGCGAGAAGGCGGCTTCTTCCAGGTTCAGCGTGTGCGACAGGTGGTCGACGCCCGGCAGGGTCAGGAAGCCGCGCTTGTTGTTCTCCAGTCCGCCGACGGAAATGCCGCCGAAGCCGACGCCGTGGTAGCCCTTCTGTCGTCCGATCAGGCGGGTGCGGTTCTCGAAGCCGCGCGCACGCTGGCAGGCGAGGGCGATCTTCAGGGCGCTGTCGACGCCTTCCGAACCCGAGCCGGCGAAGAAGACGTGGTTGATGTCGGCGGGGAAGAGCATCCCCAGGCGGGCGGCCAGTTCGAAAACCAGGGGGTGCCCCAACTGGAAAGTCGGGGCGTAGTCGAGAACCTCGGCCTGATGCTGGATCGCCTCGACGATCGGCTTGCGGGCGTGGCCGGCGTTGACGCACCACAGGCCCGCCGTGCCGTCGAGGATCGGGCGACCGTCCGGGGTGAAGTAGTGCATGTCCCTGGCCGAGGCCAACAGCCGCGGATGCGCCTTGAAGCTGCGGTTCGCGGTGAACGGCATCCAGAAGGGATCAAGGTCGTTGGCGGCCCGTGCGGTCATGCAGACATCCTTTCAGAACGCCCAGTAGTCGATGAATGTCGGGGGAAGGGAAGCCTGTTATTCGCGCGCCGTAAGTCTTTGATTTGTTATGATTTGAGCGTCGCGCGATCAGGAAAGTGGGCGCCCCGATCAGGGGCGGGCTGGAAGGCGTACGGACACCTTCCAGCCCGGCGGCGATCCTCAATACTGCAAGCTGAGGCGTGCGCCGATCGTGCGCGGCCGACCCGGCTGGGCGATGTCGGCGCTGGTGAAGAAGTTGCGCGTCAGGTCGTATTCCTGATCGAACAGGTTGCGCGCCCAGAAGGTGACGGACCAGTTCGCGGTTTCCGGCCCCACGGTCACGCTGGCGTTGGCCAGCCAGTAGTCCGGCACGTCGTATTTGACGCCCAGCCACGAGGGGTATTCGTCACGGTAGCTGTAGTTGGTTTCGGCCGTGACGGCGAAGCCGCTGACGGTCCAGTCGTAGCTGATCGAACCGGCGTAGCTCCACGCGGGGAAGAGGATCGGGTCGCCCGCCTTGTCTTCAAAGACGGCCATGTTGGCGGCACGCGACGCGGGGACGTCGAGGGCTGCGTATTCGTCGTACTCGCCCTTCTTGTAGCTGAGCGACTGGCTGATCCGCAGGCCCTGGATAGGCTTGAGCACCGCCTCCAGTTCAGCCCCCCAGATGTGGGACGAAGGCACGTTGGTGAAGCGGCCGACGGGCCCGTTGGCGCCCCAGACCGCCGACAGAACCTGCTGGTCGGTGTAGTCGTAGTAGTAGGCTGCGCCGTTGATCTGAACGGCGCGCGAGGGATCGGCTTTGAAGCCGACTTCGTAAGCCCAGAGGATTTCCGGGTTGAAGGGCTCGATGCCGCTGCGATTGCCGGTGTTGTAGGTGGTGAAGCCGCCCGACTTGGCGCCCCGGCTGGCCGAGCCGTAGATCAGGACGTTGTCAGTCGGCTTGAACTCCAGCGCCGCCTTGCCGGTCAGGGGCGTCATCTTGGTGTCGACCGTGGTCGGGGGCAGGGCGGTGGCGCCGCCGAAGGCCGAGCCGAAGCCTTGAAGCTCGCGCGTCTCTTCCTCGTAGCGCAGGCCGACGATGGCCTTCCAGCGCTCGGCGAAGGCGTATTCAGCCTGACCGAACAGGCTCCAGGATTCGACCGACTGGTCATAGGTGACCTGGGCGTAGGTGCCGTAGATGTCGATGAAGTCCGAGAAGTAGCGCTCGTTCAGGTCCTGCTTGGAATAGTAGAAGCCGGCCACCCAGGTCAGGGCGCTGTCGTTGTCAGAGGCCAGGCGCAGTTCCTGCGAGAGCACGTCCACGTCGCTGCCGAAGAAGGTGTCGGCCTCGACCGAGGCGCTGGAATCCCAGTCGCCGTATTCGCTGCGGTCCAGGGTCTCGTAGCTGGTGATGCTGGTCAGGTTCATGCCCTTGAGCGCCAGGTTGGCGTTCAGCGACGTGCCCCAGGACGAGTTGTCGCGACCCGGCTTGTCCGTGACGTCGCGGCCGATCGAGGCGGCGAAGCGCGGCGACAGGCCCCATCCGGTCTTGGAGTGATCCTTGTCCGCGAGAATGGTCGGGCCGGTCCCGCCGCGCGTGCGCAGATCGCTGAGCAGGTAGAGGCCCAGGTTCTCGGACTTGTCGATCCCGCCATGAACGTCGAGCAGCAGGGACAGGCTCTCGCTCGGATCCCAGGCCAGCAGGGCGCGAGCGCCGGTGCGGTCGGCGTCGCCCAAGCTTTCGCCCGTCGTGCGGTTGCGCTGCCAGGCGCCGCCCTGCTCGGTCGAGACCGCCAGACGGCCACGCAGGCCGCCCGCCAGCGGGCCGGAGACATGGCCCTCGGCGCGGAACAGGTCGTGGCTGCCCCATTCGGTCATCAGGCCGGCCGACAGTTCCTCGGTCGGGCGCTTGGTGACGAAGCTGATGGCGCCGCCGGTGGTGTTGCGGCCGTAGAGGGTGCCTTGCGGCCCGCGCAGGACCTCGACCCGGTCGACGTCGAAGATCAGGCCCTGGGTCATGACCGGGACCGGATAGGCGACCTCGTTCACATAGACGCCGACGGTGGGCGAGTTGTTGGAGGCGTAGTCCTGGAAGCCGACGCCGCGCATCCGGAACTGGGCCGCGCCGCCGCCGAAGGCCGGTTCGACCTCGAGGTTGGGCGTGGCGTTCTGAAGCTGGTTGACGTTGGTGATGCCCTGCTGGACCAGGCTCTCGCCGCTGAGGACGCTCAGCGCGATGCCGACGTCCTGGGCAGCCTGCTCGCGGCGCTGGGCGGTGACGATGACTTCGTCGATCGTGGTGGCCCGGTCAGGCGGCGCCTGCTGGGCCATGGCGGTGGTGGAACACAGGGCTGCGAGCGCCCCGACGGATACGCTGACCAACAGACGATTCATCGTCTCATCCCTCCCATGACGCCGCGCGGACCTTTCTTCAGCGGTCTCGTTGCGGCCGAGGCGGAACGACGGTTCCGCCACCCGTAATCTATCCTCGGCCTCGGGGCGTTGTGCAATGCAGCAAGCCCTGCCTGTCCCTTGGCCGCCTCCCGGTGTCACTCCACTGTCACGCACGAAGTAGCTGGCGAAACGGGAAGATCGACAAGCCTGTTTCTTCGGGAGGCCAATGGGCTGAGAAGATGGGTAATTTTTTTTTTCTCGCTCAGTATTCTGAGCAAGTGCAACGCAGGGTCAGAAGGTCGGCGGGGTGCAGGCGCTGATGACGACGCAGGGGACGTCGCCGACGTTGCGGAAGCGGTGGGGCAGGGTGCTGGGGAAGAGGTAGCCGTCGCCGGCTTTCAGCACGCGCGACTGGCCGTCCACGGTGACTTCCAGGCGGCCGGAAATGATCAGCCCGCCCTCTTCGCCTTCGTGGGAGAGCATGACGCGGCCACTGTCCGATCCGGGCTGATAGGTCTCGTGCAAGATCTGCAGACTGCTGTCCTGACCCGAGCCGAGCTGGCGATAGGAGACCTCGCCGCGCGAGATGTCGGTCAGCTCGTCGTGGCGATAGAAGTGCTTGGTCGGGGTCTCGAACTCGGAGCTGAAGAACTCGCCGAGCGACACGCCGGCGGCGTCCAGCAGACGTTTCAGCGAGCCGACCGAGGGGCTGGTGCGGCCGCTTTCGACCAGGCTGACGGTGCTGGAGGGCACGCCCGCCTTGCGCGCCAGGGCGCGCTGCGACAGACCCAGCCGGTCCCGAAGGGCCCGCAGGCGCGGGCCGATGATGTTGTCGCCTTCGTCGCCGTCTCCACGCGCCATGTCGCTCATCCTCGCTTGCGGGTCAGCAGGTCGTAGGCCGCGCGGGCCATGACCTTGGCCGAGTTGGTCATGTCGTCGATCCCGACCCATTCGTCAGGCTGGTGCGCCAGGTCGAGCACGCCGGGTCCGTAGGCGATGCAGTCCTTCAACTTGCCGATGCGGTCGACGTGCTTCTGGTCATAGGTGCCGGGCGAGCAGACGAACTGGGCCTTGCGTCCCAGCACCGTCTCGATGGCGGCGGCGGTGGTGCTGGCCACCGGGCCGTCGCGGTCGGCCATGCTGGGGGCCACCTGGAACAGGTCGCGCATCTCGTAGCGGAAGCCGTGGCGCTGGGCCGCCAGCCCGTCGAGGATGGCCTTCACCTCGCCCTTCACATCCTCCAGCGTCTCTTCGATCAGGAAGCGGCGGTCGATGATCATGCGGCTGGAATCCGCCACGCAGGGCGCGGGCAGGCCGTCGAAGCCCTCGGCCTGACCGCCGTGGATGGAGTTGATGTTCATGGTCGACTGGCGCGCGCCCTCGGGCACGACCGGCATGTCGGAATGGCGGGCGGCCATGGCCGGGTAGAGCTTGGATTCAAACTCTTCCATCACCGCGCCCATGTGGCGGATGGCCGAGTCGCCGAGGAAGGGCATGGAGCCATGGGCGATGCGGCCCTTGGTCTCGATCTCGGCCCACCAGACGCCACGGTGGCCGATGCAGACCCGGTCCACGTTCAGCGGCTCGGGGATGATGACGTGGTTGACGCGCGGCTCGGAGAACCAGCCGCGCTCGGCCAGATAGGCCACGCCGCCGTAGCCGCCGGACTCCTCGTCCACCGTGCCGGAGATTTCCAGCGCGCCGGGCAGGGGCAGGCCCGAATCGATCAGGGCCTCCACCGCGATGATGGAGGCGGCCAGGCCCCCCTTCATGTCGCAGGCGCCCCGACCATACACCTTGCCGTCCTTCACCTCGCCGCCGAAGGGATCGACGGTCCAGCCGGCGCCGACCTCGACCACGTCGATGTGGCTGTTGAAGTGGACGCAGGGGCCCGGCTCGGATCCGGTCCAGCGGGCGATGACGTTGGTGCGCGGATACTGGTCGCTGTCGCCCGGCGCGCCTTCGCCGCGCACATATTCGACGGTGAAGCCGCGCTTCTTCAGCCGCTCGCCGATGTATTCGGCGCAGGGGCGATAGGCCTCGCCCGGCGGGTTGATGGTGGGGAAGCGGATCAGGTCCTGGGTCAGGGCGACCAGTTCGTCGGTGCGGCCGTCGATCAGGTCCATGACGGTCTGCAAGGTGGGGGCGCTCATCGGTCGATCCTCACGCGAACTGCGCGTCCAGCGCGGCCAGAACCGCGTCGGTCATCTGAAGGGTGGAGACGGGGGCGACGCCGGCTTCGGCGATGTCGGGGGTGCGGACGCCGCTGGACACGACCTGCCGCACGGCGCGCTCCAGCGCATCGGCCAGGTCGGCGCGGTCGAAGGACCAGCGCAGGCACAGGGCGAAGGACAGGATGGCGGCGATGGGATTGGCGACGCCTTGTCCGGCGATGTCGGGCGCCGAGCCGTGGATCGGCTCATACAGGCCCCGGCTGCGCCCCCCTTGTCCAAGGCCGGACAGGGAGGCCGAGGGCAGCAGGCCCAGCGATCCGGTCAGGGCCGCCGCGGCATCGGACAGGATGTCGCCGAACAGGTTGTCGGTGACGATGACGTCGAACTGGTCCGGTCGCCGGACCAGCTGCATGGCGCAGTTGTCGGCGTACATGTGCGACAGCTCCACGTCGGGATAGTCGGCGGCGACCTCGGTGGCCACGGTCCGCCACAGAGCGCCGGTCTCCATGACATTGGCCTTGTCGACCGAGCAGAGGCGGCGTTTGCGCGTGCGGGCCAACTCGAAGGCCGTGCGGCAGACGCGGGCGATCTCGGCTTCGGTATAGGCCTGGGTGTCATAGGCGCGGCGCTGGCCGTTCGCGTCCACCTCGTTGGCGCGCGGCAGGCTGAAATAGACCCCCGCCGTGGCCTCACGCACGATCAGGATGTCGAGGCCCCGGATCAGCTCGGGCTTTAGCGCCGAGGCGTCCAGCAGTTCGTCGAAACAGACGGCGGGGCGCAGGTTGGCGTAGAGGTCCAGCGCCTGACGCAGGCGCAGGATGCCCATCTCGGGCCGCTGGGCGCGGGGCAGGTGGTCCCACTTCGGCCCGCCGACGGCGCCGAACAGGACGGCGTCGGAGGCCAGGGCCTGATCGACCACGTCCTCGGCGATGGGCGCGCCCACGGCGTCGATGCTGGCGCCGCCTGCGAGGGCCTCGCTCAGTTCAATTCGCAGCCCGGCGTTGCGGCCGAACCAGTCGGCGACGCGCAGGGTCTCGCGAATGATCTCAGGTCCGATGCCGTCGCCGGGCAGGACCAGAAGCTTGAACGGGCGGTCAGATGCAACGGCCACCGTCGACCTCCATGGCCACGCCGGTGATCATCGAGGCGTCGTCCGAGCACAGGAAGGCGGCCGCGGCGCCCATGTCTTCCGGCGTCGAGAAGCGGCCGATGGGGATGGAGGCCAGGAACTTGGCCCGCACCTCGGGGGTGTCGGCGCCCATGAAGGTCTTGAGCAGGGGGGTGTCGCCCGCCACCGGGTTGAGCGCGTTCACCCGCACCTGGAAGGGCGCCAGTTCGACCGCCATGGCCCGCGTCGCCGTGATGACCCAGCCCTTGGAGGCGTTGTACCAGGTCAGGTTCGGGCGGGGGCTGACCCCGCCGGTCGAGGCGATGTTGAGGATGGCGCCAGCGCCCTGCGCCTTCATCGCCGGGACGAAGGCCTTCGACATCAGATAGATGGCGCGCATGTTGACGGCGGCGATGCGGTCGAAGGCCTCGTCCGACAGTTCGTCCAGCGGCTGCGGCGTGTGGCCGACGCCGGCGTTGTTGACCACGATGTCGACCCCGCCCAGCAGCCGGTCGGCGGTCTCGGCGAGCGCGGCGACGTCGGCGGCGCTGGACACGTCGACCTTGACGCCCAGATCGGCGTCGCCCAGTTCCGCCGCCAGGGCGCGGGCGGCGTCGCCGTTCAGGTCGGCGACGATGACGCGGGCGCCTTCCTCGGCGAAGCGGCGCGCGATGCCGGCGCCGAAGCCGGAGGCTCCGCCCGTGACGATCGCTCGCTTGCCCTCCAGCCGCTTCGATCTGTTCTCCCCCAAGACGCTACTCCCTTGCGCTATCCGTGATGGGCCGCGACGGTCTTGAGCGTGGTGAAGGCGTAGAGCGCCTCGAACCCCTTTTCGCGACCGTGACCCGACCTGCCGACGCCGCCGAAGGGCAGTTCGACCCCGCCCGCCGCGCCGTAGTTGTTGATGAAGACCTGTCCGGCCCGCAGCCGCTTGGCCAGCCGCATCTGCCGTCCGCCGTCGGCGGTCCAGACGCCTGCGACCAGGCCGTAATCGGTGCCGTTGGCGATGGCGACGGCATCCTCCTCAGTGTCAAAGGGAATGACGACCACGGCGGGGCCGAAGATTTCTTGCTGCGCCAGCGGATGGTCGGGCGCGACACCGGCGAACAGGGTCGGGGCGACATAGGCGCCGCCGGACGGCAGGTCGGCCAGGGGCGCCTGGGCGACGATCAGGCCGTCGGCGCGGCCCTTGTCGATGAAGCCCTCGACCATGGCCTGCTGTTTCCTGGACACCAGGGGGCCGACGTCGCGGTCGTCCATGGCCGGGCCGACGCTAAGGGCGCTGAAGCGCTCGGCCATGCGGCGCACCACCTCGTCATAGACGCCGCGCTGGACCAGGACGCGCGATCCGGCCGAGCAGGTCTGGCCCGCGTTCTGGACGCCCGCGTTGACGAGGAAGGGCAGGGCCTTGTCCAGATCGGCGTCGTCGAAGACCAGCTGGGGCGACTTGCCGCCCAGTTCCAGCGTCACCGGCACGGCGTTGACCGCCGCCGCCTGCTGGATGGCCACGCCCACGCCGGTCGAACCGGTAAAGGACAGATGGTTGATGCCCGGATGTGCCGCCAGCGCCGCGCCGGCTTCCGCGCCCGTGCCGGTCACGACGTTCAGCGCGCCTGCGGGCAGGCCGCAGTCGAAGGCGACATGGGCAAAGGCCAGGGCGGTCAGCGAGGCCTGCTCGGCGGGCTTCAGCACCACGGCGTTGCCGACGCACAGGGCCGCCACGACCGAGCGGCCGATGATCTGCATCGGATAGTTCCAGGGGATGATGTGGCCCGTCACGCCGTGCGGCTCGCGCAGGGTGTAGACGGTGTAGCCGTCCTGGAAGGGAATGGTCTCGCCGTGCAGCTTGTCGGCTGCACCTGCGTAGAATTCGAGATAGCGGGCCAGGGCGACGACGTCGTTACGGGCCTGCTTCAACGGCTTGCCGACGTCGAGGGCTTCCAGTTCCGCCAGCAGGTCGATGCGGGCTTCGACCTCGCGGCCCATGCGGGCCAGGATACGGCCGCGTTCAACCGCCGTCATGCGGCCCCAGTCGCCGTCGAAGGCGGCGCGGGCGGCCTGGACGGCGGCGTCCACGTCCTCTGACCGGCCTGCAGCGAGCGACCCCAGGGTTTCGCCGTTCGAGGGATTTTCGATCGGCAGAACGCCGCCGCCGACCGGCGCGCGCCACTGGCCGCCGATGAAGACCTGATCGGTAGGAAAGGGCGCGACCATCAAGCTCTGCTCATCCTCATCGCTCGCCGCCGCGAACGTTCGAAAGCCAGTGGGCCTGATTATGGATTATGCAACAAGCCCTTTTTGGTCTGGTTGCAAGTGCCTGATTTTACGTTCGACGTGATCGGAATTCTGATCGAAATGCGCGCCGGTGATCATCATCGAGCGGATCGACGAGGGCTCCGGTTGAGGGGCTCGACGCTGCGCGACGGCAAAGCTAGGCTTTCTTGATGAAGCCTTCGTCGCTGCAGGAAGTCCTGCTCATCGTCATCCTGGTCATAGGCGCTATCGGCGCCGTGCTGTCCGCCCTGGCGGTGCTCGTGGCGTTCGGCGTCAGCCTCTATGCGGCCATCGTCGGCTGACAGGGGCATGGCGATCGCAGGGGCGCTGCCCCGAAGGGCGACTGTTTTGATCAAAGGCCGGTGGCGGAGAGGGCGAAATCAAACGCCAGTGGTGGCGGGCTTTCTTCGACGGAAAGGGGTGACCATTTTTGGTCACCTTTCCCCACCAATCCGTGGAAACCGCAATGGCACGATTACCAGGCTACCTAGCAGGGCGAAGTCCCTGTTCGATTTACGGGACCTGCGTTTGCAGGGCTCTGGGATCGTTATTAGCTGTGGCGACTGAAGTGAAGCGTGCGGCAAGTTCAGCGCTTTCTACCGCTTTGGCCATGCTGAGAGCGTCAGGAAAATAGATCTGATCAACGTCAGAACCGGCTATCTGACCATCCATTCCCAGATCACTGACGATAGCGTTTATGATTGCGATGTACCGCTCGACGATGGCTCCCGTGTTCATCGGCTTGGCGTGGTGGCGGTCATAAAGCGGGAGAACGCATCCTTCACGCGCGGGCTACCCGAAAACACAATCACGATTGAGTTCAGGGCTGCTACCGAAGCGGGTTCGGCAATCATCGCCCGATGTTGAACGAGGGTCTCGAGAATATGGAGCTTTCGAGTTCTGGCCTCGTTGCCTTTGCGGATTTTCTCATTCTGCTCGGCGACAGCATGAGGCACCCGCCAAGCTGCCGCCGCGCTGCATATCGCCGCTATTGCGGAGCAGCCCGCTGCCACTAAAGCTATTTCTTGTGGCGTCATGTCACCTCTCCCCGTTGAACGGTGATGTTCGACGGTGGGCGCGGCAGAGTCCAGAACGGCCAACCAGCTTCAGCGACTGTTTTCAGCGCGGGACAAATGAGTTGCCGCCAACGTCCACCAAGCGACGGCCATTCGTCTGCCGCAAGTTCGAGTCCGCCAGCAGAAAATCGAATGGCGCGGTGTGCCAGTGGACACCCCCTAGGGGGTTTGATTTAAGTTGTTGATTTTATTGAAGGCCGGTGGCGGTGGACCCAGTCAGATGTTAAGTAGTCTCCAGAAAATGGCCCGTAAGTAACTGCAAAAACAGACTTTTATGGCTGGACTTATGTGATATTTTAGTCGCCGCCTTCGCCCTTTCAGGAGGATGCGATGACGGCTGCTGATGATGACGACGAGGCGTTCCTGGCGAGCTTGGAAACGATGTCGTTGGCATCGCTCAGGGATGAATGGCGACGGCGTTGGGGGCCGCCCCCTGACATGTGCTCGAAGCGCCTAATCCGGCATATTGTAGCCTGGCGGATTCAAGTCGCTAGGCACGGTGACCTCACGGCTGATGATCGCCGACGTCTCAAATCGACCGCGACGCCGACCCTCCAGCCGCTTCAACCCGGCAGTCGTGTCGCCCGAGAGTACCGGGGCGTGGTTCATGAAGTGATCGCGGAGGGGAGGGTGTTCCGCTATCGCGACCGCGACTACCGGAGCCTGTCCGCAATCGCTCGGGAGATCACCGGCGTGCGTTGGAATGGTCCGCGTTTCTTCGGTCTACGGCCGGGGGCTGGTCATGGATCATGAGGCGAGGGTGCGGTGCGCAATTTACACCCGAAAGAGTTCAGAAGAGGGGCTGAGCCAGTCGTTCAACTCGCTCCATGCGCAGCGTGAGTACTGCGAAGCCTACATTAAATCGCAGGGCGGCGAGGGCTGGACGATCGATCGTCGGCGATATGATGACGGCGGCTTTACAGGCGCGTCGATGGGACGACCCAGTCTCAAACGATTGCTCGCCGACATCGACGCTGGATCGATCGATGCCGTGGTCGTCTACAAGGTCGACCGCCTGACACGGTCATTGGCCGACTTCGCGAGAATACTGGAGGCGCTCGATAGGCGGGGCGTCACGTTCGTCAGCGTCACCCAAGCGTTTAACACCAACAGTTCGATGGGCCGGCTGACGCTCAATGTGCTGCTGTCCTTCGCGCAGTTCGAGCGTGACGTCACCGGCGAGCGGATACGCGACAAGATCGCCGCATCGAAGGCGAAGGGCATGTGGATGGGCGGCGTCGTTCCACTTGGCTACGATGCGCCAGACGGATCGGGCGATCGCCGTCTTCGTGTGAACGAGGAAGAAGCGGCAACCGTTCGTATAATCTTCAACCGGTTGATTGCATGCCGCTCGTTCTATGACCTTCAGCAGCAACTGGCGGAGGAGGGCATTCGGTCGAAGGCTGGCCAGTCTCGACGCGGCTTTACCTATCCCAGCATGCCGTTCAGCCGCGGAGCGCTGCGCCATCTGCTCCAGAACCCGATCTACCTGGGGCTGATCTGCCACAAGGGCGCGACCTACCAGGGCCGGCATGAGGCGATCGTGGATCAGCAGACATTTGACGCGGTCCAGGCGCTCCTTCGCCAGAGGAGCGCAACGTGGAAGGCTCGCGCGCCCAGCCTTGAGCGCGCGCCTCTTAGGGGGCGGGTTTTCGACGAGCTCGGACAATTGATGCGGCCGACGTTCGTCCGGCAAAAGGGGCGGCGATACAGCTACTATCTTGGACCCGGTCCAGTGCTGGGCATGGTCGGTCCAGATCGCACAGACCTAATTCGTCGTGTTCCCTGCGACGTGCTTGAGGGCATCATTCGCCGCCGTCTTGGTCAGCTGATCGACAGAGATGAGCGAGCCATTACCATTGAGGAGCTGCGGCAGATGGTGGCTCGCATCGAGATCAGGAGCGACTGCACGCATGTCGTGCTCGCTCTTCGAGCCCTGCGTGATCATCGCTGCGATCTAGACACGGTGGCAGCGGTGGAGGCGCGGCTGGCTTCCGGTGATCGAGTGCTCGCCGAAGGGGCAAGGCCAGGTCATGTCCGGATCGCCATACCCGTCCGCATGAAGTTCTCGGGCGGCCGTACCTGGATTGGGAACGAGCAGCGGGAGATCGATCCCGATGCCAAGATAATGAAATTGCGCGCGCGTAAGCGATTGAGGCTCGCTCATGTCGCATTAGGCTCGGCGCGTCCCGCGTTCGCCGCCCACCACCACGTCGTGCGAACCACGATGATGCCGTCGGCCAATTACGGCCGCTTCGCCTGGGCTTTTCTGGCTCCTGACATTCAATCCGCAATTCTGAATGGGCGACTCTCGACCTCGGCTATAGCCGCGCTCGAAAAACAGACGGCGATTCCGTTGAGCTGGGATGTTCAGCGCCAACTATTGGGGACGAATTATGCGAAGGGAGAGGGCTGGTGAGGGCACCGACATGATGGCAAATTTGTCTCCAACAATGCGGTGATTACTTGGAGACTTGCCGTCTGACTGGGTGGGGTGCTGCCAGTCCAATGCGAACTTGTCTCCAGATGTACCGCGCCTGGAAGGCGCGCGTCGGGTCCCCATAGGCCGCGCCTTGGGACCGCTTCTTCCGGGTAAAGAAATTCGCCGAGGTGTCGGTATCTATCGAGAAGGAGCTTCGTCGATCAGATCGAGGAGCAGCTTCAAACGTTCTCGCAGCGCCGGCACGTGAACGCCCGATAAGGCAGACCTTCGTCCTGAGAGCGCCAAGACGGTTTCGAAGACGGCGTCCGAGGCGCGGATGAGGGACACGAGGTTTTCTCCGCTAGGACCGTTTCGGCCCTCGAACCAGTTCCGGACCGCGCGTTCATTGGCGCGCGTGATCCGTCCGACCTCTTTCCGTGCCGAGGGCGTCGCCCCCCACTCTCGCCGCATGGCCGCGGCGATCTGCTGCGGGAAGCTCTCCATCCTACGCCTCTTCCGTGTGAAAAGTTTTTCCTGTTTTGGACTGAAGTTTTCAGTCCAATTTCTGAAACGACTTTCACGCCGAAGGGCGCTTACGGTGTCGGTCCAACCGTGCCGCCAAGGCGGCGAACGACCGGCAGGGCGATGGACCGACCGAGCGACCACGGCGGAGGTGAAGGCGAGGCGCTGGTGCGTGCGGCTGAATACGTGCGCATGTCGACCGAGCATCAAAAATACTCCACTGAGAATCAGTCGGAGGCGATTGCGGCCTACGCCGCACGGCGCGGATTCGAGATCGTCAAAACCTATGCCGATGCCGGAAAGAGCGGCCTGAAGCTGGACGGACGCGCGGCGCTGCAAGGCTTGATCGCCGACGTGCGCGACGGCGTCGCCGGCTTCGACGCCGTCATCGTCTACGACGTCAGCCGGTGGGGTCGATTTCAGGACGCCGACGAGAGCGCCTACTACGAGTTCATCTGTCGCGAGGCCGGCATCGCGGTGCACTATTGCGCCGAGCAGTTCGAGAACGACGGCAGTCTTAGCGCGACCATCATCAAGAGCATGAAGCGCGCGATGGCCGGGGAGTATAGCCGCGAGCTGTCGACCAAGGTGTTCGCCGGCCAGTGCCGGTTGATCACCCTTGGCTTCCGTCAGGGCGGACCAGCGGGGTTTGGATTGCGCCGCCAGCTGGTCGATGAACTCTGCCGCCCCAAGGGGGAGCTGGCGCGCGGCGAGCAGAAGAGTCTGCAAACGGATCGCGTGATCCTGACGCCGGGACCGCCGGAGGAGGTGGAGGTGGTGCGGCGCCTCTATCGGCTGTTCGTCCTTCAGCGACGTTCGGAAAGCGAGATCGCCGCCTTGCTCAACGCCGAAGGCGTGATGACCGACCTCGGGCGGCCGTGGTCGCGATCGACCGTCCACCAGGTGCTGACCAATGAAAAATACATCGGCAACAACGTCTACAATCGACGCTCCTTCAAGCTGAAGGCCAAACGGGTTTTGAATACGCCCGACATGTGGGTGCGCAAGGACGGCGCTTTCGACGGCATCGTCGAGCCCGACTTCTTTGAAGCGGCGCAGAGGATCATTCAGGACCGCAGTCGACGGTATTCCGACGAGGAGCTGCTCGGTCAGCTGTCGGCGCTGCTGGAGCAGAAGGGCTGGTTGTCGGGGTTGGTGATCGACGAAGTCGAAGACATGGCGTCGAGTTCGACCTTTCGTCAGCGCTTCGGCAGTCTGGTGCGCGCCTACGCCCTGATCGGCTACGCGCCGGCGAAGGATTTCCGCTACATTGAAACCAATCGCGCGTTGCGCCGCCTCCACCCGGGTATCGTGGCCCAAGTGATCGCCGAAGTTGCGCAGGCCGGAGGGACGGCCGAGCGCGACGAGGCCACCGACCTGATCACCGTCAACGCCGAGTTCACCGCCTCTATCGTGCTCGCCCGTTGTTGCGAAACCGCCGCCGGGGCGCTGCGATGGAAAATCCGCCTAGATCAGGGGCTTCGACCGGACATCACCATCGCCGTTCGGATGGAGGCTGGGAATGCGGAGATCCGCGACTATTACCTTCTGCCCTGGCTCGAGGGCGGCGCTGATCCCAGCCTCAAGTTGTCGCCGGAAAACGGCGTGCGGTTGGACGCCTTTCGTTTCGATGACTTGAGCGGATTTTACGATCTCACGCGTCGAACGGAGCTGCGAGCAGCATGAGTGACGTCCCCGATATCTTGATGATCCCAGTGAACGCCATCACGGTTCTCAATCCCCGGGCGCGCAACAAGCGCGTGTTCCAAGAACTCGTGACCAGCATCGAGCGGTTGGGCTTGAAGAAGCCGATCACGGTCAGCCAGCGCCCTGGACGCTCTCGCTATGATCTCGTCTGCGGGCAAGGAAGGCTGGAGGCCTTCGTGGCCCTTGGCCAAGAGTCGATTCCCGCTGTCGTGATCGACGCCGCCGAAGACGACTGTTTCGTCATGAGCCTGGTCGAAAACTTGGCTCGGCGACAGCACACGCCGCTGGAATTGGTGCGCGCCATCGGCGCTTTGCGCGAGCGCGGCTATAGCCATGGGGAGATCGCGGTCAAGGTCGGCTTCAGCCGCGAATATATCTACGCCATC
Organism: Brevundimonas sp. NPDC007368; assembly: GCF_042869015.1. Classification (NCBI taxonomy): domain Bacteria; kingdom Pseudomonadati; phylum Pseudomonadota; class Alphaproteobacteria; order Caulobacterales; family Caulobacteraceae; genus Brevundimonas; species Brevundimonas sp. NPDC007368. The sequence continues at coordinate 47,576 of NZ_JBIAFA010000005.1, read as the reverse complement.
TGTTTCCTGCTGGAGAACGGAGAGGAAAAACTGATCTCTGCGGTGGAGCGGGGAGTCATTCCGCACACCATCGCCATGGAGATCGCTCAAGCCAAAGAAGGCGATGTCCAGCAGGCCCTCGCCCAGGCCTATGAAGACAAGGCCATCCCTGGAAATCAGGTTTTGGCGATCCGCCGGATCATCGAACAACGTAACACTAGTGGGAAGAGCATGACCCCGCGCAGCCGCGGCGCTCGCTCTGCTAAGCCGGCTACGCCAGAGTCGCTGATCCGCGCCTTGAAGCGTGAGACGGAACGGCAAACCGCGTTTGTCCGGCGGGCGGGGCTGACCCGGTCGCGTCTCGACTTCGTCGTCAGCGCCCTTCAACACCTCCTGGCCAACGACCTGTTCGTCGCCCTGATGCGGGCGGAAGGCTTCAACACCCTCCCGACCGCCTTGGCGGCGCGCATTGGACAGGAGCGCTTCTAGATGGAGCCGGTCCGGATCGCCTTTGAGCCTCAGGTTCGCGTGCTGTCGTTAGACAAGCTCCTGCTATCCAAGATCTTGCCGGCAGCGGTCATGGAATCGGTGAAGTACAAACGGATCGCCGCGTCTGTCGCGGAGGTCGGCGTGGTGGAGCCCTTGGTGGTGGCTCAGGCGAGCGCCGACGGCCTCTACACCCTGCTCGACGGCCATGTTCGCTTGAGCGTGCTGCAGGCCAGGGGAGAAACGGAAGCCCGCTGCGTGGTGGCTGCGGACGATGAAGCCTTCACCTACAACAAACGGGTCAATCGTCTCGCTCCGATCCAAGAGCATTATATGATCGTCCGCGCGATCGAGCGCGGCGTCTCCATGCAAAAGCTGGCGCGGGCGCTGAATGTCGATGTGGCGGCCATCCGCCAACGGCGACATTTGTTGAGCGGCATCCATGCCGACGTGGCCGAACTGCTGAAGGACAAGCCGGTCGGGATCAACGCCTTCCAGAAGTTGCGGAAGATGAAGCCGATCCGCCAGCTGGAGGTCGCGGAACTGATGGTGTCGGCGAACAACTACAGCGCCAATTACGCCAAGGCCCTTCTAGTGACGACCCGACCTGCTGACTTGGTCAAACCCGATGCGGTGAAGAAGGCCGCCGGCGCCGACCATGCCGAGAGAGAGCGACTGGTGCGTGAGCTGGCGGTGGTGACACACGACTATAGGGAGCTGGAGATTTCTTACGGCGACGACGCCTTGTTGCTGGTGATCGCAGCGGGCTTCCTGGAGCGTCTGCTGTCTCGGCGGCCCATCGAGCAGTTCTTGGCGACCGGGCATTTCGAGATGTTGGAGACCTTCCGGGGCGTCATCGCCGCCGTTTCGCTTGAGGCTCCGTCGGCGGCGGCGTGAGCGCCTGGATCAGGGGACCGGGACCCTTCAAGCGCCGGGACCATCGGAGAAGCCGTCGTGCGGGACGGATCAAGGATGGCGGCGGGGATGGCGGCGAACCCGTTCGGAGCCCGCTAGGCCGGTCGCGATCAGATCGGTCGATCCTGAGGCGGCCGAAATGCGAGCGGCGCGGCGCATTTCGGCCGCCTACCCCGAGAAGCGGATGGGTTTGGGCGCTGAGCAAGGCTCGGGCTCTCCGAAAGGGCGAACAAACCCGACGTCAGGCTCTGTCGCCACGCAACCTCGTTCCGATGCAAGAGGGGCGCAGTCGGCGGGCGGTTTTCAAAACCATAAATGCGGGTGATCATTGGGGCGAGGTCGAGGGGAGCGAGAGGGGTAGAGGTGGATTTCGAGGGGATGGCGGCGGCGCTTGAGGCGAGCGGCGACTATCGAATTCTGCGCAAGTTGCAGGCGAGAGCGCCTTTGGCGCCCGCCGAGACTGTTGGACTGCGCTTGGGATTATTTGTTGATGTGGAAACAACGGGCCTGGATCCGCGTCACGACGAAATCATCGAACTCGCCATGACGCGTTTCTTCTACAGCCCGGATGGCCGCGTTCTTGGTCTGGGGGAGAGTTTCCAAGGCTTCAGACAGCCGGACCAACCGATTCCTCCCGAGGTGACGGCGATCACGGGCATCACCGACTCCATGGTGGCGGGGCATGTGATTGACCCAGGGGCGGTTTCCGCTTTTGCCGCGTCCGCAGCCTTTGTCGCCGCCCATAACGCCGCCTTCGACCGCCGTTTTCTCGAGCGCTTCAGCGACGTTTTCAAAACCAAACCCTGGGCCTGTTCCATGTCGCAGATCGATTGGGCGGCGCAGGGGCATGAGGGGACGAAGCTCGCCTATTTGGCCAGCGGCGCGGGCTTCTTCTACGATAAGCACAGGGCAGTGAACGACTGCGCCGCAGCGATCGAGCTGCTGTCACGGCCTTTGCCCATAAGCGGGGCGCCGGCGCTGTCTGTTTTGCTGGAGGCCGCGCGTCGTCCGACATGGCGCATTCGCGCCGAGGGCGCGCCTTTCGACCTCAAGGACGCGTTGAAAGCGCGCGGCTATCGCTGGGACGATGGAACGCGCGGGGCCCCCCGGGCCTGGTACGCGGATGTCGCGGATGCGGACCGTGAAATCGACTATCTCCGACGCGAGATCTATCAGCGCGACATCGATATCCATCCCGTCAAGATTGACGCCTACGATCGGTTTTCAGACCGGTGCTAGTTTTCGAAAGCTGTCGTGGACGCGCTAATGTCGCAGCGGCTCGCAGGCAAGGCCGTCGCCGTCGCCGTCCATCCAGGAACGATAGGACGGATCCCAGGACGGTATATCTTGTCGACCCGCGGCGCGAACGGCGTCGCATCCGCTGTAATGTTGATCGGTCGTGCGCGTCTTGATGTAGGCCCTTAGCGCTGCGCGAGGGGGTGATGGCGAGACGATGAAAAGCGTCGTTGCAAAGGCCGCCAGGGCGATGAGCGCGACGGTTGCAGCAAACGGCCACCTGCGGCGATCAGGGGGCGCGATCGGACGAGAATGTCGCAAGCGGGGCGGCATAGGCGCACCTTGGCGATTAGGGGTTGATCGACAGTCAGGGCCAGCGGCTCGGCGAGCGCAAAGACGCAGGCCTTTTCTCGCTGCGTTATGAAGCGCGGACTTGGAGCTGGGGATCGCTCTGCGAAGACCGGCGGGGAGGTCCGATCTCCCCGCCCATAACCAAGCGCTTTAGAAGTCCGTAATCGGCTTGGCGCTCGACGCCGTGGCGTTGGCGGGGACTTCGACGCCGCCGCGGCTGAGCAGGGTGCGCATGGGTCCGACCATGGTGCGGGTGGCCTGGATCTGATCGCCGAGCAGGCCGGCGGCGGCGCGCAGGCTGCCCAGTTTGGTGACTTTCATGGGGTTGGATTGCAGGCCGCTGATGAGGCTGGGCGCCTGTTGGCCCAGTTCGATGTTGCGCATCATGCCGATAGTGAAGTTGTAGGCGGCGTTAAGCATCAGGGTGCGTTGGTTCGCACTGGCGGCGTCGTACTTCGCCTGTAGGGCGGCGGTGTCCGCCGCCTTGGCGTTCACGGTCGCGACATTGGCCTCGAAGCTGGCCTTGTGGGCTTGCAATTCACGGAGCGACGACGCGCCCTGGATGGCTGCAAGCTCCGCCCGGGCCTCTTCCTGCTTGCCGTCTTCATCGACGGCGTGCGCCAGAAGCGTCGCGGCGCTCCAGACCAGCTTGGTGGTCTCGAGGGTTTCGCTCAGGAAGGCGTCGGGATCGCCGGCCGTGACGTTGGGTTGACCGCCGCCGGGCGCGAGCTTGCGCAGGCCGCCCAGTTGAGCGTGGGCGGAGGAGGCATATCCGGAGGTGGCCAGAACAGCGGCCAAGGCGACAGCCAAGAGGGAAGAGGTCTTCATCAGAAGCTCCAATAGCAGGGTGGTTTAAGGGTTGGGGTTCAGGGCCTTGGCGGCGCGAAGCGCCAGATCCGAGGCGAAATCGGCCAGATCAATCTGGAGCGACTGATCCTGATAGGCGGGGTCCGCACCCGACGGGACGGCGGTGGCGGTGAGCGTTTGCTGCAGGCCTTGCGCGCCGACTCTCTGATCGTTGCGTTTCAACACGTAGCCGACGGTCAGATCATAGGTGTTCTGAACGAAGGTCCGACCCGAGGGCTTCTGGCCAGTGTGAGCCAGATTGTGGACGGCTTCGAAACACAGATCGGCCGGGCGCGCCGTCAGCGCCTTAACCTCGCGATAGTCCGGAGCGATGGAGGCGAGCCCCAGGGGCGCGGCTTCGTCGCCGAAGCGAGTAGCCTGAACCGCGCCCGGGAAGCCTGCGGCGAAACGGTTGAAGCTGAGGGCCTGGAACAGGGGCTGCTCCGCGCCGCGAAAAGCCACCGCCGGCGCGCAAGGCGCGTAGCGGAATCGCGAAGCTGACAGGGAGCCGACCGTGTCGTGAGCCACCTGGTCGCCGCGTCGCACCCTGGCGATTTCGACGCCGGACTGGCGCGCCGTGGCGACGCCCTGGCCAAAGCCGGTGACTTCAAGGGCGGCGACCGGCACCCAGACATCGCCCTGAACGCCCGATACTCGGCCGATAGAACGCACCACCTGGGCGTCCTGCCCCATGCCGAGCGCGCCGGTCGGATCGGTGATCGAAACCTCGCCGTCGTCCGCCGAAGCGACGGCAAGTCGCACGCGCGACGGCGTGAAGCCGGCCTTGAGGGCTCGTGCGGCGAGCGTCATGGCGTTGCGCACGGCCACATCGCGGCGCTGGTCGGTCGAAGGGGCCATGCCGTTGGCGATCTCATCGACCTGCTGGTCCTTGCCTTCGACGGCGAAGACCACGCGGCCGTCATGGTCGATGACCTCCAAGAAAACCCGGGCGTCCTGCACCCGGCGCTCGACGCCGCGCACATTGGTGGGCGCCTGGACGGGCGCCAGCGGGGCGACGGTGACACGTAGGAAGTAGTCGGGCAGGGCGGGCGGGCGGCTTTCAACGCCGGCAGCCGTCAGGAGCGGGGCGCGCAGGGCTGAAGCGGCGGGATTGATCTGAACCAGGGCGAAGCCGCCCGCGGCGGACAAGGCCTCCTCCATGATGACGGCGGCGTAGCCGGACGGCACGTCGGACGGGGTGTCGGCCACCACGACCAGAAGGGAGGGCCGGCTCAGGGCGTCGATGGGTTGGGCCACATAGCGTGACAGGGATTGCCCGACGCTGAGCGTGTCGAGAGCCGGCTTGACTACGGCGTAGTGGGCGTCGGCGAAGACCACCCGGGCGTCGGCGCCGATCTGGTCGCCAGGGCGCAGGCCTTTCTGCAGGCCGGCGTCGACGACGTAGAGATCGCCGTTTCGGCTGCGGACCTGGGTTGTCACGGCGCCGGATTGGAACCGGGCCTTGGCTCCATCCACCAGGGCCACGAGGGCGGCGTCGAAGTGACGATCGAATTGGGCTGCGGCCTCGGCCTGATAGCCGGAGCGGTCCATATCGCCCTGGACATAGGTCGAGACCGTGTGGGCGAACATGACCTCGCCGGTCAGCACATTGGTCATCAACAGGGTGACGGTGATGGGCATGTGCACCTCGACCACGCTGGCCTTGGGCACGTGCCAGAGATCAGCACGGGAGACATGCAAGGAGGTCGCGAGGGTGCGCGACATCAAGGTTTCGCGCGTCATGCCTGACGGCGGCGCCGCCGACAGATCGGGCGACAGCCTGTCTTGTCCGAAGCGGTCAATGACCAGGGCGCTGAAGCGTTCGCCCCAGTATTGTCGACGCTCGGTCGGGTCCAGCTTGTCGCAGAGATCCAGGGCAATCAGGGTGTTGGAACGCCCCGAGGTTCCGCAAGCGGAATCTTCAGGACCGAAGAGACCGCGGATGGGGTGAAGGCGAAGGCCGTCGTCGCCGGCTGACGCGGTCGTCGGCGCAGCGATCGCGGCGGCCAGCAGCAGGGAGGCGAGGCGGGACATCAGCAGCCGTTCAGGCAGAGGATGACCTGTTGGGGCGCCGTCTGCGACTGCATGGCGGCGAAGGCCGGATTGCTGCGCAGGCGCTGGAACAGCGCCAGGTGCAACGGCGTGGACCCCGAATATTTGACGTGGATGTTGATCTGACGCGCATCCTGCCCAAGGAAGGCGTGCTGGTCGACGCCCTGAATGGCGCCGAGCGCGTCCAAGAGATCGGCCTGAACGCCCATGTTCAGGTCGTTTCCGCGCACCGTCAGGGTGTATTCGGCGGGGGCCGACGCGGACTGGACGGCCGAGGTTTGAGCGCGACTGACATTGCGCCATTCGCGTTGAATCTGCGGACCGAGGGCGGCAGCGACTTGGCTGGCCAGAACCGAGGTCAGACGGTTTTCGCAGTCAGAGCTGTTGCGGCCGACGCCGGTCGCCTCACGGAAGGCGGAGCCGACGTTCTGACCGGTGGCGGTGCTGTAGGCGTCGGCGTTGAAGGCGCCGGTGCATTCCACCTCGCCGGTCGCGGGGTGGCGGCCGCCGTGATTGATCTCCAGGGCGCCCGACATGAAGAAGGGCGCCGACTGGCTCTGGGCGTACTGGAAGAACGAACTCAGCTTGCCGCTGGCTTGCAGCTCGCTGAACAGCGGCGTCGGACCCGGCTGGAAAGCCGCCATCAGCGGCGTGACGCTGGCGGTGCCGATGTCGTAGTTGACCAAGCCTTCGGTCAGGGCTGAGACGGCGGCGCGGCCGGTGGCGCTGTTGGCGGCGGACTGGAAGGTGATGCGCTGACGGAAGCGCACGTCGTCGTGGGTGCTGGCTTCGATATTGGTGCGATCGATAAAGGAGGTGTCGCTGGACGAAGCTGACGACGAGCGCGAACGCTGGGCGCTGGAACTGCCGCCCGAACCGCTGACCGCGACCGAACCGCGCGCTCCGCTGGCGGCGCCGGCGTAGCGGCCTTGCGAGGATTGGCCCGAGGCCGAGGAGGAGGAGGTGCCCGAGCGTTCGCGGTTGCTGTAGGCGACGGCCGACTTGTCGCTGAAGGACGAGCCGCTGTCGCGGTCGTATTCGGTGACGATCTCGGCCGGTTGGCTGAAGTCCGGCGCCACGCCGATGGCCTCGTCGATCATGACCACGATGCGTTGCTGCTGACCGCCGCCGCGACGCGAGGACGAGGCGAGGCCCAGATCGTCGAGGGCGCTTTGGAACCATTGGCGGTCGATGCTGGCCGACAAGGTGACGTTGAAGGCGTTTCCGACCCGTTCGGACGAGCGGTCGACGATCATGTCGTTGCGGATCTGGACGGCCAGTTGGTCGACCATCTCCGGCGTCAGTTCGCCCATGCGTTCGGCGCCGAGGACCTGGCGGGCGAAGGCGCGCACCAGATCGGCCTTGGCCAGGGCTTCGGCCTGGGCGCGAACGGCATTGACGTCCCGGGTGACGGGCGCAGAGCCGCTGCCGGACACGACATTGGCCGATTGGGCGAAGGCGACGGAACTGATCGCCGCCAGAGCCAGGGCGGCGGCGCAGGAAGACATGAAGGTCATGGGATGCTCTTAGGGACGGGTGTCGAGAACGAGGTCGCCGGCGCGGATGACGTCGCCGTCGGCGCTTTCGATGATCTCGACGTCGCCGGCGCGGATGCGGCTTGTCGGAGCGACGGACGCGCCCGCCTTGGCGGCGAGAGGCGAGCGATAGGCGGTGAAGGCCTTGTGATCGCGCACGGCGTCGAAGGCCGGCTCCGCCAACACCTCGGCGGGGTTGGGCAGGCCGGCGGCGACTGCGCGCGTTAGGGCGGCGGCGGCGGCTTCAGCATCGCCCAGGCGCGCCTGGGCGCGAGCGGCGGCGGCGTGCAGGCGGTGATCGCCTGGGAAGTGGCTTTGGGCCTCGGCCGCCAGACGAGCGGCTTCGCCGTAGTTCATGCGGGCCAAGCTGTCGTTGACGGCGCCGAGCCGGGCGTCGGCGCTGGCCTCAGCCGCTTCAGCGGCGGGCGGCGTCTCGGGCTTGTTGCAGGCCGCAAGGCCGGAAGACGCCAGCGCCGCTAAACAAAGGAGCGCCGGAAGAGAGGGACGAAACGCCATGGACTGCTCAAGATCCTTTTGAAATTGGGCCGATCTTAGCGCGACCGCGACGGAAGCTTCGCTTTAAGGTCTTAGCTTGGCGTTATCGTGAAGAGCAATGTTCTTTAAAACTTGTCCACGCTTTCAGAGCGCGTAAGCGGCGACGCGCAAGGGGCCTGGCGAGGCAGGGACGGTTCTTCGGCGGGGCGTCTTTTAAGCAGGCGCGCGGTCCTTGTTGACGCGGGCGATGAAGGTCCAGTCCTTCCAGACGGCCACCTCGCGCGCCACAGGGCAGGCTTTCAACGCGGCGACGGCATAGGCGACGGCGACTTCATCAGAGGGCAGCGTCGCGGGGTGAAACAGATGCGCGTTGGGCGACAAGGGCAGCGCATAGAAGGTGTAGCCGTTCATCCCCGTCCCTCCCTAAAAATGGGGCGGCTCGGACGCGGGCCTGACAAGGGGGGCGCGAGGCGCTGTGACCGAACCGCCCGGCAAGACCTCGGGCCGTGCCGGAGGATTTAGCCACGCCAGGCGGCGCGGTGCGAGCCCTAAAAATCGACGTTCCTTAGAGTTCGCCCTCCGTCGGGCTCCGGCGTTTCGTCCGGGGACGTTTGGCGGGCGGAGCCGCTGGAGGACGTCCGCGCGCCAGCGAGGCGGCGGCGTCGACCGTGGTCGACACCACATGGCCGGCCAGGGTCTCGGACGCGGGGCTGCCCAAGACGCCGCGGGTGACGGCGAAGGCGGCGCCGACGGCGGCGCCCAGGCCGGGGCCGACGAAGGGGATCGGCACGGCGATAACGGCGCCGAGGGCCGCGCCGGCGGCGGCGTCCTTGGTCATCTCATGGCGTAGAATGGTCTGGCCCATCGCCCCGGCTTCCGCGCCGAGCGCAGCGGCGGCTTTGCCGGCGGCGTGGCGCGCCAGACGGAAGTCCTCTTGGTCGACCTGGCCGTCGCCGTTCAGATCGCCGACCAAGACGGCCGCTTGGCGCACGGTTTCAGCGGCGCGGCCGGAGAGGGCCGCCGCGCCGTCCGCCGTCGTACGTGCGCCTTTGGCCGCCGCGTGGGCGGCGGCGCCGACCTGGGCGACCGCCTGGGTCGATAGGGCGGCGGAGGCTGCGCCGGCCTTGGCGGCGGCGGAGGCCGCCAGATCGCCGCCGGCGCGCGCGGCGGCCGAGGCGGCGTTTGAGGCGACGGCGGCGGCGCGGCGCAAGGCGTCGCGGGTTGAGGGCGTCGTCGCTTCCGTCTCGGCGACGACGATGTCGGTCTGGGCTTGGGTCGGCTTGCGCATGGTCCCCCTCGGAATGGCGACGCTAGGATGACCTGTCGATCAGTCGGCGTCCACGCCGGATCGTGAGCGGGGCGCGTCGCGGAGATCGTCACAGAATATCTAAGACGCGCCCAGTTCATCTCCAGGCGGTTTTCAAGAGATGGCGACCCTTGCGTTGGCCGGGGCATCTTGAATAACATTTGCGAGTAATTCGTAAGCCGATCCGAGAAGGTACTAGTTGACCTACATTAACGCTTTCGTTGTGCTGGACCGGTCAGAGAAAGAGTATCCGGTTAACTGTCTGCGCGCCGACATCCAGGTGGGTGATCGGGTTATTATTACGGGCCCTGACAATCGAGCCAAGATCGGGCGCGTAGAGAGGCTGGAATTTCACAACTGGAACTGTCGATGGACCATACGCTGTCTCGCATCCGAAGCAGACAATCAGGGCGGCAGAGTTTCAATCGACATAAACGTGCCCATCAAAAGGGGGCCAGTCGCGGTCTACGATGTGCCCCGCCATCTTGCCGCAACCGGTTGGAGACGGCGAAGCGTAGCCAGTCGCCAGTTCAAAGTGGGATATTCACTCTCCAACACATCACACGTTTGCCACGTCTTGGTTCGGACAAACGGATTCGATGTCGCTTTCTCCGAGGGGGGAACGAGTCGGGAGGAGCTGGACAAGCCTTTGTCCATCTCGGACGGATCGTTGCATGTTCGTCATTCGCTTAATGAGTCAGGCATAAACTTGATCGCGCACATGATCGAATTCGCCGATGCGTTTAGATCCGACACAGCGGACATCGAGAAGTTTCTTGTTCGCATCGGATCGTCGTCGAAGAAGAAGCCGGAGGTCGAGAAAGGAGACACCTCTATGGGCGACATTTACGATGCCCTTACGGGGGGGGGCGGGGGGGCCGCTTACCTCGGAGATGGCGGTTGGCTAACGGCGGGCGGCTGGTTCAACGACTAAGGGTTCGGGGCTGAATCTGAGTGCTGGAATGGATTGTTATCGGCGCGGTAGGCCTCGCACTCGGCGAAGGTTTGCTCAAAGGCTCTAAGGGAAAGAAGCCCAAGTTTTCGCCGCCCGCACCACCGCCTGGGCCAACGGCGCAGGAGCTTGAAGCTCAGCGCCAGCGGCAACGCGAGTCATGGGACGGTCTGTTTGCGACCCAGTTCGGCCAAGCGGGATGGATCCCTGCGAGCGCTGCGCGGCGGTTCTTAAGCAAACATCCGGTACCTCAGCAGGGCTTTGCCCCATCGCGCTTTGTGGAGAGCCTGCGCGCCCAGAGGGACGGGCTGCCCGATCCGCATCGGTCGACCGTAAAGTTCGACCTGCACAACCAAGCGATCCTCGAACGACGCAAGGTCGAGTTAAAATCCTTCTTTGACACGGTGGAGAAGAGTCCGCTCACCGACGAACAAATCGCCGCGTGCGTATGCATGGACGACAACCTCCTGGTCGTCGCCGCGGCGGGCTCGGGCAAGACGTCGACGATGGTCGCCAAGACCGGTTATGTACTGCAACAGGGCCTCGCCAGGCCGGATCAAATACTTCTCTTGGCCTTCAATCGCGATGCGGCGGACGAATTGGGCCAGCGCATCCGCGAGCGGCTGAAGACCTTCCCCCACATCGACGGGGTCACCGCCAAGACCTTCGCCGCCTTTGGCCTAGCGGTCATCGGTGAGGCGACCGGCAAAAGGCCTAAGCTGGCGCCCTGGGTGTCAGAAGATCGTCGTCATGGCGAGGATGTCGCCGCCGTTGCGGACATCGCGCGTGCGCTGTCCGCACGCGATCCACAATTCAAACAGGATTGGGATCTGTTTCGAACCGTCTACGGACGCGATGTCGGTGGCCTCGGCGAGCGGGCCGATCCTGAAGCCTTTGATGGCGCGCGCCGGGGGTTTCGCACGGTCGACGGCAAGGTCGTCAAAAGCAAAGAAGAACGGCTCATCGCCGACTGGCTCTTCTACAACGGCGTCAACTACGCTTACGAGCGCCCCTACGAGCACGACACCGCCGACGAGCAGCACGGGCAGTACCACCCGGACTTCTACTATCCAGACGTGGATCTCTATCACGAGCATTTCGCGCTGGATGCAGACGGCGCTGCTCCCCCGCATTTCGCAGGCGATTACGTCGCGGGCGTGCATTGGAAGCGGGCGCTGCATGCCCAAAGAGGCACGGCGCTGTTTGAAACGACCTCGGCTGAGATCCGATCGAATGACGCATTGCGAAACCTCGAGGCGGCGCTGACCGAGCGTGGCGTCACGCTCGACTTCCGAGCGGATCGCAAGGCGGCGGGGCCGCCGCCAATGACCGACAAGCAGCTGGCGTCCACGCTGCGGGTGTTCCTGCAGCATGTGAAGAGCAACGGTCTGTCCCAACACCAGCTCGAACAGGCCGCCGAGGCGCAGGGCGTCATGGGCCATGACCATCGACTGCGCCTGTTCCTGAAACTCTACGCGCGCGTCGCGCAGGCTTGGGAAGACCGTCTGCGCGATGGCGGCTATATCGACTTTGAAGACATGCTTCGGCTGGCCGCTGATCATATCGAGGCCAGCCGCTATGCCAGTCCTTTCACCGTCATTCTCGCTGATGAATTTCAGGATAGTTCGCGAGCGCGCGTCCGCCTTCTTCAGGTTCTGAGGCGCCAGTCGGAGGATGTGCACCTGACGGTGGTGGGCGACGACTGGCAAGGGATCAACCGCTTCGCGGGCGCGGATCTGCGCGTCATGTCAGAGTTCGGGTCCTTCTTCAGCCACGCCACAAGTCTGCAACTGGCGACGACCTTCCGATGCCCGCAAGCGCTGTGCGACATCTCCAGCGAATTTGTTCAAGCCAATCCCAAGCAGCTCAAGAAGACGGTTCGCTCGGTCAGCGCTTTCGACAACCGTCCCCTCCAAGGCTTCGGCTTCGTCAACCCGGCCCACGTCGACGATCATATCGAACAGCAGCTTAGCCATATGGCTGTGCTCTTGGCGCAAGAGAAGATCCCGGCCGGGAAGGGCGGGCGGCTCGCTGTCTTGTTTCTAGGGCGATACAAAAATGATCGTCCCAAGCGACTGTCGCATTGGCGTCAGACGTTCGCCGACCACCTGGATATCGACTTCAAAACCGTGCACGCCTCGAAAGGGCTGGAGGCTGAGTACGTTTACGTCTTGAACCTGATCGAAGATCGGCGCGGCTTCCCCAGCCAGATCGAGGACGATCCCGTGCTGCAGCTGGCGATGCCGAGCGCGGAGACGTTTGCGGCGGCGGAGGAACGCCGCCTTTTCTATGTGGCGCTGACGCGCGCCAGCCGACAAGTCCGCCTCTATACGTCTCTGAGCAAGCCATCGCGATTTGTCACCGAACTCGTGTCGAGAGGACAGCTTGTCGTCGAACCGGTCGACGGCGAGGCGCTAGAAACCTGCCCGAAATGTCAGATCGGCGTCGTCAGGCGCGTGACCTCCGGCTATGCGCCGTTCCACGCTTGCACCACCTATCCGCGCTGCAATTTCAAACGTCCGATCGAACAGGCCGATCAGACGCCCGGAGTCCGGCTCGCCACGCCCGTGGCGCTTGAGAGCGCCTGCCCGACGTGTGGGACGGGCCGGATGCGTCTCGTCCACGGAAAGCACGGCGCGTTTGCCGGGTGTTCAGCGTTTCCGATCTGCCGAACTAGCGGGCCAGCGGCCTAGGCCCGCGGACGTTTAATGCGGTTGTGGCCAGACGACCGTGGTCCGTGCCTCATGGAACGCCTCGCGCGGAGATAGGCCGCGCTTCAGAAGGCCGGCTAGAGGTTGGATAAGCTCGCGATCGACGGCGTCAGGATCCGTTAGGCTCTCCACGGGCAAGCCGAACAGCCAGTCACGTCGCAGGAGCGGCGCGTCCACTGGCCCAGATCCTTCCCATACAATGAGGCGTCCATCGGACTCGGGATCAGGGCGCAATTGCTCTTGCGCATCATCATCGACGAAGCGGCCGTCGATGTCGAACTCCAGCTGCGCCAGGTCCCAGCCGTCTCTTGCGGCATAGGCGACCACAAGCAGCGGGGTTTGTGCAAAGGGCCAAAGCGAAGGTTGGTTCAATTCGCCGCGATGCAGATCGAGATACAGCACCAAATCCGAAGACATTCTTTGCCGCGGAACGATCCCCCACAAGGTGTAAAAATAGGCAAGGCGCCGAGAGCTGTAGTCATCAGTGTGCCTCTCGGATCGTGGGCTCTCGGCATTTACGCCGAACGGACGAAGCGCTTCGGGGATGGCAATCGCGAGATGGTCGAGCTCGCGCCAGACGGCCTCGAGATAGCCGGCGGCGGCGAACAGAGGCGAGGTCGTCATTCGAGTATTCTTCTAAAAATTGGCCGAGTCAGCCATGCGGGGCGAACCGGCGGCGGCGTGGGCAAACCGGAGAAGGCGGTTTGGTCAGCCTTTTTGAGAAAGGTGCGGACGAGTCCGGCCCAGCGCGAAACAGCGCTCGGCAAGGCAGAGCGCTCTGAGGCTAAAAGGCGCCCGGCGACATCGGTCCATGTAGCCGTAGAGGCGCCAGCTACCGTGGTGGGGAGCCGGTGTTTTGAGATCACGAACAGCACGAGGTCGGCTCGGGGGTGGAGCCGTCGTACCGCCTCGCGCTCACGCCGTAGTTCGGCGGCTAAGGCATCCTTGGGCATGCGCCAATCCCATTTCATCTCGCCGATGAAGACGAGATCCGGTCCGTCGGCGAACTCGAACTTGGCCAGCAGATCGGGCTCGCATCGACTATGGCCGTCATCGTTCCAGGCCTTGGCTGTCAGGCCGCTCGGCCAAAGCTGAAGGTCGTGCCGAAGAAGGCGCCGGCCGCTCAATTCAACCCGATCATGAAGGGTGACGGTGCACAGTGCTTCGAGCGCGTCGGCGGCGCTCATGAAGTCGAGCGGCGAGAAGACCATGGAGGTGACGGCGTCCTCGGTCTTTTCAAGCCCGTGCTCGGCCCGGCTGCGAACGAGAAGGCGACGGACGTTCTTTTGATTGAAGGCATGGATCATGGTCGAGCGACTGCAGCCAAGCGAACGACAATGAATCCAACCTCATCGCCGACATTCGAAAAGTGAGCCGCCACCTTTTGTGGCGGCTCTGATGATTAGTCGGGGAACTGTTTCTGATCGCTTCCGTATTGGGTCGGCAGATAGGGGCCGGCGGGTAGCCCTTGTCCCAGGGTGTGGGTGGCCAGCAGATTGGCTTGCTGGGTGAGGGGGATGTAGTTGGGCTTGGCCTTCTCAATCGCCGAGATGATGGCCTGGGCGAGCAGGTCCGCCAGAGGGTTGCCAGAGCTGGAAGCTTGGGGGCTGTACGTCATGGCCTGGGTGCTCGACCACAGGGTCTGGCCTGTTCGGCAGCTCTTCAAGATGTAATCGAATTCCACATTGGTGGAGGTCGAGATGACGATGTACTGCGACTCCCACTTCTTGATTTCGACGAACATCACCGTGTCGCAACCGAACAGCGGCGCGAACCGCGAGGCATCAGCTTGGTGCACCAGGCCGGCGTCAGACAGGCCTTCGTCGTCGAGCACCCGCTTCACCATGTGCGCCGGGAAGACGTAGTAGCCGCGCTCAGCGACGGGGCGGGAGATGGTCGACACGAAATAGTCTGCCGCATCGACATTGACTGTCGAGTTCAACGCCGGGACGACGAGGACGCTGCGCGGGTTCTCGGCGCGGAAGGCGGCGTAGGGTTTCGGAGATGGCACCGTCACACAGGCTGCTGTGGCTAGTGGCGCCGCGAGGGCGGCGGCGAGGATCAGCTGGGATCGCATGCGCATTAGTTCTGGCCTCCGGCGACCGCCTTCGACGGCTCAATCTGGTTGATCACCCGGTCCATGAAGCGGGCGGACTCGGGAAACAGGGCGCGCTCCAGCTGGAAGTGTTGAAGCGCTGCGGCGCGCTCCCCCTCTTCGAGGTAGAGGTAGCCGAGTTCCGCATGCAGACCCGGCGCGACCGCGTTGCGCTTCTGACCCCGGTCAATGGCCTGTTCAAGGGAGGTCTTGTAGACGCTGCGGCTCTCGGGGTTCTGCGTGTAGGCGTACAGCGCTTGTTCGTAAGCGCCCCATTCAAACCGTGTGGCAGGCGCGCAGGCTGCCACGGTTAGGACCGCGCCGGCCGCGGCGACGATGAGAAACTTACGGATCATGGAATGCGGACCTCGATGCGGGCGCCGGCCGATGCGTAGACGGCTTGTTTGTGCAGCTGTCGCTCGCCAAGTGCGAGAACGATGTCATGACGTCCTGAGGGCAGAGCGACGCCATTGGGATGTTGGCCCACTGCGCCGAGGTCTCGACCGTCGATCAGGATACGAGCCTCTTGCGGTGCATTGGGGAAGATGACGGCGGCCGCCGCAGCTCCTTGTACGATTTCGCGCTCGGCGTAATTCTGCACGCACCCCGTCACGGGTATCGCGCACAGAAGGGCGGCAGCGAAAAGCTTCGAGTTCATTATCGGTTCTCCATCACGCGCAGCCCGTGGGTGTCGGCAGGAAGATGTCCCTCGATCACCCGGGCGGTGGATCCTTCGGTCTCAGGCGTGGCGCCAAAGAAACCGGTTAGTTCGATTTCAGCGATGCGGGATCCGGGCAGGGTGATCGGCAGGCCAGACTGGCCGCTGACGACCACTTCGCCGGGCGTTTCGACCCTAAAACGATCGCCGACGCGCAAGCCTTGGCTTTGGCCGCCGCTGACGAAGACCGTGTCGCCGGACACGCGCAGGATGTCCGTGAACCAGGCGCGTTGCTGCAGTTGGTTGATGACGCTGGTCATCGTGTCTGCGATCGCTGCGGCGATGGCGCGGTCGTTCAAGGTGGAATCATAGCCCGCGCGCGTGCCGAAGCCCGCGACTTCGCCGGTTTCGGTGGTCGCTTCGCCGGCGCCAGAGGCGGTGAAGAAGACTTGGCCCGTCCGCACATCGACGAGGCGGATTTCGACCGTGGCGTTAACGGCCTGACGACGTTGCGAGTTGAGGAAGCCCTGCTTGCCTTCGTTACGTCGTCCCAGCTGGGTGATCGAGCCAAGCAACAGGGCGTCGACGCCGACCAATTTGGCCGCATCCGACGAGGACATCGCCCGTTCGGCGTTCAGGGCCTCTAGGTCGCCGCGCTCAAAGACGAAGAAGTGACCGGATCCGACAAGAGTGTTGGTCAGCATGTCGCTGGCCTGTGTGGCGATGGGGTCGGGCTGGCCCGGGTTAAGAAGAAGGCGTCCGTAGGGCGTGCTGTTGGTGAAACGTCCGACGGCCACCCGTCGCTTCAAACTCGGACGTTGCTCTGTCGCCGCGGTGGCTGTTGCGGATTGGGCGGTTGCCGCCGGCGGGAGCGCCAGCGTGGCGCATAGAGCTATGGCCGCACAAGCGACGGAAACTCTTTGATAGTTTAGCATTGAAATGCCCCTGATAGATGAAATGTGCCTTGCCATGTCGCGCACCGTTAAGCTAGCCCCGATCGGCAGGCGCCTGGGGCGGGCGATGTTGGTTGCGGGTTCGACCTAGGGCAGGTGGCGTTACGACGCGCTAGTTCCGCCAGGGCAAGGGTGCGCACCGTGTCAGACATGTCTGCCTGCGCCGTCAGCCATTGGAGATAGTCGATTGGCGTCTCCGACCAGGCCTTGCCGCGATGTTTGCCGAACGGCACTTGCATGGGGTCGGGTTCATCCCTGTTCCACGCCATCAAGCGCTCGACAGAGGCCGATTTTAGAAGGTCGATGAGAAGGTGGGCGGTGACCCAAGCGTCCGGTCCAGCGCGATGAGCGGGCATGGCTAGGTCGGGTGCGAGATCGAGATTTCGCCAATATCGAAGGACTTGGTTCGCATATCCGGGCGCGTCAGGCCACGCGCATCGCGCGGCTTTGACGGTGCAAAGCCAAGGACGGGCGCCCGAGACGTCGGCTGGAATATGGCGGGCTTCGAAGGCGGCGTTGTGGGCCACAAGGATGTCCGCCGCAGGTCCTTTATCCAGGAAGGCGGCTAACGCTGCATGGGTGCACAACGGAGCGTCGGCGAGTTCGGCCGGCGTGAGATGGTGGATCGCCATTGCGTGAAAGGAGATCGCGCCAACGGGCTTGTAGCGTTGGATGCGCGGCGGCTCCGCGGTCCAGCCGCCGAGGCGTGCAACGACGTCGACGGCGGCGATTTCGATAATCTCGGAGGGAGAGCCGCCGCTGGTTTCGATATCAATGACCCTGAACCGCATGCGGCGCCTCCCTCTTGCTACCGGGTCACGTATGGCCGAGCTTTCCGTCAGAATCGGTCGTGATAGGGGGCGATATGTCGGATTTGGAAACGGAGATCGTGGCGCGATGTCGGGCCTTGGGGTTGGGGCGCTGCGGTCTCGGATCTATCCGCAACTTCATCACCTGCGCCTTCTATCATGCCAGTCTTCCAGGGACCTTGCCGGCGGATCGCCACGTTGCCTTCAACAGCGCCATTCGCTTTGCGACCAATCGGATCGCCTGCCAAGGGCGGGACGGCGCCAGCATCTGGGGCAGCCGCGTGCTGAGCCAGCGTGCCCGTGATTTGCGAGAGGCCCTGCTGACAGACGATCAGCCAACGAGCAAGAAGGTGCAGGCATGGACGCGGGCCGTAACCTTCGAGCATCAAGACCCTGTATGGGAGGTCCAGGACTGGATCGACAAGAACGAGGGCCTCGGCGTCGATGACGTAATCAGACGACTGCTCATCCATCCCGCCGTCGTCATCCTACGCGACGAAGAGAAGGCGATCCCTGGAAAGTTTCGGAGTCGGGGCCGTCCGGATGAGCGCTACGGGGCGGCGGACATTGCTGTGGTGACCGTGGAGGAGGGCACAGGTGCGCTGTTCAGAGCGCGATTATGGCCCGACCGCCCCGAGCGAAGGAGCAAGTACCATTGGGCGTTCGAACCCTTTGATGACCTGTGACCGCCTCTGATCGAGCGAGTTCACTTATTTGTTGAACGGTGTTCACCTGATGGCAAGTGTTGCCGGTTGAGGTGAGCCTGAGTCTGGGGGGGGGCGAAGGTGTCGGGGCAGGGTAAGCTTACTGGGATTAGGCGAGCATCGATTAGCGAGCTTCGCCAGATCTACGAACAGCAAGACGGGGACGTGGGCGTCCTGGAGGGCTTGAGCGCCGAGCTTAAGACGCGTTCCTGCGACGCTGGATTTGACCTGCTGGCGGAAGTCGCACGTGCGCTGGTGGCTGCACGGAAAGTTCAGCCGATTGAAACCCAGCATCCAGCCTTGGCGGTTTTAGGCGCCCGCCAGCTCCCGCGGGCTGACGGCCGTCCCCTCTATCGTTATCGCGTGACCATCAGCGAGTGGGAGCGACTTCGCCGTCATCTCCTGCAAATGACGCGTGTAAAGGCGATCGAACACGCCGACGATCGCGACGCTGCAGCCTTCGCTCTATACGCGGCTGAATGGTATCGCCGCGAATTTGAAGGCGGCGCCTATCGCTGGGAAGCTTTGCTTGAGAGCATCGGCGGGGTCGCGCCCGAGATTACGGCGCGGCTCGCTCGCCGAGGATTGAAGTGGTGGGGACGCAGCACCCATCGCACGGATCATGGCGAACAGCGATTGATGTCCTTGGCGTTGGAGGGCGGCTTTCCCACGCGGTTGCTGGACTCGAGAGAGCAGGGTTGGCTCTCGGGCGCTCTTCGACGTCTAATAGCCCGCGCTGCCGTCCTCGGCGATCAAGGCTTAGAGGCGACGGTTGAATTGGCGGTTGCAGAACCCGCCATTCCACAGACCTTTCGCAAGCCTGAATTCTTCACCTTGCTTGCGGAGTTAGCCCTGGCGATCGTCGACCTGCGGGCGAGCGCTTCGCATGAGGCGACGACCGCAGGTGTTTCGACCTCGGCTTGGTTAGATGCGCGACGAGAAGGCTGGAAGGACGAACTGCCCATCGCCTTGGAGGGCGAAGGCGCCAGTAAGCTGATTGATGAGCTCGTCAGTCAAAGTTTGGACCGGCTGGGCGGCAGCGGGGCCCGATGCTGGCGTATGTTGGTGCGCCGCGACGGTGTTTGGACGCCGGCTCTGAAACTCGCCTTCGACGGCGAAATCCGCGTGCCAGCTGCCGTGCGCGCGATGTCGTCGAGATTGCGTCTCTACGCGATCGGTGATCTGGGGGACCGGCTGGCGGGGGAGTTGGCGCTGCTCGACCCTCCTGGAGAAGACGGCGCCTGGGTCGCGCGACCGCGCCCTGCCGCACCGCGTCGTCCTCTGCGCAACTACGCTTTTTCATCGCCGGTGGAAGTTGAGCTACGCTCGGACGGGCAGCGCGTTGCGGCCTTTAACTGGTCCACTGCGGGTCAGCCGCTTCACGGCGAAGTCTTAGCCTTTATCGACGATCAGGATCTTGAAGCGGGTTCGGCCGAAACACTCTCCTTGTTAGGCGGCGGATCCCAACGGGCGCGAAATCGCGCCATCTATGTTTGGGCGCCGGCGGACCATGAGGCGAAAACTCTAGAGGGAATGGCGCTCCCCTGCCTATGGGAGGATCAAGCGCATCGCCTGTTTTGCTTGTGCGAGCCTGCCTATGTGAGCGGGCCGGACGATGATCTGGCTTTTTTCTACGAGCCGAATACGGCCGCGGGAAAAGCCGAGTCTCTCGATTTCGCAGGCGAACCATACCGGGGCGTGGCCTGTGTTGCGGGCCGCCCGGTTTTTCGCGGGGCGCCCGCCGTCTCGTTGCTTTCCGGTGTAGCTAAGAACGCGTTCGGATTCGGACAGGTGATGTGGCGCTATGAAGGCGAGCAGCCCTGGCGCGACCTTAAGCGTGAGCGGCTTGGCTTTGGGCGGATCGAAGTGGTTTGGCGCGCCAGCGAAACCCGAACGGCGCGGGACCGTCGGCGTCTGATCGTTCTCCCGCCGGATCTGCAGGTGCGCGGTCGCGCCGGCGCCCAGGGCGCTGCGGAGTTTTGGCTGGAAGGCGCAGAGGGCTGGAGGCTCGAGCTTGAAGGGTCCCACGCCTACGGCGTGGAGCGCCTCGAACGCGGCGTGCGGGTGAAGTGGTCGATTGATCGCCAAAACGCGATTGATCTGCAGTTGATCTCGCCTGAGGGGCGGTCGGCCAAAGTGACAACGCGCTTTCCGTTGGGCGACGGCGCTCTCGTGGGCGCAAACGGGTCGGTGTTGGGCGGCGACGCGGTTCTGACCCTTAAACAACTCCGTGGCGCGCGGGCGTTCGCGCGCGGAAAAGGCAAACTTGCGATCGAAACCACCGATCGTGATAATCGAACCGTCTACCATCAGGTCTTTGACGACGAGTGCTCGCTCTGGTCGCTAAGAGACAGGATCGCGGCGTTGATGGAGGCGTCCGGCGATCTCGACGCCGAGGTGCGCGTCGCTTTTGAGCCGAACGGGCCCGCTCTCCGTGTCAGGCGATATGAGCATGCCCTGGAGGTCGCTCGCGGGACTGTACGTCTGAGAAAGCCGACGGAAGGCGACGGACGTCCGCTGTCTTTCGAATGGCGATCACTGATCGACCTGTCTGAAAATGGTCGACGGTTGGTGGCGTCGACGAGCGTCGCCGATGCGATGGCGATGCGGCCGTTCAGTTTGCCGGAAGACTTGATCGGACCGGGGTTGGTCTATTTGCGCCAAGGGGAAGCGATTGTCAGCCGTCCCCATTTCGTCCACGGCGCCCCGATCGACGGCCAGGACCTCAACCGCCTGCAAACCGCGGTCGTGCAAGATCGATCGTCGTTCAAGCCGGCGCTCGACGCCGCGTTCGCCACCATAGAAGGCGGGGGCGCCGCGGCGGATGTCGAACTACAATGGCTGCATCAACTGGCGAAGCTCGCCGCGACCCTGCCAGCCACGACCTTTGATGTGCTCAAACACCTTGGCCGTCGCTCACGCATTTTGGCGCACTTGATCGCCTCCAGCCCCAACGAGGAGGCTTTGGAACGTGTTTGGGCGTTAGAGCCGGAACTCCCGTTCCTTTGGGTGTTGGTGTCGTTGGATGACTGGCGGCACGCCTTTGCTGAGCAATATCAACGTACTTGGCGGGCGCTCCGGGGATTGGGTTGGGAAGAGGCCAAGGCGCATGCCACCGCAGCGGCCCAGATCAACACTTTGCTCGACAAGCTTCTCTTGCTTGATGACGATCTGCGCGCGCCGATGGCTGCGGCCGGCTTGCGCGTCCGCGGCGAGCGGCCCCTGCGCTCGCCGAGGGAGGTCGGCCAGGATCGTATTCGCCGAATGGCCGGCTCTGAACAGGGGCCTCGCCGAAGCTCCTGCTTCATGGCCGACCCTGATCTGCGCGCTGAACTTCTGAGCTTGGCGGATTGGTTCCAGAGCTTCCATGAAGACCAATGGGAGGGCGTTCAGGCTCCCCTGGTGGCCGCCCTTCGGGCCGCCGGCAAGGTGACGTTGCTGCCGCTTCACCGGCTGCGCATCCGCGAAGCCATGCTCGAAGACCCCGAGCACTTTTCTGAAGCCTATGAGGCTTGCCTTCTTCACCTGTCTCACCCGTCTCCTGCCGAGGTCGCCCGATGATAGAGTCCAGCATCTTCCAAACCCTGGATGCGTTGCGCCACCGCACGACGGAAGCGGTGATCGGCCAATCGGGGCTCAATCATGTCGGCTTGGCTGCTGAGATGCGGCGGCGGTTCGCTTCAACGGATCCCCTGCAGGGCGGCGTAATGCAGCATGCGGTGCTCGAAGCCGCGCCTGGCTACGTTGAAGCTGAGGAAACGATGGCTGAGCTTGCCGGCGCCTTGCTTCACCCCGAAACCGTCGAGGCGCTGGATGGCCATGACGACGATCGCCCGGACCGCTACCGTTTTCGTGCCGAATGGCGTCCCTATGCGCATCAAATCGCAGCCTGGCGGAAGCTGAGCGACCCGAGCCGTCCTCAATCGGTTCTCGTCACCAGCGGCACGGGCTCGGGCAAGACCGAATGCTTCCTCGTGCCGATCATTGACGAACTGGTGCGACAATCGGACGGATCAGGCCTGGAAGGCGTTCAGGCGGTGATCCTCTACCCGCTCAACGCCTTGATCGCGAGCCAGGAAGAGCGACTGCGAGATTGGACCGCGCCGTTCAAGGGACGGCTGCGATTCTGCCTCTACAATGGCCTGTTGCCAGACGAACTCCCTTCTCATCTCAAGCAAGGGCGGCCTGAAGCCGTTCGCGATCGCGCGACGTTGCGGGCAAGTCCGCCGCCGATCCTGGTGACGAACGTCACCATGCTGGAATACATGCTGCTGCGGAAGGAGGACGCCCCGATCCTCGCCCAATCCCAAGGCAAGTTGCGCTATATCGTGCTGGACGAAGCGCATAGCTATGTCGGGGCGCAGGCGGCGGAGATCGCGTTGCTGCTTCGCCGCGTATGCCTCGGCTTCGGCGTGTCGCCATCGGACGTTCGCTTCATAGCCACGTCGGCGACTATCGGCGGGCCAGATTCCCAGGCCCAGCTGCAGAGGTTCTTAGCCGACGTTGCGGGCGTTCCACTCGATCAGGTGACGGTGATCGAAGGTCAGCCGAAATGGCCGACGTTGCCTGCCCTCTCAGAAGGCTCTCTTAGCGACGCCCTTCGCGCTCCAACCAGCGCCGAGGCCTATCAAACATTGGCTAGCCATCCCGCAACGCGTCCCTTGCTGAACCAGTTGCGTGAGGGGCCCGTCGCTTGGTCTTCCGTGGAGCGCATCGCCGCCGCTGCGGGCGCTGCGCCCGAAGCTTTGGCCATGGGTCTCGCTTCCGCACGGCGCGACGGCGAGGGATTGTCCCCTTTGCGCGTTCATGCCTTCCACCGGGCGATACCGGGTTTATGGACTTGCCTGAACAGCGCATGCCGTCGACCTATTCCGGCTGACTGGCCGTTCGGCTCCGTCTCAACTGAAGACGTGGAGCATTGCGTTTGCGGCTCACCGACATTCGACGTGATGCTCTGCAACGCCTGCGGAGAACCTTTCGTCGATGTCGCGGAGCGCGGCGACGGCGCTCTGGCGCGCGTTAAGCGCGCGGTCGTGGCCGACGAATACGCGCTTGAAGCGGATAGCGCAGATTCCGCACATGACGACCGTGAATCCGATGACGCAGAGATGGCCGGGACAGCGCCTCACGGCTCTGATCTTCATCATCGCTTGCTCGCTCGACCGCTCGCGCAAGCGAGGCCGCTCCATGTGGATGTCGCAAACTCGAAGGTGTTCGACAGCGCAGGCGATGACCGCCGCACTTTCTATCGCGTCGACGCCGACGATTCTCGGTCCTGCTGCGCCTGTCATGCCTCACGCGACAACGGGCCCGACCTGATCCGGCCATTCCGGTTTGGCGCGCCCTTCATTCTGCAGAACGCCACGCCCGTTCTGCTCGACAGTGCGACGTCGGCGGCGAGTGCGGCCACGGCGAAGGCCGTGCCGATCGCAGGCCGACAACTATTGTCCTTCACCGATAGTCGACAAGGCACGGCCCGTTTTTCGGCCAAGCTCCAAGTCGGGTCAGAGCGCAACTTCGTGCGCTCGTTCGTGTATCACGCCATGCAGGACGCACTAAGCCAGCGTCCAGATACGACCGATTTGGACGCTGAGATCGCGAGCCTAAAGACTGCGGTCGCGAGCGTGCCCCACCTGCAGACGATGCTAGACAAGCGCGTCGCGGATCGAGACGCCGCCCTGAGCGGATCCGATGCCGGCTTGGGCTGGTCGGAGCTGGTGACGGCCCTGAGCAAGCGCACCGAAGTGCAACGTTGGCTAAGCGCGCTGTGGTCGCGCCGAGATCCTCGCTTTGAAAACCCTGAGAGCCTGGCTCATTTTCTGCTGTTGAGGGAGTTCTTCCGGCGGCCGCGGCGCGCCATCTCGATCGAGACGCTCGGGCTCGCCCGGTTGAGTTTTTCGGGGGTCGACGCCATTCCAGACGTGCGGACGCCGAGCAGTTTCACGACCTTCGGGGGCACGCCCGCTGATTGGCGCGATTACCTCAACATCATTCTGACCTACCTCGTGCGCGAAAATGCGGCGGTGAATGTTCCATGGAACGACCGCCATTGGATTCAGCCGAATATATTCTCCGCAGAGTACGTGAAAAGCGCCGACGACAAGGTCGAGACTTGGCACAAGCTCTGGCCCTCCATTCGCCAAGGTGATCGGGCGTTGGGCACCCTCAGCCGACCGGTAATTTTGCTCGCTCAGGGGCTCGGGGTGCCCCTGGAAGATGTTGAAGCCAGGGCGGCGGTTCAAGAGTGCCTCGACCAAGCTTGGCTGCAGCTCGCGAGCGTGATGACGACGGCGGGCGGGGCGGGGCGGCAGTTGGAGTTCACGCGAGCGCGGATCACGCCGGTGAGCGAGGCTTATATTTGCCCGATCACGCGACGTCTGCTGGATACGACCTTCAAGGGGCTGACCCCTTATGGAGCAGAATCGCGCAAAGCGCCGCCCCGCGCCGCGACCAAGGTCACCTTGCCGGCGCATCCTTATCCCTTCCTCGGCGGAGGCGAAGGCGCCGATCGTGAAACGGCGCGGGCGCTGGTCTCGGATTGGCTCGGCGCCGACCCGGTGATCCAAGATCTGCGCTCCGCTGGCGTCTGGTCCGACGTCTCAGACCGGGTCGCGCTCTTTGCTGACTATTTCCGATCCGCCGAACATTCGGCGCAGCAAGCGCCCCATCGACTGCGAAGCTACGAGGCCGAGTTCAAGCGCGGCGAAATCAATGTCCTCAATTGTTCGACGACGATGGAAATGGGCGTCGATATCGGCTCCGTCAGTCACGTGATGATGACGAACGTGCCGCCCTCGCTCGCATCCTACCGCCAGCGGATCGGTCGAGCTGGTCGGCGCAAGCAGGCCGTGTCGTTGGGCTTCACCTTCTGCAAAGACCGACCGCTCGATCGCGCTGCGTTTTCCGATCCCGTCGGTTTCCTTCAACGCCGAGTGGCCGCGCCGCGTGTTGCGCTTGATAGCGCAGTGATTGTCCAACGACATGTCAATGCGCTGCTATTTTCCGCCTTTATCAAGGCGCAAGCCGGCAATGCGCTCAAAATGCAGGCGGGGCCCTTCTTCGGCTGCAGCGCGGCGGCAGGCGCGTCGGAGGATCCCAACTGTCCCGCGCTCCTATTGGCCGACTTCGCCGAACAGCCGTCCACCCGAGAGGCCTATCGCGCTTCCGTTGAGCGTTTAGTGCGCGGGTCCGTGCTCGAGCATGATGAGGAAGCGTTCGGCCGCGCTGCAGCGGATCTTCGCCGTATTCGGGAAGCCTTCCGTGAGGAATGGGCTGCGCTTCAGGCCGTGCGCGTTCAAGGCGGGTCGGACGATACAGCGATGAACCGTGGATTGACGATCCAGCTCAAACGGATGTGCGAAGACTATCTGCTGAGCGTTTTGAGCGGACGCGGCTTCCTGCCGAGCCATGGTTTCCCGACGGGCGTCGTCGCCTTTGTGTGCCGAAGCGACCATCCCAAGGATGACGGGGCCGAACGCTCCCGCTTTGGCGCCTATCCTCAGCGCCAACTCGATGTAGCGATACGAGAGTATGCGCCGGGCTCGGAAGTCGTCGTCGACGGGTTGGTGCATCGTTCTGCAGGTGTGACGCTCAACTGGCGCCGGCCGGCGTCGCCGGATGGCGTGAGAGAGATCCAGAACCTTTTGTGGCGCTGGCGTTGCGGCGCCTGCGGAGAATCTGGAACCACGCGCAGCCGGGACAGGAGCGAGTGCCCTGCCTGTCTCTCAGAGTCGCTGAAATGGGCCGAGTATCTCGAGCCGGCCGGCTTTGCTGCTGATCTTCTCAGTGAACCTCACGCCGATCCTGACGTCGTGACGCATGTGTCGGCTGAACCGTCCGCTGTGACGATCCGCGACGTCGAATGGACCGCGCTTATCGACCCGGCCATGGGACGTCTGCGGTCCAGTCGCCATGGCCGGGTCTTCTTCTGCAATGCGGGTCCAGATCGGCAAGGCTATAAGCTCTGCCTTCATTGCGGACGTGCCGAACCGAGCACAGCCAGCAAGACGGACGGCGTCGCGCAGGAGCATGACGACGGTCTCGTGTGGCGCCACCGCCCCCTCCTGGCGAAGGCCGACGCCGCCGGCGATTGCCCGGGGTCGCTCCATCCGTTCAGCGTTAAGCCATCGCTTCGGCTCGGCTATGAAATATCGACGGATGTTTTTGAACTCCAAGTCGCAGGCGTCGCCGAGGAGGGGGCCGCATTGGCGTTGGCTATCGCCCTACGGGAGACGTTGGCGCGCCGTCTTGGCGTGGAGCCCGATGAAATGGGGTTCGCTGTCGAGCCGCGCGTCGGAGCCTTCGGCCGTCGGTTCAGCCTTTTCTTGTTCGACAAATCGTCCGGCGGGGCCGGGTTCTCGGTCCAAGCCCCCGATCGACTCCCCGAGCTTCTCGCGGACGCCGCCGCGCTTTTGGCCTGCACCGTGCCGGGATGCGTGAACGGGTGTCCGGCTTGCGTCCTCGTCGGCGATCTCAGCGACGCGGAAGCGCACGCTCTCGATCGGCAGGGCGCGCTGGAAGTGGTGCGGCTACTGGCTGAGCATACCGCCCCGCGTGACGCCGATCGCGCTTCGGCGCAATCGCGTCTCGTTGGAAATGTCTTTGACGCGCTCGATCGAGCCGTAGCGGGCGGCGCCCATACCGTACGGCTGAGAGTCGAAGGTCCGCTGGATCTGGGAGAGCTCGCCTCATGGAGCGCCGCCGGGTCGTCGCGACGCTGGGCGGAGTTGAAGCGGAATATCATCTTGTCGATCAGCCGATCGGAGTTCAGCCTGCTCGACGGCGCTGCGCGCTTGGCGCTGCGAGATCGCTTACACATGTGGGGCGCGCGGCTTGAAGAGGGCGATGGAGCGCGTCTTCCCAATGGCGCCGCCGTGCTGGCGGAAGCGGAAGGCGCTGACGGCGTGGTGGTCATCGCCACCCGCGACGCTACAGCGTTTGTCGGCGGGGCGGACTGGGGGGCAGTCGTAGAGGCTCCGCTGGTGTCCTTTACGGCCTCTCAGTCGCTGATCGCCGGCGACGGCGTCAGTCTCGATCGCCTTCAACCGGCTTCTGGCGCGGCCGTCAAAACGATGCGTGACGACTTGGACGGCGATCTGGCGCGCTTTGGGAAAAAAGCTGCTGCTGTGCTGCGTCAATTGTTGGTCGATGTCGGCGCGCCGACCGAACAGTCCATCGTCACGCTGAACTACAACGATCGTTATCTGAACTCCCCGCTCGTCGTTCGTCTCGCGCTCGAAACCTTCAAAGAGTTGGCGCAGCCCCGTCCCGGCGAACCCTTGGACGTGAGGCTTCATCTGAGGCCGCTCGAGGCGTCGGACCGACCGGCGCGATGGCTTTGGAACGACTGGAAGCGCGCCGATGACCGTCTGGATGTGATTAGCCTTTATGGTCGCCGCATGGGGTTGTCGGTCACGAGTCGCGAAGGTGCGACTCGCCACGGACGCGTCTTGGAGCTGATCTTTGCGAACGGCATTCAGGCGACGATCCTGTTCGACCAGGGCTTCGGGGCTTGGGAGGGCGAGGGGGCAAGCCCGCCGTTCGACTTCCATGCAGTTCCCATGCAGCAGGCCAATGCCTTGGCTTCCGCTCATGTGAAGCTCAAGGGAAGGTTGGGGGGGACCTACGTCGTGGCGCATTTGGGACGGGTTTGAGCTTGCACTTGTTTGGCTTTGCCCATCGGGATCTAGTCGTCGCTGGCTTGAAACTCAGCAATCCATGGGGAGCCTGATCTGCGAGGAACCGGCCAAGCCGCGGTCTTGCCGACTTTAGCAAGGGATGATCAGTCTGTAGCGCAAGGCGGACCTGAATGAGCTGCTGCGAGAGAGAGCGCGTCGGCGATGGCGCCCCATTTCGCAAAGAAGCTGGTCGATCAAGGCGGTGCTGCCTAGGGTCGCGCCTGAGCTCGCCTAGGATGATCTCCGCGTGAAAGACGGCGGCGCGGCTCAACAGGCAGTTGAAGGCGGGGCGATGATGGTCTTGCTCAAGCGTCTGACGAGCGCCTAGCGCGCTTTTGGGGGCTTTCACCTCGCCCGTGACCCCACACAGCCGCTTTCTCGCCTTCGCTCTCGGCCCAGATCGTCGATATGACGTTTTTGCAGGACGCCTATGACCACGATCACCCGCGCCGCCCTTTACGCCCAGGTCTGGGCTCAGCCGATGACGGCCTTGGCGCCGACCTATGGCTTGAGCGCCGCCACCCTGAAAACGCTCTGCGACCGCTATGACGTGCCCACGCCGCGGGGCGGCTATTGGCAGAAGAAGAGCGCGGGACGGGCCGGCGCGCCGCGCGCCTTGCCGACCGCGCCCTGGCCGGCGGATCAGGTGATCGACCTGGCCGCGCCGCCGCCCAAGCCGCCGCGGCCGATCGCCAAAGCGGTTCGTCCGCGCCCGTCCGCCGCCGAAGCCTTGACCGCGCCGCGGCCGAAGCCGACGGCGCAGCCGTCGTGGACGCCCTCGACCCACGAGCCCCCGGCGGTGCGGGCGTTGCGCAAAGCGCTCGAGCGGGCCAAGCCCACGCCCATGGGGTTTCTTGCGGTCAGCGGTCGTGGGCTGATCCCGGCTGTGCTCAGCGAGGCGACCCGCGAGCGCGCCCTGGCCTGGCTCAGCCGTTTTCTGCAAGCGGCGACCGCGCGCGGCATGGTGCTCGCGGCGCGCGACTCTGGGCCCTGTCTCATCGTCGCCGGGCAAGAGATTCCGTTCCGGCTGGAGGAGAAGAGCGACAGGCATCCGCATGTCCCGACGCCGGCGGAGCTGCGACGCAAGGCCGAGCGCGCCCAGTGGTCCTGGGCGTCCTCGGCCGATCCTTGGCCGAAATATGATCATCGACCGTCGGGGCGTTTGTCGATCCAGCTCGAGGGCAACGCCTACTCGGGCCTCAGGCGCAGCTTCGCGGACGGCCAGACGCGCACGCTGGAGGCGCTGATCGAGGACGTCTTGGACGCCGCCGTCGCGCACGCCGACTATCGGTGCGAGCGTGAGCGTCAGGCCGAGATCGCGCGGCGTCAGGCGGAGATCGAACGGCGTCGCCGCGAGCGGCGAGAGGCCTTCAACGCACGCGAACAGCGACGCGACGCCTTCCTCGCCCTGATGAGTCAGGCCCTGGATCGCCGCGCCGCCCATCAGCGTCTGCTCGACCACATCGACGGTTGGGCCTCGTCCGGCCCGCCCGGTTTGAGGGCCTATGTCGAGCGTCGGCTGGCGGAAGAGGACGCCCGGCTGAGCGCGGATTTCGTGGCCTGGTCGGCGCGGTCGGCCCAGCTGGAGTTCGACGAGGCGCGGGCGCGGGCGGCGCCGCCGGTCCCGAGCTGGCGGCATCCGGCGGGGCTGGCTTTGCAGCTGTGGCGCGAAGAGCGCGATCGGGCGGTGGCGCTGACCCCGCTGGAGTGGCAGGAGGCGACGGGTCGCCTGCCGGCGCTGGACGGATCTGACGCGGCTGAGGACGCCGACGCGGGATAAGATCTGTTAGACGCACCCGGTTCGTCTCCCCCGGTCACCGCCCGTCCCACGTCCAATCCTCCAAAGGCGGCAGGCGCGCGAACGGGGCCGCGCCGTTCCGAAGCGGATCCATCGCCTCGGCCTGGTCCAAGGCCCAGGTCCGCCAGTCGGCGTAGTCCGCCGCGGTCGTCGCCGCCGAAGCGTCCGCCGCCGCGACATAGGCGCGGATCGCCTGGGCCTGCGCATGGCGTTCGGCTTGGGCGACGAGCCGGGCTTGCAGCGCCGTCTGCGCCTCGCCATAGGCCCGGCGCTTCTGTCGCGCTGTCTCCGCGATGGCGCGCCGTTCCGCCTCACGCGTCCGCCAACGCCGTCGTTCGGCCAGTTCAAGAAGACCCGCTTCTAGGGCGGCGACGATGGCCGGCAGTTGAGCCTCCAAAGGCGTTGTGAGCTCTTTGAATTCGGTCGGACGGGTGAGGGGATCGCGGATCTTCAGCACCAGATCGCCCGCGGGAACGGTCGCGCGCACCGTTCGACGCTCGGGTCGCCAGCGCACCTCCTCGGCGCTGGCGGCGCGAAATTGGACGTGGCTGCGCTCGTAAAGACTGAAGGTCAGGGTCTCGCCGTTGGCCGAGACGGTCAGCCCGCCCGGGCCGCTGGCGACCTGGCGCTGGCGGCGCCTTGAGCAGGGCGCTGGTGATCCGCAGGCGGCGCTGCGCCAGCGGGGAGCTCAGATCCGCCAGCCCCGCCACGCTCCAACCCTCGCGGCGAAAGCCGCGGCGTCCTCGGCGATCCAGCCGCGCACGATCGGATGGGCGCGGCGCAGGTCGTCCGGAACCGCGATCGCCTCAAAGGACGTCGCCTCGGGCGGCGGGACGGCTGGGCGTTTCTTCGGCGGCGCGATCACCACCGACTCGCCGCCGGGGCGCGGCGGCAGGGGCGGGCGCGGCGGGGTCGGTTTGCCGTGCTGCAGCTTGGCCCAATAGCCGCGCGGCGGGACCGGAACGCCGGCGACTCGGCAGGCCTTGGCCAGGCCGACGTCGGACACCCCCAACCTCAGCGCCACGGTGCGGATCGGTTCGGTCCAGACGCGGTCGTAAAGATCTCGGCGGGTGAAGACGTGGTGCGGCATGGCGGATACCGTTCGGTGAGACTCGGCGGCTAGCATGGGGCGTCAACGCCGCTCGGGGGAAGATCGATGGCCGTCACCACCACGCCGGGCTACGTCAACGGTCGGGGCCAGGTCGTCCTCGGCCCCACGGGGCGGCCCGGCACCGACCACGGGCAGAGCATCTATGTTTTGTCCTGCCAAACCTGCGCCCACGTCTACGGCGCCAACGGCTCCGACATCCATGCGCGACGCTGCCCAAACTGCGACGGCGGCGCGCCGGGGTTCGACGTCTCAGCCGAAGACATCCTGGAAGCCGACGCCCCGGCGCCGCGCGCCCGCAATCCGAACTGGACGCGCGACGAACTGATTTTGGCGTTGGATCTCTACTTCGATCACCCCGCCCCGGATCAAACGCATCCGGAGGTGAGAGCGCTTTCGGCGCTGTTGAACCACTATTGGGCGCAGGCCGGCGGCGCGACCTCCGCCACGCTGCGCAACCCGTCCGGCGTGTCGATGAAGCTGAGTAATTTTCAGCGGCTGGATCCGAAGTACCAAAGCCGAGGGAACAAGGGTTTGGCCAATGGGGCGCAGCGCGATGTCGAGATCTGGGACGAGTTCTCCGGCGATCGCGCCCGCCTCGGCGCCGTGGCCCAGGCCATCAAGGCGGCCCTCGCCCAATCCCCGGGTCTTGTGACGCAGGCGGACGATGAAGAGGCGGAGGCGGCCGAAGGCGCTGTGCTGACCCGCCTGCATCACTATCGCGAACGCGATCGGGGTCTGGTCAAGAAGCGCAAGGCGCTGGCGCTGAAGCGCCATGGGCGTTTGGCGTGCGAAGCCTGCGATTTCGAGTTCGGCGTCGCCTACGGATCGCGCGGCGACGCCTACATCGAGGCCCATCACACCCGGCCGCTGGAAACGCTCGACCCGAGCCAGCCGACCAAGGTCAGCGATCTGGCCCTCCTGTGCGCCAACTGCCATCGGATGGTGCACGCCAAGCGGCCGTGGCTGTCGCTGGCGGAATTGAAAGCGCTGATCGCGGATCGCGCCGATTATCCTAACCATTTCGGATAAAACCCGCTTAAACCCGATCTATTCCGGTCAAAGCAGTCTATTTCCGGTTTACGATCTAATGGTTGGGTGCCATGCTGAACTTGAACAAGTTTGTCTGTTGAAAAGGCGTCCCATGTCCGACCGTTGGGTCTCAGTGGAAGAGATCGCCGAGCACCTCGGGGTCAGCAAAGACACAGTTTACGGCTGGATCACGAAGAAAGAAATGCCCGCCCACAAGGTCGGGCGGCTTTGGAAGTTCCAGACCGACGAAGTCGATGCCTGGGTGAGGCACGGAAAAGCATCGGACGATCAGACGGAAGACGAACGGGCGGGTCCCAGTTTACATAAGGGGAAGCGTGCAGGCGGAGCGGGAACTGATGACTGATGTCGCGTGCGTCGACCTTTTCTGCGGGGCGGGGGGCCTCACACATGGTCTAATCTCTGAGGGCATCAGGGTCGTCGCGGGCATCGATGTCGATGAGGCTTGCCGTCATCCCTTCGAAGCCAATAACGCCGCGCGATTTATCAAAGAGGATGTGGGGCGCCTAACCCCAAGGTGCGTCGATGAGTTGTTCGGCGATGCCGAAATCAGAGTGCTGGCAGGGTGCGCCCCGTGTCAGCCCTTTTCGACCTATGCTCAGCGTTATGATGTCGTGGGAAGCCCGCGTTGGAGCTTGCTGTACCATTTCGGCCGGTTGATTAAAGCCACGCGCCCCGACGTGGTCACCATGGAGAATGTCCCATCAGTGGCGAAGCATGCGGTGTTCGACGATTTTGTCGAGACGGTGCGGAGAATGGGTTACCACGTCCACCAAGGGGTAGTGGATTGTTCCCTCTATGGACTGCCGCAGGGGCGTCGGCGCATGGTGTTGCTCGCTTCCCGCCTCGGCCCCATAGAGTTGATTGCTCCGGCATCTAATCGGGGAGCGACCGTTCGCGCGGCGATCGGCGAGCTCATGCCGATCGCCCAGGGAGGAGGGCATCCGGAGGATGTGTTGCACGCGGCGTCGAAGCTTTCGGCGCTAAACCTCGAACGGATTCGCGCCTCGCGACCGGGTGGAACATGGCGGGACTGGCCAAAACATCTCATTGCCGACTGCCACCGGCGTGAGACGGGTCGTACCTATCCGGGCGTGTATGGTCGGATGGTATGGGATGAGCCCGCCCCGACCTTGACCACCCAGTTCTACGGCTTCGGGAACGGTCGGTTCGGGCACCCCGAGCAG
The DNA here is from genome assembly GCF_042869015.1 of Brevundimonas sp. NPDC007368. Classification (NCBI taxonomy): domain Bacteria; kingdom Pseudomonadati; phylum Pseudomonadota; class Alphaproteobacteria; order Caulobacterales; family Caulobacteraceae; genus Brevundimonas; species Brevundimonas sp. NPDC007368. The sequence goes on along the minus strand of NZ_JBIAFA010000005.1, from coordinate 14,673 downwards.
GACCGAGCCATCTCTCTGCGGGAAGGCGCAATTCTTCAGGGCTTCCCCCAGTCCTATTCCTTCCTACCCGACGGAGCTCCAGTCCATTTCAAGGCCTTGGGTCGGATGATTGGAAACGCCGTTCCGGTCACTCTGGGCGAGGTGATCGGCCGGAGCATCGCGGACCATCTGGGGATCAAGGTCCAGAAGGCGAAGAAGAAGGGGGCCGTGGCGGATGGCGCGCGTAAGTCCCTCGTCGCATGACGCCAGTCGTCGCATGGCTCGCGTGCGACAGAAGGGCACGCGTGCGGAGATCGACCTCCGCAATGCTCTGCATGCCAAGGGGCTGCGTTATCGCCTCCACGTTCCGCTCCTGATTAAGCCCAGGCGCGTCGCCGATATCGTTTTCCCCAGCGCGAAACTGGCCGTTTTTGTCGACGGATGCTTTTGGCACGGCTGCCCTGAGCACGCTTCCTGGCCGAAGAGCAACGCCGATTTCTGGCGAGAGAAGATCGAAACCAATCGATCCAGGGATTCCGATACCGATCAGCGGCTGACTGCTCTCGGTTGGGAGACGATCCGGATCTGGGAACACGAAGACGCCATCCAAGCCGCGAACCGCATCGCCGAACTCGTCGACGCTCGCAGAAAGAACGGGGCCCATCTATGCCGATGACCGCAGATGAAATAGTGGCCGAGGTCGCTCACGCCACTGCGCCTGAGCCGGGCCAGTTGGTCGAGACTCGCCGCCGCCAATGGATCGTCTCCGAGGTCGAAGGCGGTTCGGTTGCCCCCGGACTTCCTAAGCGGCATCTCGTCCGGCTGGCCTCGATCGACGAGGATGCGCTGGGTGAAGAGATCGAAGTCCTCTGGGAGCTGGAGCCCGGAGCGCATGTGATCGAGCGGGCCGGACTACCGCGCATGACCGGGCTGGATGACTCCTCCACGCTTCAAGCCTTCTTGGATGCGGTGGTTTGGGGCGCAGCGACGAACGCGGATCGCGGCTATCTGCAGGCGCCATTCCGCAGCGGTGTCAGCATCGAGGACTATCAGCTTGATCCGCTCGTGCGCGCGATCGACATGGCGCGCACGAATCTTCTGATCGCCGACGACGTCGGCCTGGGGAAAACCATCGAGGCAGGGCTCGTCGTTCAAGAGATGCTCCTGCGTCACCGTGCCCGCACGGTCCTGGTGCTCTGCCCTGCCTCGTTGCAGGAAAAGTGGCGCGTCGAGATGCAGGAGAAGTTCGGACTCGAGTTCCGGATCGTCGATACGGACTACGTCAAGCGTCTGCGCCGTGAGCGAGGTCTCCACGCCAATCCATGGACGTCTTTTCCTCGTCTCATCACATCGATGGACTGGGCCAAGCAGGGTGAAGGCTTGCGTCTTCTGCGGGACGCACTACCCCCGCACGTCAGCCATCCCAGGAAGTTCGACCTGCTGATCATCGACGAGGCTCACAACGTCGCCCCGACCGTCGGCCGCTACGCTGTCGAAAGCCTCAGGACCCGTCTGGTTCGTCTGGCCGCGCCACACTTCCAGCACAAACTGTTTCTCACAGCCACGCCGCACGACGGGTACACTGAATCCTTCACCGCGCTCCTCGAACTTCTCGATGATCAGAGGTTCGCGAGAAACGTCCTCCCAAGTGATCCCCAGCTCGCCCGGGTGATGGTCCGTCGGCTGAAGAGCGATCTAGTCGATGCGAATGGCAAGCGAATTTACCCCGAGCGACGGCTCGAGGCGCTGCCGGTGGAGTATAGCGAAGACGAGAGGGATGCCCGGCGACAGCTGGAAGCATACATCAAGAGCCGCGAAGGTGGTGCTGACGGAGGGCGGGCCGTCGATCACTTCGTGCACCAGTTGCTGCGCAAGCGCCTGTCATCGTCCCCCGCAGCCTTCGCAGCGTCACTGGAGCGGCATATCGCGACGATCGAAGGTCGGGCGGCTGGCGATCGCCGTCAGAAGAAATTCGATGACCGCATCCTTCGGCGGGCGATAGCGAAGACCGAGGAAGACTACGCAGACGACGCACAGCGGGATGCCGCTGAAGCTGAAGCGATCGAAGAAGCGGGCAAGCACGTCCGGCCACCGACCGACGAAGAACGCCGGATGCTCGACCGGTTACGGTCCTGGGCCCAACAGGCGGCTCGTCGAACCGACGCCAAGGCCACCGCCGTGCTGGATTGGCTGGCCAGCCACCTGAAGGACGGTGACAGGTGGACGAACGAGCGGGTGATCCTGTTCACCGAGTATCGCGCCACTCAGCAATGGATGCAGGAGATCCTCGCATCCCACGGCTTCGGGGGCGAGCGATTGGCTCTCATCTATGGCGGCATGGACCCGGAAGAACGTGAGCGCGTGAAAGCCGCGTTCCAGGCCAGCCCCTCGGAATCCCCGGTGAGGATACTGCTGGCGACCGATGCCGCCTCCGAGGGCATCGATCTCCAGAACCACTGCCATCTGATGATCCACCTCGAAATTCCGTACAACCCGAACGTGATGGAACAGCGGAACGGGCGCATCGACCGTCACGGTCAACGCGCGAGCGAGGTCGTCATCTGGCATCCGGTGGATGCCGAGGGGGGGCATGGCAGCGATATATTGCGTGCGCTTCGAAAATTGGATGCGATGCGCGCCGACATGGGGAGCGTGAACCCTGTCATCGCGCCTCAACTGCCCGACCTGCTCGAGGGTCGCCGCCGCGATCTCGACACAAGACAAGCCGAAGCCCGGATGGAGAAATCTCGCCGCTTCGTGAAGGCGGAGCGCGACCTTCGCGAACGTGTGGGCAAACTCCATGAGCGGCTGAACGAGACCCGGCACGAACAGAGGCTCGTGCCCGACCACATCGAGCGGGCGGTACGCACGGCGTTGCGTCATGCGGACAAAACCGACTTGGAGCCCGTTTCGTTGGCTGGCTCACCGGATGGCACGGTTTTCCGAATGCCGCCGCTCTCGGGCTCCTGGTCCCGATGCCTCGAGGGTCTAGAACACCCCTACACGCAGAAGGTCCGCCCGATCACCTTCGATCACGAGGTCGCCAAGGGCCGTGACGACGTCGTCCTCGTCCACCTGAACCACCGACTGGTTCAGATGAGTCTGCGTCTCCTGCGGGCGGAGATCTGGGCCCGTGACGACGTAAAGAAGCTTCACCGCGTGACCGTGCGGTCGCTTCCGGATGGGCGGATCGAGGGACCGGCCGTGGTGGTGATGTCGCGGCTCGTCGTGACCGGCGGGAACCATCATCGTCTGCACGAGGAGCTCACGGAGGCTGGCGGCTATCTGCGCGATGCCGGTTTCCGGCGGGAAGAACGTGTCGGGGAGGTTCGACGATGGCTGGAGGAGTCGCAACCCGCGGCCCTGTCCGACGCGACGTTCGACGCCTTGAGGACGCGCTTCGACAAACAGCGTGATTCCGTTCTGGCAGCCGTCGATGCACGCTCGAAAGACCGGCTACGCTTCCTCGTGAACATGATCGAGGCCCGAAAGCGCAATGAGGCCGAGGACATCCGCCAAGTCCTGGATGATCTCGAACGAGCGCTGAAGGCCGAGATCGCGGCAGAGCAGCAACCCGTGCAGCTTTCTCTTTTTTCCGAGGACGAACGCACTCAGCTCAAGCGTGACCGAGCGGCCCTCGAAGCACGCCTGGTCCGGATCCCGAAGGAACGCGAGCAGGAACTGCGCGCGATCGAGGAACGGCACTCCAACGCCGTCGAGCATACCTTCCCCGTGGCCGTGGTGTTGCTGGTTCCGAAATCCCTCGCGACGGAGAAGCGCGGATGAGCAACGATCACGAGTGGCTGAACCTCATCGAAGTCTCCGGGCCGTTTCTGGCGGCGCCGGTGCTGCGGGATGTCTTCCCGCAAGGCCTCGAAGCTCTGCCTTCCGGCCGAGCCCCGCGGCTGCGTCGCACCTATGAAGAATGGCGCGACGCTGTCGACATGGATGATCTTGAGCTCCCGGCCTTGCACGCGGCCTGGATCGACGACGTGCTGGTCACCGCACTGGAAATGGACGAGACGGTGCTTCGCAGCGGGGCGACGCTGCCCGAGCAGCTGACTGTCTCGATGCCCGAACACAGGGTCACGGTCGCGCCCGATATGGCCATCGTGAATCCGACGAACGCCGACGAGCCGCTCCTGCTCATCCACGTCTACGAGCCGGACACCGATCTTGAAGCGACGCGCCGTTTCGATGGCCTCGCGATCACCCCGGCCGACCGGATGGTCGCTCTGCTCCGGGCGACGGGATGCCCCATTGGCGTCGTGACCAATGGCGAGCGCTGGATGCTCGTCCACGCGCCCGTTGGCGCCGTAGCGGGCTTCGCGAGCTGGTATGCGCGGCTCTGGGGCCAGGAACCGGAAACGCTCCGCGCCTTCGTCAGCCTTCTGGGGATCCGCCGCCTCTTCGGGCCCGACAAGGGCAAGCTGCCGGCGCTCTATGAGCGGTCCCTGAAGCACCAGGACGACGTGACGGAGGCGCTCGGAGAACAGGTCCGGCGCGCCGTCGAAGTGCTCGTCCAAGCTCTCGACCGCGCCGATCAGGATCGCAATCGTGAGCTCTTGCGCGACGTCGATCCGCGAGAGCTCTACGAGGCCGGGCTGACGGTCATGATGCGGCTCGTCTTTTTGTTGGCAGCCGAAGAACGCGGACTGCTGCTGCTCGGCGATCCGCGCTACGACTCTTTCTACGCTATCTCCAGCCTGCGGATGCAGCTGCGGGCGGATTCTGAAGAAATCCTGGAGCGTCGCAGATCCGCCTGGTCTCGGCTGCTCGCCCTGTTTCGTGGCGTGTATGGCGGTATCGATCATCCGACGCTGCGGCTGCCCGCGCTCGGTGGGTCACTGTTCGATCCCGATCGCTATCCCTTCCTCGAAGGTCGTAAGAAGGGGACGAACTGGCGAACCGACCCGGCCGAACCGCTGCCGATCGATGACCGCACCGTTCTCCTGCTGCTGGAAGCGATCCAGACCTTTGAAGGCCGCACGCTGTCATACCGCGCACTCGACGTGGAGCAGATCGGCCACGTCTATGAAGGCCTCCTCGAACGCACGGTGAAGCGCGTCGACGACGTGACGCTGGAACTCGACAGCGGCGCGAAAGCCAAGAGCCCGCGCGTGACACTCGGCGAGATGGAGTCGGCGCGCCTCGATGGTGCGGCGAGAGTCGCCGAGCTGTTGAAGGAACGGAGCGAACGCTCGGAGTCCGCCATTCGCAACGCCCTTGAGCGGTCGTCGGATGATCGCGTTGCTGCGCGACTGCTCACTGTCTGCCGGGGTGACATCGGTCTTCGTGACCGTATCTTGACCTATGCGTCTCTCCTGCGGACCGACCCCTGGGGTTATCCGCTGGTCCACCATTCGGGTGCTTTTGTCGTCGTGCTCGGCGCCGACCGGCGAGAGAGCGGCACGCACTACACGCCAAAGAGCCTCACCGAGAAGATCGTTGAGGAGACGTTGACGCCAGTCGCCTATCGCGGGCCAGCCGAGGGCAAGGCGCCCGAGGACTGGGAGCTGAAGAGCGCCGGGGAATTGCTCGACCTCAAGATCTGTGACCCCGCCATGGGATCCGGCGCGTTCCTCGTTCAGGCCTGTCGCTGGCTCTCTGATCGCTTGGTCGAAGCCTGGTCGGTGACTGAGAAAGGCGATAGGCGGATCGATAGCGAAGGTCGCATCCTTGGCGACAGCAATGCAGCTGGGTTCGAGCCCTTGTCGCAGGATCCGGAAGAGCGCGCGATCCTCGCGCGGCGTCTCATCGCCGAGCGTTGCCTTTATGGCGTGGATCGGAACCCGCTCGCCGTCGAACTGGCCAAGTTGTCGCTCTGGCTTACGACGATGTCCAAGGGACGGCCCTTCGGCTTCCTCGACCACAATCTTCGCAGTGGCGATAGCCTTCTCGGCATTTACGATCTCGGGCAACTGGTTGAGCTCGACATGAATCCGAAGAGCAAGGCACAGTTGCGGTTGTTCGGTCGGACGATCCGGTCAGCGGTCGACAAGGCGCTCGAACTCCGCGCGCGCCTCCGAGAGATTCCCATCCGTGACATTCACGACGTCGAGGCGATGGCTGCACTCGACGCTCAATCAAGTGCGACGCTTGCGACGTCGGAGCTGATCGCGGACGCCTTCATCGGGCTCGTAATCGCGACGGGAAATGGTGGGGACTTAGAAAAGCGTCTCGCTGCTCTCTCCACAACGGCCGACCGAGCTTCGGATGGTGGGGTCGATGCCCGTCGGACTCTTGCGGCGCAGGCTCAGTCCGACCTCATGAGTGACTTTGTCGCCGAACAGCGTGGGCGTCCTTTTCACTGGCCGCTGGAATTTCCGGAGGTCTTCCTTCGCGCCAACGTTGGTTTTGACGCCTTCGTCGGAAATCCGCCGTTCCTTGGCAATAGATTGTGGAAGGGAACCTACGGAGCTGCGTACCAGCGCGTCGTGCAGATGATCTTGGAGGTAGCTCCCGGAAAGATCGACCTCTCGGTCGTCTTCCATCGTCGGGCGGCCGCACTACTGAGACATGGCGGAACCTATGGACTGCTAGCGGCGAACAACATCGCCGAGGGCAGCGCTGTTTCCGTTGGGCTGGAACGTATAGCTGTCGAAGGAGACTTCTACTTCTCCCGAAAGGGTATGCCGTGGCCAGGGGCCGCCTCCACCGTGATCGCTATCGCGTGTTTTCGGAAGGGAGGATGGACCGGCCTTCGGAACTGCGACGGCATTAAATGTGAGAAAATTGGTCCCAGGCTCCAACCCGAGATCGGCGGGGGATGGGAACCAAAGGCACTCCCCGACACTCTGTTCGCCTTTGCGGGAGTCGACAACAGCAAAGGGCTGGCGTTCGTCCTCACCGAGGAACATCCATGGTTCGAGCGCCTTCGCTCTGAAAGCGGCTCTCTGTTACGGCCCTACATTACCGGCAACGACATCACGAGCACTTCACTCACTCGGGTTGAGCGTTGGGCTCTCGACATCGCCGACCTGTCACTGGAAACGATCGAAACCGAGTGGCCGATCGCCTATCGGTTTCTCATCGAAATCGTATTGCCCACTCGAACCCCGAAAGCCCTCAAGAGTTACAAGGGGCTTGTCGATCGGTGGTGGCAGTTCTGGAACCATCGCGCTGCGCAAATGCGTCAGCTTCGTGCCCGCCCTCAGTTCATCGCGTTTGCGAAGGCCGCAAAATATCCGATCTGCGTTCTGGCGCCGACGGAATGGATATACACGAACAAGGTCGTGCTCGTGGAAGAGGCCAACAAAAACGTCCACCCAATATGCTTGAGTTCCATGTTCCAAATTTGGCTGCGCAATTATTCTGTTCGCAGCCTGGGAGGGGACAACAACACGCTGACACTCTCCGTCAGTGAAGCGCTTGCGACGTTCCCATTCCCAAAAGGGCATGTGCCTGAAGATGCCATCGCTGCAGCCAGAGACTTTCAGGACACTCTCGTTTCATGGAGCCGTCGAAACTCGGCTGGCATGACGGACGCGATGAACGCCGTTCATTCATCTGCTTCCGGTGACACTGAAATCGTTGCGATGCGCGATCTTCTCGAACGCATTGACGCCGGCGTGGCGGATGCCTACGGCTGGAGCGGTCTTGACCTAGCTCATGGCTTTCAAGACGATACCGATGATAAAAATGCAAATTCCAGCCATCATGGCCTGGATGAGCAAACGCGGGATCTCGTGCTTGCCAAGCTCATTGAGCTAAACCGGCAGCGATACCAGGAAAAAGTCGACCGAGGTCTGCATGGCGGGACGGTTGGCTCTGGCAAAGCGCGGGGGCGCACATCGCGCAGTACTTCTGGATCCGTGCTGACACTCGACCTCGACGATATTCTTTCTCCAACAATTGAGGGGGGCAATTGACCATGGCAGATTTGACCACGACCATCGAGCCATCCGTCAACGCTTGGATCATCAAGAGCGCATCTGGCTCGACTCGCTATTCCGTGCGCATCGCGGACGGACCTACCGGCCATGACGCGCTGGAGAAAGGCCACTGGGTCATCGTTCTGAGCGATAGCGGTCACGTTTCTGGAGTTGGCCGAATCCTTCGTGTCCGGTCGGACCTCCATGGCGCGACGATTCATTTCGATCATCAGCACGTCGTCGATCCGTCGGTGCCGCTTGCGAAACTCAGCCTGACTGCACCAAAGGGGTCGGTCGGGCGACTGCCATGGGACGAGTTCCTTCGCATCCTACCGCCGCTCGGCGTTCCTAGCCCCGACGCAGTGCCGCTGATCAACGATGTCGTCTACACCCGCGACCTCCTGGAACTCGCCGTACGTGACGATCTGCTCGGCCCCGCCGGTGGCCCCCATGAGCTGATCAAGGACATGAGCGTCCGCGACCGCTATCTGGTCGGCAAGCTGGCGCCGCGCCGGCCGGATGACGACCAGGCGGCACGGGGCGAACCGGCCTCGGCAGCCGAGGAGGCTGGCGAACACGAGGATGAGCGGACGGCGCCACTCCACGAGCCCGGCGCCGAGTTCGCCAGTGCTTCGGGCCGAGTGGAGCCCGAAGACGACGCGCTCGACGAGATCGACACGACGAACAACCAGTCGCTGGTTCCCTCCAGCATGGGCCTTACCTTCTGCGTGGCGCCCGACGTCGGGAAGCTGGCCGTCGATGCACGGTGGGGACGGTACGAGCGGGTCCCCAACGATGAACACGACATCGTCAAAAAGCGGAAGAATCGCCAGACCGGTCACCAGGAGGAGGTGAAGGTCAGGGTCTGGCAGCGCATCCCGTGTGGTGGGGGTATCACGGTTCCGCTCGTCGACGGGCCGATCAAGCCGTCCACTCCCGATGCCGATCAACCGGACGTCCGACTGCAGGGGACGGTTCGGACGAACAACAAGGGGGAGCGCCTCGTCACGTTGTTTCTCGTGAACGGGCAGTTGGAACCCGAAGACAACAAGGACCGCGCGTGGCTGTTCCAGCCGGAGATCACCGTTGAGGCTCCCAAAGATCACGGGGACAAGTCGGTCTTTCGGCGTCGCCCCACCAACGAAGTGGTCGTCGACGACCCGGAGCGCGACCGTCTCGCGCTCATCTATCGCAACAGGCTGGAGTTCGCGGTCGGACACGGGGTGTCCGTTCACGCCGACACGACGCCCGAGAACCCTACGAAGGCCCATCGCGTCAGAACAGAGATCATCCCGCGTTACGAAGTCGCCGTCACCGAAACGCCGGGCCTTGATCCCAGGGACCGCCCTGCCATGCGGCGCATGGTTGACGAGGGCTGGCTCGACATGACGCGGCTGGCGGAGATGGCGCCGGACGCGCTGCGCGACGCCCTTTCGTGCCTCGTCGACGATTACGCCGTTTGGATGGGCGAACAGAAAATACGGCTGGGGTCGGGGATCACCGGCTTCAATGATCCGGGCAAGGACGTCATTCAGCGCTGCGAGGAGATCCTGCGCCGCCTTCGAGAGGGCATGGGCACGCTCTTCGCCGATCCGAAGGCGCTGGAGGCGTTCCGCTTCGCCAACCGATCCATGGCCATGCAGCGTGTCCGAAGCATCTACGCTCTGAAGCGCAGACGGAACGAAGCCGTCGACGTGACCACTTTGGACGTCCCGAAGAACAGATCGTGGCGCCCGTTCCAGCTTGCGTTCCTGCTCCTGTCGATCCCGTCGCTCGCCGATCCGACACACCCGGACCGGACGAAGCCGGTCGAGGCGTTCGCCGATCTCCTCTGGTTCCCGACGGGTGGTGGCAAGACTGAGGCCTATCTCGGTGTGGCGGCCTTCGCCATGGCCATGCGCCGACTGAAGAACGATCTCGGCGGCCTCGACGCATCACGCGGTCTCGCCGTCATCATGCGCTACACGCTGCGACTACTGACCCTGCAGCAGTTCCAGAGAGCGACGACGCTGCTCTGCGCAATGGAGGTCATCCGTCGTGCAGACGACAAAACCTGGGGCAAGGATCCGTTTACGCTCGGTCTCTGGGTCGGCAATCGCGTGACACCGGGCACGACCGAAGCGTCTCACCAGGCTGTCGAGGCCATTCGAAACAACGATCGTAACAAGGCAGGCATTGCATCGCCTGCACAGCTGACCAGCTGCCCTTGGTGCGGATCGGAGATCTCCGGTGGTCGCGACATCGAGGTCGACAGGATCGCTGGCCGAACGCTGATCCACTGTGGCGACAAGCTGGGCAGCTGCGATTTCTCGAAGGCGAAATCCACTGGGCAGCCTCACCCTGGGCTTCCCGTGAAAGTCGTCGACGAGGAAATCTATCATCGCCCGCCGACGATGATGATCGCGACCGTCGACAAGTTTGCGATGATGGCTTGGCGCCCCGAGGTGCGGAACCTTTTCGGCCGCGTCGATCAGGAGTGCGGACGCCATGGCTTGCTCTGGCCGAGCCACGACTGCGGCACTGGACACCGAGCGAGAGGCTCGCATCCGGCCGCGAGCGTGAAGCCGGTCCGGGCAATAAGGCCGCCCGACCTCATCATCCAAGACGAGTTCCATCTCATAAGCGGCCCGTTGGGCACCATGGTCGGTCTGTACGAAACGGCCGTCGACGAGCTGAGCAGCTGGGCTCTGGGCGGCACGAAGGTCCGCCCCAAAGTCGTAGCCTCCACCGCGACCGTGCGGCGGGCCGATGATCAGGTGCGCAATGTGTTCATGCGCCGTGTCTCGGTGTTCCCACCTTCGGGCCTGGACGTCGAAGACAACTTCTTCTCAGTCCAAAGGCCGATCAGCGACAAGCCCGGACGGCGGTACATGGGCGTCTGTGCGCCCGGCAGCTCGCGTCCTGCTGTGCTGATCAGGACGTACACGGCGTTCCTGACCGCCGCTCAGGCGCTGTTCGATCGGTTCGGCCCTGTGGCTGACCCCTATATGACCCTCGTCGGCTACTTCAACTCGCTGCGAGAGCTCGGAGGGATGAAGCGTCTGGCCGAAGACGACGTCCAAACGCGTTCTTTCCGAGTCGATATGAGCCTGGTGGACCGGCCGGGGCTCTCTCAGCGTCGCGTAGAAGAAGTCAGTGAACTGACCTCGCGCGTCTCGAGTCAGGACATCCCGAGATACCTCGATCAGCTTGAGGTTCCTTTTGATGGCGCCTTCGACCCGGCACTAGGCAGATGGATGACCAACAGGAAGCCAGGGGAGGCCCGGCCGATCGATGCCGTTCTCGCGACGAACATGCTGTCGGTCGGCGTCGACGTGAATCGACTCGGAGTGATGGTCGTAAACGGCCAACCCAAGGGAACGGCCGAGTACATCCAGGCGACCAGCCGTGTGGGCCGAACGCCGCCAGGACTGGTGGCCACTGTGTTGACCTGGGCGCGGCCTCGGGACTTATCGCATTACGAGACCTTCGAGCATTACCACGCGACCTTCTATCAGCACGTCGAGGCTCAGTCCGTCACCCCGTTCTCGCCACGGGCGTTGGACCGAGGGCTCTCCGGCGCGATGCTCTCCATCATGCGTCACTCCTATGGTCCCTTCGCGGCAAATGACGGCGCTGGCGCCATGAACAGTCCGAGCCGCAAAGAGATGTTGGATACGATAGGCGCCGTCGCCGCTCGCACCTGGGAAGTCACGGAAGACTCGGGGAAGAAGACCCTGACCGAAGCCGAGATGAAGAGCCGCGCTGACGATTGGGCCAATGAAGCGGGCGTCGGCGGCCGCACGCTCGTCTACCAGAAGCATGGCGCGGGTCCCACCGCCTATCCGCTGCTCTCAGCGCCCGGCATTAAGCCTTGGACCGACTGGACCGTTCCGATGTCGATGCGCGAGGTTGAGCCTGGAGTGAGGCTCGTGATGGAGGATGGCCGATCGACCAGTGATCCGACTTGGCGACCGAGGGTGGCTAAGGCCGAGGAGGATCAGCAATGAGCAGGACACCCGTAGGAGAGATCCGACCGAGCCAGTTGCTTTGGACCTATGGTCCAGGAGCCCTGATTGACCTCCCGAACATGTCGGTGGTCACGATGGGGATCGATCGCTGGGAGAAAGATCGATGTCAGCCGATCCAGGAGGCGCGCCTGCTGGCCAATGTCCGGAGCGTGCTCGGCCTTCAGATCGATTCGTTGCGTATGCCCCCTATCGGCGAAAGGGACATCGTTGACCCCTTTTCTGCCGAGGCGCTGATCGGCGTGCCCGTAAAGCCTTTCCCCAGATGGCTGCGTTGCGTGAAATGCGGACTGCTGTCGCCCTATGACGCAGGGTTATTCAAGTTGAAAGAGAACAGGTATCGCCCGGAAGCGACGCGCTTCGTTCACGAGGGGTGTCGAGGATCGAGCAACAGTCAAAGGGCCAGAGATGCCGATGCGGTTCCAGCCCGTTTCCTCATGGCATGTCGTACAGGCCATCTGGATGACTTTGCGTGGCACTGGTTCGTTCACGGTGGGCCCAGCACATGTCGAGCGACGCTGAGATTCTTTGAGAGCGGTGCCTCTCTCCAAACCGAAAACCTTTGGGTCAAGTGTGACGGCTGCAGCGCATCGAAGAACATGGCGCAGGCTTTCGGTCAGGCGGGGCGAGACAATCTGCCGGCCTGCCGAGGCCGACATCCACACGTGGATCGCTTCGAGGAGGATTGCACCGAGGAGCCTCGCGCCATCCTCCTCGGCGCGACCAACAGCTGGTTTCCTGTCACACTCTCGGTTCTCGCGATTCCGCAGACCGGAAGTCCTTTGACGCAGCTTATCGCGGACGGCTGGACCTTCTTCGAAGACGTCGGTTCCGCCCCCGAGGTCGCGTTCGTCGTCAGGACCTTGAAGAAGACAGCTCAGCTGCCCGGCATTGAGCAGTTCACCGACGAGCAGATCTGGGCCGCAATAGAAACCCATCGCAATGGTGGATCGACCGTCGAGCAAAGTGACCTTAAAGGGCCAGAATGGGATGTGCTCACGGCTGAGAATCCGCCCACCGACTATCCGCATTTCATGAGCAAAAAGGTCGGCGTTCCCTCGGGTTTCAATTCGTCGATAACACGCGTGCTGTTGCTTGAACGGCTTCGAGAGGTGAATGCCCTCCTTGGGTTCACGAGGGTCGAGTCCCCGGATGAGGGCACGGGCACCCAGGCAGCTCCACGTGCACCTCTTGCACGCGCGGCGCCCAACTGGGTGCCTGCCACGCAGGTTCACGGTGAAGGAATTTTCATCCGCTTCGACGTCGACACTTTAAAAATATGGGCGGACAAGGATGCTGTGAAAGCGCTTGATGCTCGGCTTAGACAAGGGCACCGCGGATGGCGTCACAAGCGAAACCTGGATCCGAACGAAGGCTATCCGGGCGTTCGCTATGTCATGCTACACACCCTCGCGCATATGCTGATCCGGGAACTAGCCCTGGAGTGCGGTTACAATGCCGCGAGCATTCGTGAGCGGATCTACGCAGAAGTCGAGGACGGCAAGGATCAAGCCGGATTTCTCATCTACACGGCTGCCGCCGACTCCGACGGTACCCTTGGCGGACTGGTAGAGCTCGGGAAGCCCGAGAATCTGAGCCGACTTCTACGCCAGGCGCTGGACCGCGCCCACATCTGTGCCTCCGATCCCCTCTGCGCAGAACATGATCCGAGCAAAGATCAATCGCTTCACGGTGCGGCGTGTCACGCCTGTTCGTTCGTCTCGGAGACTTCCTGTGAGCGCGGGAATCGCCATCTCGATCGCTCCCTCGTCGTACCTACTCTCGAAAACCCCGATGCAGCATTCTTCGAGACCGTTTGATGGAAGCGATACTGATCGCAATCACGGACCTCGTAGCCCTGCTGTCTCCGTTGAGAGTCGAAGCGCTTGCTGATCGTCTCCGTGGCTCGGTGCCTACCAAGAGAGATGGGGGGCTGCACCAGCTCGTGACTACGCCGGCTGCTCGCGTAGCGCTTGATCGTCTGATAGCGGCGTGGAAGCATACGGGAATATCAGGCGATGTGCTGGCTGGTATCTTGGTCGGGGCTGCGTTTGCTCGCCAACAGGTGCAGTCGGAGAGCAGTGTTGAACTAGTTTGGACTGGCCCGACAACACCCTTCGTCGCAACACGTCGGACAGCACAGGTGCTCTTAGATCTCATCGGTCACGCACAGACTGACCTCTTCCTCGTCAGCTTCGTGGCATATAGTGTCTCCTCGGTCGTCAACGCATTGACTGCTGCAGCCGCCCGCGGCGTGGATGTAAGAGTTCTTCTGGAGACGTCGACGAGCCATGGCGGGAGCCTATCTGTAGACCCTATCGCTACGATGCGGCGCTGTGTGCCCTCTGCGATCTTGTATGCCTGGACTGACCGGCCGGCACCGTTCATCGAAGGTAGAGTTCACGCGAAAGTGGCTGTTGCAGATGGGAACGCAGCATTCTTGACCAGCGCGAACCTGACAGGTCACGCACTTGAGAAGAACATGGAAGCTGGCGTCCTGATCAGCGGCGGACACATTCCGACGGACCTACGCGCGCATCTAAACGCTCTTGTCGAAACGAAGGTTATTCGAAGGGTCTAGCGTTCGGGAAGCAGTCAGTTCTTCTGCCGTGCGGCCCATGAGTGACGAAGCATAGGAACGGCAAATGCGCTTTCTGGAAATGGCCCTTATGCGCAAAGCGCGGCCAGGGGCGGTGGGGTGAGTGGCCGGATCTGACTGAGGCCGTGTAAAAACCTGTTGGGCCACGGGGAGACGGTAGTGGCGACGAGGCGCGGAGCGCCTCCTTCTCAGGCTCTGATCGCTTCCATCAGGG
>NZ_JBIAFA010000004.1:0-468850 GCF_042869015.1 Brevundimonas sp. NPDC007368 | reverse complement strand
CCTGATGGAAGCGATCAGAGCCTGAGAAGGAGGCGCTCCGCGCCTCGTCGCCACTACCGTCTCCCCGTGGCCCAACAGGTTTTTACACGGCCTCGACCCGTTGCGGACATTGGGCGATTGTCGAGGGACGGCCTAGTGCTACCATCACGCGCAGCCACCTAATCCAACGCGAGTGCTTGGAACCAAATGACGTCGGATCTTGCCAAGCTCGCGCTCATGTTGGCGCTGTTGATCGGATCGGTATTCGTCATGCGGATCGTGAATCAGGGAAAGTCGCTCCCCCTAGGCTCAGATCCGTCTGTATTTCCTCGGTGGGCGCACCCTCGCTGGGTGCGGCTTTTGATCATTATCGCAGTGCTCGCCGCTCTGCTTGTGATGATGCGCTACTACGTGCCGCGGACCTTGCGTTAACCGCCGCTGCACGGAGCCGAAGGCCGTTGCCTGATAGGTCCGCTTCCCACCCTGTAGCGGACATTCGGATGGGGGATCACCACCACCCCGCCTCGCGCAGGGCCTTGGCGTAGCGGCGGCTGACGGGGGCGGTGAGGTTGCTGTCCAGGGTCAGGGCGGCGCGGCCGTCGCCACGGGCGACGGAGGCGACGGCGTCCTTGGCCACCCACCAGCTGCGGTGGGTCTGGGCGCCTTCCAGGCCTTCCAGCTCGGCCAGGGCGTCGGACAGGCGCATCAGGATCAGGTCCGAGCCCCGATCCGTGTGCAGGCGCAGGTAGTGGTCCTCGGCCTGGACCGCGATCAGACGGGCGCCGCGCAGTTTTGGCGGCAGGCGCTCGAGAAAGCGGGCGGGCGCGGCGCCGGGCGCCGAGGCGTGGGTCTCGACCGGGCGCTCACGGCCCAGAAAGACGTTGAGGACGCTGAGCACGGCGGTGATCAGCAGCACCGCCGGCAGGAAGTTCAGCAGCACGCCGATCGACAGAAGTCGCTGGTAGAAGAAGAGGCCCGTCGCGGCCCAGACGCCGAGGGTCAGCGGACCGGTGATGACCGCCGTGAGGATCGCCGCCGTCGTCCACGGCCGGGCGTCGGCGTCGATGAAACGCGTGACCAGGGCGCCGCAGACGTGGCCCCAGAGACCGCCCAGCACCAGCATGGATATCCAGTAGATCAGTCTCTGGCCCAGGGGCGTCCCGCCGGAGCCGAAGGCCCCGCTGAAGGCCAGGAAGGCGCCGGCCACCACCGCGACGATCAGGCCGCGCGCGACGTCGCGCGCCTTGCCCTGAAGCAGGCTGGGCATCAGGCGCTCGTTTTCGAACCGCAGACGGCGCGGAAGCCGGCGGCGGCGAAGCGCACCATGTAGTCGCAGGCGCTGTCCAGGTCGCCGGACCTGCACAGACCGCCGGACAGGCGGTCCAGACGCCCGGTCTCGCCCAGCGTCAGCGTCAGGGCGCCCGACAGGTTGTGCCAAGCCCAGTAGAGCTCCTCGTCGCGGGCTTCGGGATGGATGCGCTTGACCAGTTCCAGCAGGCGGCGAATGGCCGGGTCGAAATAGCGGGCCATGGTCTCGCCGCCGAAGGCCGGGTTGGCGTTGGTCTGGGCCACCAGGGCGGCGTAGTGCTTCCAGCCGGGGCCGCCTTTCAGCGACCACTGGAAGGGCGGGCGCAGGAAGGCTTCGAACAGGCCCTCCAGGGTCATGGCCTCGCCCGCGGCCTCGGCGTAGCGATCGACGGCGGCGACCCGCTCGTTGTTCCAGACCTCGGCGCGACGGATGAAGACGGCGTCGAACAGCTCTTTCTTGGCGCCGAAGTAGTAGTGGACCAGGGCCGTATCCACGCCCGCCTCGCGCGCCACCTCGCGGATGGTGACGCCATAGAAGCCGTGCTTGGAGAACAGATCCTCGGCGGCGTTCAGGATGGCGTCGCGGGTCTCGCCCGCCGCGGCGGTCTTCGTCTTCTTGGGGCGACCGCGTCGCGCCGGGGCGGCGGTGACGGGCGGAAGGGCCGGGGCGAGGTCGTCGACGGATTTCATGCGCGCAAGCTAGTCGTGCTTCGACCCTCAGTGCAACGGCGCCACAGGGGCGGCGGATTTGCGGCGGCCTTCAGCGTGGCCGTTTGACAGACCGGTGAAAGATCGGCACCTTCCGTGAAAATCATTGAACGCTGAATAAAAGCGTCGATTGGGCTGGAAATCAGGATTGGGATCCAAATGAACAGACTCGTGAAGACCGTCTTGCTGGCGGGCGCCGCCTGGGGTGCGCTCTCGGCCTCGGCCGTGGCGCAGGAAGCCTCGACCGAGACCCAGGTCTCCAGCATCGACGACGTCGTCGTCACCGCGCGCCGTCGCGAGGAAACCCTGAAGGACGTGCCGGTCTCGGTCTCGGCCCTGGGCGCCGAGCGTCTGGAAGAAACCGGCGCGACCGACATCACCGCCCTGCAGCAGCAGACCCCGAACGCCACGGTTCAGGTCGCGCGCGGCTCGAACTCGACCCTGATCTCCTTCATCCGCGGCATCGGCCAGCAGGACCCGCTGTGGGGCTTCGAGCCCGGCGTCGGCCTCTATGTGGACGACGTCTATGTGGCCCGTCCCCAGGGCGCGGTGCTGGACATCTTCGACATCCAGCGCATCGAGGTCCTGCGCGGCCCGCAAGGTTCGCTGTACGGGCGCAACACCGTCGGCGGCGCCATCAAGTATGTCACCTCGCGTCTGGACCCGGATTCGCCGGAACTGACCCTGCGCGGCGCCTACGGCAGCTACAACCAGGTTGACCTGCTGGCCCAGGGCTCGATGCCCGTCACCGACAAGCTGCGCATCGGCGGCGCTATCGCCAGCTACAACCGCGACGGCTACGGCGAGAACCTGAACACGGGCGCCGAGCACTACAACAAGGACGTTCTGGCCGGTCGCGTCAGCGTCGAATTCCAGCCCTACGACAACGCCTTCTTCCGCCTGGCCTACGACCGGGTCGAGGACAAGTCGAACCCGCGTCACGGCCACCGCGAACTGGCCGGCGTCGGCCCGGGCTCCGGCGTCCCCGGCAGCGTCTATGACACATACGCCGGCCTCGGCGACAAGAACAAGGTGACGACCGAAGGCGTGTCGCTGACCGCCCAGGTTGATCTCAACGACGTCTGGTCGTTCAAGTCGATCACCGCCTATCGCACCGGCGACACCGACACCCTGATCGATTTCGACAATACGCCCGCGCCGACGCTGGACGTGCCTGCCGTCTACGGCGACCGCCAGTTCACCCAGGAATTCCAGGCCCTGTTCAGCACGGACCGGATCCAGGGCGTCGCCGGCCTCTTCTATCTGGACGGCACGGCCTCGGGCGCCTTCGACACCATCGCCCAGAACTTCGGCATTGTCATCGGCACCGCCGGCTATGTCGAGACCACCAGCATCGCCCTGTTCACCGATGTGAACCTGGACCTGACGGATCGCCTGCACCTGGGCCTCGGCGCCCGCTACACGATGGACGACAAGACCGGTCACGTCTTCCGCGCCAACTATCTGGGCGCGACCCGCAGCCCGCTGCTGGGCGGCACGGCGCGCAACCCCATCCTGCTGCGCACCGACTACACGCGCTCGAACACCTTCGACCAGTTCACGCCCAAGGCCTCGCTGTCCTATGACTTCTCGGACCGCCTGACCGGCTACGCCTCCTATTCGAAGGGCTTCAAGTCGGGCGGCTTCGACATGCGCGGCGACGCCATCCTGACGCCGAACACGGTCAACGGCTATCAGCCGGAGACGGTCGACTCCTATGAAATCGGCCTGAAGGGTTCGGCCTTCGACCGTCGTCTGAGCTTCGCCTCGGCCATCTTCTACAACGAGTATCAGGACCAGCAGGTCACCACCCAGGTTCCGGCCGTGGGCGGCATCGCCAGCTTCGTCGACAACGTCGGCTCGTCCAAGTTCTTCGGCGCCGAGGTGGAAGGCGCTCTGGTCCTGACCGACAGCCTGACGGCCAACTTCGCCGTCGGCTACCTCGACTCCAAGTTCGAGGAGTTCCTGCGCTACAATCTGACGACCCAGAAGTACGAGGACATCTCGAGCCTGGTGGTGCTGCAGAACGCGCCGAAGTGGACGGGCTACCTCGGCCTGACCTGGCGCGGCGACGTGGCCGGCGGTTCGCTGGCGGTGACCCCGTCGGTCAGCTACCGCGACGACTACAGCCAGTTCGAGTTCCCCAACCCCGTGCTGGACCAGGACGCCTTCGCCCTGGTCGACCTGTCGGTGGTCTGGACGGATCCGAGCCGCACCTGGACTGTCGGCGTCTATGGCAAAAACCTGACGGACGAGGAATATCGCGTCGGCGGCTACAACTTCGCCGGCGCCGCCTACAACAACTCGCTGATCGGCTACTACGGCCCGCCGCGCACGGTCACGGCCTCGCTGCAGTACAAGTTCTGATCGGGACTTCTCTCCTGAGCGCCTGATCATCTGATCGCGGGCGGCGGTTCCGACGAGAGCCGCCGCCCTTTTTCTTTTGGCGTCCTCGCACGACGCCGCTACCGTCCGTTCAAATAGAACAAGCCCGAGGGGGGCACGCCATGACCACGTCCGAGGCTGCAGCGCCCGAGGAGGCCGGCGAGAAGGCCGTCTCCCCCGGCTATCGCTATTATGTGCTGGGGATCCTGATCCTCATCTACATGCTGAACTTCCTGGACCGGCAGATCATCGGCATCCTGGCGGCGCCGCTGAAGGCCGAGTTCGGGCTGTCCGACAGCCAGTTCGGCCTGCTGGGCGGTCTGGCTTTCGCCCTGCTCTATTCGACCCTGGCCATCCCGATCGCCTGGCTGGCGGACCGGGTCAGCCGGGTGTGGATCATGACCGCCGCCCTGACCATCTGGTCGGGTTTCACCGCCCTGTGCGGTGTGGCCGGAAGCTTCGGCCAGCTGTTCCTGTGCCGGATGGGGGTGGGCATCGGCGAGGCGGGGGGCGTGGCCCCGGCCTATTCGCTGATCGCCGACTACTTCCCCAAGTCGCAGCGCGCGCGGGCGCTCGCCGCCTATGCCTTCGGCATTCCGCTCGGCATGGCCGCGGGCACCTTGGTCGGGGGTCTGCTGGCGGCGACCTATGGCTGGCGTACGGCCTTCATCGTCGTGGGTGTTCTGGGCGTCCTGGTCGCGCCGATCCTGCGCCTGACGGTCAAGGACCCCAAGCGCGGGGGTCTGGACGCCCCGGTCGCCGTCGCGCCCGCTGCCGCGCCGGTCGTGCAGAAGGCCCCGCCGTTCGGCGAGGTGGTGCGCACCCTGGCGCCCAAGCCGAGCTTCTGGCTGCTGGCCTTCGGCGCCGCATCTTCCTCGGTGTGCGGTTACGGCGTCGCCGCCTGGCTGCCCAGCTTCTTCATGCGCAGCTTCGGCCTGACCCTGTCGCAGACCGCCTGGTATTATTCGGCCATCGTCATGGTCGGCGGCGTGGCCGGCATCTGGCTGGGCGGGGTCATGGCCGACCGCCTGGGCAAGAAGTCCAAGGGCGCCTATCCGCTGACGCCCGCGATCGCCTTCCTGATTTCAGTGCCCTGCTTCCTGCTGGCGATGAACTCCGGCACCCTGGTCGGGGCGGTGATGCCGGGCGCCAATCCGAACGGGGCGGCGGCCCTGACCCTGGCCTTCCTGATCTTCCTGATCCCGACCGGGCTGAACCTGACCTGGCTGGGACCGATCACGGCGGCGGTGCAGCATCTGGGGACCCCGGCCATGCGCACCACGGCCTCGGCCCTCTTCCTGCTGATCAACAACCTGCTGGGGATCGCCGTCGGCATCTACTACTTCGGCTGGATGTCGGATCTGCTGCGCCCGACCTTCGGCGAGGAGAGCCTGCGCTGGGCCATCTATACGGGGATGGGCTTCTATCTGCTGTCCTCGGCCCTGCTGTTCGGCGCCTCGCGCACCCTCAAGAAGGACTGGGTCGACTGATCCAGCCCAGCTTGGGCCATAGGAAAAGGCTCTGACGGCCATAAGGAGGGGGGCGGTTGCGCAGGCGAAGGCGCGACGCCTATAAGCGCGACCAAAGTTTCCACAACCCTCCTCCCAACGGCGCGGATCAGACATGAACATTCACGAGTATCAGGCCAAGCAGGTTCTCAAGGCCTTTGGCGCTCCGGTCGCCGAAGGCGTCGCCATCACCTCGGCCGACCAGGCCGAAGCCGCCGCCAAGCAACTGCCTGGCCCGCTCTATGTGGTGAAGTCGCAAATCCACGCGGGCGGCCGCGGCAAGGGCAAGTTCAAGGAACTGCCGGCTGACGCCAAGGGCGGCGTGCGCCTGGCCTTCTCGATCGAGGACGTGGTCAAGAACGCCAAGGAAATGCTCGGCAACACCCTGGTCACCGCTCAGACCACGGACGCCGGCAAGCAGGTCAACCGTCTCTACATCGAAGACGGCGCCGACATCTCGCGCGAACTCTACCTGTCGATCCTGGTCGACCGCGCCTACGGCCGCGTCTCCTTCGTCGTCTCGACCGAAGGCGGCATGGACATTGAAACCGTCGCCCACGACACCCCGGAAAAGATCATCACCGTCGTCATCGACCCGACGACCGGCGTGACCGAAGCCGACTGCGCCACCCTGTCGGACGCGCTGAAGCTGGAAGGCGACGCCCGTGAAGACGGCAAGTCGCTGTTCCCGGCCCTGTACAAGGCCTTCGTCGAGAAGGACATGGCCATGCTGGAAGTGAACCCGCTGATCGTCATGGAAAACGGCCGCCTGCGCGTCCTGGACGCCAAGGTGTCGTTCGACGGAAACGCCCTGTTCCGTCACCCCGACATCAAGGAACTGCGCGACGAGACCGAGGAAGACGCCAAGGAAATCGAAGCCTCGGAGTGGGACCTGGCCTACGTCGCCCTGGACGGCAACATCGGCTGCATGGTCAACGGCGCTGGTCTGGCCATGGCGACCATGGACATCATCAAGCTGTACGGCAAGGAGCCGGCCAACTTCTGCGACGTCGGCGGCGGCGCCGGCAAGGAGAAGGTCGCGGCGGCCTTCAAGATCATCACCGCTGACCCGAACGTCCAGGGCATCCTGGTCAACATCTTCGGCGGCATCATGAAGTGCGACGTCATCGCCGAAGGCGTGGTCGCGGCCGTGAAGGAAGTGGGCCTGAAGGTGCCGCTGGTGGTCCGCCTGGAAGGCACCAACGTCGACCTGGGCAAGAAGATCCTGAACGAGTCCGGCCTGGCCATCACGGCTGCGGACGACCTCGACGACGCCGCCCAGAAGATCGTCGCGGCGGTCGGCTAAGGCTTAGAGCCTTACTCGCCACCGCCCAGCTGACACACAGAATTCAGAGCACAGACACATGTCCATTCTCGTCGACAAGAACACCAAGATCATCGTGCAAGGCCTGACCGGCAAGACCGGCGGCTTCCACACCGAACAGGCCCTGGCTTATCACGGCACCCAGATGGTCGCCGGCGTGCACCCGACCAAGGGCGGCACCAACTGGACCGGCTCGCACGGCGAAACCCTGCCGATCTACGCCTCGGTCGCCGAAGCCAAGGAGCGCACCGGCGCTGACGCCTCGGTCATCTACGTCCCGCCGGCAGGCGCCGCCGACGCCATCATCGAAGCCATCGAGGCCGAGATCCCCTTCATTACCTGCATCACCGAGGGCATCCCGGTGCTGGACATGGTGCGCGTCAAGGCCCGCCTCGAGAAGTCCAAGTCGCGCCTGCTGGGCCCGAACTGCCCCGGCATCCTGACCCCGGAACAGTGCAAGATCGGCATCATGCCGGGCAGCATCTTCTCCAAGGGCTCGGTCGGCGTCGTTTCGCGCTCGGGCACCCTGACCTATGAAGCCGTGTTCCAGACCACGAACGCGGGCCTGGGCCAGACCACGGCCGTCGGCATCGGCGGCGACCCGGTCAAGGGCACCGAGTTCATCGACGTCCTGGAAATGTTCCTGGCCGACGACGCCACCGAGTCGATCATCATGATCGGTGAAATCGGCGGCGGCGCCGAAGAAGACGCCGCCCAGTTCCTGATCGACGAAGCCAAGAAGGGCCGCAAGAAGCCGATGGCCGGCTTCATCGCGGGCCGCACGGCTCCGGCCGGCCGCACCATGGGCCACGCCGGCGCTATCGTCTCGGGCGGCAAGGGCGACGCGGAATCCAAGATCGCCGCCATGGAGGCCGCGGGCATCCGCGTCTCGCCGTCGCCGGCGCGCCTGGGTCACACGCTTCTCGAAGTGCTGAAGGGCTAAAGCCCTTCAGCAAGGTCGCTAACGCTCGCCGCGCGGCGGCTCGCTGCTTGAGCGAGTTCGCCGCGCCTCCGCTCCGGTCGATGTCGGGGGTTCGGGGGCAGGGAGCGCGACCGAACGATGTTCCGGGGCGAAATTTCGCGCCCT
The DNA here is from genome assembly GCF_042869015.1 of Brevundimonas sp. NPDC007368. Classification (NCBI taxonomy): domain Bacteria; kingdom Pseudomonadati; phylum Pseudomonadota; class Alphaproteobacteria; order Caulobacterales; family Caulobacteraceae; genus Brevundimonas; species Brevundimonas sp. NPDC007368. The sequence goes on along the minus strand of NZ_JBIAFA010000004.1, from coordinate 460,551 downwards.
GTGACCCTTTGAAACGCCCTCGGAATCGTCCGGGGGCGTTTTTTCTTGCGGATTCGACCAATTTCCACCCGCATCGCCTCCCTTCGGTCATGACCAGTAAGGAAACACGGCCTATATGAGCGGCGCCGCTCACCGCGCAGGCGTGCGCGCGCGGCTGGAATGTAGGACGACGAGAGCAAAATGGCGGACGATGCAGGTCAGCTGAACCAGGTCTTTGCCGAGACCAGTTTCCTCTATGGCGCGAACGCCGCCTTCATTGAGGACCTGCACGAAAAATGGGCTGCGGACCCCGGCTCGGTGCCGGGGGAATGGCGCGCCTTCTTCGACCAGCTGAAGGACAACGCCGACCTGGTGAAGCAGTCGGCCGCCGCCGGTTCGTGGGGCCGTTCGGGTCCGGCCGAGCCGACCGAGGACACCGCTGTCTTCGACGGTCGCTGGCCCGCCCCCAAGGTCGATCCCAAGGCCGCCGGCAAGCCCGGTCCGCGTCCCGCCGCTCCGGCTGCCGACGCCTCGGGCGCGCTGACCGCCGCCGACGTGCGCGCCGCCGCCCATGACTCGATCCGCGCCCTGATGCTGATCCGCAGCTACCGCGTGCGCGGCCACCTGCAGGCCAAGCTGGACCCGCTGGGCATCGAGCAGCCGGTCGAGAACGCCGAGCTGACCCCCGAATTCTACGGCTTCACCGCCGCCGACATGGACCGCCCGATCTTCCTGGACGGCGTCCTGGGCCTGCAGACGGGTTCGATCCGTCAGGTGCTGGACATCCTCAAGCGCACCTACTGCGGCAACATCGGCGTGCAGTTCATGCACATCGCCGAGCCGGAAGAGAAGTCCTGGCTGCAGCAGCGCTTTGAAGGCGCCGACAAGTTCGAGCAGAACGCCTTCACCAAGGAAGGCAAGCTGGCCATCCTGAACAAGCTGATCGAGGCCGAGGGCTTCGAGCGCTTCCTGCACAAGCGCTTCCCCGGCACCAAGCGCTTCGGCCTGGACGGCGGCGAGGCCATGGTCCCGGCCCTGGAGCAGGTGATCAAGCGCGGCGGCGCCCTGGGCGTGGACGAGATCGTTCTGGGCATGGCCCACCGCGGCCGCCTGAACGTGCTCGCCGCCGTCATGGGCAAGCCCTACAAGACCATCTTCCACGAGTTCCAGGGCGGTTCGTCGGTGCCGTCGGACATCGAGGGCTCGGGCGACGTCAAGTATCACATGGGCGCCTCGTCGGACCGCGAGTTCGACGGCAAGAAGGTCCACCTGTCGCTGACGGCCAACCCGTCACACCTTGAAATCGTCAACCCGGTCGTCCTGGGCAAGTCGCGCGCCAAGCAGGCCTTCGACATCCGCGAGGCCGAGGTCAACCAGGGCAAGTCGGACGCCGAATGGGTGCTGGACCGCTCCAAGGTCGCCCCCCTGCTGATCCACGGCGACGCCGCCTTCGCCGGTCAGGGCGTGGTGGCCGAGTGCTTCGCCCTGATGGGGCTGAAGGGCTACCGCACCGGCGGCACCCTGCACTTCGTCATCAACAACCAGATCGGCTTCACCACGGCGCCGCGCAACTCGCGCTCGTCGCCCTATCCCTCGGACGTGGCGCTGATGGTTCAGGCGCCGATCTTCCACGTCAACGGCGATGACCCCGAAGCGGTCGTCTTCGCCGCCAAGGTGGCGACGGAATACCGCCAGAAGTTCCACAAGGACGTGGTGGTGGACATGTTCTGCTACCGCCGCTTCGGCCACAACGAAGGCGACGACCCGACCTTCACCCAGCCGCTGATGTACGCCAAGATCAGGAACCAGCCGTCGACGCGCGAGATCTACTCCAAGCGTCTGGTGGCCGAGGGCGTGATCACCCAGGCCGAGGTCGACGCCGAGCTGGCGCGCTTCGAAGCCTTCCTCGACGCCGAGTTTGAAGCGGGCAAGACCTTCAAGGCCGACAAGGCCGACTGGCTGGACGGCCAGTGGCAGGGCCTGGGCGCCGAGAAGACCGACGACGCCGCCCAGCGTGGCGACACGGCCGTCTCCACGGACAAGCTCAAGGGCTACGGCCACCGCCTGACCCAGATCCCCAACAGCGTCGACGTGCACAAGACGCTGAAGCGGGTCATCGACGGTCGTCGCGAGGCCGTCGACAGCGGCCAGAACATCGACTGGGCCACCGCCGAAAGCCTGGCCTTCGCCTCGCTGCTGGACGAGGGCTACAACATCCGCCTGTCCGGTCAGGACTCGGTGCGCGGCACCTTCTCGCAGCGTCACTCGGGCATCACCGACCAGACGACCGAGAAGCGCTACTTCCCGCTGAACCACCTGCGTGACGGCCAGGCCCACTTCGAGGTCATCGACTCGGCCCTGTCGGAAGAGGCGGTGCTGGGCTTCGAGTACGGCTACTCGCTGGCCGATCCGAACACCCTGACCCTGTGGGAGGGCCAGTTCGGCGACTTCGTCAACGGCGCCCAGGTGGTCATCGACCAGTTCATCTCCTCGGGTGAACGCAAGTGGCTGCGCATGAGCGGCCTGACCATGCTGCTGCCGCACGGCTATGAAGGCCAGGGTCCCGAGCACTCCTCGGCCCGCCTCGAGCGCTTCCTGCAGCAGTGCGCCGAGAACAACATGCAGGTCGCCAACTGCACGACCCCGGCCAACTACTTCCACATCCTGCGTCGCCAGATGCACCGCGACTTCCGCAAGCCGCTGATCCTGATGACGCCCAAGTCGCTGCTGCGTCACAAGAAGGCGGTGTCGACCCTGGCCGACATGGCGGAGGGCTCGTCCTTCCACCGCGTTCTGCGCGACGACGCCCAGCTGCGTCCGGAGGTGGCCGGCGTCACGCTCAAGGCCGACAAGGACATCCGCAAGGTCATCGTCTGCTCTGGCAAGGTCTATTACGACCTGCTGGACGCGCGCGAGAAGGCGGGGGTCAACGACATCTACATCCTGCGCCTGGAACAGTTCTATCCGTGGCCGATCAAGTCGATCTCGGCCGAACTGGCCCGCTTCCCCAACGCCGACCTGGTCTGGTGTCAGGAAGAGCCCAAGAACATGGGCGGCTGGACCTTCGTCGATCCGTGGATCGAACTGACCCTCGAGAAGATGGATATCAAGGCCAAGCGCGCGCGTTACGTCGGGCGTCCGGCCTCCGCCTCCACGGCGGCCGGCCTGATGAGCCGCCACCTGAAGGAACTCGAGACCTTCCTCGCCGAGGCCATGGCCTGATCGGCCTCGCCTGACCTATAGATACGCCAAGACACGAAAAGACACTGGACCGAACCATGGCCGATATCCTCACCCCCGCCCTCGGTGAATCCGTCAGCGAAGCCTCCATCGCCAAGTGGACCAAGAAGGTCGGCGACTCCGTCCGTAAGGACGAAGTCCTGGTCGAGCTGGAAACCGACAAGGTTTCGCTGGAAGTCGTGGCCCCGGCCGACGGCGTCCTGGCCGCCATCAACGCCGCCGAGGGCGACACGGTCGTTCCCGGCACGGTCCTGGGTTCGGTGAGCGAAGGCGCCTCGGCTCCGGCCGCTGCGCCCGCCGCCGCTGCGGCTCCGGCTGCCCCGGCCGCTTCGGGCGGCGCCTCGGTCGAGATCGCCGTCCCGACCATGGGCGAGAGCGTCGCCGAAGGTTCGATCGGCACCTGGCTGAAGAAGTCGGGCGACACCGTCGCCAAGGACGAGCTTCTGGTCGAGATCGAGACGGACAAGGTCGCGGTGGAGGTCTCGGCCCCGGCCGCCGGCGTCCTGACCATCGCCGCCGACAACGGCGCGACCGTGACCCCCGGTCAGGTCATCGGCTCCATCTCGGCCTCGGGCGCCGCTGCGGCCCCGGCGGCTGCGCCTGGCGCCGCTGCTCCGGCCAACAGCGGCTCAGCCCAGGCGCCGGCCTCGGCTCACCTGTCGCCCGCCGTCCAGCGCGTCGTGTCGGAAAACAACCTGAACCCGGCCTCGCTGTCGGCCACGGGTCCGAAGGGCAACATCACCAAGGCTGACGCCATCGCCGCCATCGGCGCCGCCGCTCCGGCGGCTCCGGTCGCTGCTGCGCCGGCCGCGCCGCGCGCCGACCAGCCGCGCGAGGAGCGGGTGAAGATGACGCGCCTGCGTCAGACCATCGCCCGTCGCCTGAAGGAATCCCAGAACACGGCCGCCCAGCTGACCACCTTCAACGAGGTGGACATGACCAACGTCATGGCCCTGCGCGCCCAGTACAAGGAAGTCTTCGAGAAGCGCCACGGCGTGAAGCTGGGCTTCATGTCCTTCTTCACCAAGGCCGTGGTCCAGGCCCTGCACGAAATCCCGGCCGTCAACGCCGAGATCGACGGCACGGACATCATCTACAAGAACCACTACGACATCGGCGTGGCCGTCGGCACCGACAAGGGTCTGGTGGTTCCGGTCCTGCGCGACGCGGATGCGCTGTCGCTGGCGGGCATCGAAAAGGGCATCGGCGCCCTGGGCAAGGCCGCCCGTGACGGCGCCCTGACCATGGACCAGATGCAGGGCGGCACCTTCACCATCACCAACGGCGGCACCTATGGCTCGCTGATGTCGACGCCGATCCTGAACGCGCCGCAGTCGGGCATCCTGGGCATGCACAACATCGTGCAGCGCCCGATGGCCATCAACGGCGAGGTCAAGATCCGTCCGATGATGTACCTAGCCCTCAGCTATGATCACCGCATCGTCGACGGCAAGGAAGCTGTGACCTTCCTGGTCCGCATCAAGGAACTGCTGGAAGACCCGGCCCGCGCCCTGCTGGACCTGTAAGGTCTTCGCGAGCAACAACTGACGACGGCGGGACTCGAAAGGGGCCCGCCGTTTTCAATTGGGAGATCCGTGTTAGCTTCGCCGTATGGGCGGACTGAGGGCTTGAGGACAAGATGGATCGACTGGAAGTGGCGCGGTTCACGACCTTGCCCGAAGCGGAGCTGGCGGCAGCTTTTCTGAAGCGACACGGGATCGACGCCCGCGTGCCTGACCGGGACGCCGCGACCAACATGGCGCATTTGCAGGTGGCGTTTGGCGGGCTCCGGGTGACCGCGCCCGACTTTCAGATCGTCCAGGCGCGGGATCTGATCGCCCGCGCCCGGCGCGGCGAGTTCGGCGATCTCGGCGGCGCAGAGTCCGAAGAATGGCGACTGGACGCGACGCCGGGCATGATTGGCGAACTTCGCGAAGACGAGGTCTATGGGGCGATCGGTTCGATGAAAACCGTCGTCCGCTATGTGGCGATCACGATCCTTGGCCTGTGCGGGATCGGCTGGCTGTGGCAGGTCCTGGCCTTCTAGGCTCCCGCCGCGAGGTCAGTCGCTTCGAGTGATCGAAGCCAGAACCGCCTCCGTGTCCTGCCCCAGCTTCGGCGGCGGGGCGTCGTAGCGGACGGGGGTCCTGGACAGGCGGATGGGCGAGGCGACGGTGCGGATCGGCGTGGCCAGGTCGGGGCGCGACTGTTCGACGGTCAGGCCGCGATGGAGCGCCTGCGGCTCCTCGAAGACCTGATCCACGGTGTTGACCGGGCCGCAGGGCACGCCCGCCGCCTCCAGCGTCGCCATCAGCCCCTTCATGGTGAAAGCCGCCGTCAGGGCGGACAGGGTGGGCGACAGCTCGGCGCGGTGCTGGACCCTGAGCGCATTGGTGGCGAAGCGCGGATCGGCGCCCATGGCCTCGACGCCCAGCGCTTTCGCCAGGGCTCTGAACTGGCCGTCGTTGCCGACGGCGATGACCACCATGCCGTCCGAACAGGGGAAGGGCTGGTAGGGCGCCAGGTTGGGGTGGGCGTTGCCCATCCGCGTCGGCGCGGTCCCCGAGACGAACCAGTTGGTGGCCTGATTGGCCAGCATGGCCGCCTGAACGTCGAACAGGGCGACGTCGACGTGCTGACCCTCGCCGGTCGCTCGCGCATGCCACAGGGCGGCCAGGATGGCGTTGGAGGCGTAGAGGCCGGTGAACAGGTCCACGACCGCCACCCCCACCTTCATCGGCTCGGCGCCGGGCGCCCCGTCCGGCTGGCCGGTGATCGACATCAGCCCGCCCATGGCCTGGATCATGTAGTCGTAGCCGGCCCGGTGCGCGTCCGGCCCGTCCTGACCGAAGCCGGTGATCGAGCAATAGACCAGCTTGGGATTGCTCGCCGACAGACCGGCGTAGTCGAGGCCGTACTTCTTCAGCCCGCCGGTCTTGAAGTTCTCGACCACCACGTCGCAGGTGGCGGCCAGTCGACGCACGGCCTCGGCGCCTTCTGGGCTGGCGATGTCCAGTTCGACCGACTTCTTGCCCCGGTTGGCGCACAGGAAATAGGCGGCGTCGCCCTTTGATCCGTCAGTCGCGGTGGTGAAGGGCGGCCCCCAGTGGCGGGTGTCGTCGCCCTCGCCGGGACGCTCGATCTTGATGACCTCGGCGCCGAGGTCGGCCAGGGTCTGCGTCGCCCAGGGGCCGGCCAGAACGCGGGACAGATCGAGGACGCGAACGCCAGCGAGGGGGCCTTGAGCTTGGGTCATCACGTTTCTTACCTCTCCCTCCCCTTCATGGGGAGGGTGGTCGCGGAGCGACCGGGCGGGGAGGGCGCGGCGAACGTGCGGTGCGCATGAAACAGCCCAGCGCGCCCACCCGTCTGACGCTGCGCGCCAGCCACCCTCCCCATGCAGGGGAGGGAGAATTCCTGTCCTAGAGCCCCACGTCCCAGACGCCGGCGTTCTTCATGCGGCATTCGCGAGCTTCCTCGGCGCGGCCGCCCATGTCGCGGGCCATGCCGCGAATGGCGTCGGACACCGTGCTCTTGTGCACGCCCGGCACGACCGCATGGGTGAAGGCGCAGGCGGCCAGGCGGATCAGCTTGAATCCGAAACGCGATGAGGCGGCCATGTGCTCCAGATAGGTCTCGCTGACCTCACGCGGGTGATCGCGGAACAGACGTGAAAACGTGCTCGACATGATCCCAGCCTAACGCGGTTCCCCGCCTCCCTCTACCCGGCCCCGTCATTATCGCCTAAACCGGCCCTCGGAACAGGGGTCGCATCGTCACGCTCTGATGACCCGCGCGTGACGGCCCAGAGAACCCCGCACACTGAACTGCTCAGGAAACATCCATGGCCGACGGCTCGCACGCTTCGCAACAGACCTTCCGTTGGGACGATCCCTTCGACCTGCGCGGCCGCCTGACGGACGACGAGCGGATGATCCAGGACGCGGCGCGGTCCTATGCCCGCGAAGCCCTGCTGCCGCGCGTGGTCGAAGCCTTCCGCGACGAGACCTTTGATCGCGCCATCATGACCGAGATGGGCGAGATGGGCTTCCTCGGGGCCATGCTGCCGGAACAATACGGCGGCTCGGAAGCCAGCCACGTCGCCTATGGCCTGATCGCGCGCGAGGTCGAGGCGGTCGATAGCGGCTATCGCTCGGCCATGAGCGTCCAGTCGTCGCTGGCCATGTACCCGATCTACGCCTTCGGTTCGGAAGAGCAGAAACTCAAATTCCTGCCCAAGATGGCGGCGGGCGAACTGGTCGGCTGCTTCGGCCTGACCGAGGCCGACGGCGGGTCGGACCCGGCCTCGATGAAGACCAAGGCGGTCAAGGTCGAGGGCGGCTATCGCCTGAACGGCGCCAAATACTGGATCACCAACAGCCCGATCAGCGACCTGGCGATTGTCTGGGCCAAGCTCGACGACAAGATCCGCGGCTTCATCGTCGAGCGCGACTTCGACGGCTTCACCACGGACAAGATCGGCGACAAGCTCAGCTTGCGCGCCTCGATCACCGGGGACATCGGCCTGAACGACGTCTTCGTGCCGGAAGCCAACATCCTGCCGGGCGTGCAGGGCCTGCGCGGCCCCTTCTCTTGTCTGAACAAGGCGCGCTTCGGCATCGCCTGGGGGGCCATGGGCGCCGCCGAGTTCTGCTTCCACGCCAGCCGCGACTATGTGGCCGAGCGGATGCTGTTCGGCCGCCCCCTGTCGTCGCGCCAGCTGGTGCAGAAGAAGCTGGCCGACATGCAGACCGAGATCTTCCTCGGCTTCGAGGGCGCCTATGCCCTGGGTCGTCTGCTGGATACCGGCGCCTGGGTGCCGGAGGCCATCAGCCTGATGAAGCGCAACAACTGCGGCAAGGCCCTGGCCGTGGCCCGTGAAGCCCGCGACATGCACGGCGGCGCCGGCATCACCGGTGAACTGCACGTCATGCGCCACGCCATGAACCTGGAAACCGTCAACACCTATGAAGGCGCCCACGACGTCCATGCCCTCATCCTGGGCCGGGCCATCACGGGCGAAAGCGCCTTCTAGGGGCGGTCGGAGTCGGCCGGCGCCGTTTCTTCCTGTCTCCTGCCCCCGCTGACCTCGGGTTGATACAGGCCCGTGACGGCGCGCACGACGAAGCCCTCGGGCCGGACGCGCGGGCCGAAGCGTGAGCAGGGGTCGGGCTGGGCGATTGGGCGCGGCTTGCGGTCGGCGGGGGCGAAGGCGTCGCCGACCATGTCGCCAAAGACCTCGGCCAACTGATGAGCGTCGCCGACGCGCGACAGGGACGGGTCGTCCGTGCCGACGACGGTGGCGTTGCGGGCCCAGACGATGGCCGCGACCTGACGGCCATCGGGGTCCAGCAGCTCGGCTTCGGCGGCCAGGCCGCCGGTGGTGCCCGGCGCCCGGAGTCCGATCGGGCCGGGGATGAAGTAGCTGGCGACGGCCGAGGCGGCCGATCCCGCCTGACCGGTGGGGCTGATGCGCGTCGCGGCCAGACGAACCCTGGCGGCATCCGGCGCAGGGGCGTCCAGGACCGTGAAGCGTTCGCTCAATTCATAGCAGACCTGACGATCCATCTCGCCCAGCACCAGGCTCCAGTCTTCGGCGCGCAGGGCCGGGGCCGCGTCCGACGTCAGCACGGCGCGTTCGATATGAACCTTTTCCACGGCGCGGGCCGCCTGCTCGTCCCGCCGCTGTCGCACAGAGGCGCGCACCGTGTCCGAGCGGGCTGCAAGTCCTTCATAGCTGGAGAGGAAACCGGATGGCGGCTCCGGGGCGGTGGCGCAAGCGGCGGTGCACAGGGCCAGGCAGGCTGTCGAGACCGCGCCTGGGAACGTTCTGCTCATAGGATCCCTCCATCGTCGAGAACCGACGATTTTTCTGAGTACGCTCCAGCATCGGCTTTGGTTCATAGGCGGTCGTCACGACCGACTTCCCGCGCTAGGCTGTGGGTCTGCGAAGGGACCGACCATGATGCGACACACCCTGCTGGCCTCGACCGGCGCCGCCTTTGTCCTGACCCTGAGCGCTGCGCCGGTTGCGGCGACGGCGGCTCCGGCGGCTGCCTCGGCCCAGACGCCTGCGGTCCAGGGTTTGCCCTATGATGCGCGGCGCGGGGTTTTCACCTTCGCCTCGGGCCTCGACGCCTCCTTGCCCGCCGTGGTCCAGGTGACCACCCTGGGCCAGTCGCGCGGCCCGCGTTCGGAAGGCGATCCCAAGCCCTCGCAGGGCGGATCTGGCGTTATCATCGACGCCGCGAACGGCATCATCGTCACCAACCACCACGTCATCGAGAACGGCCAGAAGTTTACCGTCGACCTGATCGACGGCCGCCTCTTCGACGCCACGCTGATCGGCGCCGACAAGGCCACCGACATCGCCGTGCTGAAGATCGAGGCGTCCGGCCTGTCCCAGGTCCAGACGGTGGATTCCGACACCCTGCGCACCGGCGACCTGGCCTTCGCGGTCGGCTATCCCCTGGGGCTGGACCAGACCCTGACCATGGGGGTCATCTCGGGCCTGAACCGCTCGGGCATGGGCGACGCCATCGAGGACTACATCCAGACCGACGCGGCGGTGAACTCGGGCAACTCGGGCGGACCGCTGCTGGATAGTCGGGGGCGGCTGATCGGCATCAATACCGCCATCCTGTCCGGCGGCATGGGCGGCGGCAACGACGGCATCGCCTTCGCCGTGCCGACCCGGATCATGATGTTCGTGGTTGATCAGCTGCGCGCCACCGGCGAGGTCAAGCGCGGCCAGATCGGTGTGGCCCTGGGTTCGCTGACGGCCGAGCGCGCGCGGGAGATGGGCCTGAACATCGTGCGCGGCGCGGTGGTCTATGACGCGGCGCCGGGCTCGGCGGCAGAGCAGGCGGGCCTGCGTCCCGGCGACGTCATCACGCGTCTGCAGAATCGTCCCGTGGCCAACGCGGGTTCGGTCCAGGCCACCGTCGGCATCGCCCGGCCCGGCGCGACCCTGCCGGTGGTCTATCTACGCGACGGGCGCGAGGCCACGGCGAGCCTGACGGTGCAGTCCGCTGACCTGCCCGCCGTGCGCCTTGGGCGCAGCGCGGCGATGGCGCGCGGCCTGACTTTCCGCAATTCGGGAGAGGGCGCAGGGGCGCAGGTCACCGTGGTCGAGGGCGGCTCAGCCGCAGCAGCGGCGGGGGTTCAGGCGGGCGACGTGGTGATCGAGGTCGGCGGCGCGCGCGTGGCCGACATGGCCGCCCTGGCAGGGGCTCTGCAAGACGGCGCGGTCGAACTGACGGTGATGCGTGACGGCGAGCGGACAACGATCAGCCTGCCCGGCTGATCCGTCTCACTGAGGTCCAGACAACAAAACGCCCGCGTCGCCAGGAGGGGGAGGAGGGCGGTCGCGGGCGTCTCTGCTTGGAGGAAGCATCGGCCCGTCGAAGCCCTTTAGCGGAAAAATCCTGGGGGGCTGGGGGGGCTGTTCAGGATCCGGGACTTTTCCGAACTCCGACAGGCCGATGGTGCCTTTCTGAACGTCCATCCGGGCGGACGAAGGGCCGAATGGCGTTATTTTCGTGTCCGAGGCGACAATTCCTGCCGCCAAGCTGATCTCAGACCTTGGACAGGATCAGGGTCCCGTTGGTGCCGCCGAAGCCGAAGCTGTTGGACATGACGTGCTTCAGCTCGCCGTCGTGGCGCTGACGCAGGATCGGCATGCCCTCGAACTCGGGGTCCAGGTTTTCGATGTGGGCGCTCTCGGCGGCGAAGCCGTGCTTCATCATCAGCAGGCAGTAGATGGCTTCCTGCGCGCCCGCCGCGCCGAGCGAGTGGCCCGTCAGCGACTTGGTCGAGGAGATCATCGGCATGGCGTCGCCGAAGACGTTGCGCACCGCGCCCATTTCCTTGGCGTCGCCGACCGGGGTCGAGGTGCCGTGGGGGTTGAGGTAGTCGATTTTCGGATCGCCCGCCATCTTCAGCGCCAGCTTCATGCAGCGCTCGGCGCCCTCGCCCGAGGGGGCGACCATGTCATAGCCGTCCGAGTTGGCGGCGTAGCCGGTGACTTCGGCGTAGATGGTCGCGCCGCGCGCCACGGCGCGTTCGTATTCCTCCAGCACCACGATGCCGGCGCCGCCCGCGATGACGAAGCCGTCGCGGTCCTTGTCATAGGCGCGCGAGGCGACCGAGGGCGTTTCGTTGAAGTTGGAGGACATGGCGCCCATGGCGTCGAACATGTTCGACATGGACCAGTCGATGTCCTCGCAGCCGCCCGCGAAGACCACGTCCTGCTTGCCCCAGGCGATCTGCTCGGCGGCGGCGCCGATGCAGTGAGCCGAGGTCGCGCAGGCCGAGGAGATCGAATAGTTGATCCCCTTCAGCTGGAACCAGGTGGCGAGAACGGCCGAGGGGCCGCTGGCCATGGCCTTGGGCACGGCGAAGGGGCCGACGCGCTTGGGCGAGCCCTTTTCGACGGTCGTCTGGGCCGCCTGCAGGATGACCTGGGTCGAGGGGCCGCCCTCGCCGACGATCAGGCCGATGCGCTCGTCCTTGATCTCCTCGGCGCTCAGGCCGCTGTCCTTCAAGGCTTCCTCGAAGGCGATGTGGGCCCAGGCCGTGCCGTTGGCCAGGAAGCGGGCGGCGCGACGGTCCACCAGGGGCGCCCAGTCCTCGGCGGTGACGCCGAGCGCCGGCGGCGCCCAGACCTGCGAGCGGAAACCGTACTTCGCGTGGTCGGCGGCGTGCTGGACGCCCGACTTGGCCTCGCGCAGGGAGGCCGCGACCTCGTCCTGGCCGGTGCCGATGGAGGAGACGATGCCCAATCCGGTGACGACGACACGCCGCATGGTGTTTCCTAACATTCAGTCTTCAGGCGCCGCGTTGACCGCGGTCTGCATCAAATGGGGTCAGGCGTCCGTCGACGCCACCGTGGCCGCGCCGCCGAACAGGCCGACGCGCATGTCGGCGCAGGTGTAGATGACCTCGCCGTCGGCCTCGAGCACGCCGTCGGCGATGCCCATGACCAGCTTGCGGTTGATGACGCGCTTCAGGTGGACCTTATAGACCACCTTCTTGACGTCGGGGGTCACCTGGCCGGTGAACTTGACCTCGCCGACGCCCAGGGCGCGGCCCTTGCCGGGGCCGCCGATCCAGCCGAGATAGAAGCCGACCAGCTGCCACATGGCGTCCAGGCCGAGGCAGCCGGGCATGACCGGGTCGCCGATGAAGTGGCATTGGAAGAACCAGAGGTCCGGGTTGATGTCGAGTTCGGCCTCGACATAGCCCTTGCCGTAGTCGCCGCCGTCGGCGGTGATGGTCTTGATCCGGTCGAACATCAGCATCGGCGGGGCCGGCAGCTGGGCGTTGCCCGGACCGAACAGCTCGCCGCGGCCCGAGGCCAGGAGGCCTTCATGATCGAACGACGACGGATATTGGGACTGGCTCAAGGATGACGCTCCGGAAGTGTTGCGGGCGGGTTACACGACCCTGCGCGCCCGCTCAACTGTTGTGAAGTCTAGCTGCGACCGGCGCCGGCGGGCCGGGCGGCGTTGCACAGGGCGCGTTCCTGGGTTCCGAAGACCGCCCGTTCGGGCACCCAGCCCCGAATCTTGCGCGCGCGCACCCGGCACCAGCCGTCTTCGCATTCGTCCAGGGAGACGATGGAGCGCGGCGACAGGCGGGCCCGCACCGACGAGGCGGCGGACCGGCCCGAGTGGATCAGGATCTCTTCGGCCGAGCGGTTGAGGACGCTGCGGCGGCCCGAGGCGACCGTGCGGTGGATCCACGCGACCGAGCCGTCCGGGTCGCAGATCTTGCGCCACTCCTTGGTCTCGGCGATCACCTGCACGGGCAGGCCCGCGGCGCGGTATTCCCACAGGATCTGGTAATCGAGGCCCGGCCCCTGACGGGCGCGGACCTGAGAGGATTTCAGCGTGACCCAGCGCGGCACTTCCAGACCTGTCGGGGTCGGCCGGCCGTCAGGCATGCGGGCGCTGGCGCCCGCGAAGACGCCCGATCCGAGGACGGCGGCGATGACGGCGATACGCCGGAAACTTTTGAACCTGACCACAGCTTTGCTAGACACCGGATCGACACGTCCCGTTCGGGCGTTACCGCCCGTCGAAACCCAGGCTTCCTATGTCCGCTCGCAAGCTTAAGGTCGTATTAACCAGACGCCTGCCCGATACGGTGGAAACGCGCCTGCGCGAGCTGTTCGACGCCGAACTGAACCTGACCGACCGTCCGATGTCGCGCGACGACCTGGCCGCCGCCCTGCAGCGCGCCGAGGTCCTGATCCCGACCATCACCGACCATCTGGACGCCGAGCTGATCGCGGGGGCGGGCGAGCAGCTGAAGATGATCGCCAACTTCGGCGCGGGCGTGGACCATATCGACATCGACGCCGCCGTGGGCCGCGGAATCATCGTCACCAACACCCCTGGCGTCCTGACCGAGGACACCGCCGACCTGACCATGAGCCTGATCATGGCCGTCAGCCGCCGCATCGTCGAAGGCGCCAATGTCGTCGCGGCGGGCCAGTTCCAGGGCTGGAGCCCGACCTGGATGTGCGGCCGCAAGCTGTGGGGCAAGCGCCTGGGCATCGTCGGCATGGGCCGCATCGGCCAGGCGCTGGCGCGCCGGGCCAAGGCTTTCGGCATGCAGGTCCACTATCACAACCGTAAACCCGTCTCGGACATGATCGCCGAGGAACTGGGCGCGACCTGGTGGGACGATCTGGATCAGATGCTGGCGCGAATGGATGTCATTTCGCTGAACTGTCCGGCCACGAAAGACACCCGCCACATCCTGTCGGCCGAGCGTATCGCGCGGCTGCAGCCCCACGCCATTCTGGTCAACACCGCGCGCGGCGAACTGATCGACGAGGCGGCGCTGGTCGAGGCGCTGGACCGTCGCGCCCTGTTCGGCGTGGGTCTGGACGTATTCGAGCACGAACCGGCGGTGCATCCGCGCCTGATGGGCCGCGCCAACGTGGTGCTGCTGCCCCACCTCGGCTCGGCCACCATCGAGGCGCGTCAGGACATGGGGGACCGGGTCATCGCCAACATCATGACCTATCAGAACGGCCACCGGCCGCCCGACCGGGTCATCCCGGCCATGCTCTAGGCGTGGGCTGATCCGCAGACCGGGCAGGCCGGGTCGGCGGCGATCTTCACCACCCGGCTGCTTCCCGCCAGACCGTCATAGAGCATCAGCCGGCCGGTCAGGGGCTGGCCCGCGCCTGTGATCAGCTTGATCGCCTCCAGCGCCGTCATGGCGCCGATGACCCCGGCCAGGGCGCCGACCACGCCGACACGGGCGCAGGTCTCGGCGTCGGGCGGGCTTTCCGGCACCAGGCATTGATAGCAGGGCTCGCCGACGAAGACGCCGACCTGACCGTTCCATCGGCCCAGGGCCCCGGACACCAGGGGCTTGCCCGTGGCCACACAGGCGGCGTTGACGGCGAAGCGGGTGTCGAAGTCATCCGTGCCGTCCAGCACCAGATCGAAGCGCTCGATGATGTCGCGGGCGTTATCGGGCGTCAGCCGCTCGATGAAGGGCTCGACGGCCACATGGGGATTGAGGGCGGCCAGATGCGCGGCGCCCGCCTCGACCTTGGGACGTCCGGCGTCGGCGGTGGTGAAGATGATCTGCCGCTGCAGGTTGGACAGGGCCACCGCGTCATGGTCGATCAGACCCAGGGTCCCGACCCCGGCGGCGGCCAGATAGAGGGCGGCGGGCGCCCCGACCCCGCCCAGGCCGACGATCAGCACCCGCGCGCGCTTCAGGGCCTGCTGGCCGGGGCCGCCGATCTCGGACAGCACCAGCTGGCGCGCGTAGCGATCGACTTCCTCGTCGGAAAAACGGACAGGGGCGGGGGCGGCAGGCTGGATCACGCACCCTGTCTAGCGCAGTCGCGGCGGCCCGTCAGGCCGGAACAGTCAGGGCCTGCGTCGCCGTGCTCAGCAAGGTTTCGGCGCGATCAGGGCTCAACTGGTCCAACCCGGCGCCGTTCAGCACGCGCGCGGCGGCGGGCGTCATCTGGGCCAGGGTCATCGGCCACTCGGGAAAGAGGCGGCCGGCGACATCCTGGTCGGACAGCAGGCGGATGTTCTGGTGACGGGGATCGGCGCGCAGTCGGTCCATCAGCCGATCCACGTCGGCGCGGCGCCCCTCGATGGCCTGCATGAAGCGGCCGCCGTGGCGCATCAAAGCCCCGGTCAGGCCGTCGCGACGATTGTTGCGTTCCGAGGCGCCGAGGATTTCGGCGAGAACCAGCAGGCTGGTCGCAGCCTCGCCGACGGCGTCGCTGACATAGATGGCGCGGTGCAGAGGCAAGGCGGGTACTCGAACGCTAGGCGAGGCGACTGGGGAAGGCTCCCTGTCACGCCAGGGTTAACAAAACGGAAGTCCCTGCGGCGCGACGGCGTCTTGCGAGCGCGATCTTTCCTCGCCATCTGAGCGACCATGACCCAGACCTCGAGCTTTCCCGACTGGCACGGCACCACCATTCTGGCGGTGCGCAAGAACGGCCGCACCGTCATCGCCGGCGACGGCCAGGTCTCTATGGGGCAGACCATCGTCAAGGGGGCGGCGCGCAAGGTGCGCACCCTGGCGGGCGGCAAGGTGCTGGCCGGCTTCGCCGGGGCCACGGCCGACGCCCTGACCCTGATCGAGCGGCTGGAGGCCAAGCTGGAGCAATACCCCGACCAGTTGGCCCGCGCCTGCGTCGAACTGGCCAAGGACTGGCGCACCGACCGCTATCTGCGTCGGCTGGAGGCCATGCTGCTGGTCGCCGACAAGGACACCATTCTGACGGTGACGGGCGTCGGCGACGTGCTGGAGCCGGAGTACGGCGTGGCCGCCGTCGGATCGGGCGGCAACTACGCCCTGGCCGCCGCCCGCGCCCTGATCGACGAAAGCAGCGAACAGGATGCCGAGCAGATCGCCCGCAAGGCCATGAAGATCGCCGCCGAAATCTGCGTCTACACCAACGGCAATCTGACCATCGAGAGTCTTTAAGGGCGCTACGCGCGCCGCGCGGCGGCTCGCTGCTTGAGCGATCGTAGGGCGCTATCGCGTGGCTCGCGGTCGCGCGCTTCTTGAGCGCGTCCCCGCAGGGTTTCAGGCGGTTGGTCGCCTGAGCGTCGGCTTTCAGCGAATTAACGCGACAGGACGCGCTTCCGGGCGATCAATGGTCGGCGGAGGACTTCGCCATGCCGCTTGCCGCCCTGCTGTTCGCCGCCGCCCTGGTTTCGACCGAAGGGCCGTCGTGTCCCGCGTCTTCGCCCGCGCCGGTGGTGGCCGCCGAGCGGGCCTTCGCCGCCGACGCGCCCGGCCTGGGCGTCGGCGGCAGCTTCAACAAATGGGCCCTGCCCGACGCCGTGGTCATCGCCGAGGGACGCGCCCAGACGGTGCGCGAGGTCTACTCACCCGATGCAGCGCGTCCAGTTGATGAGCCGCGTCTGGAATGGTGGCCGAACTGGGCGGGTCTCGCCCGGTCGGGCGACCTGGGCTTCACCACCGGCGGGGTGGCGGTCAACGGCGCGCGCACGGGGCACTACTTCACCCTCTGGGCCTGCCAGCCGGACGGCCGATGGCGCTGGGTCTATGACGGCGGTTCCGGCGCCACGGCGGCCGAGGTTCCCGGCCCTGACAGTGAACCCGACCTGATGGCGGCAGGCCAGGGCGTCTCCGCCTCGCCCGAGGCGGCGATGAACGAGGTGCGGGCCGCCGAGGCGAAGCTGGCCGGGGCCGCGCGCACGGATCAGAAGGCGGCCCATCTGGCGGTGCTGGCCGAGGACGGGCGGCTCTATGTCGCGCCGCGGCCGCCGGCCATCGGTCGGGCGGCCATGGCCGCGGCGCTGGACGGCTGGCCCTCCAGCTTCGATTTCGGCCCGACCGAGGGCGGCGGCGCCTCGCGCGCGGGCGACCTGGCCTGGACCTGGGGCTCGGCGCGCTGGACGCGGGACGAGGCCGAGCGGCGCGGCCACTATGTGCGGCTGTGGCGCAAGGGGACGGACGGATGGGCCCTGATGTTCGCCCAGTTGATCCCGGCCCCGCCCGTTTCCGCCGCGCCTGTCGTCGCACCCCCTCCCGCCGGCGGCTGAGACCCCCTATCTGGCGATCATGACCGACCTATCCCCCCGTGAAATCGTCTCCGAACTGGATCGCTTCATCGTCGGCCAGGACGACGCCAAGCGCGCCGTGGCCGTGGCCCTGAGGAACCGCTGGCGCCGCAAGCGCGTGCCCGAGGATCTGCGCGACGAAGTCACGCCCAAGAACATCCTGATGATCGGCCCCACGGGCGTGGGCAAGACCGAGATCGCCCGCCGCCTGGCCAGGCTGGCCGGTTCGCCCTTCCTCAAGGTCGAGGCGACCAAGTTCACCGAGGTCGGCTACGTCGGTCGCGACGTGGATCAGATCATGCGCGATCTGGTCGAGAGCGCTCTGGTCATGGTGCGCGAGAAGCGCCGGGCGGGCGTGAAGGCCCGCGCCGAGGGGCAGGCCGAGGAGCGCATTCTGGACGCCCTGGTGGGGCCGGGCTCGCAGCCCGCCACCCGCGACGCCTTCCGCAAGAAGCTGCGCGCCGGGGAGTTGGACGACAAGGAGATCGAGATCGCCCTGGCCGACACCACCTCGCCCCTGCAGGGCCTGGACATGCCGGGCGGCGGCGGCAACGTCGGCCTGCTGAACCTGTCGGACCTGCTGGGCAAGATGGGCGGCGGGCGCACCAAGACGGTCAAGCTGACTGTGGCCGAAGCTGTTCCCCCGCTTGTCACCGAGGAAAGCGACAAGCTGCTGGATCAGGAAAGCCTGACCAAGGAGGCCCTGCTGCTGGCCGAAAACGAGGGCATCGTCTTCCTCGACGAGATCGACAAGGTGGCGGCGCGACAGGGGGCGTCCGGGGCCGATGTTTCACGCGAAGGCGTGCAGCGCGATCTTCTCCCCCTCATCGAGGGCACGACGGTGTCGACCAAGTACGGGCCGGTGAAGACCGACCATGTCCTGTTCATCGCCTCGGGCGCCTTCCATGTGGCCAAGCCCTCGGACCTGCTGCCCGAACTGCAGGGCCGCCTGCCGATCCGGGTCGAGTTGAAGGCCCTGACCCGCGACGACTTCAAGCGCATCCTGACCGAGCCCGAGGCCAATCTGATCCGTCAGAACCAGGCCCTGCTGGAGACCGAAGGCGTGACCCTGGTCTTCACCGATGATGCGGTCGAGGCCATGGCCGACGCCGCCGTGGCGGCCAACTCCACGGTCGAGAACATCGGCGCGCGCCGGCTTCAGACCGTGCTGGAGCGGGTGCTGGAAGAGACCAGCTTCAAGGCCTCGGACCTGTCGGGCCAGACCCTGACCTTCGACGGCGACAAGGTGCGCGAAAAGGTCGGCGATCTGGCCAGGAACATCGACCTGAGCCGGTTCATCCTGTGATGGCTTGAGCCTTTCCTCCCCATTCCATGGGGAGGTGGCGCGGCGCGATAGCGCCGTGACGGAGGGGCCGTTCCCGCCGAGCAGGCCCCTCCACCGCTACGCGGTCCCCCTCCCCACAGAGTGGGGAGGAAAGACGCGGCGCTAAGCCCGCATAGCCTCCACCGCCTCCACCAACCGCGCCAGATCGGCGGGGTTCGACAGGCGGTGGTCGCCGCCTTGGATCAGGTCCAGACGCAGGTCGCCGCCGGTCAGGCGCTCGGCCAGCTCGACCTGATGGCGCCACGGCACCACGTCGTCGGCGCGACCTTGCAGGACGTGAACGGGCGCGGTGATCTCGATCACGCCGTCCAGCAGCAGCCAGTCGCGCGCCTCCTCGAACATGCGCCGGGTCAGGACGTAGGACCCGAGCCCTTCCTCGGTGATGACGGTCTCGCCCTCGCGCAGGATGGCCTGACGCTCATGATCGGCCAGCCCGGGCCACATCAGCTTTTCGGTGAAGTCCTGGGCCGGATTGACCAGGACCAGACCCTTGATCCGCTCCGGTCGCGCCAGCGTCGCCAGCAGGGCCACCCAGCCACCCATCGACGAACCCACCGGGATGACGGGGCCTTTGAGACTGTCGATCAGGGCGATCGCGTCCTCGCGCCAGCGGCCGATGGTGGCCTGTTTCCAGTCGCCCGAGGACTGGCCGTGGGCGAAGTGGTCGTAGCGGACGTAGTTCCAGCCCCGCTCGCGCGCCGCCTGCTCAAGCGCGAGCGCCTTGGTTCCCTCCATGTCCGAGCGGAAGCCGCCGATCCAGATGACCGTGGGGCCGACGCCCCGCACCGTCTTGAAGGCCAGGGTCTCGCCGTCGGGGCGCTTCAGCGATTGGATGTCGGACATGGAAACTCCTCGGACTGTCATTCGGCGCGGAATGGCTTTAGCAGAGACGGCGTTTCTTCACAGGCCGCGAGAGCCCCGCTTGTCCGCACCCAAAGCCCTCTTTGTCAGTTCGAACCGCATCGGCGACTGCGTCATCTCCTCGGGGGTGATCCGCGAGATCGCGCGCCAGCTGCCGGGGGTTCAGATCACCGTGGCCTGCGGGCGTCCGCCCGCGCCCTTCTTCCGCTCGGCGCCCAATGTCGAGCGGGTCATCATCCTCGACAAGAAGAAGGCCGCCGGACACTGGGTCGATCTGTGGAAGCAGGTGCGCGCCACGAAATGGGATCTGGTCGTCGACATCCGCGGCTCGGCTTTGGCCTGGCTGATCCCGACCAAACGCCGGATCGTCTATAATCGTCGTTGGGAGACGGGGCTGCGCAAGGTCGAGATGGTGTCGCGCCTGATGGGTTCGGCCGCGCCGCTGGATCCGGAGATCTTCCTCGACGCCCAGGCCCGCGCCGAGGCCGCCGCCGTCATCGATCCTCAGCTTCAGGCAGGGTCGGGCGAAGGCCCGATCATCGCCCTGGCGCCCATCGCCCACCAGCCGGGCAAGTCCTGGCCCTCCGACCGTTGGGGTCAGCTGGTCGAGAAGCTGAAGGCCGAGCCGCGCTTCGACGGCTGGCGCTTCATGCCCGTCGGCGGACCCGGCGACCGCCCGCCGGCGACCCCGGCGCTGGAGGCTGCGGGCGACCGCGCCATCGACTGTGTGGGCAAGGGCGACATCCTGTGCTCGGCCGCCGCCATTGATCGTGCGGCGCTGTTCGTCGGCAATGACAGCGGTCTGATGCACGTCTCGGCCGCGCTGGGCCGTCCGACACTGGGCCTGTTCGGACCGACCGAGTGGTGGCTTTACGGGCCGTGGGGTCCGAAGACCCGCACCGTCGCCTCCAACGAGACGCGAGGAGAGTTCGCGCCGATCGAGGATCTGACGGTCGACCATGTATTCGAGGGCGTGTTGGCGCTGTACGACGCCTACATCGGCGCAAACCCTGACCAGCCTTGAATTTCAGGGCTTCTGTCGTCATATTCCGCCCGCCGGGAACGCGCCGCTCTGTCGCGCGCTGATCCTCGCGAGAGATTACAGACTGTCTTCTGACCACATAAGGAAACGACGCCCATTCGCCGTCCCATGCAAGCGCCGCCCGTCAAGGACGGGCCGCCCATCAACCAGGAAATCCGCGCCACCCGCGTTCTGCTGATCGATCAGAACGGTGAGAAACAGGGCGTCATGCCGCTGTCCGCCGCCCTGGAAGCCGCCGAAGAGGCTGGCCTGGATCTGGTCCAGATCGTCGGCAACGCCGAGACGCCGGTCTGCAAGATCCTGGATTACGGCAAGCATCGTTTCCAGGAGCAGAAGAAGAAGGCCGAGGCGCGCAAGCGTCAGAAGATCGTCGAGCTCAAGGAAATCAAGCTTCGTCCGAACATCGACACCCATGACTATGAGGTCAAGGCCAAGTCGATGCACCGCTTCTTCGAGGAGGGCGACAAGGTCAAGGTGACCCTGCGCTTCCGCGGCCGTGAAATGGCGCACCCGGAACTGGGCATGAAACTGCTCAACAAGGTGCAGGCCGACTTCGACGAAGTCGCCAAGGTCGAATACGCCCCGCGTATGGAAGGCCGTCAGATGATCATGATCCTGGCGCCTCGCTAAGAGGCTGCCGCCTCCTGGCGAGGCTTTTCGGGTCGCTATGCTCGCCGCGCGGCGGTTCGCGACTTGAGCGAGGATCTCGGATCCGGTTCAAACGCCCGGCCCAGACGCTCTGTTCTGGCGCCGGGCGTCTTGCTTTTGGGGGGGCGGCGCCGTAAAAGCCGCCCCTTCGCGTACCGAACAGCCGGGCTAACAGGCATGCCTGGGCCGTTCGTTTCAGCTCCGCACTACGGGCTCATGTAGCTCGCAGAGCGGTAGCCCACTAAAATTAGAGAGAGTGAAAATGCCGAAACTGAAGACGAAGTCTGGCGCCAAGAAGCGCTTCAAATTCACGGCCACGGGCAAGGTGAAAGCTGGCGTCGCCGGCAAGCGCCACCGTCTGATCAGCCACAACTCGAAGTACATCCGCCAAAACCGCGGCACTTCGGTCATGGCCGACGCCGACGCCAAGAAGATCAAGTCCTACATGCCGTACGCCTGATCGGCGCGCTGCATACCTGATCATCCTGTCACACTGAATTTGAACGACAGTCCCTCAAGCAGCGAGACCCCGCGGGTCGAGCGCTAGGGACTTCCCGAAGGGAATAAAAACATGGCACGCGTCAAACGGGGCGTTACGTCCCACGCCAAGCACAAGAAGGTTCTGAAGCAGGCCAAGGGCTTCTACGGCCGCCGCAAGAATACGATCCGTACGGCCAAGGCCGCCGTCGACCGCGCCGGCCAGTACGCCTACCGCGACCGTCGCAACAAGAAGCGTTCGTTCCGCGCCCTGTGGATCCAGCGCATCAACGCCGCCGCCCGTCTGGAAGGCTTCACCTACTCGCAGTTCATCCACGGCCTGGACAAGGCCGGCATCGTGCTGGACCGTAAGGTTCTGTCGACGATCGCCGCCGACGAGGCCGGCTTCAAGGCCATCGCCGACAAGGTCCGCGCCGCTCTGGCCGCCTAAGCGATACCGCATCACTGATGCTGAATACGCCCGCCCCGGAACCGGGACGGGCGTTTTTCATGGCCAAGCCTGACTTTTGGGCGGATCGGGCGTTGGGTTCGGCAGCCGGTTCGACAGGCGAACCGGCGGTTGAGGAGGCTTTGCCCATGTCCGTCGCCCGCGTCACCGAGATCACCGCATCGTCCACCGTCAGCTTCGACGACGCCGTCGCCCAGGGGATTGCCCGGGCCGACAAGACCCTGCGTCACGTCGAAGGGGCCTGGATTCAGGACCAGAAGGTGGTGGTCCGTAACGGCGAGATCGCCGAATACCGGGTCAACATGAAGGTCACATTCGTCCTTGCGGACTGAGCCTGATCGACGCTGAAGGCTTTGCGTGACGGCCGTGTCGGGCTAGACGCTGCGGACCATGACCGATCTCGCCCAGCTAGAACTCGACCTGATCAACGCCATCGGGGCGGCGCCAAGCGTCGCTGCGATAGAAGAGGTGCGGGTCGCCGCCCTCGGCAAGACCGGGACCATCTCCGCCCTGCTGAAAGGGATGGGCGCGCTCAGCCCCGATGAACGCCGCGAACAGGGGCCGATCATCAACGGTCTGCGCGATCGGGTCAGCGCCGGCATCGCCGCCAGAAAGGCCGAGCTGGAGGCCGCCGAGCTGGACGCTCGTCTGCTGGCCGAGCGCGTCGACCTGACCCTGCCCAGCCGCCCGCGCCGCAAGGGCGGGGTGCACCCGACCATGCAGGTCATGGACGAGATGATCGCCCTGTTCGCCGAGATGGGCTTCGCCGTGGCCGAAGGCCCGGACATCGAGGACGACTTCCACAACTTCACCGCCCTGAACTTCCCGCCCAAGCACCCGGCGCGGGAAATGCACGACACCTTCTTCCTCAAGCCCGACCCGGAAACGGGCGAGCGCAAGGTGCTGCGCACCCACACCAGCCCGGTGCAGGTGCGGACCATGATGTCGCAGAAGCCGCCGATCCGCATCATCGCGCCCGGTCGCACCTTCCGTAAGGATTCCGACGCCACCCACACGCCGATGTTCCATCAGATCGAGGGTCTGGTGATCGACCGCGACATCCACATGGGTCATCTGAAGACGACGCTGGAGACCTTCATCGCCCGCTTCTTCGAGCTGGACGACGTCAACGCCCGTTTCCGCCCGCACCACTTCCCCTTCACCGAGCCCTCGGCCGAGATGGACATCCGCTGCGACCGCTCGGGCGGCAAGCTGACCCTGAACGAGGGCGAGGACTGGCTGGAGATCCTGGGTTGCGGGATGGTGCATCCGAACGTGCTGCGCAACGCTGGCATCGACCCGGACGAGTATCAGGGCTTCGCCTTCGGCATGGGCGTCGACCGCCTGGCCATGCTGAAATACGGCGTCTCCGACCTGCGCCCCATGTTCGAGGCCGACACGCGCTGGCTGGCCCACTACGGCTTCTCGGCCTTTGCCGCGCCGAACCCCGCCAGCGGACTGTCCTGACATGAGCCGACTGCCGATCAACCGCCCCGTCGCCCTGGTCGAGGACTTCGGCGCCGCGGTCTTCGAGAATGTCGATCTGACCCTCTTTGAGGTTTTCGCCCATGCTGCGAGGAACGGGCCTGGCCTGATCCAGGGCCGCACCTTCAAGGGCTGCCGCATCCAGGGGCCCGCGATTATCCTTGTCTCCAACGGCGTGACGTTCGACGAAACCAATTTCGGCGACAGCCGCGGCGACATCCGCAACCTGGTGCTCAAGCCCGTCGGCGACAAGGCGATCGGGACCATCCCGATGCGTGACTGCGCCTTCATCGGCTGCGAATTCTACGGCGTAGGCTTTACCGGGACCGATGAGTTCGTCGCCCAGATCGTCGCCCTGCCGAACTCTCTCTAGATCGAAACAGACATGACCGACACGACACAGACCCCGATGTCCGCCGAAGAAAAGTTCGGCCGCGAACTGGTGGCGCGCACCACCTTCGAGAAGGAAGCCGTCTGGCTTCCCTCTCTGGCGGTTCATCACATGAATGCCGGCCAGACCTTCATCGAGGGCAAGACCTTCACCGAGTGTCTGATTGAAGGCCCGGCGGTGATCGCCGTCATGAACGGCACCACCTTCGACACCTGCCACATGGGCGTGGCCCAAAATCCGCGCACTCTGCTTATGGACCCGCGCGGCGACATGATCGCTGGCGCCGTTGGCATGTCGAACTGCCGGTTTGTTCGCTGCCGCTTCGTGCAGGTGGCCTTCACGGGGGCGCGTGAGATGCTGGATGAGATGGAGAAGGATCTCGCGAGCGCATGGGGAACGGCGGTTCAGGCATGACCGAAGTCGCCAACGCTCCCCTTACGCTTGAACCGATCGGCCCAGGGCCGACCTACACCCGCATCAGCATCTGGTTGCCGCAACTTCTCCTTGAGGTCATGCGGGCCGGCGCGCCGGCGATCGAGAACCGTCGTTTCGAGGGCTGCCTGTTCGAGGGGCCCGCAGTGGTCCTGCCGATCGAGGGGTGCGAGTTCGACGGCTGTGACCTGGGAGAGACCAAGGGCGATCCGCGCAGCCTGATGCTGGCGCCGCAGAGCCTGAGCCGCGTCGTCGGCCCGATCCCGTTCCGGAACTGCCAGTTCATCAATTGCCGCTTCGTCGGCGTCGGCTTCACCGGCACGCCGGCCTTCCTCGATTCCATGGCCGAGGCGATCAGCGGCGGAGCCGCCCAATGAAGTTCACGCTTTCCTGGCTGAAGGACCACCTCGAGACCGAGGCCGACGCCCACCAGATCGCCGAGGCCATGACCATGGCCGGGCTGGAGGTCGAGGACGTTCACGACCCCGTCGCCGCCCTGGCCCCCTTCACCGTGGCCAAGATCATCTCGACCGCGCGGCATCCCGACGCCGATCGCCTGCAGGTCTGCCAGGTCGACACCGTCGACGGCATGAAGGAAATCGTCTGCGGCGCGCCCAATGCGCGTCCGGGCCTGACCACCATCTACGCGCCCATCGGCGCCTATGTGCCGGGCCTGGGCGTGACCCTGGTCGAAAAGCCGGTGCGCGGCGTCGTCTCGCACGGCATGCTGTGCTCGGCCTCCGAGCTGGAGCTGGCCGACGAAAGCGACGGCATTCAGGAGCTGCCGCCGGAAATCCCGGTTGGCACCCCGGTCGCCGGCCTGTTCGGCGCCGAGCCGGTCATCGACTTCGAAGTGACCCCGAACCGCCCCGACTGGCTGGGCGTCGCCGGCATCGCTCGCGACCTGGCCGCCGCCAGCGTCGGCAAGCTGAAGCATTTCGACATCGCCGTGGTGCGCGGGGCCTTCCCCTCGCCGATCTCGGTGCGGCTGGATGCGCCAGAGATGTGTCCGGTCTTCGCCGGTCGCGTCATTCGCGGCGTCAAGAACGGCCCGTCGCCGGCCTGGCTGCAGAAACGCCTGACCGCCATCGGCCTGCGCCCGATCAACCGTCTGGTCGACGTCACTAACCTGATCGCCTATGACCGCGCTCGGCCCTTGCATGTCTATGACATGGCCAAGCTGTCGGGGACCGAGATCGTCGTGCGCGGGGGGCTGACCTCGGCCGAGACGGGCGAGCCCGAGCACCTGATCGCCCTGGACGGCAAGACCTACGCCGCCTCGTCGGCCGACTGCGTCATCGCCGACGCCGCGGGCGAGCGCCCCATCGGCCTGGGCGGCGTCATGGGCGGCGAGAGCACCGGTTGCAGCGACGACACCACCGACGTCTTCCTGGAAAGCGCCTGGTTCGAGCCCATCGTCATCGCCCAGACGGGCCGCACCCTGGGCATTCACTCCGACGCCCAGTACCGCTTCGCGCGCGGCGTCGATCCGGTCTCCGTCACGCCGGGTCTGGAGCTGGCCACGCGTCTGATCCTCGACCTGTGCGGCGGCGAGCCGTCCGAGATCGTCTTTGTCGGCGAGCCGCCGGCCAGCCCGGCGCCCTTCGCCTTCGACCCGGCCTATGTGCAGCGCCTGACGGGCATGGAGCTGGCCGACGACCGCATCGGCACCATCCTGGGCCAGCTCGGCTTCCTGGTCACCGCGGGCGGTTCCGATCAGGCCGAACCCTGGACCGTGACGCCGCCGTCGTGGCGTCGCGACGTTGAGGGCCGTGCCGACCTGGTCGAGGAGGTGGCGCGCATCGAAGGCTTCGCCGCCCTGCCGAACACGCCCCTGCCCGAGGTCGCCCGCGCCCCCGGCGGCGTGCTCAGCCCGCGTCAGGCCCGCGTCCGCACGGCGCGTCGCGCCCTGGCGGCCCTGGGCTACGCCGAGGCCGTGACCTGGTCCTTCACCAAGCAGTCGACGGCCGCCCTGTTCGGCGGCGGCGATGATCGCCTGGTGCTGGAGAACCCCATCGCGGCGGACCTCGACTGCATGCGGCCGTCGATCCTGCCCAACCTGATTCAGGCGGCGGCGCGCAACGCCGCGCGCGGCCACGCCGACGCCGCCCTGTTCGAGATCGGCCCGATCTATCTGAACGACCAGCCGACCGGTCAGCGCACGGCCATTGCCGGTCTGATCGCGCCCCATTCCGATCGTCACTGGGGCGGTGCGGGCGAGGACGCCCTGTTCGGCCTGAAGGGCGACCTGCTCGCCCTGCTGGAAGAGATCGGCGCGCCGGTCGCCTCGCTGCAGCTGGCGCAGGGCTCGAACCAGAACTGGTGGCACCCTGGCCGTTCGGCCCGCCTGCAACTGGGGCCCAAGAACGTCATCGTCGAGTTCGGCGCCCTGCATCCCCGCGTTCTCAAGGCCCTGGACGCCGACGGCCCCATGCTGGCCTTCGAGATCATCCTCGATTCCGTGCCGGAACCGCGTGGAAAAGGCGGCAAGGCCCGGGGCGCGGCGGATCTGCCGAACCTGATGCCGCTGTCGCGCGACTTCGCCTTCCTGATGGACGAGGCCAAGGCCGTGGGCGACCTGACTCGCGCCGTTGTCGGCGCCGACAAGACCCTGATCGCCGAGGTGCGCGTCTTTGACGTCTATCGCGGCCAGGGCGTGCCGGAAGGCCAGAAGTCGGTGGCGATCGAGGTCGAGATCCAGCCGCGCGACGCGACCTTGACCGAAGCGGAGATCGAGGCCCTGACGGCCAAGATCGTCGCGGCTGCCGGCAAGGCCGGCGGCACGCTGCGGAGCTGAGCATGGCGGACAAGAAACCCTGGGCGGAGACCACCTTCGAGCGCAACCTGTTCCGCGCCCGCTGGCTGATGGCACCCTTTTATCTCGGCCTGGTGGCGGCCCTGGTGATGCTGCTCGTCGTCTTCGTGCGCGAGCTGATCTACTACGTGCCGCAGGCCTTTATCGTCGGCGAAGGCCATATGGGGTCGGACGGCGCCATCCTGGCCATCCTCAGCCTCGTGGACCTGTCGCTGGCGGGCAATCTGCTGCTGATTGTTCTTTATTCGGGCTATGAGAACTTCGTGTCCAAGTTGGACCTGGACGAGAACCATGTCGACCGGCCGCCGTGGATGGGCTCGGTCGACTTCTCGGGTCTGAAGATGAAGCTGATCGCCTCCATCGTGGCGATCTCGGCCATCTACCTGCTCAAGAGCTTCATGAACATCGGCAAGCCGGGCCATCCCCTGGACGAGGCCGGGCTGATGTGGGCGGTGATCATCCACCTGACCTTCGTGGCCTCGGGCGTCCTGCTCGCGGTCATGGACTGGGTCGCCGCCAAGACCGACAAGCACTAGGGCTTCGCCCTAGTGTTTTCTTTTTGGGGCCTATCGCGCTTACGCGCTACTCGAGGCCCGCGATATTGGGGCTTCTAGCGGCGTCCGGGGGCTGCTGACAAAGGCTTGATTGGCTTTGGCGGCCTCCAATACGGCCAAGCAAGGTTCGGTTAACCTTAAAGCCCCAAGGCTGCCGCAAAAGACACGGACGGTGGGCCAAGCCCGCGACGATGGGCGACCCGTCCCCTGTCAGGAGCCTCGACATGCATCGCCGCCAACTGATCCGCACCAGCCTTGGTCTCGCCGCCGCCGGCGCCCTGCCCGCCGGCCTCGGCGCCTGCGCCTCGACGCGCCAGCCGACCGACCCCAACTATCCGATCGCCTCGGATCAGACGGCCCAGGCCTATACCTTCGAGGAACTGGTCGCCGCCGGCTCGCGTGAAATGGGCATCGCCGCCGAGGCCATGGGCTCGGCCATCGAGCGCATCTTCGCCGAACAGGGCGACCGCCCGACCGCCTATATCGCCGGTGAGGAAGCCGCCGGGGCCGCCGTGGTGGGTGTGCGCTACGGCCGCGGCGCCCTGCACATGAAGGACCTGTCCGCCTCGCAGGAGGTCTTCTGGCAGGGGGCCTCGGTCGGCTGGGACGTCGGCGGCAACGCCAGCCGGGTCTTCACCCTGGTCTACGGCCTCTATCACCCCGACATGCTCTATCGTCGTTACCCCGGCGTCGAGGGCTCGGCCTATCTGGTCGCGGGTCTGGGCGTGAACTATCAGCGGGCCGACGGCATCGTTCTGGCCCCGATCCGCACCGGCGTCGGCCTGCGCCTGGGCGCCAATGTCGGCACCATGAGCTACAGCCGTCAGCGGAACATTCTTCCTTTCTAAGGAAGAAGGGGCGCTAACGCTCGCGACGCGGCCGCTCGCTGCTTGAGCGGCATTTTAGAGCGCTAGCGTCCGCCGCGCGGCGGCGGACTGTTTGAGCGCCTTGAGGGGTGCGCTTGCGGCGAAGGCGCCGTGAGGATGCTTTCTAGCCCCTCGCGCCAGGTCGGGTATTGGGGCCGCCAGCCCAGCTCGGCCTTGGCGCGGGCGTTCGAGAGGCGCTTGGAGTCGTTGTAGAAGCGGCGCATGGCGTCCGACACCGACGGGTCGTCCAGCGACACCTCGGGCGGCAGGGGCAGGCCCAGGCGTGCCGCCCCCCCCGCCATCACCACGTCCGCCGGGGCCGGTTCGTCGTCGGACAGGGTGTAGGCGCGGCCTGGATGGGGACGGGCCATGGAGGCGAAGAAGCCGGCGACGGCATCCTCGACATGGATGCGGTTGAAGACCTGACCGGGCTTCTTCACCAGCCGGGCGCTGCCGTCGCGCAGGCGGTCCAGCGGCGAGCGGCCGGGCCCATAGATGGCGGGCAGGCGGAAGATCTGCACCGTCAGCCCCATGCCGCGCCCGGCGTCCAGCCAGTCCTGCTCGGCCCGCACGCGACGTGCCCCCTCCAGGCTGGCGGCGTTCAACTCGTCGTCCTCGAAGGCCCAGCCGCCCGCCCGATCGCCATAGACGGCGGTCGATGAGACATAGCCGATCCAGTCGGGATAGGCCTGGGCGGCGCTGATGGCCGGGATCAGGGCCTTGAGGCCCGGACAGCCGGCGCCGTCGGGCGCGGCGGTGATCAGGATGGCCGAGGCCTCGGCGACGGCGGTCTGCATGGCCTCGGCGTCGGCGGGATCGACGGCGACGACGCCCGCCTCGGTCAGCTCTTTGCGCCGCGCCGGATCGCGCGAGGTGGCCAGGGCGCGGCCGCCCCTGCGTATCGCCTCGCGCGCCGCCTCAAGCCCCAGATAGCCGCCGCCGAAGACCAGAAGCGAAGGGGCGGCGGGGGCAGGCTGGGTCATGGCGGTCCGGTCAGGCGATCAGGCGGTCTTGACGACGACGGGGGCGGCGGCGGGGGCTGTGTCCGCCCCCTGAGACTGCAGCGCTTCGGCGCGCTTGTCGTTCCAGGCCGAGACGCAGGCGATCTTGGATCGGTCGGCGCGGTCGGCGTAGCGGCGGGCGATGTCGGTCACGTCGGCCATCAGGCCCTCGGCCAGGGTGATGGGCTTCAGGCCCAGGTCGCGGAACTGGTCATTGGCGACGACCAGTTCGTTCTCGTCGGCTTCCTGACGCGGGTTGGCGACGTTGTGGACTTCGGCGCCGGTCATGTCGGCCACCATCCGGGCCAGATCGCGTACGCGGCGGCTCTCGGTCATCTGGTTGAGGATCTTGACCCGGTCGCCGGACTTCGGCGGGTTGTTCAGCGCCAGCTCGACGCAGCGCACCGTGTCCTGGATATGGATGAAGGCGCGGGTCTGACCGCCCGAGCCGTGGACCGTCAGCGGATAGCCGACCGCGGCCTGCATCAGGAAGCGGTTGAGCACCGTGCCGTAATCGCCGTCATAGTCGAAGCGGTTGATTAGGCGTTCGTCCTGCTTCGTCTCCTCGGTCTGGGCGCCCCAGACGATGCCCTGGTGCAGGTCGGTGATCCGCAGCCCGTCGTTCTTGGCGTAGAACTGGAACAGCAGGGCGTCCTGGGTCTTGGTCATGTGATAGATGGAGCCGGGGTTCGGCGGGAACAGGATCTCCTGCTCGGTCGGACCGTGGTCGGTGTCGACCGTGACCTTCAGATAGCCCTCGGGAATGCGCAGGCCGGCGGTGGTGTAGCCATAGACCCCCATGGTCCCGAGGTGGGCCAGGTGGACGTCCCGTCCGCTCTCGACGATGGCCGCCAGCAGATGGTTGGTGGCGTTCAGATTGTTGTCGACGGTGTAGAGCTTGTGCCGCGCCGACTTCATCGAATAGGGGGCGGCCCGCTGTTCGGCGAAGTGGACGACGCTGTCGGGCGCCCAGTCCTTGATCAGGGCGACCAGTCGGTCGAACTCCTTGCCGACCGTCAGATTGACGAAGTCGATGGTGCGGCCGCTGACCTCATTCCACGCCTTGATGCGTTCGCCCATGGTGCGGATGGGGGTCAGGGACTGGACCTCCAGCTCATTGTCGATGTTGCGACGGCTGAGGTTATCGACGATCAAGACCTCCCAGCCGCGCGCCGAGAGGTGCAGGGCCGTCGGCCAGCCGCAGAAACCGTCGCCGCCGAGGATCATCACGCGCATCGGTAGAACCCTGTGTCGTCCATCACTCCCTCCTGCCTAGCCGATGGCGCGGGCAGGCGAAAGCGGCGGCGATGCAGGACCCCTGCGGCGGAACCGCGCCGGCTGCTGGGGCCTCGGGAACCCGCGCGGCGTTCTGGGCTAGGGATGCGTTCTCAGCGCCGCGAGGATCACCGTGGGCTTGGCGGCGTAGCCGTCCGCGCGATGGGCGGCGACCTGGGCCCAGCCGTCCGCCACGGCGTCCCTGATGCACCAGTGGCGGACCAGATAATGGTCCATCGGCAGCTTGGCCGTGTCGCAGGTCCGCCGTGCCGCCGCCTTGAGCCGGCGGTCAAGAATTCCAGCCTGTGTCGGCTGGTTCAGGTCGAGGTCGGCATAGGAAACCATGACGGCTTCGGCGCCTTCGATGGGGCGAGTGGTTTGGATTTGGCTCTGAGCGCCGTTCGGTGCGGTTGCAGCCAGAAGCAGGACTGCTCCAATGATCGTCGATTGCATCTTGCGATCTCCTGATCGCCCTTCCGCTGCGCTTGTCCCTCCTCAAAAGGCCAGCGTCCGACTGATGTCTGACAACAGGCCGGCGCGCTTTTTGTTCTCAATGAAACGCGTCGTTCCGCCCGGCGAACGTCAAAAGCGCGTTCTCGGGGACGGACAAGTTCAGAGCAGGGCGGTGATCGCCGCCCGCGCCGCCTCGCCCAGGTCGGGACGCTTCAGGGCCAGGGCGACGTTGGCGCGCAGCAGGCCGATCTTGTCGCCGCAGTCGTGGGTCACGCCCTCGTACTCGTAGGCGGTGAAGGTCTGGCTCTTCATCAGCCGGTCCATGGCGTCGGTCAGCTGGATCTCGCCGCCCGCGCCGCTCTCCTGGGTTTCCAGCAGGTCGAAGATTTCCGGCTGCAGGATGTAGCGGCCCGAGATCGACATATTGGACGGGGCCGTGCCCTGCTTGGGCTTCTCGACCATGCCCTTCATGGCGAAGCGGCGGCCGTCGCGGCTCGACGGATCGACGATGCCGTACTTGTGGGTCTCGGATTCCGGCACGGCTTCGACGCCGATGACATTGCCGCCGACCTCGGCGTACAGGTCCGCCAGCTGCTTCAGGGCGCCGGGCTGGGAGTCCACGATGACGTCGGGCAGGATGACGGCGAAGGGCTCATGGCCGATGATGTCACGGGCGCACCAGACGGCGTGGCCCAGGCCCTTGGGCTGCATCTGGCGGGTGAAGCTCATCTCGCCGGCGGTGGCCAGTTCGGCGTTCATGGCCGCCAGGATCTCGGTCTTGCCCTTGGCCGCCAGCTGGGCCTCAAGCTCGATCTGGTGGTCGAAATAGTCCTCGATGGCCTGTTTGGCGCGGCCAGTGACGAAGACGATGTGCTCGATCCCCGCCTCGCGCGCCTCTTCGACGATGTAGGACAGGATCGGCCGGTCGACGACGTTCAGCAGCTCCTTGGGCGTGGTCTTGGTGCCGGGCAGGACGCGGGTGCCCAGGCCGGCCACAGGGAGAACCGCCTTGCGAAGGCGCGCGGGGGAAGTCGTCATCAGTCGTCCTGAAACAGCCGTTAGGCGCCTGTCATAGGCGCAAACCGTGACCGTTCCAAACGGCGCCTGAGGGTTCAGGTTCCCCTCATTCCACCGTCACCGACTTGGCCAGGTTGCGGGGCTGGTCGACGTCCGTGCCCTTCTGGACGGCGGTGTAATAGGCCAGCAGCTGGACCGGGACGGCATAGACCAGGGGCGCGATCAGGGGCTGGCAATCGGGAGCGTCGACGCGGCGGATGCCGGCGCCGTGCGGGGCGGGCGCGCTCGCCGGGGCGATCATGACCACCGGGCCGCCGCGGGCGGCCACTTCCTGCAGGTTGGAGGCGGTCTTCTCATAGACCTCGTCCAGCGGGGCTAGGGCGATGATCGGGGTCTTTTCGTCCACCAGGGCGATGGGGCCGTGCTTCAGCTCGCCGGCGGCGTAGCCTTCGGCGTGGATGTAGCTGATCTCCTTCAGCTTCAGCGCCCCCTCCATGGCCAGGGGGAACATGGCGCCTCGGCCCAGGAACAGCACGTCGGTCGCCTTGGCCAGGTCGTGGGCGATGGCGCGGATCTGGCCGTCCATCTGCAGGGCTTCGGCGATCAGGCGCGGGGCCTCGAACAGGGCCTTGACCAGTTCGGCCTCGCGGGCGGCGTCGATGCGGCCGCGCGCCACCCCGGCGGCGACGGCGAGGGCCAGCAGGGCCGAGACCTGGGCGGTGAAGGCCTTGGTCGAGGCCACGCCGATTTCCGGCCCGGCGTGGGTCGGCCACAGGACCTCGGCCTCGCGCGCCATGGACGAGGTGTGGACGTTGACGACGGCGGCGGTCTTGAGCCCCTGCGCCTTGCACCAGGTCAGGCTGGCCAGGGTGTCGGCGGTCTCGCCCGACTGGCTGACGGCCACGGCCACCGTACCCGGCGTCAGGGCCGGGGAGCGGTAGCGGAACTCCGAGGCGATCTCGACGTCGCAGGGCAGGCCCGCATACTTTTCGAAGGCGTATTTGCCGATCTGGCCGGCGTAGAAGGCGGTGCCGCAGGCGATGATCTGGATGCGGTCGACGGCGGCGAAGTCGATGGCTTGCGGCTTGGCCGCGCCGGTCACCAGGTCGAGGTATTCCGACAGGGTGTGCTGGACGCTGTCGGGCTGTTCGTGGACTTCCTTCTCCATGAAGTGGCGATAGGCGCCCTTCTCGACCATGGCCGACGAAGCCGAGACCTGCACGATGGCGCGGTCGGCGGGATGGCCCGAGGCGTCGAACATGCGCGCGCCTGAACGGGTCATGGCGACGTAATCGCCTTCTTCCAGATAGGAGATCTTCTGGGTGAAGGGGCCGACGGCCAGGGCGTCCGAGCCCAGGTACATCTCGCCCTCGCCCCAGCCGACGACCAGGGGGCTGCCGCGGCGGGCGCCCAGGATCAGGTCGTCCTCGCCCTCGATCAGGACGGCCAGGGCATAGGCCCCGGTCAGACGGTCCAGGGTCGCCTTGAAGGCGTCCAGCGGGGCCAGGCCCGCCGCCAGCTTGTGGTCCAGCAGATGGGCGACGACCTCGGTGTCGGTCTGGCTCTCGAAGACGCGGCCCTCGGCCTCCAGCTCGGCCTTCAGCTCGGCGAAGTTCTCGATGATGCCGTTGTGGACCAGGCAGACGCGGCCGGCCTTGTGCGGGTGGGCGTTGGCGGTGGTCGGGGCGCCGTGGGTGGCCCAGCGGGTGTGGCCGATGCCGATGGTGCCAGACAGGGGCTCGGCGGCCAGAACGGCCTCCAGTTCGCGGATCTTGCCCTTGGCGCGGCGGCGTTCGATGCGGCCGTCGACGACGGCGGCGATGCCGGCGGAGTCATAGCCGCGGTATTCCAGCCGCTTCAGGCTGTCGATCAGACGGGGAACGACGGCGCCTGCGCCCGTGATGCCGATGATGCCGCACATGAGGTCTGCTCCGGTGAAGGGGCCGGGCGGTCACGCTTTGCGCGAGGCCGCCATAGGAGGTAAGCGAGAGGGTTCAGCCCGTCTCGCCCTTTGATTTTCGTCTAGGGGAAGCCAAGGCCGGCGACATCAAAAAATGGGTTTCGGAAGGTTTCTTTGCAAACCGTCCGGGCCGCCAGGGAAGGACGACGCCCTTGGGCGAGAGAAAATACTTCGGCACCGACGGCATTCGCGGCCGGGCCAACACCCATCCGATGACGGCCGAGGTCGCGCTGCGGGTGGGTCTGGCGGCGGGCAAGCTGTTCCGCACCGACGACGACCGTCGCCACCTGGTGGTGATCGGCAAGGACACGCGTCTGTCCGGCTACATGATCGAGCCGGCGCTCGTGGCTGGTCTGGCCAGCGTGGGCATGGACGTGCGCACCTTCGGCCCCCTGCCGACGCCGGGCGTGGCCATGATGACGCGCTCGATGCGCGCCGATCTGGGCATCATGATCTCGGCCTCGCACAACGACTACGCCGACAACGGCATCAAGCTGTTCGGGCCGGACGGCTACAAGCTGTCGGACGAGATCGAACTGAAGATCGAGGCCATGATGGACGAGGGCCTGGATCAGGATCTGGCCCCCGCCAACAAGCTGGGCCGGGTCAAGCGCATCGACGACGCCCCGCCGCGCTATATCGAGATCGCCAAGTCGGCCTTCCCCAAGCGGCTCAGCCTCAAGGGTCTGCGCATCGCCATCGACTGCGCCAACGGCGCCGGCTACCGCGTGGCGCCGACCACCCTCTATGAGCTGGGGGCCGAGGTCTTCCCCGTCGGCGTCGAGCCGAACGGCCTGAACATCAACGCCGAGTGCGGCTCCACCCATCCCGAGGCCGTGTCCGAGGCGGTGAAGCGTTATCGCTGCGACATCGGCATCGCCCTGGACGGCGACGCCGACCGGGTCATCATCTGCGACGAAAAGGGCCATGTGGTCGACGGCGACCAGATCATGGCCCTGATCGGTCTGGACTGGGCCAAACGCGGGCGACTGAACGGCAAGGGGGTGGTCGCCACCGTCATGTCCAACCTGGGGCTGGAGCGGAAACTGCAAGCCGAGGGCCTGACGCTGGAGCGGACCAAGGTCGGCGACCGCTACGTCATGGAGCGGATGCGCGCCGGCGGCTTCAACATCGGCGGGGAGCAGTCGGGCCACATCATCCTGAAGGACCACGCCACGACCGGCGACGGCCTGATGGCGGCGCTGCAGGTGCTGGCGGTTCTGGTCGAGACCGGCGTGCCGATGAGCGATCTGGCGCGCCAGTTCGAGCCGGTGCCGCAACTGCTGCAGAACGTGCGCTACAGCGCCGGCAAGCCGCTGGAGGACGCCAAGGTCAAGGCCGCCATGGCCGAGGCGGAGGCCGCCCTGAACGGCTCGGGCCGCCTGCTGGTGCGTCCGTCCGGCACCGAAAAGCTGATCCGCGTCATGGCCGAGGGCGACGACGAGGCCCTGGTCAAGCGGGTCGTCGCCGAGGTCTCGGCGGCGGTGAAGGCGGCGGGTCAGTAAGGGTTCGGCGGGCGCCGCGAACGGCGCCCGCCTGCCGCCTCAGATCGCGGCCAGGGCCTGTTGCAGGTCGGCCCAAAGGTCCTCGACGTTCTCGATCCCGACCGACAGCCGCACCAGGTTGTCGCCGATGCCGCTGCGTTGCTTGGCCTCGGGCGTATAGTCCGAGTGGGTCATGCTGGACGGGTGCGAGGCCAGGCTCTCGGCGCCGCCCAGGCTGACGGCCAGCTTGAACAGCCGCAGGGCGTTCAGCATGCGGAAGGCCTCGGCCTCGCCGCCGGGCAGCTCCAGCGAGAAGGTCGAGCCCGAGCCCTTGCACTGGGCCGCGAAGATGGCCTGCTGGTCCGGCGAGGCGTCCGGCCCGCCGGCGGTCAGGACGGCGCTGACGCGCGGATCGGCGCGCAGACGCTCGGCCAGGATCAGGGCGTTTTCCTGGGCCCGCTCCATGCGGATATGCAGGGTCTCCAGACTGCGCAGCAGCAGCCAGGCGGTGTGCGGATCGGTGTTGGTGCCGCAGATGGTGCGCATCTCGCCCACCCGCGCCATCAGGTCGGCTGCGCCCATGCAGCCGCCGGCGATCAGGTCGGAATGGCCGCCGACATACTTGGTCAGGGAGTAGAGGACGAGGTCCGCCCCCAGCTCCAGCGGGCTCTGCCACAGGGGCCCGAGGAAGGTGTTGTCCACCGCCACGATCGGGCGCTCGGCCTGATCCACGGCCTTGGCGCCGGCCACGGCGCGGGCGATGTCGACCAGCTGGTTGGTCGGGTTGGCGGGGGTCTCCAGATAGACGGCGGCCAGGCGTCCGCCGGTCGTTTTCGCCTCGGCGGCGGCCGCGACCATGGCGGCGTCCAGGGCGTCGGCGCCTTCGGCGGCCGGGACGCTGATCGCCTTGACGCCGTAGCGGGGCAGGATGCGGTCGAACAGGTATTCGGTGCCGCCATAGGCCGGGGCCGTATAGAGGATGACGTCGCCGGGGCGCACCATGGCCAACATGGCGGTCGAGATGGCGGCCATGCCGGTCGAGAAGACCAGGGCCTTGTCGGCCTTGTCCCAGACGGCGAGGCGGTCCTCGAGGATTTCCAGGTTGGGGTTGTTGATGCGCGAATAGATCAGGCCGAGCGCCTCGTCCGGGTCGCGCTGACGCAGGCCGTAGGCGACCTCGAAGAAGCGCTTGCCGTCCTCGGCCGACTTGAAGACGAAGGTGGACGACTGGAACAGGGGCGCCTTGATCGCCCCCTCCGACAGGGCCGGATCATAGCCATAGCCCATCATCAGGGTTTCAGGCGCGAGGGTGCGATCCCCAAGAACGCGGGTGCGGTGACGGTTCATTTTTTATATTTCCTCTCCTGAGCGGGTGATAGCCGACCCAGGAAGGGGCCGCCAGCCGCCATGGACTTGAGAGGAAGCTACAGTTTGTTGGACGTTTCGACCCGCGCTCCGCAAGCGGGTCAGGTCGTCAGCGCCTGGCTCAACTGCTCGATCCTCTGGCGGAGGTCCGGCACGGCGATGGTCTCCCACAGGGCGGCGCGGGCGGGCGGGCCAAGGACGTAGAGGTCGGGGTCGACTGTCCCGTCGGCGTGCAGGATGCGGCCCGTCTCGTCCAGGTCGAGACCCAGTTTCAGCGGGTCCAGTCGGGCGCGGCCTTCGGCGATCAGGGCGGCGGTCAGGGGCGTCGTGGCCGCGCTATGGCCGGGGCCGGTGCAGTCGATCAGCCATTGGGCCGTCAAGGTCTGAACCGCGCCGCCGGGAGCGTTGACGGTCAGGGTTACGGCGTCGCCGGAGACTTCGGCGGCGCGGACGCGGCCGGCGCGGACGCTCAACCGGCCCTCGGCGATCAGGGCGTCCAGCGTCGCGGCGATCTCGGGCGCGATGCGGTGGCGGTGGACGTCCCACCAGGGCCGCAGATGGCGCAGGAAGCGGGCGCGTTCGGCCGTCGTCGCGGCGCGCCACAGCTCGGCGGTGGTCGGGCGATAGCCCTCCATGACGCGGCGCCAGCCATGCTCGCGCGCCAGCCGCCGGGCCGAGGCCAGACGGTGCGACAGAGCGCCGGTCAGGGCTTCGGGCGGCAGGGCGACCGGCGCGTCATGATGTTCGCCGTGGGCGCGGGGCAGAAGACCGCGTCGTGACAACGCCGTCGCCCGGCCGCGCCAGCCCTGGGCCTGCAGCGCCAGAACCACGTCGACCATGGTCAGGCCCGAGCCGAGGATCAGGACGGCGTCATCGGGCTGGATGCGCTCCAGAACGCCCGGCGCCCAGGGATCAGACAGGACGCGCGGACTCTGCCCCGTCGGCGTATTGCGCGGCGCGGGATTGCCGGTGGCCAGCACCACGGCCCGGCCTTCAATGCGGCGACCGTCCGACAGGGCCACGGTCTGGCCGTCGATGGCGACCGCCTGTCCCGTCACGCGCCGGATCAGGCTGCGGCGCGAGGCCGCGACCGCGTCCAGCCGGTCGCGAACGTAAAGGCCGTAGAGCCGGCGCGGCGGAAAGCCGTTCGGATCGGCGTGGTCGGGCTTGTTTGCCCTCAGCCAGTCGACGAAGTCGCCCGGTTGATCGACCAGGGCGCTCATCCTTTCGGCGCGCACGTTCAGGCGATGGACGTCCAGCGTCGCCGAATAGGCCACGCCGGGGCCGAAAGCCTCGCCGCGCTCGATCAGGACCGAGGCCTGGCCGCGCTCGGCCAGGCGGGCGGCCAGCATGGCGCCCGAGAAGCCGCCGCCGACGATGACCACGGGCAGGGAGGAGGCGTCGTTCATCGGGTCACCACGCCAGAGCCGTCACGTCGCGTCAAAGGGATTCAGATTTCCTGATTGAAGGCGCCGATCTCGGGATGGGCGGCGAGGCGCGGTTTGACCTCTTTCCTGAACAGGTCGCGCATGTCGTCGGCGGAGCGCATGCTCTCGACCACCACCACCAGTTCCGGCTTGTTGCTGGAGGCGCGGACCAGGACCCAGGAGCCGTCCTCGAGGTGAACGCGCACGCCGTTGACGGTGATGGCCTCGACGATCCTGCGGCCCAGGATCGAGCCGCCGCTTGCGGCCAGATCTTCGTATTCCTTCACGATCTTGGCCAGGACGTCGTACTTCAGCTCGTCGTCGCAGTGGGGCGACATGGTCAGGCTGGTCCAGGCGTCGGGCAAGGCGGACTTCAGTTCGCTCAGCGATTTGCCGGGGTTGCGGTCCAGCATGGCCAGGACGGCGCCGGCGGCGACCAGGCCGTCGTCATAGCCGTGGCCCAGGTCGCCCGACAGGAAGAAGTGGCCCGACTTCTCGAACCCGGCCAGGGCGCCCAGTTCGGCGGTCTTGCGCTTGATGTAGGAGTGGCCGGTCTTCCAGTAGACGGTTTCGGCGCCATTGGCCTTGAGCACTTCGTCGGTCTTGTAAAGGCCGGTCGACTTCACATCGACGACGAAGGTCGCGTTCGGATGGATGGCCGACAGGTCGCGGGCCAGCATCAGGCCGATCTTGTCGGCGAAGATCTCCTCGCCCGTGTCGTCCACCACGCCGCAGCGGTCGCCGTCGCCGTCGAAGCCCAGGGCCAGGTCGGCGCCCGTCTCCTTCACCTTTTCAGCCATGGCGACCAGCATGACGTGGTCTTCCGGGTTCGGATTGTATTTGGGGAAGGTCCAGTCGAGGTGGGTGTCCATCTCGATCACTTCACAGCCCATCAGGCGCAGGGCCTCGGGGGCAAAGGCGCCGGCGGTGCCGTTGCCGCAGGCGGCGACGACCTTGAGCGGGCGGGACAGCTTCAGCTTGGAGGCGACGTCCTTGATATACTGCTCGCGGAAGCCCTCGACGCGCTCGACGCGGCCGCCGGGGCGGGCGACGCCCTCGCCGTTCAGGACGATCGCCTTCAGGCGGGTCATTTCGTCGGGGCCGAAGGTCAGGGGGGCCTGGGCGCCCATCTTGACCCCGGTCCAGCCGTTCTCGTTGTGGCTGGCCGTGACCATGGCCACGCAGGGGCAGTCCAGGGCGAATTGAGCATAATAGGCCATGGGCGACAGGGCCAGGCCGATGTCGACCACCTCCATGCCGCCTTCCAGCAGGCCGAGGATCAAGGCCTGCTTCACCGACAGGGAATAGGAGCGGAAGTCGTGGCCGACGGCGATGCGCGGACGCACGCCGATCTCATGCGCATAGGTGGCCAGGCCGAGACCCAGGGCCTGAATGCCCAGAAGGTTGATCTCCTTTTCCAGAATCCAGCGCGCGTCGTACTCGCGGAAGCCCGTCGGCTTGACCAGCGGAAGGGTTTCGTACGCCGCCGTATTGGGGCGGATGTCCTGGCGCGGTTTGAACATGGGTCTTCCTGAGGGTCGGCGAATGGGCGGGGCGTGATCCGCCCGCAACCCTAGCGTCGCGGTATAGCGGTCGTCCCCCGAGAGGCCAACAACGCGCGTCGGCGGTTCCGGCTGCATCCTGTCCCGCATCGTGAAACCTTGACCGCCCCCGCATCCACGGCCTACGCGAAGGGGAAGTTTTGGAGACGCCCATGCCCCGCCTGATCCTGCTCCGCCACGGCCAGAGCCAGTGGAACCTGGAAAACCGCTTCACCGGCTGGGTGGACGTCGATCTGACCGCCGAGGGCGAAGCCCAGGCGCGGCGCGGCGGCGAGTTGATCGCCGAGGCCGGCTTCAAGCCCGCCGTCATGTTCACCTCGGTCCTGACGCGGGCCAAACGCACCGGCGCCCTGGCGCTGGATTCGGCCGGACTGAAGAACGTGCCGGTCGTCGAGGACTGGCGCCTGAACGAGCGCCACTATGGCGGGTTGACCGGTCTGGACAAGGCCGAGACGGCGGCCAAGCACGGCGAGGATCAGGTCAAGGTCTGGCGCCGCAGCTATGACGTGCCGCCGCCGCCTCTGGCGCCGGGCGGCGAGTTCGATTTCGACGCCGACCCGCGCTACGCGGGCAAGTCCATCCCCGACACCGAGAGCCTGAAGACCACCCTGGACCGGGTCCAGCCCTATTGGGACGCCGAGATCGCCCCGCGCCTGAAGGCGGGCGAGGACGTGTTGATCGCCGCCCACGGCAACTCGCTGCGGGCCATCGTCAAGCTGCTGTTCGCCGTGCCGGATGACCAGATCGTCGGCGTGGAAATCCCCACCGGCAATCCGCTGGAGATCGACCTGAACGCCGACCTGAAGCCGGTCGCCGCCCGCTATCTGGACCAGGGCCGGGCGCAAGCCCTGCCGCCCATTGCGAGCGTGGGCGCGTGAGCACGTCTTCAAAGGACGACGCCGTCCACATGCGCCGCGCCATTGATCTGGCGCTGGCGCGGATGGGCGAGACCTGGCCCAACCCGGCGGTCGGCTGCGTCCTGGTCAAGGACGGGGTCGTGCTGGCCGAGGCCGCCACGGCGCCGGGCGGACGTCCCCACGCCGAGGAACAGGCCGTGCCCGCCGCCGGCGAGGCCGTGAAGGGCGCGACCGCCTATGTCACGCTGGAGCCCTGCGGCGCGCGCTCGTCCGGCCGCAAGTCCTGCGCCCACTTCCTGGCCGAGGCCGGGGTCGAGCGGGTGGTCATCGCCGCGCTTGATCCTTCGCCCTTCGCCTCGGGCCGGGGCACCGAACGCCTGCGTCAGTCGGGCCTGACGGTCGAGACGGGCCTGCTCGCCGAGGACGCCGCCGTCCTGAGCGAAGGTTTCCTGCATCGGCTGGAGACCGGGCGGCCCATGGTCCGCATCAGCGAGGAGGGCAAGGGCTTCGACGGCCGCTTCGTCGCCGCGCCGCGCGCCGATCTGACGACCGAGCTGAACCGGCTGGGAGAAGCGGGCTACACCCGGCTGTGGACCCATGAGGGCGAACTGGCCGAGGCCCTGCGCGACCAGGGTCTGCTGACCGACTAGGCAGGCGGAAACGGCTGTTTCCGCAAAGCTTCCTTAATGGCCGTAAGCCATGTTGGCGTCATGAGCGATGTCGCCGATCCTGTCCGCAAGAAACCGACCCAGGCCGAGGTCGACCTGATCTGCGCCAAGCATGACCGCCTGTGGCAGGCCAAGCCCGGCGGCGCGCGCGCGGTCTTCGCCTGGATGGACCTGTCGGGGCTGACCCTGCGCGGACGCAATCTGGCCGACGCCGACTTCGCCGCCGCTCGCCTGCATGGCTGCGACCTGTCCGGGGCAAAGCTGGACAACGCCAACTTCTTCGGCGCGGACATGCAGGACATCAACCTGACCGACGCCAGCCTGCGCCGGGCGGACCTGCGCGGCGCCTGCCTGCGCGGCGCCGACCTGTCGGGCGCCGACCTGTTCGAGGCCGACCTGCGAGAGGGCACGATCGCGGCCGCCGACGGCAAGCTGGGCTTTCGGGTCATTGAGGCCCAGAAGCGCGGCGACACCCAGGCCCAGGGCGCCAGCCTGGTCGGGGCCAACCTGCAGCGCTCGCGCATGACGGGCATGGTGGCCATCGCCGCCGACTTCACCGACGCTGTCATGAAGGACTGCAAGCTGGTCCGGGCCAATCTGAAGCAGGCCAATTTCACCGGCGCCGATTTGGCCGGGGCCGACCTCTCGGGCGCGGACCTGTCGGGCGCTGACCTGACCGACGCCATCCTGGTGGGGGTGAAAGCCGCCATGTGGCGCACCGACGGGGCCAATATGGAAGGGGCCCTGACCGACAACCGCCCGGCAGGCGAGTCCGTCAGCCGCATGCCCGCCGCCGAGATGCTGCGCGACCACGCCCAGTGGTGCGAGACGGGCGGGGCCGAAGGCCAGCCCTCGGTGTTCGACGGGGTCGACCTGCGTCCGCTGGAATCCATTCGAGGCCTGAACCTGACGGCCCTGTCGGCCAAGGGGGCGGTCTTCTACGGCCTGGACATGGAAGGCGTGCAGCTTCAGGGCGCGCAACTGGAGGGCGCGGACCTGCGCTCGGCCAATCTGCGTCGGGCCGACCTGCGCGGGGCGCGGTTGGGACGGGCCAAGCTGAACGGATCGGACCTGCGCGAAGCACAGTTGGGGCCGTTGATGTTGGGAGCCGACCGGTTGCTGCCGGCGGATCTGTCGGGCGCCATCCTGCGCGGAGCGGATCTGTCGGGGGCTGACCTTCGTCGCGCGGTGCTCAAGGGTGCGGACCTCAGCCGGGCGATCATGCACGGCGCCCAGACCAAGCAGGCTGATTTCACCGATGCCCAGATCGGTGGCGCACGCGGCCTGGATCCGGCGGACACCAAGGCCTTCGCCGCCTGAGACGCGCACGAAAAAGGGCGACGCGAACGCCGCCCCTTCCCGGTTCTTCAGGCGATCGCCGCGCTTAGGCGGCCTTCCTCGCCTTGTCGGTCTTGCCCTCGATGAGGGGCTGGCCGGTCGCGATCTCGATGCGGCGCGGCTTCAGGGCCTCGGGCAGCTCGCGCTGCAGGTCGATGGTCAGCAGGCCGTTCGACAGGTCGGCGCCCTTGACCACCACATAGTCGGCCAGCTGGAAGCGGCGCTCGAAGTCGCGCTCGGCCAGGCCGCGATGCAGATAGGTCTTCTGGGGCGCCGTATCGTCGTTGGCGGCCTTCTTGCCGGTGACGGTCAGCTGGTTTTCCTTCGCCTCGATGTTCAGTTCATCGGGCGAGAAGCCGGCGACGGCGATCTCGATGCGATAGGCGTTCTCGCCGGTCGTCTCGATATTATAGGGGGGCCAGCCGTTTTCCTGGCTGGAGCGCGCGGCGCTTTCCAGCTGGCGGGCCAGACGGTCGAAGCCGACGGCGGAACGGTACAGCGGCGAGAAATCATAGGTACGCATGGGTCATCCTTCTGACATTCAGCAAGGTTGAGCCGCCCGGCGATTTTGCCCCGGACGGCGGAGGGGATTCAGGCCCAACGGTCCGCATTCGGCCCCGCAAGGTCTGGAGAGCCCGGGATCGGCGCTCTCGAATGAAGAGGTAGGCGGCGTTTTCCATCGCGCAAGGGGCGTGCGAAATCGTCGCTTGGCCCAATCCGCGCCTTGCCGAGACCGCGAAGCGCCGTAAGGGTTACAGATTGTTTCTTCCAGGACTGACCGGAGCCCCCCATGCGACCCCTCGTCCTCGCCGCCCTTTTGGCGTCCGCCCTCGCCGCGCCGGCCCTGGCGCAAACCGCTCCGCCCGAGTCTGCGCCTCTGCCGCATCGTCAGGGCCTGTCGATGGAAATGCCGACCATGGGCGAGGACGCCGCCCTTCAGGCCGCCGTCGCCTCGACGACCCGTCCCGAGGCCGACCGCGCCCGCGACAGCCAGCGCCATCCGTTCGAAACCCTGACCTTCTGGGGGCTGCAGCCCGGTCTGACGGTGGTGGAGATAGAGCCGGGCCGCGCCGGCTGGTGGCGTAACATCCTGGAGCCCTATGCGGCGGCCACCGGCGGGCGCTACGTGCCGGTCAGCAAGCCGACGGAGAGCATGGGCGTGGCGGATGGTTCCGCCGACATGGTGGTAGTGGCGCGCGCCTTCCACAACTGGTCGCGCGACGGTCGCGCCGAGCCATACCTGGCGGCCTTCTTCAAGGCGTTGAAACCGGGCGGCGTCCTTGCGGTGGAGCAGCACCGCAGCGTCGACGGTCTGAACGTCGCCGATGTCGCCCCGACGGGCTATGTGCCCGAGAGCTACGTCATCCATGCGGCCCGCAGCGCCGGCTTCGAGCTGGAAGCCCGCAGCGAACTGAACGCCAACGCCAGGGACGACCGCGATCACCCGTTCGGCGTCTGGACCCTGCCGCCGACGCGGACCTCTGAGCGCAACGGCCGCACCCTGACCGCCGAGGAACGCGCCGGCTTTGACGCGATCGGCGAAAGCGATCGCATGACCCTGCGTTTCCGCAAGCCCGAGGCCGCGAACTGATGCCGTCTGCGGTTTTGACCACGGGGAAGAAGCGTTTTAAGCCCGAAGTCATGATGATCCTGACCCAGGGAGGCGCGCATGGCTGAGCGTTC
Source organism: Brevundimonas sp. NPDC007368 (assembly GCF_042869015.1). Classification (NCBI taxonomy): domain Bacteria; kingdom Pseudomonadati; phylum Pseudomonadota; class Alphaproteobacteria; order Caulobacterales; family Caulobacteraceae; genus Brevundimonas; species Brevundimonas sp. NPDC007368. The sequence continues at coordinate 415,770 of NZ_JBIAFA010000004.1, read as the reverse complement.
GACGCGACGCGCGGTTCTGGCGGGCGCCTGCATGGCCGCCTTCGCGGGCCTGGCCGCCTGCGGCAAGAAGGAAGACAAGGCGACGCCTGAGGCGCCCGCCGCTCCGGCGGGGCCGCCGGAAGGCTCGCTGGAATGGGCGGTCGCCGGCCCCTGGCGGTCCGCTGCGGACAAGGCGCGCGACGCCTCGCGGCATCCGATCGAGACCCTGCGCTTCTTCGGTCTGCAACCGAAGATGACGGTCATCGATTTTTGGCCAGGCAGCGGCTGGTACATCGAAATCCTGGCCCCCTATCTGAACAAGGGCGGCGGCGCGCTCTATCTCGCCGGCTTCGCCGAAGGACCGGCGGCCGACCCCGCCCAGGTGGCGCTGAACGCCGCGCTCAAGGCGCGGCTGGAGGCGGACAAGAAGCTTTACGGCGAAGTCCAGTTCAGCGCCTTCGGCGCGGGCACTGGGCCGGTGGCGCCCGCCGGGACTGCCGATCTGGTTCTCTTCATGCGCTACATCCACGCCTGGATGGCGGCGGGCATCGCCGAGAAGGCCTTCGCCGACGCCTTCGCTGCTCTGCGTCCGGGCGGGGTCCTCGGTGTTGAGCAACACCGGCTTCAACCCGATGAGGATCAGGACCCGGCGGCGGCCAACGGCTATGTGCAGGAGGCCTTTGTCAAACAACTGGCCGCCGAGGCCGGCTTCGTCTTCGTCGAGGCGTCCGAGATCAACGCCAATCCCAAGGACAGCAAGGATCACCCGTTCGGGGCCGACACCCTCGCCCCCATTCGCCTGACCGCGCCCATGGGCCAGCCGGCCAATCCCGAGTTCGACCGCACCAAGTATGACGCGATCGGCGAAAGCGATCGCATGACCTTGAAGTTCAGGAAGCCCGAGTGACCCGCGCCAACGCCTTCGCCGCCCACGCGCCCCTGATGGGGGTTCCCGGCGCCGCCTCGCCCCCCGGCGGAGAGGGCGACTGGTATCGCGGCGCGGGCGGGCTTCGTCTGCGCGCCGCTCTTTGGACGCCGTCGGCCATGCAGGCCAGGACGCCGCGCGGCACGGTGGTCCTCAGTCCCGGCCGCACGGAGCCGATCGAGAAATACTTCGAGGTCATCGGCAACTTCCTGGCGCGCGGCTTCTGCGTCCTGGCCCACGACTGGCGCGGCCAGGGTCTGTCGGCGCGGCTTCTGCCCGACCGGCTGCGCGGCCACGCCCGGGCGGTGGAGGAGTTCCTGGACGATTACGCCCGCCTTCTGGACGCCTATGAGGCGCGCGCGCCCAAGCCCTGGATCATGGTGGGCCATTCCATGGGCGGGGCGCTGAACCTGCTGTCTCTGGAGGACGGTGAGGACCGCTTCGCCGGGGCGGTCCTTTCCAGCCCCATGCTGCGCATCAAGACCGGCAAGCGGTCGATGTGGTCGGTCAAGCTGGCGGTGCGGTGGAACCTGCGCCACGGCAAGGCAGGCGACTATGTGCTGGACGACCCAGACGATCCTTTCGATCACACCTTCGAGAAGGACGGCCTGACTTCGGACCAGGCGCGCTACGACCTGTGGCGTCAGCAGCTCTACGCCTGCCCGCATCTGGCCATCGGCGGCCCCACCTGGGGGTGGCTGGCCTTCGCCCTGGACGCCGGCGAGCGGGCGTTGAAGCCGCGGGCGCTCAAGTCGGTCAAAATTCCGGTCTGCGTGGTTCAGGCAACCGAGGACGACAAGGTCTGGAAGCAGACCAATCGCTGGGCGGCGCGCCGTCTGGGCCGGGGGCGTTATGTCGAGGTGCCGGGCGCCCTGCATGAGGTGATCATGGAGGCGGACCCGCTGCGCGGCGTCTTCCTCGATGAGTTCGACGCCTTGGCCGGCTATGTCGCCCCGGCCGAAGGCGAGGCGGCGACGCCGGCTCCGGCCACAGGATCTACCTAGGGCACCGCCTGGGCGTTCAGAACGGCCAGGGCCTGAGCGGTCAGGGCGGCGTCGCCTGCCGCAAGGATGCGGCCGTCGCCGTCCGGGGCCTGGCCGGTCCAGCTGGTGACCTGGCCGCCCGCCGCCTCGATGACCGGCTTCAGCGCCGACCAGTCCCAGACCTTCAGCTCGGTTTCGGCCACCAGGTCGATGCGCCCCGCCGCAAGCATGGCGTAGGCGTAGGCGTCGCAGCCCAGACGGGCCAGCCGGGCCGAGGCGCGCAAGCGCGCCCAGGCCTCGCGGTCGTCGCCGACGAAGATGTCGGGGTCCGTGGTGGCGATCAGGGCGTCGGACAGTGCCGGACAGGCACGGGTTTTCAACGGGGTCTCGTCGCCGTTTCGCAACAGGCGCGCGCCGGACGGCCCGCCCAGGAAGATCTCGTCGAGATAGGGCTGACCGATGGCGCCGATCACCGGCGCGCCTTCGTGGCGCAGGGCGATCAGGGTGGTCCACAAGGGCAGGCCGGCGATGAAGGCGCGGGTGCCGTCGATGGGGTCCAGCACCCAGACGTGCTCGGCGTCCGGACGGTCTTCGCCGTATTCCTCGCCGATGACGCCATGCTCGGGATAGCGGGCGGCGATCAGGCGACGGATGGCCGCCTCGGCGGCGCGGTCGGCCTCGGTGACGGGGTCGAAGGCGCCGGGGCCGGCCTTGTTCTCCTCGGCGTTGTCGCCGCGGAAATAGGGCAGGGCCGTGCGCGCGGCCTCATGCGACAGTTCGACGGCGAAGGCTTCCAGTGCGGTCATGCCGGGCTGATACACCGCCCGCCGCCCAGGGGCGAGGGGGCTTGTCAGGATGACCTCAGGCGGCTTCGTCGCGCGTAAAGGGTTCGACGCCGGTCGTAGCGGGAGGGCGTTCGCTCGCCTCGCCGAGGCCGTCGTAGAAGTAGCTGACCGGGGTCGACAGGGCTTCGGCCAGTTCCCACAGGCGGGCGGCCGAGATGCGGTTGGCGCCGCACTCGTACTTCTGGACCTGCTGGAAACGGACGCCGACCTGAACGGCCAACTGCTGCTGGGTCATGCCCAGAAGGCGACGGCGGCGACGCAGGCGGCGGCCCAGATGAAGATCGATATCGGCGGCCATGACGGCCCCTCCTTCTGACAATCTGTGCTGTACCGGATCGGCACGGCTCAGGCCCGTCGTCGCAAGGCGCGTGCCGAGTTCGCCTGGGACGCGAACGGCGAAGCTTTCGACAGGAGAGGCAACCTGAGCGGGCGAGACGCATTAACGGTCAAGGCGTCACGCCTTGTCATGGGAGGGACTGAATGAGCGGATTTGGATTCATCGCCTGGATCATCATCGGCATCGTGGCCGGATGGCTGGCGGAAAAGATCATGAAGCGCAGCCACGGTCTGCTGACCAACCTGATCGTCGGGGTCATCGGCGCGTTGATCGGCGGCTTTCTGGCCAACAACCTGTTGGGTATCGACGCCTCGGGCAACTGGATCGTCGGCATCATCGTCGCCACCCTGGGCGCGGTGGTCTTGCTGTTCCTGCTCGGTCTGGTGAAAAAGCGAGCCTGACGGCTGGTCAGGCCGACATGAAGAGGGGCGGCCCGACGGGCCGCCCCTTTGCATTTCGCCCGGTGATCAGGCGGTCGGTTCGTCAGCCGCCGGCGGCTCGACGGGTTCGGTCGGGGGCGTGTCGGGCGTATCGACCGGGGGCGTGGCCGCGGCCGGGGCTTCGCCGGCGATCGGGCTTGCGGCCTGGAAGTCCGACAGGCTGGCGTTGACGACGATGGCGTCGCCATCCTGACGGATGCCGGCCACCGGCACGGGGCGGACAGAGCCGTCAGCGCCTCGTACGGTCAGTTCCTGGCCCGAGGGGCCGTTCTGGGCGCCGACCAGCTTGCCGAGCTCCGATCCGTCGGCGCTTTTGACCACAGTTCCGGGCGTCAGGGTCAGGCTTTGGGGTTGAGCCGCGGCCGCCTCAGCGGTAGCCGGTTCGGGCGTCTGCGGCGTCGTGGCGTCCTGGGCGAGCACAGGGGCGGCGATGAGGAAGGCGCCGGCGATGCCGGTCAGCAGGGCGGTTTTGCGGATCATGAGGTCACTCCGGTTGGGCGAGTCTGGCGCTCGCGAAAAGGTGAACTCGCTGCGTTTCGGATTGTTTCAGACGCCTAGAAATGACCTTTTCAGCGCCGCAAACGGCCGATTCCTGCTTTATGAGGGGCGCAACGCCCCGCGAGGATGAATGACGACGACGAAACGGCCAGGCGGACTCGGGCGGATCCTTCAGCGGCTGGGGGGGCTGGCCTATGAACTGACGCCGCAGGTCTTCGCCGTGGCCTCGTTCGGTCTGGGCGCGGTCATGCTGCTGTCGGCGGCCACGCCGGCCTTTAGCGGGCGACTGCAGGCGCTGGACCGGATTTCGGCTCCCATCCTGATCGACCTGTCGCATTTCGCGGCCAGCGTGACCGGCTTCTTGCTGTTGCTGGTGTCGGCGGGCCTGTGGCGTCGCCGCCGAGGGGCCTACTACGCCGCCTTGTTCGGACTGATGCTGGGGGCGGTCTTCTCCTTGATGAAGGGGCTGGACTGGGAAGAGGCGGCGGAACTGACTTTGGCGGCCGCCCTGCTGCTGCCGTGCCGGGCCGCGTTCAACCGACGCTCGCGTCTGGGCGAGCCGCTTCGGCCGGGCTGGCTGCTGATGCTGGCCGCCGCCGTCGCCGCCATGCTGTGGTTGGGCTTCTTCGCCTATCGCGACACGGCCTATACCGACGAGTTGTGGTGGACCTTCCTGACCGACAAGCAGGCCTCGGGATTCCTGCGCGCAGGGGCCGTTCTGGCGGTGCTGACCCTGGCGGTGGCGGTGCGCTCGCTGCTGACGGCCCCGGGCGCCAGGAGCCATGGCCCGGCGGGGCCCGCCGAGATCGCGCGCGCTCGACTCGCGCTGGATCAGGCCGATACAGCGGCGCCCGAAGCCAGCCTGGCCCTTCTGGGCGACAAGGCGCTGTTGTTCAGCCCGTCGGGGCGCAGCTTCATCGCCTACCGCGTGCGAGGACGGCGCTGGATCGCCATGGGCGAGGCGGCGGGCCTGAAGGCCGAACGGCTGGAGCTTCTGTGGGCCTTCGCCGAGATGGCCGACAGCTACGGCGGGGCGCCGGTCTTCTATTCGGTGGGCGAGGGCATGCTGGCGGACCTGGCGACCCTGGGGCTGGCGGTCCGGAAGGTGGGCGAGGCGGCGGTGATCGACGCCGCGCATTTCTCGACCGAGGGCAAGGGCAAGCAGAACCTGCGCACCGCCGTGAACCGGGCCGAGCGTGAGGGGGCGACGTTCGAGGTCCTGGCGCCCGGCGCCGTCCGGCCGCTGGAGGCCGAACTGCGAGCGGTGTCAGACGCCTGGCTGAATCACCACAACGGGTCGGAAAAGGCCTTCTCCCTGGGGCGGTTCGATATCGACTATCTGGATCGCTCGCCGGTCGCCGTCGCGCGCGAGGGGGGACGCATCGTCGCCTTCGCCAACCTGCTGGTCGGGGCGCGCGGCGAAGAGGCGATGATCGACCTGATGCGGCATGATCCGGAGGGGCCGCACGGGATCATGGACTATCTCTTCACCCGCACCGCGCAGTGGGCGCGCGCCGAGGGGTTTGAGCGCCTGGACCTGGGCATGGCGCCCTTGTCGGGGCTGGAGGACCGGCGTCTGGCCCCCGTCTTCGCCCGGGTCGGCGCCCTGGTGTTCGAGGAGGGCGGGGCGGTCTACGGCTTCCAGGGCCTGCGCGCCTACAAGGGCAAGTTCGGCCCGGCGTGGCGGCCCAAGTTCATCGCCGCCTCGACCTCCACGCCTCTGGCCCTGGCCCTGCTGGACGTGGCCCTGCTGACCAGCGGCGGCTGGCTGGGTCTGCTGGGCTTGAAGAAGTAGCTCAAAGGCCTCGAGCAGCCCGAGGAGCGATAGGCGCCACAAACAAAAAAGGGGCGGACCGTATGGTCCGCCCCTTTGTCTTACTCAGGCTTGACGCGCTTCTTGCGGAACGAAGGGTTCAGCACCTGCTTCCGCAGGCGGATCGACTTGGGCGTGACCTCGACCAGTTCGTCTTCCTCGATATAGGCGATGGCCTGCTCCAGCGACATCTGGCGCGGCGGGGTCAGGCGAACCGACTCGTCCTTGCCGGCGGCGCGGACGTTGGTCAGCTGCTTGCCCTTGATCGGGTTGACGTCCAGGTCGTCCCAGCGGCTGTTCTCGCCGATGATCATGCCCTGATAGGTTTTCTCGCCGGCGCCGACGAACATGACGCCGCGGTCTTCCAGGTTCCACAGGGCGAAGGCGGCGGTTTCACCGTCCGAGTTCGAGATCAGCACGCCCTTCAGGCGACCCTCGATGGCGCCCTTGTGCGGCTCGTAGTGCGAGAAGACGCGGTTCAGCACGCCCGAACCGCGCGTGTCGGTCAGGAATTCGCCCTGATAGCCGATCAGCGAGCGCGACGGGCACTTCAGCTGGATGCGGGTCTTGCCGGCGCCCGAGGGGCCCATGTCGGTCATTTCAGCCTTACGCGCCGACAGCTTCTCGATGACGATGCCCGAGAACTCGTCGTCGACGTCGACCATGACGTCTTCGATCGGTTCCATCTTCTCGCCGTTCGGGCCGGTCTGGAAGACCACGCGGGGACGCGAGATCGAGACCTCGAAGCCTTCGCGGCGCATGTTCTCGATCAGAACGCCCAGCTGCAGTTCGCCGCGGCCGGCGACCTCATAGGCGTCGCCGCCTTCGGTCGTGGTGACGCGGATGGCGACGTTGGCCTCGGCTTCCTTCAGCAGGCGGTCGCGGATGACGCGCGACTGGACCTTGTCGCCTTCGCGGCCGGCCAGGGGGCTGTCGTTGACCGAGACGGTCATCGAGATGGTCGGCGGGTCGATCGGTTGGGCCGGCAGGGCGTCCACGACTTCCATGGCGCACAGGGTGTCGGCCACGGTGGCCTTGGACATGCCGGCGATGGCGACGATATCGCCCGCTTCCGAACCCTCGTCCAGGGGCTGACGCTTCAGGCCGCGGAAGGCCAGAACCTTGGTGATGCGGCCGCGCTCGATTTCCTTGCCGTCGCGGTCCAGGGCGTGGATGGCCATGCCGGGGACGGCCTTGCCGCTCTGGATGCGGCCGGTCAGCAGACGGCCCAGGAAGGGGTCGCTTTCGATCAGGACGTTCAGCATCTGGAACGGCTTGTCGCGGTTTTCCTGAACCTTGGGCGCCGGCACGTGGTCGACGATCAGGTCGAACAGCGGGGCCAGGTTGTCGTTGGGCTGGTTCAGATCCAGCGTGGCCCAGCCCGAGCGGCCCGAGGCGTAGATGTGCGGGAAGTCCAGCTGCTCGTCCGTCGCGCCGATGGCGGCGAACAGGTCGAAGGTTTCGTTGTGGACGCGGTCCGGATCGGCGTGGGCGCGGTCGACCTTGTTGATGCAGAGGATGGGGCGCAGGCCCATCTTCAGCGCCTTGGTCAGGACGAACTTGGTCTGGGGCATGACGCCCTCTTCGGCGTCGACCAGGATGACGCAGCCGTCCACCATGCCCAGGATACGCTCGACCTCGCCGCCGAAGTCGGCGTGGCCGGGGGTGTCGATGATGTTGATGCGGGTTTCACCGGCCTTGCCGTTCCACAGGACCGAGGTGCACTTGGCCAGGATGGTGATGCCGCGCTCTTTTTCCTGGTCGCCGGAGTCCATGGCGCGCTCGGTGGTCGCCTCGTTGGCTCGGAAGACGCCGGACTGAGCCAGCAGCTGGTCAACCATGGTAGTCTTGCCGTGGTCAACGTGGGCGATGATAGCGACGTTACGAAGGTTCATTTCGGGCTCGGGCGGACTGTGTTCGGCCACGGAAGTCCGGGCCGCTGCAAGATGCGGAAAGCGGGAAGGAAGCGGCGCCTCTTACAGCCCTATCGTCTGAAAGACCAGCGGGGCGGTTCGATTGTGCGTCAGCCGGGCAAAATGAGCACGATCGTGACCAGTGCAAGGCCGCCGATCAGCAGGGCCGACAGGGCGGCCACGGCGGCCACGCGCGGCCCGGCCCGGACCACGGCGCGCGGATCGACCATCAGGCCCAGCGCCGCCATGGCGATCAGGGTCATCGACGTCACGCCGGCCTGAAGCGGCGGCAGGACGACCCCCGGGATCAGGCCCGCCGAGCGCAGACCCATCAGAGCCAGGAAGACGAGGATGAACCAGGGCGCCATGTGCTGCAGCCTGGGCCGCTTGGCGCCTTCTGCCTTGCCGGAGCGCAGCAGGCCCAGGACCAGGCAGATCGGTCCCAGCATCAGGACGCGGACCAGCTTGACGATCGCGCCGGTCTGAACCGCCAGCATGCCGGCGGGGGCGGCGGCGGCCAGGACCTGGGGCACGGCATAGACGGTCAGACCGGCCAGAACCCCGACCCTGGTCGCGTCAAAGCCCATCAGCGCCCCGACGACGGGGACCAGCAGGACCACCAGAATGCCCAGAACCGCGGTGAAGCCGATGGCGGCGGCCACGTCCTCGCCCTCAGCCTCGATGACCGGGGCCACGGCGGCGATGGCCGAGTTGCCGCAGATGGCGTTGCCGCAGGCGACCAGCAGCGCTATGGCGGGCGGCAGGCCGAAGGCGCGGCCCAGGGCATAGCCGCCGATAATGGCCAGAACGACCACGCCGACGATGGCCAGTAGCAGGACAGGGCCGAGCGCCATGACGGCGGCGCCGGACACTGTCGCGCCCAGCAGGGCGACGGCGACCTCCAGAAGGGTCTTGGCGCTGAACTGCACGCCGGGCGTCCAGACGTTCGACGGGGTCCAGAACAGCCGGATCCCCGCGCCCATCAGGATGGCGATGACCAGCCCCTCGACCCAGGGATGGCCGAACAGCGAGGTCTCGATCAGTTGCAGGCCATAGGCGACCGCGCCGACGCCCGCGCTCAGCAGGACGCCGGGCAGCAGGCGGGCCAGGCCGCGCAGGGGAGCGGCCTGATGAGAGGGGGCGTGGGCGGAATGGTGGGCGGTCGTCATGACGCCGCATCATCTGCTCCGTCATCTGATCGATCCAACGTATTGTTCTGGATTTAATGATCGATAAGGGCGATTGATTGCTCATGACGCTGGAACAACTCCGCATCTTTGTCGCCGTGGCCGAGCGCCTGCACATGACGCGGGCGGCCGAGGCGCTGCACCTGACCCAGTCGGCGGTCAGCGCGGCGGTGGCGGCGCTCGAGGCCCGGTACGGGGTCCGGCTGTTCGACCGGGTCGGGCGGGGTCTGGCTCTGAACGCGACCGGCGCGGCCTTCCTGCCGGAGGCGCGGGCGGTGCTGGCTCAGGCTGAGGCGGCGGAGCGGGTGCTGGACGATCTGGCCGGGCTGAAGCGCGGCGCGGTGCGGCTGTTCGCCAGCCAGACCATCGCCGCCTACTGGCTGCCGCCGCGGATGGCGGCGTTTGCGCGGGCCCACCCCGAGATTCAGCTGCACCTGTCGATCGGCAACACGCACCGGGTGGTCGAGGCGGTGCTGGCGGGCGAGGCGGAACTGGGCCTGATCGAGGGGGCCTTCGAGGCGTCTCGGGTCGAGAAAGTGCGGATCGACGCCGACCGGCTGGTCGTGGTGGCGGCGCCGGGGCATCCGCTGGCGGGGCGGGTCGAGCCTCTGTCGGCGGCGGAGCTGAAGGCGCTGGATTGGGTTCTGCGCGAGGAGGGGTCGGGCACCCGCAGCGAGTTCGAGGCGGCCTTGCCGAGCGGCGTCGCGGCGGGGCTGCGGGCGGTTCTGACCCTGCCGTCCAACGAGGCCATCCTGTCGGCGGTGGCGGCGGGGGGGCTGGTCACGGCGATTTCGGAACTGGCCGCCCAGCCCCTGATCGAGGCGGGGCGGCTGGTTCGTCTGCCGCTCGATCTGCCCGAGCGGCCGTTTCATCTGCTGCGCCACCGCGAACGGCGGCCCAGCCGGGCGGCGGAAGCTTTCGCCTCCGCGCTTTAGTCAGTTCAGACCTTGGCCGAGCGGCTGCGGATCCAGGCGTAGAGGGCGCCGGTGAGGACCGCGAAGGCGATCAGACCGGCCCACATGGCGGGCCACATCGTATCCTTGGGCAGAAGGGCGAACGGCGCTTCGTTGCGGGTGCTGACGATGACGGCGGCGGTGAAGACGCCGAACAGGCTCTCGCCGACGATCAGGCCCGAAGCCAGCAGGACGCCCATACGGCGGCCGACCTCGGCGAAGCGGGTCGTGGCGATCCACTTCTCATAGGCCCAGCCGCAGACGGCGCCGACAACCAGCATGGTGGTGACGGCGGCCGGCAGATAGACGCCGATGCCGGCGGCCAGCGGCGGCAGCTTGACCTTGTCCTTGGTGGCGCGGCGCAGGACGACGTCGAGGATGATGACGCCGACGCCGACCAGGGCGCCGACGCCGATCAGGTCCCAGCGAAGCTCGCCGCTGATGACGCCCTTGGCCAGGGCCGAGATCAGGGTGGCCTGCGGCGCGGCCAGGGTCTGCGAGCCCTCGACGATGGCGGGCGGGCCGCCTTCGAAGCCGAAGGCCTGGTTCATCATGTCCAGGACGAAGGGGATGACCAGGGCGCCGGCGACGACGCCGACCAGCAGGGCCGTCTGCTGACGCCAGGGGGTGGCCTCGACCAGCTGGCCGGTCTTGAGGTCCTGCAGGTTGTCGTTGGAGATGACGGCCACGGCGAAGACCACGGCGGTGACGATCAGGGCGAAGGCGATGATCGAGGGATCGGCGGGCACCCCGGACACGGCCATGACGCCCAGCATCAGCAGCGAAGCGATGATGATGGCCAGGATGCCGACGCCGGAAACCGGGCTGTTCGACGAACCGATCAGGCCGGCCATGTAGCCGCAGATGGCGGCCACGGCGAAGCCGATGACCACGACATAGATCAGGCCGCCGACGACCAGCAGCGGGGTCGAGCCGGCCAGGGCGGTGCCCTGGGCGAAGACGGCCAGCAGGACGGCGATGCCGACCAGGGCGGCGACCGACAACAGGCCGACGATCTTGATCGGGATGTCCTGCTCGGTGCGGTCCAGAACCTCGCCGTGGGCGCGCTTGGTCTGGGCGGCGATGGCCGAGGTCAGGCCGGCGACCAGGGGGGCGGCCAGCTTGGCCAGGGTCCACAGGGCGGCCACGCCGATGACGCCGGCGCCGATGAAGCGGACTTCCTTGGCCCAGACGGTCATGGCCAGTTCCTCGGCCGGGGCGCCGGCGGGCAGGCTGGCGGCGATCGAGGGGATGCCGTGGGCGGCGGCCCAGGCGACGAACTCGGGCGAGGTCAGGATGGGGACGAAGATCAGCCAGGCCAGGACCAGGCCGAACAGCTGGGTCAGGCCGACGGCCAGACCGATCAGGTGACCGGCGCCCAGCAGGGCGAACTGCATGGAGAAGCCGACGCCCGTGGCGCCGCCGCCCAGAGCCGCGGGCAGGCGCGCGAAGGCGGTGGTTTCGGCGGCGAAGACTCGGGCCGAGGCCAGGAAGGCGAAGAAGGCCGAGGCGATGGCGCTGCCGATCACCACGAACAGGCCCGAGCGGTTCTCGCGCACGGCCTCGGCGGATTCATCGGCGCCGGGCGAGCCGACCTTGAGCACCTCGGCGGCGGCGACGCCCTCGGGGTAGGGCAGGCCGCCCTGAACCACCAGCGTCCGGCGCAGCGGGATGGAGAAGGTCACGCCCAGGACGCCGCCGAGCACGCAGATGGCCACCGACTCCCAGAAGGGGAAGTTCATCCACCAGCCGATCATGACCAGACCCGGCAGGACGAAGATGATGGAACTCATGGCGCCGCCGACCGAGGCGACGGTCTGAACCGTCATGTTCTCCCAGATGGTCGAACCCTTGAAGGCGCGCAGCAGGGCCATCGAAATGACCGCCGCCGGAATGGCCGAGGCGAAGGTCAGGCCGACCTTCAGTCCCAGATAGGTGTTGGCCGCCGTGAAGACCGCCGCCAGCAAGCAGCCCAGGATCAGGGCGCGGATGGTCAGTTCGATGCGTTTGCCGGTTCCGGCGGGTTTGTCTGTCATGCGCGGTTCTTTCCGTTGTCGCGCCGGAGGTAAGCCCGAAAGCGCGGCCGTGACAACGGGTCGCGGGGCTTGGGGTCGGCCTCTTCTCTTGTGCGGCGTCAGGCTCTACCTCTTTCTCCATGCCTGAATTACCCGAAGTCGAAACCGTGCGACGTGGTCTGGAACCGGTGCTGGAGGGGGCGCGGCTGACGATGGCGCGTCAGAACCGGCCGGATCTGCGTTTTCCCTTTCCCGAGCGGTTCGTCGAGCGGCTGGACGGGGCGACGGTGCTGCGGCTGGACCGCCGGGCCAAGTATCTGCTGTTCCCATTGTCGACCGGCGAGACCTGGGTGACGCATCTGGGCATGACCGGGCGGTTCACCCTGGAGGGCGCGGCGCCGGGCGTGTTCGAGACGGATGCGCCGATCGCGGGCAAGCACGAGCACATGAGCCTGACGGCGGAGCGCGGCGGGGTGCTGACGCGGCTGGGCTACGCCGACGCGCGGCGGTTCGGCTTCATGGGGCTGATCCCGACCGAGGCGGTCGAGGGTCATGCCTGGTTCGTGGACCTGGGGCCGGAGCCGATGGGCAACGGCTTTTCCGCGGCGCATCTGGCCGAGGCCTTCGCGGGCAAGGCGCAGAACATCAAGGTCTCTTTGCTGGACCAGCGGATCGTGGCGGGGCTGGGCAATATCTATGTCTGCGAGGCCCTCTATCGCGCCCGCATCTCGCCGCTGACGGCGGCGGGCAAGGTCAGCCGGCCTCGGCTGGAGCGGCTGGCGACCGAGGTGCGCAATGTCCTGGCCGACGCCATCGCGGCGGGCGGCTCGACGCTGAAGGACTTCGCCAATGTCGAGGGCGGGCAGGGCTATTTCCAGCATCGCTTCGACGTCTATGGCCGCGAGGGCGCGCCGTGCCGGACGGAAGGCTGTTCCGGCGTGGTGGCGCGCGTGGTTCAGGCCGGGCGCTCGACCTTCTTCTGTCCGGTCTGCCAGAAGCGGTGATGTGTCGGAAAAATTCGACGTGATGTAAAAAATAATAGACATCGTGTCTACGTCATGCGACATCGCCTCATCGCTTGGGATCAAGGAGGAGGCGGCAATGTCGTTCAGGGAAAAACTGTCGTGGGGCGTGCTGCTGACCACGTCGGCGGTGTGGAGCTTCTATTTTGTGCGGCTGGGGCTGAGGGCGGCCGACGGCCTGCTGACTCAGGATCTGGTGCTGTGGACCATGGGGGTCTGCATCGGGTTCAGCGTCGCGGCCCATGTCGGCTTTTCCATTCTGGCGGCGGTCAGCACGTCGAAGGCGGAGCGGTCGGTGGTCGATGAGCGCGAGCAGGGCGTGGCCTTGAAGGCCAGTCAGGCGGCCTTTCTGACGATGAGCGCCGTGCTCGGCGGTCTGGCGGCCTTCGCCTATGTCTATGCGCGGAAGCATCCCGACCTGTTGGGGGCGGAGCCCCTTGCGGCGGCCATGCTGCTGGCGGCCAATGGCGTGATCTTCGCCCTGGCCCTGTCGGAGGTGGTGCGCCACGCGACCCTGATCACCCTGCTGCGTCGGGTCGGCTGAGGCCGCGACGGATAAGGAGCGCGACATGAGCTTTCGCGAAAAGCATCTGTGGGTCGCCATCATCGCCGGTCTGGCGGTCTGGGGCGCCTATGGCTGGAAGTTTTTTGAACGGGTGCTGGCCGGTGGGCTGAAGCAGGCCGACTTCGCCGCCGACATGGGCGGGCTGTTCATTCTGGGCCTGGTCGCGGTGGTGGTGCTGGAGGCCGGGCTGACGGCGCTGGCTCGCCTGACCACGTCCAGGGCCGAGCGCCGGGCGCGCGACGAACGCGAGGGTCTGGCGACGCTGCAGGCCAGCCATGTTTCGCTGATGCTGCTGATCGGTTTGCTGGTGACGGTCTCGGCCGTCGCCTACGGCGTCGGCTTCTGGGGCAGCGTGAAGCCTGAGGGGCTGGCGCGGTGGATGATCCCCGGCAACGGTCTGGTGCTGGTCGCCAATGCGGTGCTGGGCTGCATCATGCTGTCGGAACTGGCGCGCTGGGCCCTGTCCCTGGCCCTGCTGAAGCGGGGGCGGTGATGGGCAAGACGCCGCCGCCTATAAGGAACCGCATCCGCGAACTGCGCTTTCATGCCAGCGAGATGACCCAGGCCGATCTGGCCGCGCGCATCGGCATGACCCGCCAGACCATTGTGGCCATGGAGCAGGGAAAATACTCGCCCAGCCTGGAGGCCGCCTTCCGCATCGCCCAGGTCTTCGGCGTCGAGATCGGCGAGGTGTTCCAGTGGGAGGGCTGAGGCGCTAGACCTCCTGCCGAAGATATAGAGGAGCGCCTGATGGCCGACGCCTATTCCACCCTGCTGATCGAACGCCACGCGGACGGCTATGCGGTCGTCACCCTGAACCGGCCCGAGGCGCTGAACGCGCTGAACACCACCCTGACCGGCGAACTGGGCGACTTCCTGGAGAGCGTGGCCGACGACGACAGCGTGCGTTGCGTGGTCCTGACCGGCTCGGTGAAGGCCTTTGCGGCCGGCGCCGATATCAAGGAGATGGCGGATCAGGCCTATGCCGACATGTATCGCGGCAACTTCTTCGCCCGCGCTCATGACCGGGTGGCGAACTTCAGGAAGCCGATCATCGCGGCGGTCTCGGGCTATGCGCTCGGCGGCGGCTGCGAACTGGCCATGCTGTGCGACTTCATCATCGCCTCGGACACCGCCAGGTTCGGCCAGCCCGAGATCAATCTGGGCGTGGCGCCGGGCATCGGCGGCTCGCAACGCCTGACCCGCGCCGTGGGCAAGGCCAAGGCGATGGACATGTGCCTGACCGGGCGGATGATGGACGCCGCCGAGGCTGAACGCGCCGGACTGGTTTCGCGGGTGGTGGCGTCCGAAGTCCTGCTGGACGAGGCGCGGGCCGCCGCGGCCAAGATCGCCGGGCAGTCGATCCTGGCGGTCATGGCCAACAAGGAGCTGGTCAACGCCGCCTTCGAGACGACCCTGGCGCAAGGGGTGGTGTTCGAGCGCCGCCTGTTCCACTCCCTGTTCGCTTTCGAGGACCAGAAGGAGGGGATGGCGGCCTTCGTCGAGAAGCGCAAACCCGCCTTCACCGGCCGTTGAGCCCAGCCTCAAACCCAGGCCCTGATTCAATTCCGGCCGTGTCGCGTTGACCGGCTGGAGCCTTTCCGCTATAGCCGCCCGCTCTTGAGATTTCCTCGCCGTGGACGTGGGTTCGCGGCGTTTTCGTTCGAAGGTTTTTACCCGATGGCCAACAATGCAGGCGCCCGCAAGGCGATCCGCAAGATCGAAGCGCGGACCGAAGTGAACAAGGCCCGCCGTACGCGCGTTCGCACCTACCTCCGCAAGTTCCAGGAAGCTCTGGCCGGCGGCGACGTCGAAGCCGCCAAGGGCGCCTTCATCACGGCCCAGTCGGAACTGATGCGCGCCGTGTCGAAGGGCGTGGTTCACAAGAACACCGGCTCGCGCAAGGTTTCGCGCCTGGCCGCCCAGCTGAAGAAGCTGTCGGCCGCCTGATTTAGGTGGCGTCGGGACGGGGTTTCACTCCTTTGTCAAACGACGTCATTTGATGGGTTCGGACCACCCGTAACAGGGTTGTCGCAAGAAAATCTAACGATTTCAACGGCGAGGAAGCGCAAGCTCCCTCGCCGTCTTGCTGTGCGGCGCTAAGTGCCCGATGGAATCCGGCAGAATCCGACGTTCGGAAATGGGGCGAAATCGCCATTTTCCTAAGCGTGGCCGAGGTTTGCCGGAGTCAAACAATTTAAGTGCGAATCTCGACTCGAATCAGCGTTGATCTCCGCTCCGCTGTGCGTAAGTTCGAGGGGTAACGCACTTCCATCCAATCTGGATGAAGGCGAGGGAAATCAAAGGTTTCCCTCGGCGGGAGATGTCTGTCTGTGAGTACGACCCCACTCGCGAAGCCTGGCTTCGCGGGACAGGAGAAGTCGTCCCGGATTTGGCCGCTTCGAAGGGCGTTCGTTCGGTGGACTAACTTAACTCTGGCGGGTGTCTGAGAATGATCGGGGGCGCACTAATGACGGGCATGACGGATCCTGACCGTATCTGGACCGAGGCGGCGGGTCGCCTGAAGGCCGAGATCGGCGATGGGCCCTTCAGCAGCTACATCGCGCCCTCGGCCGTGAGGCTGGACGCTTCGGGCAATCTGATCCTGGTGACGCCGACCGCCTATGCGCGGGACTGGGTGCGCAAGAACGCCCTGCGTCGCATGAACGAGCTGTGGCTGGGCCTGGACGGCCTGTCGCGCCGTCTGGACGTGCGCTGCCGCGCCGAGGTGGGTTCGCCCGCCCCCGCGACCGCCTTCCCGGCCGGCGAGGCCCCGCGCCTGGCTTCGGTCGGCGGCGTGGTCGCCCCTTCGGTCGCGGCTTCGGCCATGGCCGCCTCCGCCTTCGCGCCCTCGACCGACGGCGCTCGCGCCGTGCGCGCCGCCGGCCTGCAGGAACGCCTGACGTTCGACAGCTTCGTCGAGGGCCAGGGCAACGCCTTCGCCCTGGCCATCGCCAAGCAGGTCGCCAGCTGGGCCGACGGCCATTTCAACCCGGTCTTCTTCTGCGGCCCCTATGGCTACGGCAAGACCCACCTGCTGAACGCCATCGCCTGGGAGGCGCAGCGCCTGCGCCCGGACGCCAAGGTGGTCTATCTAACCGCCGAGCGCTTCCTCTCGACCTTCGTGCGCGCCATGCAGGACCGTTCGACCGCGGCCTTCAAGGAGAGCCTGCGCTCGGCCGACATGCTGCTGCTGGACGACGTCCAGTTCGTCGGCGGCAAGACCTCGACGCAAGAGGAACTGCTCAACACCCTGACCTCGCTGATCGAGGACGGCAAACGCATCGTCCTGTCGGCCGACCGCGCCCCGACCGCCCTGACCGACGTCGAGCCGCGTCTGCGCAGCCACCTGGCCGCCGGCCTGACCTGCCCGGTCGAGGCCGCCGATCGCAGCCTGAAGGTCGCTGTGGCCCAGTCGCGTCTCGGCGCCCTGGCCAAGCTGGGCGTCGTCTCGGGCGAGGCCCGCGCCGAGGTGCTGGAGCATCTGGTGGACCGCACCCCCGGCTCGATGCGCGAGCTGGAAGGCGCGGTGAACACCCTGGCCGCCGTCGCCGGCGCCCGCCTGTCGGCCCTGACCGTCGACGAGGCCCAGAGCCTGCTGGGCGTGGCCCTGCGCGGCGGGCCCGAGCGCCGCATCACGGTGGACGAAATCCAGAAGACGGTCGCCGACCACTTCAACCTGAAGCAGGCCGATCTGCTGAGCGAGCGCCGCACCCGCGCCATCGCCCGCCCGCGCCAGATCGCCATGTATCTGTGCAAGCAGCACACGACCCGCTCCTATCCCGACATCGGCCGTCGCTTCGGCGGACGCGATCACACGACCGTCCTGCATGGCGTGCGCAAGATCGAGGAGCTGATGCCCAAGGAAGAGCAGATCGCCCGCGACGTGGAAGCCCTGACGCGCAAGCTGCGCGGATAAAAGGGAAGTGCCTCGCAAGCTGCGCGGCTAAGGTTTTCGTCCACGGAGCGCCTGTGGATAGCGGGGGCAGACGTCGCAGGATGTCAGGCCCCCGTTGCCCCTTTCGCTCAATGCGCTAGTGTTCCAGCCCATCCTTACGGCGACGCTGCAAACGGCGTCGCGGCCCGGGCGAGACCACATGCAGCTGACCATCGAACGTTCCGCGCTCCTGAAAGCCCTCGGGCACGTTCAGAGCGTGGTCGAGCGCCGCAACACCATTCCGATCCTGTCGAACGTGCTGCTGAGCGCCGGGCGCGACCGCCTGTCCTTCGCCGCCACCGACCTCGACATGGAGATGGTCGACGAGGCCGAGGCCCAGGTGAACGTCGAGGGGCAGATCACGGCCCCGGCCCACACCCTGTATGAAATCGTCAAGAAGCTGCCGGACGGCGCGGAGGTCTCCCTGACCTACTCGGGCGACGATCCGCGTCTGGTGATTTCGGCCGGACGTTCGCGCTTCAACCTGCCGGTCCTGCCGGCGGGCGACTTCCCGGTCATGTCCACGGAAACCTCGGGCGCGCGCTACAGCCTGCCCAAGGAAGATCTGGCGCGTCTGATCGACAAGACCCGTTTCGCCGTCTCGACCGAAGAGACGCGCTATTATCTGAACGGCCTCTATCTGCACACGGTGTCGGACGGCGGCATTCCGCTGCTGCGCGCCGTGGCCACCGACGGCCATCGCCTGGCCCTGGCCGAGACCCCGGCGCCGGAAGGCGCGGCGGGCGGCCCCGGCGTCATCGTGCCGCGCAAGACGGTCGATCAGGTCCGTCGCCTGCTGGACGACGGCGCCGGTTCGGTCGAGATCCAGGTCTCGGCCCAGAAGATCCGCTTCGAGTTCGGCCACGCCAGCCTGACCTCCAAGGTCATCGACGGCGCCTTCCCCGACTATCTGCGCGTGATCCCCAAGGGCAACGACAAGCAGGCCGACATCGACAACGCCCTGTTCGCCAAGGCCGTCGACCGCGTGGCCACCATCTCGGCCGAAAAGAGCCGCTCGGTGAAGCTGGCCTTCGACAACGACCGGGTGAAGCTGACCGTCCGCAACATGGAAGCCGGTCAGGCCGAGGAAGAGGTCGAGATCGGCTATTCCGAAGAGCCCTTCGAAATCGGCTTCAACGCCCGCTATCTGCTGGACGTCGCCGGCCAGATCACCGGCGAGACCGCCCACTTCAAGTTCGCCGACCCGGCGTCGCCGACGCTGGTGCTCGATCCGGCCGACGTGGGCGTGCAGTACGTGTTGATGCCGCTGCGGGTGTGATCGACGGCGTCGCCTCTGCCGAGGGTTTTGTCTGGCGTACCAGTCCGTTCGAGTACGGGTTGGTTGTCCTGATCGCCGCTGTTCTGATCTGCGCGCTTTTTGCGTTGGCCCCGTTCGCGCCCGCGTCTTTCGCTTGCGCCTTCGTCGGGCCCCTGCTGATCGCGGGGTATGGCGTGATCGGCCTGATGCGGCCGAGGCAGGTATCGCTTGAGGCAGGCTGCATGGTCATTCGACCTGTGCTCGGCAAGGCGAGGCGCATTGAGCGTGACCGCATCATCGAAGTCGGAGAAGTCGCGAGCCCGCCGCTGGGGTCTCTGATCGTGCGGATGCGGGACGAGAAGGGGCGTGCGAGGGGTTTAACCGTCCAGAACCGTCTGTTTGAGGCTGGTCTCGGCGTGCGCGAACACGGTCGTGAGGTCGGGATGCGGTCGTCGGCTCAATTGGCGCTGTTGAAAAGCTGGGTTGGCGACGATGCCGACCGATCCTGAACCGCGCCTGGTCTTTCAGGGGGCGGCATGGAAGTCGGGGCTCAGGACGCTGGGATCGCTCGCGGTCGTTGCGATCTTCGTCTTCATGTTGATCTACGGCCAGGAGACGCGACGCTACTCGAAGGAGATGGGCGATATCATCTCGATCGGATGCATTGCGATGTTCGGGTGGAACGCCGGCTTTTCTTTTCTGAGGTTATGCTTTCCTCCGGAGCTTATCCTGACGCATGAGGGGTTCAGCGTCCGTGGCCTGAGAAAGGCTCAACTGGTCCCTTGGGGTGACGTTCAGGGCTTCGACTTGGTCAAGCAGCGGGGCGGGACGACCGTGGCCGGCTATGTTTTGAAGCCGGGCGTGAAGTCCGGCGCCCGTGATCGCAGCCTGACACGGTTCCTGATGCCGGGATTTGATGGAGCAATCGCTGTATTCCCTGAAGAATCGCCGGGGTATGTGGTCAAGGTTCTGAATGACTGGCGTCGGCGCTATGCGCCGCCGTCCTGACCCTGGCGCCTTGTGATCACCTCCCTCGCCCTCACTGACTTCCGTTCCTATGCGAGCGCCAGCCTGCCGGTTTCCGGCGGGGCCGTGGTGCTGCATGGGCCGAACGGGGCGGGCAAGACCAATCTGCTGGAGGCCATCAGCCTGCTGACCCCCGGCAAGGGTCTGCGCGGGGCGACGGCGCAGGAGATGGGGCGGCGCGAGCCGGGCGAGGCCGTGGGTCGGGCCTGGGCCGTCATGGTGACGCTGGATGAAGACGGCGAAGAGGTTCGTCTGGGCACCGGCGTGCAGACGCCGGGGACGGCAAGGCGCATCGTCCGCATCGACGGCGAGACGGCCCCGCCGGGACGGCTGCTGGATCACCTGCGTCCCGTCTGGGCCACGCCCGAGCAGGACCGTTTGTTTTCCGACGCGCGGGCGGGGCGGTTGCGCTTCTTCGATCGGCTGGTCTTCGCCGCTGATCCCGACCATGCGGCCACGGTCTCGACCTATGAAAAGGCCCTGCGCGAGCGGCTGAAGCTGCTGACCGACGGGGCGGAGGGAAGGCCCGCGGATCCTCTGTGGCTGGATGCTCTTGAGGCGCGGCTGTCCGAAGTCGGGGCGCGGGCCGCCCTGGCGCGGACGCGGGCGCTGGCGGCGCTGCAGGCGGGCATCGACGCCCGCGACGACCGGCCCTTCCCCCAGGCCGACCTGGGTCTGAGCGGCCCGGCCGAAGAAATGGCGGCGACGGGGGCGGACGAGGCGGACATCCTGGCCATGCTGGGCGAGGGCTTCATGCGGGCGCGTGGGCGCGACGCCGCCGCCGGACGCTCGCTGTTCGGGCCGCATCGCTCGGACCTGACGGCGCTGCATCGCGAGAAGAACCGCCCCGCCGCCGAGGGGTCCTCGGGCGAGCAGAAGGCCCTGGTGCTGAACCTGATCCTGGCCCAGGTCGGGCGGCTGGCGGATCAGCGAGCACAACCTGTCCTGCTGCTGGACGAGGCCCCAGCCCATCTCGACGAGGCCCGTCGCGCCGCCCTGTTCGACGAGATCGAGGCCCTGCAGCTGCAGGCCTTCATGACCGGCACCGAGCGCAGTCTGTTCGCCGCCCTGGAGGGGCGGGCGCAGTTCGTGAGCGTGGAGGGCGGGGCGCTGCTTTCTCCTTCTCCCCTTGAGGGATGAGGTGGCTCGCGCAGCGAGACGGATGAGGGGTGACGGCGGCGTCGGTAACGTATTTCGCCCCCGTCCTGCCTTCTCCTGAAACCTCGCGCTGACACCCCTCATCCGAGCGCCTTCGGCGCCCACCTTCTCCCTCAAGGGGAGAAGGACAAAGAGTGGCTTTTCCCGTCAAATTTCCTATATGTTATCGGCGTCGGGGCGTGGTGAATTGCGGCCTGACGCGGATGGCCCGAGGGCCGTCTTTTCCCTGTCCGTCCGCGGACCCTGAGCCGACGTTTTCATGACCGACCAGACCGAGACTTCGCCGGAATACGGCGCCGATTCCATCAAGGTTCTCAAAGGCCTGGACGCGGTCCGCAAGCGCCCCGGCATGTATATCGGCGACACCGACGACGGCTCGGGCCTGCACCACATGGTCTATGAGGTGGTGGACAACGCCATCGACGAGGCCCTGGCGGGTCACGCCGACCTGGTGACGGTCACCCTGAACGAGGACGGTTCGGTCACCGTGACCGACAACGGGCGGGGCATCCCGACCGCCATCCACGCCGAGGAAGGCGTTTCGGCCGCCGAGGTCATCATGACCCAGCTGCACGCCGGCGGTAAGTTCGATCAGAACTCCTACAAGGTGTCGGGCGGCCTGCACGGCGTGGGCGTCTCCGTGGTCAACGCCCTGTCCGACTGGCTGGAGCTGGTCATCTATCGCGAGGGCAAGAAGCACAGCGTCCGTTTCGAGCGCGGCGAGACCGTGCGTGCGCTGGCGGTCATCGGCGAGGCGCCGATGCGCGAGGACAAGGGCCGCCTGCTGACCGGCACCGAGGTCACCTTCTATCCGTCGGTCACCACCTTCAGCCACATCGACTTCGACCTGAAGACGCTGGAGCACCGCCTGCGCGAGCTGGCCTTCCTGAACTCGGGCGTGGTCATCAAGCTGTCGGATCATCGCGGCGCCGAGCCGGTCGAGATCATGCTGCACTATGAGGGCGGCGTCGAAGCCTTCGTGCGCCACCTCGACAAGTCCAAGACGCCGATCCTGAAGGACGTCATCGTCATTCGCGGCCAGAAGGACGGCATCGAGCTGGACCTGGCCCTGTGGTGGAACGACAGCTACCACGAGACCATGCTGTGCTTCACCAACAACATCCCGCAGCGGGATGGGGGCACCCACCTGTCGGCTTTCCGCGCCAGCCTGACCCGCGTCATGGGCAGCTATATCGAGAGCTCGGGCCTGGCCAAGAAGGAGAAGGTCGCGCCGACCGGCGAGGACGCCCGTGAAGGCCTGACCTGCGTCCTGTCGGTCAAGGTGCCGGATCCCAAGTTCAGCTCGCAGACCAAGGACAAGCTGGTTTCAAGCGAGGTGCGTCCGGCGGTCGAGAGCCTGTGCTCGGAAGGCCTGTCGACCTGGTTCGAGGAGCACCCCGTCGAAGCCAAGATGATCGTGTCCAAGATCATCGAAGCGGCGTCCGCCCGTGAAGCCGCCCGCAAGGCGCGCGACCTGACGCGGCGCAAGTCGGCGCTGGAAATCAGCAGCCTGCCCGGCAAGCTGGCCGACTGTCAGGAACGCGATCCGGCCAAGTCTGAATTGTTTATCGTCGAGGGTGATTCCGCAGGCGGCTCGGCCAAGCAGGCGCGCAACCGCGAGAACCAGGCCGTCCTGCCCCTGCGCGGCAAGATCCTGAACGTCGAGCGCGCGCGCTTTGACCGGATGCTGTCGTCCGACCTGATCGGCACGCTCATTCTGGCGCTCGGCACCGGCATCGGCCGCGACGACTTCAACGCCGACAAGCTGCGCTATCACAAGATCATCCTGATGGCCGACGCCGACGTCGACGGCGCCCACATCCGCACCCTGCTGCTGACCTTCTTCTATCGTCAGATGCCGGAGCTGATCGAACGCGGCCACGTCTATATCGCCCAGCCGCCGCTCTATAAGGTCTCCAAGGGCAAGCAGCACCGCTACGTCAAGGACCAGGCGGAGATGGACGCCTACCTGATCGAGGAAGGCTGCGCCGACGCCGAGCTGGACCTGTCGACCGGCGAGCGCCGCATGGGTCTGGACCTTCAGGCCCTGGTGCGCGAGGCCAAGGCCTTCAAGGCCCTGGTCGACCGTCTGGCCGCCCGCGCTCCGGCCTTCGCCATCGAGCAGGGCGCCCTGGCCGGCCTGTTCACCGAGAGCGCCGGCGAACTGGAGACGCGCGCCGCCAACGCCGCGACGCGTCTGAACCTCTATGCCGAGGAGGGCGACGGCCCCTGGTCGGGCGACCGCGCCGAGCAGGGCGGGGTGGTGTTCAGTCGCGTCCGCCGCGCCGTCAGCGAGACCATCGTCCTGGACGAACAACTGGGCCGCTCGCTGGACGCCCGCCGTCTGGCCGAACGCGCCGCGACCTTCGAGGGCCTGTTCGATCAGCCCGCCGTCTATCGCCGCAAGGACAAGACCACGACGATCCGCGGGCCCCTGGACCTGCTGAACGCCGTGCTGGACGCCGGCAAGAAGGGCATGGCCATCCAGCGTTACAAGGGTCTGGGCGAGATGAACCCGGAGCAGCTGTGGGAGACGACGCTGGACGTCAACGCCCGCACCCTGCTGCAGGTCAAGGTCGAGCACGGCGACGACGCCGACGACCTGTTCGCCAAGCTGATGGGCGACGTGGTGGAGCCTCGCCGCGAGTTCATCCAGGACAACGCCCTGGACGCCGCCGTCGACGTCTGACGACGGGACCAATGCAGATCGGCTTGACGGGTCGCCCCTTTCGGGGCGGCCCGTTTTCGCATCGGGACGGCCATGGCCGGGCAGAAGTCTTTCGTGGCTGAATTGTGACTTTTTCGTGTTGTGCTTGCGGCGTCTTGACGCATGGCGGGGTGCGGCGCATCCCTAACGGGGTTCGATGAATGCTCCGGGCTGGGGCGGGAGAGGCTGATGAGAAACATGGTGTTCGCGGGCGCGGCGGCGCTGGTGCTTGGATCGGTTTCGCCGGGGGCCGTGGCGCAGGATTCCAGCAAGACGGCCACCTATGGCGAGATCGTCCTGCGGGCCGGTTTCACGCCGGATCCCTATCGGGTGTCGGTGACGGCGGGCGGCGCGATCGACGCCTACAAGGACACGCCCCTGCCGGCGGCCTGCGTCGGCAATGTCGCTGACGCTCCCGATTTCGAGGTGACCTACGAGGCCGGTCGCCTGCCTCTGGTGTTCCGCACCCTGTCCTCGGTGGACACGACCCTGATCATCAATGGGCCGGACGGCAGCTGGTCGTGCGACGACGACAGCTATGGCGACGGCGACGCCCAGGTGCGCTTCGACAAGCCGCGCAGCGGCGCCTACGATGTCTGGATCGGCACCTTCGGCGGCGGCACGGCCAATGCCACCCTGCTGATCACCGAGACGCCCTGAGCAGGCCGAGGTGAAGCGGCGAGGGCCTACTGGTCCTCGTCGAACTTGCGGGCGACCAGGTCGCTGAGGGCCTCTAGGGCTTCGGCCGCATCGACGCCCTCGGCCTCGATCTCGACGCCGCAGCCGATGCCGGCGCCCAGCATCAGCAGGCCCATGATCGAGCGGGCGTCCACGGTGACGCCGTCGCGGGTGACGCGGATTTCGGATTCGAAGCTGGAGGCCAGCTTGACGAACTTGGCCGAGGCGCGGGCGTGCAGGCCGCGCTGATTGCAGATGCCGACGGTGACCTGCATGGGACCCGAGGTGGAAGCGTCGCTCATTTTTCCCCCGCCAGGACCCAGGACGCCACCGAGATGTATTTGCGCCCCGCGTCCTGCGCATGGGCGACGCAGGTCTCCAGGTCTTCGCGTCCGCGCACGCTGGCCAGCTTGATCAGCATGGGCAGGTTCAGCCCGGCGATGACCTCGGCATGGGTCTGCTCCATCACCGAAATGGCCAGGTTGGAGGGCGTGCCGCCGAACATGTCGGTCAGCAGGATCACGCCGTCGCCGTCGTTGACGGCCGCGGCGGCGTCGACGATGTCGCGGCGGCGCCGCTCCATGTCGTCTTCGGGGCCGATGCAGATTGCGGCCACGCCCCGTTGCGGGCCGACCACGTGCTCCATCGCCGCCAGGAATTCAGAGGCCAGGCCCCCGTGGGTGACGATCACCAGCCCGATCATGAAGGCTTCACCAAGACAATACGCCCCGCGCTTCTGCTCTCAGCGAACGCCCCTGGGGCGCCCGGACTGATCTGCAAGCCGGCCTTCATAGGCCAATCGCGCGCCGGTTCAAAGAGCGGCCAGCGCGGTTGCGACCACCTGACCCGCCGAGGCGGGGCGCGGGTCGAGCCGCAGGCGCGGAATCGTCACGCCCTCCCAGGTCCAGAAGGCGGGCTCTGGCAGGCGCTCGATCGCCTCATGGGCGCCCTGAACGGCCAGAACGATGCGCGCCAGCGGATGGGCCCGGGCGCCGAGGATGCCCAGGCCGCGCACCTCGATCCGGCCGGCGATCGCCGCCGGGGCGGCGGCGTAGAGGGCGCTGTCCGAGGCCCAGACATGGGTCCAGTCGTCGGCGATCAGCCGCCAGCCGTGACCGATCAGCCGCAGGGCCAGATCGCTCTTGCCGACGCCGGACGGTCCCTGGATCAGGACGCCGCGCCAGCCTTGAGGCGTGTGGCGGGCCACGGCGGTGGCGTGGAGGGGTTGCATGGGTGCGGTCATGGGCGTCGTCCGGCCAGGGGCAGAAGGACTTCGAAGCGGGCGCCGACGACGGCGCCGTTCTCGCCGGTACGGTTCTCGGCGTGGACGCGGCCGCCATGGGCGTCGACGATCTGGCGCACGATGGACAGCCCGAGGCCCGAGTTGGCGCCGAAGGCGGTGCCCTTGGGCCGCGAGGTATAGAAGCGCTCGAACACTGTCTCGAGGTTCTCCGGCGGGATGCCGGGGCCGTCGTCCTCGACGCGGATGCGCAGGGGCAGGTCCGGGCGGCTATCGTCGCGTTCAAGCCGGACGCGGACCTCGCCGTCGGCGGGGCTGAAGGAGCGGGCGTTGTCGATCAGGTTTCGGAACACCTGACCCAGGGGGATGTCGCGCCCCAGAACGCGCGCCGCCTCGGCCGTCGAGGCGAAGCGCACGCGGGCCTCGCCCGGCTTCTGGCCGCCCTCATAGACGGCGATGATGTCGCCCAGCAGCTCGTTCAGGTCGATCACGCGCGGCCGGTCGCGCGACAGTTCGGCGTCCAGGCGCGAGGCGTTGGAGATGTCGGTGATCAGCCGGTCCAGGCGCCGCACGTCCTGCTGCAGCAGATTGGTCAGGCGCTGACGCTGCTCGTCCGTCTTGACCAGGGGCAGGGTCTCCAGCGCCGAGCGGATCGAGGTGAGGGGATTCTTGATCTCGTGGCTGACGTCGGCGGCGAAACGTTCGATGGCGTCCATCCGCGTCGACAGGGTGTCGGTCATCGATTCCAGGGCGCGGGCCAGGTCGCCGATCTCGTCCTTGCGGTCCTCGAGGTCGGGCAGGGAGATGGCGCGGGCGCGTTGCAGGCGCACCTGGTCCGCCGCCGCTGACAGGCGCATGACGGGCCGCGCGACGAACATGTGCAGCACCAGGGCGGACAGCAGGTTCACCGCCAGGGCCACCAGGGCGAAGGGAGTCAGGGCGCGGCGCTGGGCGGCCAGGGTTTCGTCGACGTCGCCGGCTTCCAGCGTCAGCACGCCCAGCACCTGCTGGACATGGCGCACGGGCAGGGAGACGGAGACGACCCGGTCTCCGTTTTCGTTGCGGCGGATGTCGGCCTGGGGCGCGCCTTGCAGGGCGCGCTCGACCTCGGCCGAGAGGTCGGCGTTGGCGCGGGTCAGGCGGGCCTCCTCGCGCGGCGAGGGCCCGCTGGGCGCCAGGGCGGTGCCGGCGGGATTGGCAGGGGGCAGGGTCTCGCCCGGAATGGCGTCGGTCACGACGAAGCTGTCCGAGACCAGGAGGCCGTCCTGATCATAAAGGCGCGCGCGCTGGCCTTCTGGAATGAAGTTGTCGCGCAGCCACAGCCCGGCCGCGCCGGGGTCCAGCGCCGGATAGGGCTCGCCCCGGGTGATGCCCAGCTCGCCCAACACATTGGCCAGCAGTTCCGCCTGAACCGAGAGGGATTCCTGGCGGGCCTCGATCAGGCCGCGCCGCCATTCGTTCAGCGCCAGGGCGCCGCCGAAGAGGATCAGCAGGCTGAGCAGGTTGAGCGCAAGAATGAACCCGCCGAGGCGCGACCCGCCGAAGCGGAATCGACGCCGCAGCCGACCGTCCTCGGCCTCAGCTTTCGCGGTAGCGGTAGCCGACGCCATACAGGGTCTCGATCGCGTCGAACTCGGGATCGACGACCCGGAACTTCTTGCGCATGCGCTTGACGTGGCTGTCGATGGTGCGGTCGTCGACATAGACCTGATCGTCGTAGGCGGCGTCCATCAGGCTGTCGCGGCTCTTCACGAAGCCGGGCCGCTGGGCCAGGGCCTGAAGCAGCAGGAACTCGGTGACGGTCAGCTTGACCGGCTTGCCGTCCCAGGTGCTTTCGTGGCGCGCCGGGTCCATCGACAGCTTGCCGCGCTTGATGGCCTTGCCGGCGGCTTCGGCCGCGGTCTCGATCTCGCCGCCGTCGGCGCCGGTGCGGCGCAGCAGGGCCTTGACCCGTTCGATCAGAAGGCGCTGGCTGAAGGGCTTGTGGATGTAGTCGTCGGCGCCGAGGTTGAAGCCGAGGATCTCGTCGATCTCCTCGTCCTTGGACGTCAGCATGATGACCGGCAACTGCGAGGTCTGGCGCAGGCGACGCAGCACCTCCATCCCGTCCATGCGCGGCATCTTCACGTCCAGGATCGCCAGATCCGGGGGCGTGGTCTCCAGGGCCTCAAGGCCCGAGGCGCCGTCATGATAGGCCGTGACCTTGTGGCCGTGGCTTTCGAGGGCCAGGGACACGGAGGCGACGATGTTCTCGTCGTCGTCGACCAGAGTGATGTTGGCCAAAGGCTTCTCCTGAGTGCGGGCGGCGGCGGTCGTTCGATCATCCGTCGCGTGTTTTTGGCTCAACGCGCGACAAGCGTAACCGTTCTATTCCATCGTGGTGACATTACGGCCACAGCAAATGGTTCGCCAGAGCCTGTCTTTCAACCTTGGCGGGGAAAAGGCGAAACCTCGCCTTAAAGCCTCCGGGCGCAGGGTGACGGGCTGATACGCGCGAAAGACGCCATGGCCGGTCCGGTTCACTACGAAATCTACATCCGCAAGACGCCGCCGGCGTCCTGGTCGCTGTCGATGGCGACCGAGGACCGCAAGACGGCGATCGAGACGGCCGAGGACCTGCTGCGCGACGGCCAGGCCTGCGCAGTGCGCGTGACCAAGGAGACGCTGGACCCCGACACCATGGAGTTCGCCAGCGTCGTTGTCCTGACGCGCGGCGCGCCCGAGGTGAAGCGCAAGACGCCGTTGCCCGAGGACAGCCGCGGTCCCAGCTGCCGCGGCGTTCAGGACCTCTACGCGCCGCACGCCCGCGACCTGCTGGGTCGGGTGCTGGAGGACTGGCTGAACCGCCAGGGGGCGACGGCCTTCGAACTGCTGCACCGTCCAGACCTGGCCGAGCGGCTGGAGGCCTCGGGCGTCGAGCTGCAGCACGCCATCCAGAAGGTGGCCGTACCGGAAAGCCAGCACACCGGCCAGCCGGTGCATGATCTGGTGCGTCACTATCAGCGGCTGGCCGAACAGGCGATCGAGCGCCTGCTGCAGGCCGGCCGTCGCAAGCAGTTTCCCAGTCTGGCCGAGCGCTCGGTCGCCGATGTGGCGCACCGGCTGAACGGCTCGCCTGACCGCGCCTTCATCATGGGCGGGGTGGTCGCCGGAGCTCTGAAGGGCCTGGTCGGGGCGCGGGCGCGGCTGGACCGGCTGATGGACCTTTGCGACCGGGCGCCCGCCGACGGCCAGCCCCGCGCCCTGGTGCTGGTGCCGGTCGAGCAGATCCTGTGCGAACTGCTGACGTCGCGGGCCAGCCTGGCGCAGATCGTCGGTCCGGCTCTGGATCAGGGCTCCAGCCTGGCGGCGGTGGTGCGGATGGTGGCCCCGCGCGAGATCGCGGCCCTTGTGGCGCACGACCCCCGGCTGGCGTTGCTGATCCCGCCGGTCGAGGGCGGCCCGGCCCGTCTCGGCGAGCGCCTGGCGGCGGGCGAGTTTCCCATATTGGCGGCGGCGCTGGCCCGAACCGTCCTGCGCGAACTGATGAGCCAGCGCCGTCTGCGGCCCGGCGATCCCGAGGGCGAGATCGACATCCTGCGTGCCCTGGCCATGACGCTGACGGCCACGGCGGGGCGGCTGCTGACGCTGGAGGAGGTTCAAAACGCCTTCGTCGAGCGCTCCAAGAGCCTGGTCACCGCCGACTTCGTCGCCGCCTATGTGCGCACTTGCCCCAACATCCTGTGCGAGGTCGAGCGGCTGGCGCGGCTGTGCGAGAACGTCACGGGCGGGGCCAACAAGCGGGCCGCAGCGCGCTGGCTGGACGCCTGCGTCACCTCCCTGCGCTTCGAGACCGAAATGCGGGCCTCGGGCCAGACGCCGGGGCAGAAGCTGCTGGCCCTGGCGGAACTGCAACGGGCCGTGCGCAACGCGGCCCTGTCCGAGCGCGACTGCGAGGCGGTGGCGGCCGCCCTGGGCGCGGTCGGGGGATCGGTCGAGGCGGACGCCCGGCTGACCGCCCAGATCGTTCGCGCGCCGGCGCCCGCGCCGCAGAAGCTGGCGGCCCTGCTGCGGCTGGCGGCGGGCGAGACCGGCCCGACCGGCCCGGTGGCGGATCGGGCCAAGGCCGAGGCGATCAAGCTATTTCGCGCGCCCGAGGTGCGCACCGCCCTGGGCGCGGCCCCCGAGACGGTGCAGACCCTGCGCCCCCTGATGAAGGCGGTCGGCCTGGCCGCCTAGCTCGCGTCAGTCGAAGATGTCGAAGATGTCCATCCGCTTCTTCTTCTTGCGGTAGTGGTAGTCGTCGTCGCGGCGACGATCGTCCTTGTAGCGCGGCGGCTCGCGATAACCCTGAGGCTGGCCGCCCCAGGGTTGCTGCATGGGTTGCTGCATGGGTTGTTGCGGCGCGGGCTGCTGATAGGTGGGCGGCGGCGCGACCTGTGGGGCGGCGGCGCGGCCCTCTTCGGTCGCGACGGCCATCAGCTTTTCCAGCTCGCCGCGATCCAGCCAGACGCCCCGGCAGGTCGGGCACATGTCGAACTGGACGCCGTTGCGGTCCAGGGTCTGCATGGCGGCGTTGTCGTTGGGGCACATCAACAGGGGCATGGGGTCCTCGTCATCGAATGATGCGGTCCGACATCACGCCGCCGAAGCGCCGCCAGAGGGGCCCGTCCCGCTGGGGACAGAGTTAGGGGCGCGCCGGGCCTGCGACAACGTGCGCAGACGCCGCAGGCGTCAGCAGCCTGAGGTCAGCAGCTCTGGCCGGCGGCCCAGCCTGACGACCAGGCCCATTGGAAGTTGTAGCCCCCAAGCCAGCCGGTGACATCCACCACCTCGCCGATGAAGAAGAGGCCGGGCACGGTCTTGGCTTCCATCGTCTGCTGGTCCAGGGCGGCGGTGTCGACCCCGCCCAGGGTCACCTCGGCGGTGCGATAGCCCTCGGACCCGACCGGCTTGACGGTCCAGGCGTTGACCGTCTCGGCCATGGCCCGCAGCTTCTTGTCGCCGACCTCGGCCAGCTTGCCCGAAAGGCCCTCGCGGGCGCAGACGACCTCGGCCAGACGGCGCGGGATCACGTGGCCGAGCGCCGTGTGCACCGCCTGCTTGCCGTTTTCGGTCTTGGCCGCCAGCAATCGAGCGGCGACGTCCTCGCCGGGGGCCATGTCGACGGTGATCGCCTCGCCCTCGCGCCAGTAGGAGCTGATCTGCAGGATCGACGGACCCGACAGGCCCCGATGGGTGAACAACATTGCTTCTTTGAATCGGGGCCTATCGCCCTTCGGGCTGCTTGAGGCCGGGTTCGGGACGGCTTTGACCACGGCGTCGAGGGCCACGCCCGCCAGCGGTTTCAGCTGTTCCAGCAGGCCGGGCTCGAAGGTCAGGGGAACCAGGGCCGGGCGGGTCTCCGTCACGCGCAGGCCGAACTGGCGGGCGACCTCATAGCCCCAGCCGGTCGCGCCCATCTTGGGGATGGACTTGCCGCCGGTCGCCACCACCAGCGAGGCCGCCGAGACACGCGTCCCGTCGTCCAGATCGACGGTGAAACGCTCGCCGTCGCGGGCGATGGCATTGACGCCGAGGCCCAGCGACAGGGTCACGCCCGCCGCCTTCATCTCGTCCGTCAGCATACGGATGATCTGCTTGGCGCTGTCGTCGCAGAACAGCTGGCCCAGGGTCTTTTCGTGCCAGGCGATGCCGTGGCGCTCGACCATCTTGAGGAAGTCGTGCTGGGTGAACCGCTTCAGCGCCGACAGGGCGAAGCGCGGGTTCTCGCTCAGGAACTCAGCTCCGCTGGTTCTCGTATTGGTGAAGTTGCAGCGTCCGCCGCCCGAGATGCGGATCTTTTCGCCGGGCGCGCGGGCGTGGTCGATCACCCGCACCCGGCGGCCGCGCTTGCCCGCCTCGATGGCGCACATCATGCCGGCCGCGCCGGCGCCGACGATCAGGACGTCGAGATCTGAAGACTTCATCGCCTCGCCCTAGCAGGCGCGAAGCGATGAAGCGACCTCGCAGGTCTTTCTTACAGGCCCAGCGCCGCCCGATAGCCCGAATGCACCAGGTCGGCGTATTCCGGATGCTTCTTCAGGTAGCCGGCGAAGAAGGGGCAGGTCGGCAGGATGACCAGGCCGCGTTCCTTCAGGTCGGCGAGAACGTGCTTGGCCATGCGGCTGGCGATGCCGCGCCCTTCGAGCGGGATCGGCACGATGGTCTCGGTGATCAGCAGCCCGCCCGCGACGGGGTTGTAGATGACCACGGCCGTCTGGCCGTCAACGGTCAGCTCGTAGCGCTTGGCTTCGGTGTTGTCGCGGATCTCGGGGTCCAGGCTCATGTCGGCGTCTTTCATGGGGGCTAGTGGGCGTCGTCCCAGTTGGCGGCGGCCTTGGCCTCGACCACCAGGGGCACGCTGAGGGCGACGGCGGGGTCGGCGGCGCCTTCCATGATCTTGCGGACCACGGCCAGGGCGCGTTCGGCCTCGGCCTCGGGGGCCTCGAAGATCAGTTCGTCGTGGACCTGCAGCAGCATGCGGGTCTTCAGCCCCGCATCCAGCAGGGCGCCCGGCATGCGGATCATGGCGCGGCGGATGATGTCGGCGGCGGCGCCCTGGATCGGGGCGTTGATGGCGGCCCGCTCGCCGAACTGCCGCTCAGCCCCCGACTTGGAATGGATGGCCGGGATGTGGATGCGACGGCCGAAGACGGTGGTAACGAAGCCGTGCTCTTTCACGAAAGCCTTGGTGCGATCCATGTAGGCGCGGATGCCGGGGAAGCGCTCGAAATAGGTCTTGATATAGGCCGCCGCCTCGCCCTGATCGATGCCCAGCTGGGCCGCCAGACCGAAGGCCGAGATGCCGTAGACGATGCCGAAGTTGATGGCCTTGGCCCGGCGGCGGGTCTCGGACGGCATGCCCTCGACCGGCACGCCGAACATCTCCGACGCGGTCGCGGCGTGAATGTCGAGCCCGGCCGTGAAGGCCCGCTTCAGTTCGGGGATGTCACCGATATGGGCCAGCAGACGCAGCTCGATCTGGCTGTAGTCGGCGCTGATCAGCACATGGCCGGGCGAGGCGATGAAGGCCTGACGGATCAGGCGCCCGGTCTCGGTGCGGATCGGGATGTTCTGCAGGTTGGGATCAGACGAGGCCAGACGCCCCGTCGTCGCCGCCGCCAGCTGATAGGAGGTGTGCACCCGGTGCGTGGCCGGATCAGAGGCTGCGACCAGGGCGTCGGTATAGGTGCCCTTGAGCTTGGACAGCTGGCGCCAGTCCAGGATGGCGCGCGGCAGGTCGTGGGTCAGCGCCAGCTCTTCCAGCACGCTGGCCTCGGTGCCCCATTGGCCGCTGGCGGTCTTCTTGCCGCCGGGCAGGTTCATCTCGCCGAACAGGATCTCGCCGATCTGGCGCGGGCTGCCGACGTTGAAGGGACGGCCCGCCAGCTTGTGCGCCTGCTCCTCCAGCTCGGCCATGCGCTGGCCGAAGGTCGAGGACAGGGAGCGCAGACGGTCGGGATCGACCCGCACCCCGTTCAGCTCCATGTCGGCCAGGACGGCGGGCATGCCGCGTTCCAGGGTCTCATAGACGGTGGTCAGGCGTTCGGCCGCCAGGCGCGGTTTCAGCAGCCTGTAGAGGCGCAGGGTGACGTCCGCGTCCTCGGCGGCGTAGCAGGTCGCCGGCTTCAGCTCGACGTGCTTGAAGCTTTTCTGGGCTTTGCCCGTGCCCGCCACGCTCTTGAACGGAATTGGTTCGTGGCCGAGGTGCAGGCGCGCCAGCTCGTCCATACCGTGGCCGTGCAGCCCGCCTTCGAGGACGTAGCTGATCAGCATGGTGTCCTCGATCGGGGCCACGCGGATGCCGCGCCGCGCCATGACGGCGAGGTCGTACTTGATGTTCTGACCGACCTTCAGCACCGCCGGATCTTCCAGCAGGGTCTTGAGGCGCTCCAGGGCGGTGGGCTTGTGGATCTGCGTCAGCGGCTCGCGCGGGGCGCCGCCGCCGAGGTCGAGGCCGAAGTCCAGCCCGCCGTCTCCCGTCGGCTCATGGTCGTGGGTCAGGGGGATGTAGCAGGCCTCGTTCGGCCCGACGGCCAGCGAGACGCCGCACAGCCCGGCGTGGGTGGCCGACAGGGCGTCGGTCTCGGTGTCGAAGCCGATGACCCCGGCGGCGCGGGCGCGGGCGATCCAGCGGTCCAGATCGTCCAGCGTCTGCACGCACTCGTACTTGTCGCGGTCGAAGTCGTGGACGGCGTCGGGCGTCGCGAGCTCGGTCTGGCCGTAGCGCGGCGTGGCGACCGGGGCCGAGGGCTGGCGGGCGAAGGCCGAGCCTTCCTTGGCCGGGGCCTTGCCGTCGCCGACGCGGCGCAGCAGGGAGCGGAACTCCATCCGTTCCAGAAACTCGGACAGCACCGCCGGGTCGGGATCGCGGATCAGGAAGTCGTCGACCGGCTCGGGCGCGGGGGCGTCGCAGGTCAGCTTGACCAGCTCGCGCGACAGACGGATCTGGTCGGCGAAGGCGATCAGGGTCTCGCGGCGCTTGGGTTGCTTGATCTCGCCCGCGCGGGCCAGAAGCGTGTCGAGGTCGCCGTATTCGTGGATCAGCTGGGCCGCCGTCTTGGGGCCGATGCCGGGGGCGCCGGGGACGTTGTCGACGCTGTCGCCGATCAGGGCCTGGACCTCGACCACCTTGTCCGGCGTGACGCCGAACTTCTCGAAGACGGCCTCTTCTTCCAGGCGTCGGTCCTTCATCGGGTCGTACATGACGACGCCGTTCCCGATCAGTTGCATCAGGTCCTTGTCGGAGGAGACGATGACCGCCTCGCCGCCCATGTCGCGGACCTTGCAGGCATAGGTGGCGATCAGGTCGTCGGCCTCATAGCCGGGCAGTTCGACGCCGTGGACGCCGAAGGCGGCGGTCGCCTCGCGCACCAGGGGAAACTGCGGCACCAGGTCCTCGGGCGCCGGCGGGCGGTGGGCCTTGTACTGATCGTAGAGGGTGTTGCGGAAGGTCTTTTCCGAGTGGTCGAAGACGGCGACCAGATGGGTGGGGCCGTCCTCGCCCTTCATGTCGCGGATCAGCTTCCACAGCATGTTGCAGTAGCCCTGCACCGCGCCGACGGGCAGGCCGTCTGACTTGCGCGTCAACGGCGGCAGGGCGTGATAGGCGCGGAAGATATAGGCCGAGGCGTCGATCAGCCACAGCCGGGGCGGCGGTCCGTCCTGGCTCAGGGGGCGGGCGGCGGATTCGATGGGCGCGTCGGTCATGGCGCGAACATAGGGGGCGGCGACGGTCGCGTCATCTGCGCTTCCATTTTCCTCCCCACTGTGTGGGGAGGGGGACCGCGTAGCGGTGGAGGGGCGGCGGCGAACCAAGCGGCCCCTCCGTCACGGACGCTGTGCGTCCGCGCCACCTCCCCATGAAATGGGGAGGAGAGCAGGGCGGCGCCCTACGGCTGCCAGCCGCCCGGCGTCTCGGGGACGATGTCGTCGCCCTCGACAGCGATCTCGCCGCGGGTCTGGCGAACCTCGTTCCAGGCGGCGCGCAGCAGTTCGGTCACGCCTTCACCGGACACGCCCGACACCAGATAGGGCGTCTTGCCCGAGACGGCCTTCAGCGCCGCGACCTTCTCATCGCGCTCTTCGGGCGAGAGGGCGTCGATCTTGTTCAGCGCCAGCAGTTCGACCTTGTCGGCCAGGCCTTCGCCATAGGCGTCCAGCTCGCCGCGAATGATGCGATAGGCCTCGGCGACGTCTTCCTGGGTGCCGTCGATCAGGTGGATCAGGCTGGCCGAACGCTCGACATGCCCCAGGAAGCGGGTGCCCAGACCCGCGCCCTCGTGCGCGCCTTCAATCAGGCCGGGGATGTCGGCGATGACGAAGCGTTCCGAGGGGCTGAGGTCCACCATGCCGAGGTTGGGGGTCAGGGTGGTGAAGGGATAGTCCGCCACCTTGGGCTTGGCCGCCGAGACCGCCGCCAGGAAGGTCGACTTGCCGGCGTTGGGCAGGCCGGCCAGACCGATGTCGGCGATCAGCTTCAGCCGCAGCCAGATCCAGCGTTCCTGGAACTCCTGTCCCGGGTTGGCGAAGGTCGGGGCCTGGTTGGTCGGTCCCTTGAAGCGGGTGTTGCCCCAGCCGCCGTTGCCGCCGGACAGCAGCTTCACCTTCTGGCCCGCCTTGTCCATGTCGACCAGGACGGTTTCCTTGTCCTCGTCCAGCACCTGGGTGCCGACCGGAACGCGCAGGACCACGTCGTCGCCCTTGCCGCCGTGCATCTGGCGACCCTGGCCGTGGTGGCCGGTCTGGGCCTTGAAATGCTGCTGGTAGCGATAGTCGATCAGGGTGTTCAGTCCCTCGACCGCCTCGATCCAGACGTCGCCGCCCTTGCCGCCGTCGCCGCCGTCGGGGCCGCCGTTGGGAATGAATTTCTCGCGTCGGAACGAGACGGCGCCGGCGCCGCCCGCGCCCGAGCGAATGTAGATCTTGGCCTGGTCGAGGAACTTCATCGCGGGCTTATGCCAAAACTCGAGCCAAAGGGCGAGGGTCACGCGGTTCGGCGGCGTTTACCCGCCGTTAGGCGACGCGGACGACCCTGCCCGGCCATGAACATCGGCTCCCTGTTTCCTGCGCTCCCGACGGCCAAGCCGGAGGCGCGATCCGAGGCGACCTCTGCCCGCGAGGAGCGTCGACAGGCGCTGGCCGATGCAAAGCTGAGCGACGCCCGTGCGGCCGTCGAAAGCCTGAAGCAGCGCACCAGCAGCGCTTCGGAAGAGAAGAAGGCGGCGGCCAAGAAGAAGATCGACGAGATCAAGGCGCGGCTGCAGATGCTGCAGATGGCCATGATCGGCGATCCCAAGGGCGCGGCCCGCATGGCGGCGGCCCTGGCGCGGGAACTGGGCGCGGCGGTCAAGGCCTATGCCGCCGCCGGAGGTTCGAGCGCCGGTCTGGGCGCGGCGAGCGGGGCACCTGCGACAGGCGCATCCGGGACCGGCGGAGCGGAAGCCGCACCCGAGGCGGGGGCCGGGGAGGTTTCGGCGGAGACGCCGCCCGCCGAGGCGCCGGCCGAGGAGGCCGAGGCCCCCAAGGCGTCCAACCCCTATCAGCAGGCCATTGACGCGTCTCAGGCCCGCATCAACGAACAGGCCCGCCGCAGCGGCGAGCGTCAGGCCGACCGCGACACCATGGACGAGGTCAAACGCCTGGCCGCCCGGATCAAGGCCATGGCGCAGAGGGCCAAGGACACGCCGGAGGGCGACGAGGCCGAACGGGCCGTGGCCGGCATGGACCGCGAGGTGCAGGCGGCTCTACGGGCCATGCCCGACGTCGGGGTCGCCCTGACGGTCTAGCCTCGCGCCCAGACGCCGAAGGGGTCGCTCCACGGCAGGTCCAGGGCCTCGGCCACGGCGGGATAGGTGATCTCGCCGTTCAGCACATTCAGGCCGCGCGCCAGATGCGGATCCTGCTTCAGCGCCTCCAGTCCCCTGTCGGCCAGGGCCAGGCCGAAGGGCAGGGTGGCGTTGGTCAGGGCTTCGGAACTGGTGCGGGGCGCGGCCCCCGGCATGTTGGCGACGCAGTAGTGGACGACCCCATCGACGACATAGGTCGGGTCTTCGTGGGTGGTCGGCTTCGAGGTCTCGAAACAGCCGCCCTGGTCGATGGCCACGTCGATCAGGACGCTGCCCGGCTTCATCGACTTCAGCTGGTCGCGGCGGACCAGGGTGGGGGCCTCGGCGCCGGGGACCAGGACGGCCCCGATCACCACGTCGGCCTTGACCAGTTCCTCCTCGATGGCGCCGATCGAGGAATAGCGGGTGATGACCCGGCCGCCGGTCAGCTCGTCGATCTCGCGCATGCGGGGGATGGAGCGCTCCAGCACCACGACCTCGGCGCCCAGACCCATGGCCATGCGCGCGGCGTTCAGCCCCACGACCCCGCCGCCCAGTACCAGCACCCGCGCGGGCGCCACGCCCGGCACGCCGCAGAACAGCAGGCCCATGCCGCCATTGTGCTTCAGCAGGGTCTCGGCGGCGGAGAAGACGGCGATGCGCCCAGCCACCTCGGACATGGGCGCCAGCAGGGGCAGGCCGCCGTTCCTGTCGGTCACGGTCTCATAGGCGATGGCGGCGCATTTCGAGGCCAGCAGCCCCTTCGTCTGTTCGGGATCGGGCGCCAGGTGCAGATAGGTGAAGAGGATGTGGTCCGGCCGCAGTCGCGCCCATTCGACAGCCTGCGGCTCCTTGACCTTCACGATCATCTGACTGTCGGCGAAGACGGTCTCGGCGTCGGCGACGATGGTCGCGCCCGCCTTCTTGTAGTCGGCGTCGGTGAAGCCGGCGCCCAGGCCGGCCCCGGTCTCGATGCGGACCTCGTGGCCGTGGGCGACATACTCGCGCACAGCGGTCGGGGTCAGGCCGACCCGATGTTCATTGGTCTTGATCTCGCGGGGCACGCCGACGCGCATGGGTTCCGTCCCTGAGTTCGCGCCCCATCGCGCGGGGCGAGGCGAAGGCTAAACCTGACCTTGGGGAACGGCTAGGCCGTAACGCCGGAATTCGACCTTGCGCCCGGATCGCGCGCCGCCCCCCTGAATGCTCAAGCTTGGAGGGAAGGATGACGAAGGATCACGCCGGGATGTTTTGGTTCGGATGGGCGCCGTCGTTCGAGCCGCTCGTCGTCTGTTGCTGACGACGGATGGGCGGCATGGAGCCCGACCTTCGCCTGAAAGCAGGCGGATATGAAAAATCCCCGCCGCCTGTTCAGGCGACGGGGACGATCGGTTCTGAAGTCGGGA
Source organism: Brevundimonas sp. NPDC007368 (assembly GCF_042869015.1). Classification (NCBI taxonomy): domain Bacteria; kingdom Pseudomonadati; phylum Pseudomonadota; class Alphaproteobacteria; order Caulobacterales; family Caulobacteraceae; genus Brevundimonas; species Brevundimonas sp. NPDC007368. The sequence goes on along the minus strand of NZ_JBIAFA010000004.1, from coordinate 377,537 downwards.
CTAGTTCTTGGCGTCGCGGGCGGCGCCCTCGACGGCCGAGCCCGCGGCCTGGGTGTCCTTGCCGACGCCCGCGATGGTGTTGCAGGCGGCGGTGCTCAGAAGGGCGGCGGCGGCGGCGAGTACGAACAGTTTGCGCATGGTCGGCTCCTGTGAAAACGGGCAGGGGGTCCAATGACCGCCCCTCGCAACACCAACGCGAGGGCGCGGGCCGGGTTCCTGTCAAGCTGTCGCTAGTGTGCGCCGGGTGCGGCGGCCACGGGCGTGGGGAAGGTCAATCGGGCGACGGAGCCGCCGCCGGGCGCCTCGATCATTTCGGCCTGGCCGCGCAACTGTTTGGCGAAGGCGCTCATCAGGGTGCGGCCCACGCCGGCCGTGTCGCCTTCGGTCAGGCCGGGGCCGTCGTCCTGCACCTCCAGAACGCTGGTCTCGCCCGTCACCTTGAAGCGGACGCTGAGATCCCCCCCGCGTCCGGCGAAGGCGTGCTTCTGGGCGTTGGATACGGCCTCGACCAGCCACAGGGCCACCGGAGCCAGCCGATCCGGGTCGATGATGATGGCGTCGGCGTCGACCGAAGTGGTGACGAGGGGGCCGCGCATGGCTTCGCCGGCGATCAGTTGTCCGACCAGTTCCGTCAGGAAGACGCGGGAATCCGCCTCGCGAATGTCCTCGCTCTGGTAGAGGGTCCGGTAGATCAGGGCCAGGGCGGTGATCCGTTGGCGCGTGTCGCCCAGGGCCGAGCGCGCCGCAGGGTCGGCCACCGCTCTCTGCTGCATCGACAGCAGCGAGGAGATGATCTGCAGGTTGTTCTTCACCCGGTGATGGATCTCGCGCATGAGCGCGTCCTTCTCGTCCAGCGAGTCGAGCAAAGCCTTGTCGCGGGTGGTGATGCTGTCGCCCAGCGAGCCCAGCGTCCGGGCCAGGGTGCGGATTTCGGCGGGCGCGTGTTCGGCCTGGACCGGACGCACCGAGAAGCGGCCGCGCGCATAGATGGCCGCCACCCGTTCCAGATAGACCAGCCAGCGGATGACGATGCGCTCGGACAGCAGCATGACCGCCAGGAAGGCGACCAGCCAGGCGGCCAGGGGCAGAAGGAAGGAGCCGATCGGGTTCAGCCGGGCCCATGACAGCAGGCCTGACGCCGGGGCTGACAGGAGGACGTAGAGGTCGCGTCCGGCCAGGGCGGTGCCCGCATAGACGTGCTTGCGACCGCGGGCGTCGCGCGCCTCGAACAGGGCGGCTTGCTCCTGTCGGGCTTCGCGCACCCAGGTCGCGGTCGTGCCGTTGATGGCGAAGGCGGCGGGATCGGTGGAGACCAGGATCCGCCCGTCGGCGTCGGTCAGGGCGGATTGGGCGCCGGCGGGCAGGGCGGGGTCGTGGATGTCAGGCTGCAGCGCAGTCAGCGGGATCACCGCTGCGACCGCGCCCTGAAAGGCGCCGAGCGGGCGTTCCGAGCGCACGGCGACGATCAGCGAGCCGGGAGCGTCGGGCGCGCGGACCATGACCACGTCCTCGCCGTTCTTGAGCCGCTGATACCATTCCTGGCTGCGGACTTCGGACGGCGGGGCGGGGGAGTCCTTGTCCGCGCGCGAGGCGCAGACCGGCTCGCCGGTCGGACTGTAGCGCTGCAGGGCCGAAAGCCCGTCCAGTCGCGACACCAGGGCCGTCAGGCGCGGCTCGCAATAAAGGCCGGTCGCTTCGGGCGCCAGGGCCTGAAGCAGGACGACGGTGCTGTCGATCCGGGCCTTGGCGTCGGTCGCGCTGCGCTCGGCGGCCAGTTGCAGGTCATGCCGGCGGTCCTCGGCCTGACGTCGAAACTCGGCCTGGGTCTGGGCGGCGCTGAGCAGCAGGATGGGCAGCAGGGCGACGGCCATGGCCAGGCCCATCCGGAAGCGGATGCCGTGGACGCTGGGGCGAGTCAGCCGCAATCCCCATGCGCGGCCGAACCGCACCATGCGCCGTCAGTCCTGCCTGGCGCCGCTCAGCCTGTCGGCGTCGGCCAGAATGGAGCGCATGGCGTCGCCCGCGGCCTGGCCGTCGCGCCCGTACCCGCCGCGTTCCAGCGTCGCCTGCAGGGCCTTGCGGGCCCGCGACACACGGCTTTTGACCGTGCCGACCGCGCACTGGCAGATCTCGGCGGCCTCCTCGTAGGCGAAGCCGCCGGCGCCGACCAGGATCAGGGCTTCACGCTGTTCCTCGGGCAGGGTCTTGAGGGCCTGACGCAGTTCGTCCAGAGCGACCGGCGCCTCGGGATCGTCGACCGCCACCAGGGTCCGCTCGGCGGCTTCCTGATCCAGCTGGGTCTGACGCCAGGAGCGGCGCTTTTCCGAATAGAACTGGTTGCGCAGGATCATGAAGGTCCAGGCCTTCATATTGGTGCCCATCTGATAGCTGGCCCGGGCGTCCCAGGCCTTCATCATGGCTTCCTGAGCCAGGTCGTCGGCGGACGTCGGGTCGCCGGTCAGGGTGCGGGCGAAGGCGCGCAGATGAGGAATCAGCGTCACCAGCTCCTTCTTGAAGCCGGCGTCGTCGGCAGAAGGCGGCTTCGGAGGGGCGCTGGAGATGCTCATCGGCCCTCCTTGGTCGACGAGCGCTCGTCGGCGCGGCGCAGGATGTCCAGGAATTCGTCGGGAACCGGCTCGTTCACCACCTGGTCGAACATGTGGCGCAGCTTCACTCCGATGGCTTGCTGGCGCAGACGCACTTCTTCCAACCCGCTGTCTCTGGACGTCGATGCGTCAGGACGCTGGGTGGTTTCCTTAGGGTTGATCATGGATTTCCGGCCGCCGCCCAAGCCTGGTGTAGAGGGTTCATGGAAGCCGAAAACGCCGCTTCCCGCCAAGAGTTCCTAGGCCGCTGCGTTTTAATGCTCAAGCTTGGCCTTCGGCGTGGAACCGTTGCGCCTCGATCACGTTCTGACAGACTGGCGCGTCTTCAGATCGAGGACGCCGACTGTCGGGGAATTTGTATGAGTCTATTGGCCAGGCTTGCGCCGCATCTGCCCTATGTCCGCCGCTATGCGCGGGCGTTGACCGGCGATCAGCTTACGGGCGACAACTATGTCCGCGTCGCGCTCGAGGCCCTGGCGGCCGGCGAGCGTCAGCTGCCGACGGACATGACGCCGAGGGTGGCGCTCTATCATGTCTTCCACGCCATCTGGTCGTCCACGGGCGCCCAGCTGGAGGACGGCAGCGGTCTGGAAGGCGGCGACGACGACGCCACACGCCGTTTGATGCGGATTGCGCCGCGCTCGCGCCAGGCCTTCCTGCTGACCGCACTGGAAGGGTTTACGCCGTCCGAGGCCGCGCAAATTCTCAGCGTGGATCCGCGTACTGTGGAGCGCCTGATCGCCGAGGCCCAGAGCGACATCGACGCCGAACTGGCCACCGACGTCCTGATCATTGAGGACGAGGCCATCATCTCGGCCGACATCGAGAGCCTGGTCCGGGAGCTGGGCCATCGCGTCACCGGCACCGCCACGACCCATGACGAGGCCGTCGACGCCGTGAGCCGTCATCGTCCGGGTCTGGTCCTGGCCGACATCCAGCTGGCCGACGGCTCGTCGGGGATTGATGCGGTTAAGGACATCCTCAAGCGCTTTGATGTCCCGGTCATCTTCATCACGGCCTTCCCGGAACGGCTGCTGACCGGTGAGCGGCCGGAGCCCACCTTCCTGATCACCAAGCCCTTCCAGCCGGAAACCGTGAAGGCGGCGATCAGCCAGGCCCTCTTCTTCCATCCGTCGCGTCAGAAACAGGCCGCCTGATTTTCTGATATTGCGATTGATCGGCCCCGTCGGTTCGCCGTCGGGGCCTTTCTCTTGCCGGGTTCAGGCTGCCGGAGCCGGCGCATCGAAGGCGGCGACGTCCTCACGCGGGCCGCCCGCATCGGGATTGACGGTCTGGAAGCCGCTATTGCTGAGCAGCCACATGCCCAGTAGCAGGACGGCCGCCGCCCCGCCCGATACGATCAGCAGCCACAGAATGCGCCGTCCGCCTCGACCCTGCCGGACGTACTGGGCTTCGATCGGCACATGGTGCTCGACGGCGTCGGCGGAATGGGAGTGGGGATCCTGATGGCTCATCGCGCTCTCCGGTACGGGCCTCTCGGCTGGTCCTCCTCTAACGGCCTAGCAACGCGGAGCAGGGCGTCGTCGTTCCGATCAGCGAACGGCGCGCCGCGGCGAGCGGCTGATTTGCCTGTCTGAGGGAACCGGCGTCGGACGCCGCCGTTATCGGCATGCGGAGGCGACAAAGCCCCCGACCTGACCGGTTCGCCGGTCCGTCGTTTCCGCCCTCATTCTCGATGATGCCACCTCAAAGCGAACCTGCAACGGTTCGCTTTTTCTTTGAAAGCCCCTCGACAGGGGCGGCGCATCCACGCCTAATGAGTTCTCAAAGAAAACGCATCGGAGACAGCCATGGCCCCTCGCAACCGTCAGTGGGTTCTTCGCCAACGGCCCCAGGGGCTGATCCAGGACGGCGACCTGGAACTGATCGAGACCCCGGTGCCGGACCTGAAGGACGCCGAGGTCCTGGTCCGCACCATCTATCTGTCGCTGGACCCGACCAACCGCACCTGGATGAACGACAGCCAGGGCTATCTGCCGCCGGTCGGTCTGGGCGAGGTCATGCGCGGGCTTACTCTGGGCGTGGTCGAGCAGTCGAAGTCCGAACGGTTCAAGGAGGGCGACATCGTCACCCCGCTGTCGGGCGGCTGGGCCGATTACGCCGTGGTGCATGAGCAGGGCCTGCGTCCGGTGCATCGCGCGCCGGGCATGCCGCTGACGGCCAATCTGTCGGTGCTGGGGATGACCGGCCTGACCGCATACTTCGGCGTCACCGACGTTCTGAAGGCCAAGGCGGGCGAAACCCTGGTGATCTCGGCGGCGGCGGGCGCGGTCGGCTCCATCGCCGGGCAGGTCGCCAAGCAGCGCGGCGCCCACGTCATCGGCATCGCCGGCGGCCCGGACAAGTGCCGCTGGCTGACCGAGGAGCTCGGCTTCGACGCCGCCGTCGACTACAAGAACGAAGACGTCGGCGAGGCCCTGGACCGGCTGGCCCCGAACGGCATCGACCTGAATTTCGAGAACGTCGGCGGCGACATCATGATCGCCGTGTGGAACCGGTTGAACGTCCATGCGCGCATGGCCGTCTGCGGTCTGATCTCCAGCTACAACGCCACGCGGATGCCGCCGTCGCCGAACTTCAGCCGGATCATCACCCATCGCCTCAACGTCCAGGGCTTCCTGGTTCTGGACTACGCCCACCGGGCCAGGGAGATGGTCGAGGAGATGGGCCCCTGGTTGGCGGAGGGGAAGGTGAAGTGGAAGGTCCACGTCGATGACGGTCTGGAAGGGGCGGTGACCTCGCTGAACCGCTTGTTCACCGGCGACCATGACGGCAAGCTGCTGGTGCGGGTGTCGGAAGAGCCCGCCGCCTGAGGAGGCCTGACGGGATGACCGAACCGCTGCACGTCCATTTCGAGGACCTTGAGGTCGGCCAGGTCATTCCCCTGGGCGCCTGCGCGGTGGACGCGGCGGCGCTGGACGTCTTCGCCGAGCGGTTCGCGCCAGGCTGGGACGTGGCCTATGGCGCGCCCGACGCCATGATCTACGCCCTGTGGAGCCGGCTGTCGGCGGACAAGGCGGGGCATTGGGCCGGGGCCAAGACCCTGGCGGTCGATGGCCTGCGCTTCATGCGCAATCCGCCCGCAGGCGAGCTGTTGCGCGGGCGGCTGACCGTCATGGGCAAGGACCCCGTAGGAGACGAGAAGGGCATCGTCGTCGCCCAGCAGGACCTGCTGGACGAGGCCGGAAGGTTGGTCTTCTCCTGCCTGACCCGCGCCCTGATCGCCCGGCGCTAGACAGAAAACGCCCCGCCGGTTTCCCGACGGGGCGTTTCATTTTCAACGTTCTAGCGGCCTCAAGCAGCGCGAATGCGCGGTAGGCCTCCAAAGAAGGCCTCAAGCAGCGCGAATGCGCGGTAGGCCTCCAAAGAAGGCCTCAAGCAGCGCGAATGCGCGATAGGCCTCCAAAGAAGGCCTCAAGCAGCGCGATAGCGCGGTAGGCTCCTGAGAATTACGCGTTGGCCGCGGTCGGGACGGCGGCGGCGCGGGCGAAGGCCATGGCGATCAGGCGCTCCCAGCCCAGCAGCGACACCAGGTGGGCATAGATCTGGCCCAGGGCGCCGTTGTCGCGCAGTTCAGCCAGCTTCTCGACCGGCAGGGCTTTCAGCTTGTCTTCCGAGACGGCGTAGTACTCGGCCAGCTTCTGGACGGGACCGGCCGAGCCGTCGGCGTTGCGCGGCGTGAAGTTGGCTTCGCGGGTCTCGAACAGGTCCAGATCGGTCAGCAGCTTGACGAAGGACTCCGTGCGCAGGCGCTCCTGCTCGAAGTTGTTGCAGAACTCCATCGCATTGTTGACGTAGGCGCTGGGCTGGTCGTTCTCGAACAGCGGCACCTCGCCGGCTTCGCCGAGGAAGGGCGCGGCGCGGTCGATGCACAGGATCATGCGGTTCTGGGTGTCGTCGTTGGCGAAGACGAAGGGGTAGCGGCGCACATAGGCCGGAATATAGGCGTCGGAGCGGAACTCGCCGTTGTCGACGAACAGGTTCTCGCCCTGGCGCAGGCCCATGGCCACCACCGGCTGCTTCTGGTCGCCGACGAAGATGATCGGGTAGGACAGGGCGGCCGGCGCGAACTCGGTCACGGTCAGCGGCACGATGTTGGTCTCGGCGACGAAGGCGTAGGGCTTGTCGGCCGGCGTCACGCCCAGCTTGCCGTGGGCTTCGAACGAGATCGGCTCCGGCTGCGTGTAGAACAGGACGTTGCCGGACAGGGCGCCGGACGCTTGGGACGTGGTGTCGGTCATGATGGGTCGGATCGGCTCTGAACAGAAAGGTCGAGCCTTCTAGCCCATGGCCGGGCGCGCCGCAAACGCGGCGGTTCGGCGAACGCGGCGAGGCCGAGGGTCCCCTGCGGCTCAGGCGACGGTTGCGGCGGGCCTCGCGACCCCTTAGCTGTGAGGCATGGGCGCCGCATGCGATCACGAACATTCCGACAGCCGACCGGGTCCAGCCGAGGTCGAGCGGACCTTGGCCGTCGTCGAAGGCCAGTGCGCGGCCGAGGGCGAGCGTATGACCGCGCCGCGCCGTCGCGTGCTGGAGCTGCTGCTGGCGGCGGGGGAGCCGGTCAAGGCCTATGACCTGATCGCCCGCTACGGCGCCGACGGTCAGGCCGCCAAGCCGCCGACCGTCTATCGCGCGCTGGAGTTTCTGGAGCGTCGTGGCGTGGTGCATCGCATCGCCTCCATCAGCGCCTATGTGGCCTGCGCCTCGGCGGCGGACGACGCGCGCGCCCACGCCGCCGCCTTCCTGATCTGCGATTGCTGCGGGGCGACCGAAGAGGTGGCCGTGGCCGGCGGCGAGGCCTTCGCCGAAGCCGTCGCCTCGGCTGGTTACGCCATCGAGCGGACGACCATCGAGGGGCATGGCCGTTGCCCGGCCTGCCGCGTGGCGGCCTGACGCCGATGGACGCCCTGGCCCTGGCGGCGCCGCGGCGGCTGACGGTGCCCATCGACAATCGATGGGGCGGGGGCGACATGGCGGTGCTGGACTTCGGCGATCCGGCCCGGCCCGTCGATCTGATCTTCGCCCACGCCAACGGTTTCAACGCCTACGCCTATCGCTCACTGCTACAGCCCCTGTCCGGGGCCCTGCGCATCTGGGCGCCTGATCTGCGGGGGCATGGGCAGACCCGGCTGCCGGCGCGGCCCGAGGGGCGGCGCAGCTGGAAGGATCATCGCGACGACCTGATCGCGCTGCTGGACGCCGTCGAGGGGCCGCCCGTGGCTCTGGCCGGTCACTCCATCGGCGGCACCAGCGGCCTCCTGGCGGCGGCGGAACGGCCCGGGCGGGTCTCGCGGCTGTTGCTGCTCGATCCCGTGATCTGGCGCCGCGAGATGGTGCTGGCGATGAGCCTGCCCCTGGTCGGGCGGCTGGCGCAGCGTTTTCCCATCGTCCAGGGCACGTTGAAGCGCCGGGCTCTGTTCGACAGCCGCGAGCAGGCGCTGAAGGCCTATCGCGGACGAGGGGCCTTCAAGGGTTGGTCCGACATGGTGCTGGCCGACTACCTGGTCGACGGACTGACCGAGACCGATCAAGGCTTCGAGCTGACCTGCAGCCCGGCCTGGGAGGCTTCGAACTACGCCGCCCAGGCGCACAATCCCTGGCGGGCGCTGCGGCGGTATCCCGGCGCCGTGCGAATCCTGAAGGCCGAGAGCGGCAGCCTGTGCGCCCTGCCGACGAGTTCCGTCCCCGCCTCGTCGCGGCAGGTCGAGGCCGTCGCGGGCGGCGGCCACCTCTTCCCCATGACCCATCCCGACGTGGTGCGCGACGCCCTGCTCGACGCGGCGGTCTGAACCATGATCGCCGGGGTGTCGTGGTCCCTGGTTCGATGTTAGGCCTAGACGGGTCATGAGTTCGCCCGCCGCCAATGATCTGAATCGTATCCTGCTGGGCTCGGCCATCGGCGCGGCCATCGGCCTGGTGCTGCTGGCGCTGGGCGTGGCCATCCTGTGGAACGCGGCCGATCAAAAGCTCCGCGAGGCGTCGTCGGCGCCAGTGCCTGTGCCGGCGTCAGGGGCGGCTTCCGAGCCGCCGGCCGCCGTCCGGCGCGAGGCGGCCGCCGAGGCGACGGCCTCGCCCACGCCCTATCCCGTCTTAGGGCCGGCGCCCCCGGCCCCGCCCGCAACGGCGCCGGCTGAACCGCCGCGCCGGGCGGCGACCTCGATCTGGCGGTCGATCTTCGACGACGAGGCCGAGACAGGGCAATCCGCTGCGCCCGCCGCACCAGCCGCGCCCGCTTCGGCGGCGCCGCGTGCGGCCCCTCCCGCCGCCGCCCCTCGTCCCGCGCCGCGTCCGGTCACGCCCCGACGCCCGCCCGAGGCCCAGCGCCAGGACGACAGCCTCTTCTTCTGACACCTCAGGTCAGGCGGGCGCAGGCGTGGATCAGCCGCTCCACGTCTTCTTCGGACTGATACAGGCTGAAGCCGAAGCGGATCACGTCGTCGCGCACGTCGGTGACCACGTTCATGTGCTGCAGGTCGGCCTTCCAGCGCGAGGCTTCGTTGGAACGCAGGGCCAGGAAGCGGGCGCGGGGGGCATCGCCCTCGACCGGGTTGAGGATCTCGGCCTGAGACAGGGCGTCGGCCTTCCCGTTCTGGACCGCCGTCTGGAACCGGGCCTGCAGGCCGCGCGCATGGGCGGCGATCTCGGCGGTGGTCAGGCCCTGCTCGTCCAGCATCCGGCGCACGGCGTTGAGGCGATACAGCGCGCTGACGTCGAAGGTCGCGCCCCAGAAGCGGCCGCCGTCGGTGCGGTACTGGACCCCGCCGGGCGGGCCTTCCAGATGGCCGAACTCGGCGAACCAGCCGGTGATGACCGGGCGCGGGCAGAAGCCGGGCGGGGAATGCAGGAAGCAGGCCCCTTCGCCCGCCATGGCGTATTTGTAGCCGCCCGCCAGATAGAAGACCTTGTCCGCCACCGCCGACAGGTCGGTCGGGGTCGCCATGAAGCCGTGATAGCCGTCGATGACCACCCACGGTCCCGCCGGATCGGCCAGTTCCGCCAACTCGGGGATGGCGTCGAACACCTGCCCGGTGCGGAAGAAGACCTGGCTGACCAGGATCAGGTCATGCCCGCCCGCACGGGCCGCCGCGACGAAGCGCTCGGCGAAGGTATTGAAGGGCTGCAGCGGCACGCGCGTGACCACGGCCTCGCCGGCCTCCTCCCAGCGTTCGGACTGGCGGCGGAAGGAGTGGAATTCGCCGTCGGTGGACAGGATGCGCACCGGCTTCTTCTCGACCCCGGAGACGAGGCGGATCAGCAGGTCATGGGTGTTGGAGGTGAAGATCAGGCTGTCGGGCGAGGGCAGGTTCAGCTCCTTCGCCACGTGCTGCTGCGCCTCGGGAATGACCTCGCCGAAGACCAGGTCCCACTTGCGGTCGGCGAAGCGGTTGGCCTCGGCCCAGGCCTGGACCTGGGCGTCGAAGCTGGCGTCGGGCCACAGGTGATGGCTGTGGGCGGCGAAATGCAGCCGCTCGGGATCCAGACCCAGGGCGCGCGAGAAGAGGGGCTTGTAGCTCATCCCGCGACCTTACCCGGATCGGCGGGCGGCCCAACAGAAAAGAGGCGGGCCGCTTTCGCGAACCCGCCTCATGATTTCTAGATCAAACTACCGTGGCAGTGCTTGAACTTGCGGCCCGAGCCGCAGGGGCAGTCGGCGTTGCGGCTGGTGCGTTCCCAGCCGACGGGCAGGGCCTCGACCGGCAGTTTGGAACGATCGTCGCCGGTCAGCATGCCTTCCGGGTTCTGGGCCGACGGGTTGGCCATCTCGTTTTCGCCGGTGCCGGGGTTCAGGTGGATTTCCTGGAACTCGGGCATCTCCATCGCCGGCGGGGCCTCGAAGCGGAACTCGACCGTCATCAGCCAGCGGGTGACGTTGTGGCGCAGGTCGTGCAGCAGCGTCTCGAACAGGTTGAAGGCTTCGGTCTTGTATTCGTTCAGCGGGTCGCGCTGGCCGTAACCGCGCAGGCCGATGACGCCGCGCAGGTGGTCCAGGTGGACCAGGTGCTCGCGCCACTGCATGTCGATCATCTGCAGCATGAACTGCTTTTCCAGACCACGGGTCTGGTCGGCGCCGATCATTTCCAGACGCTCGGCCGCGCGGGCGTCGGCGGCGGCGTTGATGCGCTCCTCGATCTCTTCGTTCGAGACGCCTTCCTCGGCGGCCCAGTCCTTGAGCGGCAGCTCCAGGCCCAGGGTGGAGCGGACCTTCTCGTCCAGGCCGTCCATGTCCCACTGCTCGGCATAGGCCTTGGGCGGCATGTAGCGTTCGACCAGGTCGGAGACGACGTCGAGGCGGAAGTCGGTGACCAGTTCCGACAGATCCTGGGAGTCCATGAACTCCTGACGCTGTTCGAACACGGCCTTGCGCTGGTCGTTCACGACGTCGTCGTACTTCAGCACGTTCTTGCGCATGTCGTAGTTGCGGGCTTCGACGCGCTTCTGAGCGGTTTCGACGGCGCGGTTCAGCCAGGGGTGGCTGATGGCCTCGCCCTCGGCCACGCCGAACGACTTCATGATGGCGTCCAGGCGATCGCCGGCGAAGATGCGCAGCAGGTCGTCTTCGCACGATAGATAGAATTTCGAGGTGCCGGGGTCGCCCTGGCGGCCGGTGCGGCCGCGCAGCTGGTTGTCGATGCGGCGGCTCTCGTGGCGCTCGGTGCCCAGGACGAACAGGCCGCCTGCGGCCAGGGCCGCCTCGCGGTTCACGGCGATCTCGGACCTGTACTCGGCCTCGACGACGGCCAGCATTTCCGGCGTCACCTCGACGGCCATGTTGCGCTGTTCCTGGACCCAGCGCTGGATGCGCATTTCCAGGTTGCCGCCCAGCTGGATGTCGGTGCCGCGACCGGCCATGTTGGTGGCGATGGTCACCGCGCCCGGCAGGCCGGCGTCAGCGACGATATAGGCTTCCTGCTCGTGCTGGCGCGCGTTCAGGACGTTGTGCGGAATGCCGCGGCCGGTGGCGTAGGTGATGTCATAGGCGTCGTTGCCGACCTTCTGCGCTTCCTTCTCGCGCCCGGCGTACTCGGCCTTGAGGGTGCGGCCGGTCTCGACCTTGTATTCATAGGCGTCGAGGACCTTGGACAGTTCTTCCGAGTTCTCGATCGAGACGGTGCCGACCAGGATGGGCTGGCCCTTGACGTGGCACTCGGCGATCTGGGCGGCGATGGCCGCGTTCTTTTCCTTGAAGGTGCGATAGACCTCGTCGTCGTAGTCCTTGCGCTGGATCGGACGGTTGGTCGGCACTTCCAGGACGTCCATCTTGTAGATGTCGAGGAATTCCTGGGCCTCGGTCGCGGCCGTGCCGGTCATGCCGGACAGCTTTTCGTAGAGGCGGAAGTAGTTCTGGATGGTGACCGAGGCCAGGGTCTGGTTCTCGGGCATGATCTTGACGTCTTCCTTGGCCTCGATGGCCTGGTGAAGACCTTCGGACAGGCGACGGCCCGTCATCATGCGGCCGGTGTATTCGTCGATCAGGACGATCTCGCCGCCCTTGATGATGTAGTCCTTGTCGCGCGTGTACAGGGTGTTGGCGCGCAGGGCCTGGTTGACGTGGTGGACCAGGCTGACGTTGCCCGGGTCATAGAGGTCGGTGGTGTCCTCGGCGAAGTGGCCGCCGGCCTCCAGCATCTCCTCGACGCGCTCCGAGCCCAGCTCGGTCAGCAGGGCCTGGCGCTGTTTCTCGTCGAGGTCGTAGGTGGCCTTGTCGAGGATCAGTTCCTTCACGATGCCGTCGACGATCTTGTAGAGGTCCGAACGGTCCTCGGTCGGGCCCGAGATGATCAGCGGCGTGCGCGCCTCGTCGATCAGGATGGAGTCGACCTCGTCGACGATGGCGAAGTGGTGGCCGCGCTGCACCATCTCGCGACGGTCATAGACCAGATTGTCGCGCAGATAGTCGAAGCCGAATTCGTTGTTGGTGCCGTAGGTGATGTCGGCGTTGTAGGCCGCCTGGCGCTGGCCCTGGCTCAGACCGTTGACGATGACGCCCACGTCCAGACCGAGGAAGCGATAGACCTTGCCCATCGTCTCGGCGTCGCGGCGCGCCAGGTAGTCGTTGACGGTGACGACGTGGACGCCTTTGCCCGCCAGGGCGTTCAGATAGACCGGGGCCACGGCCACCAGGGTCTTGCCTTCGCCGGTCCGCATCTCGGCGATGCCGCCTTCATGCAGGATCATGCCGCCGGTCATCTGCACGTCGTACTGACGCTGGCCCATGACCCGCTTGGACGCCTCGCGCACCACGGCGAAGGCTTCGGTCTGCAGCTTGTCGAGGCTTTCGCCGGCTTCGATGCGGTCCTTGAAGGTCTGCGTCATCATGCGCAGCTCGTTGTCCGAGAAGGCCTCGAACTTGGATTCCAGGGCGTTGATCTTCTCGACCTGACCCATGAAGGTCTTGACCTTGCGGTCGTTGGAGGAACCGAGAAGTTTCTTGGCGAAGCCGAGCATGGGCGATCCGGTAAGGCGGTCGAGCGGCTGAGGCTCTGAAAACAGGAAGCGCCGTGATCAAAGGCCCAGATCGACCTCGGTCCCAACGACCCTCGAAATACGAGGCGTGCGCAGGGGCCGCGCAGACGATCGAAAACCCCTCGACTTGGGCGCAGCCGGGACTTAAGCACCGCCCTAACCCCTGTCAACGCGAGGGGCTTTCAACGGCTTGCCGAGACGGGCCGTCCCGTCCCTGTTTTTCGCCCCGCACGGAGCGCCAGATGCGTCTTTCGCGCCCCCTGTCCAGATCCTTGCGGCCCGTGCTGGCGTCGGCCCTGCTGGCCCTGACCCTGACGGCCGCCTGCGGGCGCGGCGATGCGGAAACTCCGCCGGAGAAGAATGATCTGGTGGTCGCGCGGGTGCTGGACCGTTCGGTCTGGGCTTCGGACGTGCGCCGCGAGGCGGTGGCCCAGGGGCTGATCGGCGAAGGCGAGCCGCTGGACGTCAAGTCCGAGCTGTTCCGCCGCGTGCTGGACGAGGTGGTCGACCAGAAGCTGCTGGCCGCCGAGGCGCGCCGTCGTGGCCTGGACAAGAGCCCGGCCGCCCAGCGTCGGCTGGAGGCCGTGCACGAACGCATCCTCGGCGACATGCTGGTGGAATCCGTCGTCAGCGGCGCCGTGTCCGATCAGGCGGTCGAGCGGCTCTATCAGGAGCAGCAGCGCCGCGCCCAGACGACCGAGGAGGTCCGCGTCCGTCTGATCCTGTCGCACACCAAGGAACAGGCCGACGCCGTGGTCGGGGTCCTGGGGCAGGGGGCCGCTTTCGAGGCCGTGGCCGCCCAGCGCTCGGTCGATGACGCCACCCGCTATTCCGGCGGCGACCTGGGCTATTCGACGCTGGACGTCCTGCCCGACGCCTACGCCGCCGCCCTGCGCGGTCAGGCCCCCGGCGCCGTGGTCGGCCCGGTCCAGACCGAGAGCGGCTGGGCCGTGCTGCGCATCGAGGATCGTCGTCTGGAGACCCCGCCGAGCCTGGATCAGGCCCGCCCCCTGATCGTCCGCTACCTGACCTATGAGGGCGTGCGCCAGTTGCTGGAGCAGTTGCGCGGCAAGGCCGCCGTCGAGGTCTTCCTCAATCCCGCCAAGCCGGCGGCGCAACCGGCTGTCGAGCCTGCGCCCGCTGCTTCCTCCGCTCCTCCCGCCGGAACCGTCGCCTCATGAACCGTCCGCCCGCCAAATCCGGCTCGACCGGCCAGATGATCGAATCCGCCATCGAAAAGGCCCTGGATCCGCTGGCCTCTGCCCTCAAGCGCGCCACCCAGCCGGCCAAGGCCGCGGCGCCCGGCAAGCCCGGCCTGATGATCTCGCCCCTGGCCGTGCCCTTCCCGACCATTCCGCCCATCGGCGGGGTCGAGATCGCCACCGCCCGCGCCGGCTTCTACAAGCACGAGCGCGACGACCTGGTGGTCTTCCGCTTCCCGGAAGGCGCGTCCTGCGCCGGGGTCTTCACTCGCCACAAGGTGGGCTCGGCGCCGGTCGACTGGTGCAAGCGCCAGCTGGACGCCGACAAGGGCGGCGAGGGGGTCAAGGCCCTGGTCGTCAACGCCGGCTGCGCCAACGCCTTCACCGGCAAGGCGGGCGCCGACGCCGCGCGCCGCACGGCGTCGGAAGTCGCCAAGCGCTTCGACTGTCGCCAGCGCGACGTCATGCTGGCCTCGACGGGCGTGATCGGGGTGGTGCTGGACGAGACCAAGATCACCGCCCGCCTGCCCGACATCAAGGCGGGCCTGAAGGCCGACGCCTGGGCTCAGGCCGGCCTCGGCATCATGACCACGGACACCTTCCCCAAGGGCTCCTTTGCGGAATGCGAGATCGAGGGCGTCAAGGTCAGGATCGCCGGCATCGCCAAGGGTTCGGGCATGATCGCGCCCGACATGGCGACCATGCTGGCCTTCATCGTCACCGACGCTGATATCGCGCCGCCGGTGCTGAAGGCCCTGCTGAACCTGCACGTCCGCACCACCTTCAACAGCGTGACGGTGGACGGCGACACCTCGACCAACGACACGGCCCTTCTGTTCGCCACCGGCGCCTCGGGCGCGCCGCGCATCGGCCGGGTCGGCGACCGCCGCCTCAAGGACTTCTCCGCCGCCCTGGACCAGGTCATGCTCGATCTGGCCCACCAGCTGGTCAAGGACGGCGAGGGCGCGACCAAGTTCGTGCGCGTCACCGTGGACGGCGCCGCCAGCCCCGCCTCGGCCCGCAAGCTGGCCAAGTCGATCGCCGACAGCCCCCTGGTCAAGACCGCCATCGCCGGCGAGGACGCCAACTGGGGCCGTATCGTCATGGCTGTGGGCAAGACCGAGGAGGCCGTCGACCGCGACCGTCTGGCCATCCGGTTCGGCCCGCACACGGCGGCCATCGACGGCGCCCCGGCCCCGGACTACGACGAGGCCAGGATGAGCGCCTACATGAAGAACGCCGAGATCGACATCACTGTGAACGTGGCCTCGGGCCGGGCCTCGGCCACGGTCTGGACCTGCGATCTGACCAAGCGCTACATCGAGATCAACGGGGACTATCGCTCGTGAGCGAAGCCGCCGCCGTCCCCACCGTTCTCGTCGTCGCCGTCGCCCTGATCGACCCCGACGGCCGCGTGCTGATCGCCAAGCGGCCCGAGGGCAAGCAACTGGCCGGGCTGTGGGAATTTCCCGGCGGCAAGGTCGAGCCGGGCGAGCGGCCGGAAGCAGCCCTGATCCGTGAGCTGAAGGAAGAGCTGGACATCGACGTGAACGAGGCCTGCCTGGCACCCTTCGTGTTTACCAGTCACGCTTACGATTCATTTCATCTCTTGATGCCACTGTATCTGTGCCGGCGTTGGTCCGGCGTGGTCACCGCCCGTGAACATGCGGGTCTGGCCTGGGTGAAGCCGAACAAGCTGTCGGACTATCCCATGCCGCCGGCTGACGAACCTCTGGTCGCCTGGTTGCGCGATCTGCTCTGATCAGGCGCCGAGGGAGGGGCCGGGATGCGACGTTTCATCGGCCGGTTCCTTCACGACGACAGCGGCGCCACGGCCATTGAGTACGGCCTGATCGCCAGCCTGATCTTTGTGGCCATCATTGCCGCCATCGGCGTCTTCACCGCGCGGACCGGGGCCATGTACGACTACATCAGCGAAACCATCTCCTCGGCCATCGGCGGCGCCTGACGGCGGCCTCAGGTCCGACCGGTCTGTTCCCTGACGCCGAGCGCGTCCGCCAGACGGGTCTTGGCCGAGCCGCGTCGGGCCGGCTTCTGCTGGCTCTCGTGCGGGGCCCAGCCGGCCAGGTGCACCATCTCGAAGGTCGCCGGGATGCGCCCGTCCGCCTCGGCGTGGCGCTCGGCGTAAAGCTGCGCCGCGCGGGCCAGAACGGCGCGGCTCAGGGGCTTGATCGGCCCCGCCAGCACATTGGTCTCGCCCATGGCCCGCAGGTCGCGCATCAGGGCGAAGGGGTCGCCATAGCGCACCGTCACCCGGTCCACGTCGCTGACCGGCAGGGCGAAGCCCGCTCTTTGCAGTAGGCCCGCCCCGTCGAAGCCGTCGGCGAAGGGCGAGACGCGGGCCTGGGCCCCGCCGTTGACCTCCAGCTCGGCCTCGGTCAGCACCCCGCGCAACTCCTTCAGCGTCGCGGCCCCGAACAGGCTGGCCACGAACAGGCCGTCGGGCCTCAGGGCGCGCCGGATCTGGCTGAGCGCGCCGGGCAGGTCGTTGGCCCAATGCAGACCCAGCAGGTTGACGATCAGGTCCGCCGACTGGTCCTCCAGCCCCAGAGGCCCGGCCCCGGGCGCGGCGCGTTCGGAAACGGACCCCACGGTGCGCACCTCCGCCACCCGCTCACGCGCCGAACTGTCGGCCACCGCGCGGGCGAAGACGCCCGGATGGGGGGACAGGTCGACGGGGGCCTGAAACTCGCGCAGGATCACCTCCAGGCTGTTCACCGCGTTCTCGGCGGCGCGCAAGTGCAGGAAGTCGGCGTCGGGGAAACGTCGGGCGGCGCGGCTCAGGCGCGCGGCGCGGCGGGCGGCGTCGAAGATGATCGGGGGACCGGAGGAGGGGGCGCTCATGTCGGTTCAGGATGGGGGCTGGCAGGGTCGAATGAAAGGCGTGATCGCGCCTATAGCATCCCGCGCGCGCGATGCGGGGCGCGGTCTGCTGGATATTCTGCTGCCGCCCACGGCGCACGACAGCCGCGAGGCCACGGCCTCGGCGGGCCTGACGCCCGACGCCTGGAGCCGGGTGGCCTTTCTGGAAGCGCCCGTCTGCGACGGCTGCGGCGCGGCCTTTGAATATGACGGCGGCGACTTCGCCTCCGACCGCTGTCTGGCCTGTCAGGTCCAGCCCTACGCCTTCGCCCGGGCGCGGGCGGCCTGCGTCTACGACGAGGCCTCGCGGGGGCTGATCCTCAAGTTCAAGCACGGCGACCAGCAGCAGTTCGCGCCCCTGTTCGCCCGCTGGATCGCTCGCTCGGCCGCCGACGTGGTGGGCGAGGCGGACGCCGTGGTTCCCGTGCCCCTGCACCGGTCCCGCCTGCTGGCGCGGCGCTTCAATCAGGCCGCCGAGGTGGCGCGGCCGCTGGCCCGCCATGCCGGGCTCGACTACCTGCCCGACGCCCTGATCCGCAGCGCCCCGACCGCCAGCCAGGGCGGCAAGTCGGCGCGCGGACGGCGGCTGAACGTGAAAAAGGCCTTCGCCGTAACCGAGGCCGGGCGTCGCCGGATCAAGGGGCGGCGCATCCTGGTGATCGATGACGTCCTGACGACCGGGGCCACGGCCGAGGCCTGCGCGCGGGTATTGATGGAGGTCGGAGCCCGCGCCGTGGACCTGGCGGTGATCGCGAGGGTGCGAACCGCGCGCGAACCGCCTAAGTAGGGGGCTAGCCTGCAGTTCAAGGAGTTCCTGAGTTGGCCGAAGTCGTCATCTACACCAAGCCCGGTTGCCCCTATTGCGTCGCCGCCATGGGCCTGCTCACCCGCAAGGGCGCCGAGTTCACCGAGATCGTCGCCTCGAACGACCCGGAAAAGAAGGCCGAGATGGTCGCGCGTTCGGGCGGCAAGGCCACCTTCCCGCAGATCTTCATCAACGGCCAGCACGTCGGCGGCTCGGACGACATCCACGCCCTGGACCGCAGGGGCGGTCTGGATCCCCTCCTGGCGGCCTGATGGGCGAGCGGCTCGAGGTCGCGCTGATCCAGGCGCGGACGCCGGCGACGGCGCCCGCGGGGCTGGCCCATGTCGAGCCGCTGATCCGCCAGGCGGCGGCGGGCGGGGCGCAATTGATCCTGACGCCCGAGGGGACCAACTTCCTCGAGCAGCGCCGGGCCCTGCGCGACGCCGCCCTGTCGAGCGAAGAGGCCGACGCGGCGGTTCTGGGCCTTCGCGCCCTGGCGGTGGAACTGGGCGTCTGGCTGCTGATCGGCTCGGCCATCGTGCGATCGAGCGCGCCCGGCGACGCCCGCGCCGCCAACCGCTCCCTGCTGATCGACCCGACCGGGGCGATCACGGCCCGCTATGACAAGCTGCACGTCTTCGATGTCGATCTGGCTGATGGCGAGACCTATCGCGAGAGCGCCTCGGTGCGGCCGGGCGACGCCGCCGTCGTGGCCGACACCCCCTGGGGCGGCCTGGGCCTGACCATCTGCTACGACGTGCGCTTCCCCCATCTGCATCGCCAACTGGCCCAGGCCGGAGCGGCCATGATCGCCGTCCCCGCAGCCTTCACCCGCCCGACCGGCGAAGCCCACTGGGAGACCCTCCTGCGTGCCCGCGCCATCGAAACCGGCGCCTTCGTCCTGGCCCCGGCCCAGGGCGGAACCCACGAGGACGGTCGTCAGACCTGGGGCCGCTCCCTGATCGTCGGTCCCTGGGGCGAGGTCATCGCCCGCGCCGACCACGATGAACCCGGCGTCCTGCACGCCGCCCTGGACCTGAGCGCCGTGGACCGCGCCCGCGCCTCCATCCCGGCCCTGCGTCACGACCGCGAATTCGACCCGCCGCAATGATCCGCTACGCCCTGTTCTGCGACCACGACCACGGCTTCGAGGCCTGGTTCGCCTCTTCGACCGACTATGACGATCAGGCCGCGCGCGGTCTGGTGGAGTGCCCCTTCTGCGGCTCGACGGCCGTGCGCAAGCAGGTCATGGCCCCGTCCGTCGCCGGCACGAAGAAGACCGCCCCTTCGCCGGACGCCATGAAGCAGGTGCAGTCCATGATGATGCAGGCGGCGCGCGAGGTGCGCGACCATGTCGAGCAGAATTTCGACTATGTCGGCGACGCCTTCGCCCGCGAGGCCCGCGACATCCATGAAGGCCGCTCCGAAAAGCGCGAGATCTACGGCGAGGCCACGCCCGCCGAGGTGAAGAAGCTGAAGGACGACGGCGTCCCCTGCGCTCCCCTGCCCAGCCTGCCGCCCGACCCGAAGAAGGCGAACTGACGCATGGGAGAGGGGGAACGTTATCAGGAGTTCGCGCCGCCGCCGTCTCTGCGGCCCTTCGTGCGCGTCCTGTGGACCTATGCGGCGCCGACCCCGACCGGCGAGGTGCAGCGCATCGCCCCCGACGGCTGTCCCGAACTGGTGATCGATTTGGCCGCCCCCTACGAGGAAGCGGGCGAGGACGGCGTCTTTCGGCCCCAGCCGCCGGTCATCTTCGCCGGTCAGATGACCCGGCCCATGGCCATCCGTCCGGTCGGCCCGGTGGAGATCGTCGCCGCCAAGTTCGAGCCGGACGGGGCGCGGGACTTCCTGGCCCGTCCGCTGATCGAGGCGACGGACCTGCGGCTGGACCTCACGGCGCGGCTACGCGGCTTTACCGCTTCGTCCGGCGATCCGGCGGCCCAGGCGGCGGCTCTGGCCGACTGGCTGGAAGTTCAGCGTCAGGCGGGCGGTTGGCGCATCGATCCCGGCGTGCGCGGCCAGGTCGACGCCGCCGAACGCGAGAACGAGGGGCTTGCGCTCAACCCCGCCGAACGCCGCGCCCTGCAACGCCGTTTCCGCGACCGCGTCGGCGTGGCGCCGCGCACCCTGCGCTCGGTCTTCCGCTTCCGGCGCATTTTCGACCATGCCACGGGCCCGGACGCCGACGCCGCCTCCTGGCTGGAGGCCGGTCTGGCCGCCGGCTATTTCGATCAGCCCCAGATGGCCCGCGATTTTCGTCGCTTCCTCGGCTGCACCGCCACCGAATGGGCGCGCGATCAGATCGAACTGGCCCGGCAGTTGGCGTCGCAATCCTACAAGCGGGACGGGCGGGATTGATCTAGGCTCCTTTCCGAACCGATGAGGGAGACTTCGATGGCCTTGCTGACCGCGCTTTCGGCCGCCGCCCTGATACAGGCGGCGCCCGCGCCCGACCTGTCGTGGCTGGCCGGCTACTGGCTGGACTGTTCGCGAGGGCGCGAGGCGTCGGAGACCTGGAGCGACCCGCGCGCGGGTCTGATGGTCGGTCATACCGTGACTGTGCGCAATGGCCGCAGCGGCTTCGAGTTCGCGCGCATCACCCGCCTGCAGGACGGCGCCCTGGCCTATGTCGCGCAGCCGGCCGGGGCCGGACCGACCCCCTTCCGCCTGATCGAAAGCGGGCCGCAGCGGGCGGTTTTCGCCAATCCCGCCAACGACTTTCCGCACCGCATCCTCTATCAGCGCGCGGGGGATGTGCTGACCGCCCGTATCGAAGGGGCGAACGACGATGAGACCCGGAGCGTGGAATGGAACTTCAACAAGGCGGAGCTGAACGCTCGTTGTCCCAGCTAAGCTGGCGACCCATGACGCCCGACGACGTCGACGGCGTCGTCGCGGTGGCCCGCCTGTCCTTTCCCGACCATTTCGAGGCGCGCGAGTGCTTCGCCGAGCGTCAGCAACTGGCGCCCGAGGGCTGCTTCGTCCTGTCCGACGCCGCCGGAACCGTCATGGGCTACCTGATGGCTTATCCGTGGAAGCGCAACGCCGCCCCGCCGCTGGACAGCCTGATCGGCGCCGTCCCGGAAGACGCTGAGGTCATCTATCTGCACGACCTGGCCGTGCGCCCCGACACGCGCGGAGGCGGCTACACCCGCCTGATCGTCGAGCGCCTGGCCGAACAGGCGAGGGCGGCGGGCTGGCCCGAGATCGCCCTGGTGGCCGTCAATGAGGCGACCGCCTTCTGGGAGCGCAACGGCTTCGTCGTCCAGAACCCGCCCGGCATGGCCGAGAAACTGGCCAGCTACGGCGCCGACGCCCGCTACATGATCCGGACGCTCCAAGCGGAACCTTAAGCCGGGCTCGGGCCTTTCGGACCCCATGAGCTTCAAGCGCACCCTTCCCCTCGTCCTGCTGGCCGGCGCCGCCCTGGCCCTCGGCGCCTGCGCCACCCTGCAACGCGGGCCGGTCGGCAACGCCGCCGTGCCGCAACCCGCCAAGTCGGTGGACCTGAACCGCTATCTCGGCCGCTGGTACGAGCTGGCGCGCTACGAGGCCGGCTTTCAGAAGGATTGCGAGGCGGTGACCGCCGACTACAGCCTGCGCGACGACGGCCTGATCGGCGTGCTGAACCGCTGTCGCCAGGGCGCGGTCGACGGCCCCGTGAAACAGGCCGAGGCCCGCGCCAGGATCATTGAGGGCAGCGACAACGCCAAGCTGAAGGTCTCCTTCTTCGGTCCCTTCTATGTCGGCGACTACTGGGTGCTGGACCACGCCGACGACTACAGCTGGTCGATCGTCGGCGAACCCTCGGGCCGCTATCTCTGGATCCTCAGCCGCGAGGCCCGCCCCGCGGCGGAAACCCGTGAGGCCCTGCGCAACCGGGTTCAGACCCTGGGTTATGACCTGTCGCTGCTGCGCGAGACGCAGCAGCCCGGCTAGGCGGTGATGTTCGCCAGCACGAAGGCGACCCGGTCAGCGATCGGGGCCTTGGGCAACTCGATCAGCGTGTAACCGAAGCGCGGATAGACCTCGGTCATGACGTCGAAGGTGCGTTGCGCCTCGTCCAGATCCTGTCGGCGCTCGGCGTCCTGAACGAAGATCTCGGGCCAGACCGGAGCGATGAAGGCCTGCCTTGCATAGCGGGCTTCGCGCGCCGCCCGTTCGACATGAGCCGGGACCGGCAGGCCGCACAGGGTCAGGTAGCCGACCACGTCGGGCACGCCGCGATCAAAGAAGACCGGGGCGGCTGTATCCTCTGCGCGGGCATAGGCGTCCATATCGCGGTCCAGCATCAACTCGGCGAACAGGGCGCGGTCGCGCCAAGGCAGGGCTTGGCCGCCGATGGCCTGCTGGCGGCGGATGATCGCGCGTCCCGCCTCCGGCGAGGTCGCATGACCCGCCGCCGCCAGCGCCTCGATCAGGCTGGTCTTGCCCGATCCCGGCCCGCCGGTGACGAGGATGCGCCGCAGCGTCTTCACGCGTCCCGCGTCGCCATCATCATGTAGTTGATGCCCACGTCGTCGCCCTCGCTCCAGCGGTCGTTCAGCGGATCATAGGCCAGGCCATAGGGGCCGGTGACGGTCAGGGGCTCGCCGTCCAGCATGGCGCGCAGCTCCTCGGGCTTGAGGAACTGGCGCCAGTCATGGGTGCCGGCGGGGACCCAGCGCAGCACGTATTCGGCGGCGAACTTGCCCAGCAGCAGGCCCTTCAGGGTGCGGTTCAGGGTGGCGACGATCATCAGACCGCCAGGCTTGATCAGTTTCGAGCAGGCGCGGACGAAGGCCTCGGGATCGGCGACATGCTCGATCACCTCCATGGTCAGGACCACGTCGAAGGGGTCGGCGCCCGCTTCCACCATCTGTTCTACCGTGGCGGCGCGGTAGGCGATGTCTAGGCCCATCTGTTCGGCGTGGGCGCGGGCCGTGCCGATGTTCTCGGACGACGCGTCCAGGGCCGTGACCTCGAAGCCCATGCGCCGCATCGGTTCGGCGATCAGGCCGCCGCCGCAGCCGATGTCGATCAGGCTGAGGCCCTCAAACGGGGCCCGCGCCCGAACGTCGCGGCCATAGTGTTCGGCAGCCCGGTCGCGGACGAATTTCAGCCGGGCCGGATTGAAGCGATGCAGGGGCGCGAACGGGCCTTTCGGGTCCCACCACTCGGCCGCCTGGGCCGAAAAGCGCGCCACATCGGCGGGATCAATGCTCGGCCCCTCGGCACGATCGGTTGCAAAGGGTGAAAAACCCTCATCGCTTTGGGGTTTGCGCGGCTCAAGGCTGTCGTTAGAAGCGGACATGGCCGCAGGCATGAACCGCCTTGGCCGCCCATGCAAGCAGGGGACGAAACGCCACGATGACGCGGCCCGAAACGACACGACTGGTGATGAAGTTCGGGGGGACCTCCATGGGGGACCTCGAGCGTATTCGTCGTGCGGCGCGAATTATCGCCGCCGAGGCCGCCAAGGGCAAACAGATCGCCGTGGTGGTGTCCGCCATGGCCGGCAAGACCAATGAGCTGGTGGCCTGGACCGACGGCGCGGGACCGGCCGCCGCGGGCCTGCCCCTGTCGGACGACGAATACGATGTGGTGGTCGCCTCGGGCGAGCAGGTGACGTCAGGCCTTCTGGCCCTGACCCTGCGCAACATGGGCCTTAACGCGCGCAGCTGGATGGGCTGGCAGATTCCGATCCTGACCGACGACGCCCACGGTCGCGCCCGCATCGAGGACGTGCCTGGCGACGTCCTGGGCGCCGCAGTCGACAGCGGCCAGATCGCCATCGTGCCCGGCTTCCAGGGCGTGACCCGCGACGGCCGCATCACCACGCTCGGTCGTGGCGGCTCCGACACCTCGGCGGTGGCGGTGGCGGCGGCGCTCGGCGCCCCTTGCGACATCTACACCGACGTGGACGGCGTCTATACGACCGACCCCCGCATCGAGAGCCGCGCGCGGCGCCTGGAAAAGGTCTCCTACGAGGAGATGCTGGAAATGGCCTCGCTCGGGGCCAAGGTGCTGCAGACCCGCTCGGTCGAGCTGGCCATGGCCAAGCAGGTCCCGGTTCGGGTCCTGTCCAGCTTCATCGAGCCGGATGAGAATGGAAATCTGCCGGAAAACGCCGGCACCCTGATTTGTGACGAGGATGAGATCGTGGAAAAGCGCATCGTTTCCGGCGTGACCATGAGCCGGGACGAAGCCCGGATCACGCTGCTGGGTCTGGCGGACCGCACCGACGCCCCCGCCGACGTCTTCACGCGTCTGGCTGAGGCCAACGTCAATGTGGACATGATCGTGCAGAGCCAGGCCCGCACCGAGGGCGCGGTGAACCTGACCTTCACGACGGGTCGCCGCGACGCCCAGCGCGCCGCCGAGATGATGACCGCCGCCAAGGCCGAGATCGGCTTCGAGGAACTTCGCATCGACGCCGACGTGGCCAAGATCTCGGTCATCGGCGTCGGCATGCGCAGCCACGCGGGCGTGGCCCAGACCATGTTCCGGGCCCTGGCCGACAAGGGCGTCAAGTTCCAGGCCATCTCGACCTCGGAAATCAAGATCAGCGTCCTGATCGAGGACGCCTATTCCGAACTGGCGGTGCGGGCGCTGCACGCGGCCTACGGGCTCGACGCCCTATAGGAAAACAGCAACGCCGCCCTATCTGACGAGGTCAGCGGGGCGGTCAGGCGGGAGGCGGCATGGTGAAGGGCGGTTTGACGACGAGGGGGCCTCGCAACCTCCTGCGCCAGATCCGCGAAGCCATGGCCGGCGGCGGCCCGGCGCAGGATCGGCTGGACATGGTGGTGCGCGTCATCGCCCAGTCCATGGTCGCCGAGGTCTGCTCCATCTATCTGCGGCGCGCCTCGGGCGAACTGGAGCTGTTCGCCACCCAGGGCCTGAACCCCGAGGCCGTCCACAACACCCGACTGCGGCCCGGCGAGGGTCTGGTCGGCGAGGTGGCCCGGCTGGCCCAGCCGATCAGCCTGTCGGACGCCCCGTCCCATCCCAGCTTCTCCTATCGTCCGGAAACCGGCGAAGACCCCTTCCACGCCTTCCTCGGCGCGCCCTTGCTGCGCGGCGGCCGGGCCATCGGGGTTCTGGTCGTCCAGAACCGCGCCGCCCGTCGCTATGACGAGGAAGAGGTCGAGGATATCCAGACCATCGCCATGGTGCTGGCCGAGACGGTCGCCTCGGGTGAGCTTCTGGCCCAGGACGAACTGCGCGACGTCGAGGTGGCACCCCACCGCCCTGAACGGCTGAAGGGCCAGAAGTTCGCCGAGGGCTTGGCCTACGGCGTCGTCGTCCAGCACGAGGCCCCGCTGGCGCCCGAGCAACTGCTGTCCGACGACCCTGTCGCCGAGGAAAGGCGTCTGGCCGAGGCCCTGTCGGCGCTCAAGGCCGGCATCGACGACATGCTGGAAGGCGGTCAGGGCAAGCTGGGCGGGACCTCGTTCGAGGTGCTCGAGACCTATCGCATGTTCGCCGACGACCGGGGCTGGAACCGGTCGCTGGAGGAGGCGGTGCGCTCGGGCCTGACCGCCGAGGCGGCCGTCGACCGGGTCCGCAACGAACACCGCGCTCGCTTCGCCAAGGCCCGCGACCCCTATATCCGCGAGCGGCTGCACGACTTCGAGGATCTGGCCAACCGTCTGCTGCGGGTGCTGGCGGGCGACAATCCGGGTCAACGCGACCTTCCCGACGACGCCATTCTGGTGGCCCGTAACCTCGGTCCCGCCGACCTGCTGGAGTATCCGCGCCACAAGCTGCGCGGCCTGCTGCTGGAAGAGGGCTCGGCCGCCAGCCACGCGGCCATCGTCGCCCGCGCCCTGCAGATCCCCTGCGTCGGCCGCCTGCAAGGCCTGCGCGACCGCCTGTCGGAGGGCGATCAGGTCATCGTCGACGGCGAGACGGGCGAGGCCTATCTGCGGCCGCGTCCCGACATGCTGGCGGCGGTTCAGACCCGCATGGCTCTGCGCGAGCAGCGCCGGGCCGAGTTCGACCTGCTGCGCGACACGCCTGCGGTGACCAAGGACGGCTCCCGCATCACCATCCTGACCAACGCCGGTCTGGCCGTGGATCTGGAGAACCTGGACGCGACCGGAGCCGAGGGCATCGGCCTGTTCCGCACCGAGTTCCAGTTCATGGTCTCGGACGAACTGCCGCGCCTGGACGCCCAGACGGCGCTGTACAAGCTGGTGCTGGACGCGGCGGGCGACCGACCAGTCACCTTCCGCACCCTCGACATCGGCGGCGACAAGGTCCTTCCCTATCTGGACAATGAGCGGGAGGAGAACCCGGCGCTCGGCCGTCGCGCCATCCGTCTGGGTCTGGACCGTCCGGCCCTGCTGCGGATGCAGGTGCGCGCCCTTCTGGCCGCCGCCGCCGGGCGCGAACTGCGCGTCATGTTCCCCATGATCGCCACGGTGGACGAGTTCCGCGCCGCGCGCGAACTGGTCGATGTCGAGTGCGACTGGGCGCGGCGTCGCGGGCGGCCCCTGCCGTCCCTGCTGCGCGTCGGGGCCATGGTCGAATGCCCCAGCCTGCTGTGGCACCTGGACGCCCTGCTGCCCCTGACCGACTTTGTCTCGATCGGCACCAACGACCTGTTGCAGTACATGTTCGCCGCCGACCGGACCAATCCCCTGGTGTCGGATCGCTACGACCCCCTGTCGCCGCCCGCCCTGCGCGCCCTGGCCGAGATCCAGCAGAAGTGCGCCGACAGCGCCACGCCGGTTTCGGTGTGCGGCGAGCTGGCGGGCCGTCCGCTGGAGGCCTTCGCCCTCATCACCCTGGGCTACACCCGCCTGTCGGCGCCCGCCGGCGGGGTGGGGCCGGTCAAGCGGATGATCCTGTCGGCGGACCTGCCCGCCGCCCGTCGCGGCATGAACGTCCTGCTCGGCTCCTCGGCCGGGTCGGTGCGCGGCGAGATCGAGTCCCTGGCGCGCAAGCTGAACGTCATCGTTTGATCGAAGCGGAGCCGCTTTCCCGCGTTGCCCGGCGGGCGGGGCTCGTCTAAGCCAAGGGCAGGACGCCTTCGCGTCCGCACCAACGGAACCCCGCATGGATCAGGATCGGCAGGACGCGCCGTCCCTTGAGGACGCCGAGACGCTGGGCGAAGCCCTGCGCGCCGCCCGCCTCGCCTCGGGCCGGTCCATGGCCCAGCTGTCGACCATGACGCGGGTGCATCCGCGCTACCTGACGGCGCTGGAGCAGAACGAGTTCTCGGTCCTGCCGTCGCGCATCTTCTCCATGGGCTATGTCCGCGCCTATGCGGGGGCCCTGGGGCTGGACGAACTGACCGCCGTCGAGCGCTTCAAGCGCGAGTTCCCGGAAGCCGCCGTGCCGCTTCAGGCCCCGACCGGCGCCGCCCTGCAGCAGATGCGCCGCACCTCGCCCAAGATCCTCGCCGCCCTGGGCGTGCTGATCGTGGCCGTGGTCGGATGGAACGTCTTCCAGCGCGTGGTCCGCATCGAGCCGCCGCACCCCTCCGATCTGGTCGCCGTGCCCAGGAACTGGGCCGAGGAGGCCGACGCCGAGGTCGAGCGGGCCCTGTACCTCGGCGCGCCGCGCGCCGCCCCGCCGGACCAGACCACCCCGGCCCTCTACATCACGCCGGGGCTGGAGGCTCAGCTGACGGGTATCGACCCGGACGATCCCAACGCCGCCGTCGTGCTTCCCGCGCCGCCGGTGCAGGCCGCCTTCAACCCGCGAGGCGCGGTTTACGGCGCCTCGGCCACGACGTCCCAGGTCATTCTTCAGGCCAAGAAGCCTGCCGCCCTGGTGGTGCGGCAGGGCGACGGCCGCATCCTGTTCGCGCGCCAGCTGGCGGCGGGCGAGGCCTGGCGGGCGCCCCCCGGGCTCTCGGCCACGATCGACGTCTCGGACCCGGCCGCCTTCGACGTCTATCTGAACGGCGAGCACAGCGGGGCCCTGCCTGCGGCCCAGTCGCCGCTGGGGACCCTGAACGCCCGCGCGCAGACCGAAGCGCGCCAGTCGGAGGCTCGCGCCGCCGCAGCCGCCGAGGCCCAGGCCCGCGCCCGCGCCGCCCAGGCCGCTGCTCAAGCCGCCGCGCCGCCGCCGGCCGTCGCTCCCGCCGGATGAATCGTCGCGGTCCGCGGCTGATGTCGTGGTTTTGCCGTCGTTCCTCGCCTATGTTCCGCGCGACATGAGCAGTTCCGAATTCGGCCACATCCGTCCCTGGCGCCACATCGAGCGCCGCAAGAGCCGCCAGATCATGGTGGGGTCCGTCCCGGTCGGCGGCGACGCCCCGATCAGCGTCCAGTCGATGACCAACACCCCGACGACCGACGCGGCCGCGACGCTGGAGCAGATCCGTCAGCTGGAAGAGGCCGGGGCCGACATCGTCCGCGTCTCCTGCCCCGACGTGGAGTCAACAGCGGCCTTCAAGACGATCGCGCGTGAGGCCCGCGTGCCGCTCGTGGCCGACATCCACTTCCACTACAAACGCGGCATCGAGGCGGCCCAGGCGGGCGCCGCCTGCCTGCGCATCAATCCGGGCAACATCGGCTCGATGGATCGGGTCAAGGAGGTCGTCCAGGCCGCCCGCGACCACGGCTGCTCCATGCGCATCGGCGTCAACGCCGGGTCGCTGGAAAAGGAACTGCTGGAGAAATACGGCGAACCCTGCCCGGATGCGATGGTGGAAAGCGCACTGAACCACGCCCGCATCCTGCAGGACCTGGACTTCCACGAGTTCAAAATCTCGGTGAAGGCGTCCGATCCCTTCCTGACGGTGGCCGCCTATCAGCAACTGGCCGAGGCCATAGACTGCCCGCTGCACCTGGGCGTGACCGAGGCGGGACCCTTGCGCACCGGCACCATCAAGTCCGCCATCGGCATGGGCAGCATGCTGTGGGCGGGCATCGGCGACACCATCCGCGTCTCCCTGGCCGCCGACCCGGTCGAGGAGATCAAGGTCGGCTTCGACATTCTGAAGTCGCTGGGCCTGCGTCACCGGGGGGTGAACATCATCGCCTGCCCGTCCTGCGCCCGTCAGGGGTTCAACGTCATCGAGACGGTGGCGATCCTGGAAGAGAAGCTGGCCCACGTCTCGACGGCCATGTCGCTGTCGATCATCGGCTGCGTCGTCAACGGCCCGGGCGAGGCGCTTTACACCGACGTCGGCTTTACCGGCGGCGGCGCGGGCTCGGGCATGCTGTATCTGAACGGCAAGATCGCCCACAAACAGGCCAATGACGGCATGATCGACGAGATCGTCGCCCAGGTCGAAGCCAAGGCCGCCGAACTGGACGCCGCGCGCAAAGCCGCCGAGTAAACATGAAGCTCTACATCACCACCCCTTCGCCCTTCGCGCGCAAGGTCCGCATCGTCGCCCGTGAAAAGGGCCTGTCCGGCCGCATCGAGGAGATCGCCGTCGATCCCTACGCCAATGCGCCGGAGCTGCTGGCCACCAATCCGGTGGTGCAGGTGCCGACCCTGATCGCTGAGGACGGCCTGCCGCTGACCGACAGCCCGGTCATCGCCGAGTATCTGGACGCCATGGGCGCCGGTCCGCGCCTGCTGCCCGTCGAGGGGGCCGAGCGTCTGCGCGTCAAGCGTCTGGAGACCCTGGCCAACGCCGCGCTGGAGATGGGGGTCAAGCTGGTGCTGGAGAAGCGCCGTCCCGAGCACGAGCGTTCGCCGTCGTGGATGGAGCGCTGGACCTTCAACATGGGGCGGGCCCTGGACGCCCTGGAAGCGGCCGCGCCGGACGCCGAGGATTTCAACATGGGCGTGCTGAGCGCCGGGATCGTCGTCAGCTGGATCAGCTTCCGTCACCCGGACTACGACTGGAAGGCGGGCCGCCCCCATCTGGTCGCTCTGCAGGCTGCGCTGGAACAGCGTCCCAGCTTCCAGGCGACCGCGCCGGTCTGATGGCGACGAGGACTTGAGACGAAGGGGCGGGACGGGCTTCGGGTCGGTCCCGCCCCCTTCTATTTGCCGATCAGGCCGGCCAGTTGCGCGCCCTGGAAGGCGGCGAGGATCAGCAGCAGACCGCCGACGGCGTAGGTCAGAACCTTGCGCGGCACCTTCTTGACGATCAGGCCCGCAAACGGGGCGGCGATCAGGCCGCCGACGACCAGACCGGCCACGGCGGCGAGGTGGTTCTCCAGCGCCCCGGCCTCTTCCCAGTGACCCGTCACCAGGGCCCAGACGAAGGTGGCCGAGATGGCGACGGTCAGGAAGAACTCGGCGGTGTTGACCGTGCCGATGGCCTTGCGCGGATCATGTCCGGCGCCGACCATGGTGGAGGACACAGTCGGTCCCCATCCCCCGCCGCCGACGGCGTCCAGAAAGCCGCCGACCACGCCGATGGGGGCGGTGATCCAGGCGGGCAGGTGGCGGTGCGGCACGTCATGTCCGGCCCGCCACAGGATCCATACGCCGATCAGGGCCAGATAGCCGATGATGAAGGGCTTGATGACCGCCCCGTCGATGCCGGTCAGGACATAGGCCCCCAGTACCCCGCCGATCACGCCTGCGATGGCCAAGGGCAGAAACAGCCGCCATTCCACATTCCTGTGCCAGGCGTGGCTGCCCGCCGAGGCGGCGGTGGTGAAGACCTCGGCGGCGTGGACGCTGGCCGAGGCCGTCGCCGGCGGCACCCCCAGGGCCAGCAGGACCGATGAGGAGATGACGCCGTAGGCCATGCCCAGGGCGCCGTCGACCGCCTGGGCCAGGACGCCCACCAGCAGAAACAGGAAAAAAGTGTCCATTCAGCCCCCTAAGCCTCATCAGACGCAGGTCGCGGCCCCGGTGGCAATGGCCGGAGCCGCGCTTTGGTTGCGCGTGGATCAGCCGGCGGGCTCCAGCCGCGCCAGAGCGTCCAGCACGTCGCGGCCGGTATAGGGTTTGATCACCATGGCGGCGGCCAGTTCGGCGTTGGCGGCGGCCGCGCTGACGTCGCCCGACAGGAAGATGACCGGCACGCCCCAGCGCGCCTTCAGGCTGCGGGCCAGGTCGATCCCCGTGGCTTCGCCCGAAAGATTGATGTCCAGCAGGGCCGCGTCGATGGGGTGCAGGGCGGTGGCCGCCTCGGCGGCTTCGGCGCTGTGGAAGGGCCCGACCACGCGGTGTCCCGCGGCGTCCAGGGCCTCGGTCAGGGCGGCGGCGGCCTCGGCGTCGTCCTCGACCAGCAGGACGGTCATGGGCTCGGGCGCGGCCCGGACGTCCGGCGCTTCGGCCGGGGCCTGGCGCACCAGGACGGCGCGCACATAGGGCCACAGCTCGGCGGCGGGGCGGTCGGCGTCCAGGTCGAAGATCTTGGCCAGAGCCTTCAACTCGGTCTCGGCCTCGGGCGACACCGCGGCGTCCGAACGCTCAAGCAGCCCGTCGTAGAGGGCGCAAAGCCGCGCCACATTGGCGTCCGCCCCGGCGGTGGAATCCGCGTTTCCATCGAACATCCCTGTCTCCGTTCTTGTTTCAGCCACCGTCGAGCTAGGGGGTTTGCACCTGCGAAGGAACCGCCCTGACGGGCTTGTGACGGCTGTTCACAATCGCTCCATCTGCGCGTGTTCCGGCCTTTCCATCGACAGGGGCCGGTCGGGCGAGTAAGGCTCCGCGCTCGAAATTTCCTTCAAAGGACGCTCTCTTGCGACTGCCCCAGGCCCGTCTCGATCAGGTGCTCGACCGCTTCCACCAGGTGGAGGCGCGCATGGGCGCGGCCTCGGACGGCGCCGAGATCGTGCGCCTGTCGAAAGAGCACGCCGAGTTGAAGCCGGTGGCCGACGCGGTGCAGTCCCTGGCCCGCGCCCGCGCTGAGGTCGAGGATCTGAAGACCATGGCCTCGGATCCGGAAATGGCCGCCATGGCCGCCGACGAACTGGACGCCCTGAACGAGCGCCTGCCCGAGCTGGAGCGCGAGGTCGCCCTGCTTCTGGCCCCGCGCGACGCCGACGAAAACGCCTCGGCCGTGCTGGAAGTGCGCGCCGGCACCGGCGGGGACGAGGCGGCCCTGTTCGCCGGCGACCTGTTCCGCATGTATTCGCGCTACGCCCAGTCGCGTGGCTGGCGGGTCGAGATCGACAGCCTGACCGAGGGAGACGCGGGCGGCTACAAGGAGATCATCGCCACCGTCAGCGGCGAAGGCGTCTTTGGCCGTCTGAAGTTCGAAAGCGGCGTTCACCGGGTCCAGCGCGTGCCCTCGACTGAGTCGCAGGGGCGCATCCATACCTCGGCGGCGACCGTGGCGGTCCTGCCCGAAGTCGAGGACGTCGAGATCGAGATTCGCGATCAGGACATCCGCATCGACACCTATCGTTCGTCGGGCAGCGGTGGCCAACACGTCAATACGACCGACTCCGCCGTGCGCATCACCCACCTGCCCACGGGCATCATGGTGACCTCGTCGGAGAAGTCGCAGCACGTCAACCGCGACAAGGCGATGAAGAACCTGCGCGTGCGCCTGTACGACATGCAGCGCCAGGCCAAGGACGCCGCCCGTTCGGACGCGCGCAAGTCGCAAGTCGGTTCCGGCGACCGGTCGGAGCGCATCCGCACCTACAACTTCCCGCAGGGGCGCGTGACCGACCACCGCATCGGCCTGACCCTGCACAGCCTGCCGCAGATTCTGGAAGGCGACATCGACCCCCTGCTGAACGCCCTGATCGCCGAGGATCAGGCCGCTCGTCTGGCCGATCTGGAAGCCGAGTTCAGTTGAACCGGAAATTCTCCCTCCCGATGAAGGGGAGGGAGAAGCGTCGCGTTATCTGCGCCGCACGCGCCGCTTCAGCATCCGGTCGCCCAGGGCCTCGGCGTACTTCAGGGTGAAGGCGAGGGCCGCGGGATTGCCCCGGCGCGGGCCGACCGAATCCGCCATGACCGCGCCGCGCTCGCCGATGGGCAGGGGCGCGCCGGTGGTGGTGTCGATGGCGGTCTGATGCTCGATCTCGGCGTTCAGCCGGGCGCCCATCAGGATCACCTGCACCGAAAACCAGGTCCACAGCAGGAAACCCATGGCCGCCGCGAGCGGACCGTAGGAGTCGGTGCGCACGAAGTTGGTCAGGAACCAGCTGAACAGGAAGGACACCAGCAGGCTGAGCGCCGCCGCGAACAGGGCGCCCGGCGTCAGCCAACGCCACCGCGCTCGCGCCCGGCACGGCCCGATGCGATAGATGAGGGCAAGCGCCGCCACATAGCCGAGATAGAGCAGGGGCCAGCGCAGCGGCGCCAGATGGGCCCATTCCTCCTCCAGCCCAAAGACCGACAGAACCACGGGCACGCCGACCACCAGGGCGGAACTGACCAGAACCGCCAGAAGGCCGGAGACCGTGATCCCCATGCACAGCAGGTTGTAGGTGATGATGTTGCGCCGCTCGACCTCGTGATAGGCGAGATTGAGCCCGTAGAAGAGAGTCTTCACCCCGCCGTTGGCCGCCATCAGGGACAGGGCCAGGGTCCAGATGAGGGTGAAGGTCAGCTGCCCGGTCGAGCCGCCCGCCAGCCTGGTCATCTCGGCTCCCAGAAACTGGGCCACGTTCGACGGCAGCACCTCATAGAGGAAGCTCAGCTGGTTCCAGGCGTCGGCCGGATCGGCGAACAGGCCATAGATGGTGACGAAGGCGCCCAGTGTCGGAAACAGGGCCAGAAGCATGAAGAAGGTCACGCCCCCGGCGACAAAGCCGACCCGGTCGCCGAAGTAGCCCATTGTCGTGCGCCAGGCGATGTCGATCCACCCCTTGCGCGGAATGCGGACCGGGTGCTGGGCCAGCCGGCCGCGGCCGGGCTCCTTGGCGTCATAGTCCTCGGGCGTGGGATCGCGCGGAGGCAGGGGTTCGGGTCGCTTCGGCCGCAGTTCGACGCCGTACTTGTGCCCTTGCGTATAAAGAAGGTGCGCCGCCGTGGCTCCGGCCGCCAGACCGCTCGCCGCCGCGCCCAGATAACGCCAGATCGCGCCGCCGTTTTTGCGCCGACGCGTCGACCGTTTCAGAAGGTTCTGCATCCCCATCCGCCCCACAACGGCCACGCTCGCCGCCTGTTCCCGATCGGCTTGCGTCTTGAATTCCCGCCTCGCAATCGCCAATCAGCCCTCATGTCCGAAAACGTATCCGCCGCCCCGACCCTGCTGACCGCCTGGAAAGGCGCCCAGGCCCGCCTGAAGGCCGCCGGCATCGACAGTCCGTCGATCGACGCCCGCCTGCTGCTGGAGGCCTCGACCGGCGCGGGCCGTGTCGACATCCTGACCGATCCCTATCGCGTCGTCGACGCCGACAAGATCGCTGCGCTGGACGCCATGATCGAGCGTCGGCTGAAGCGCGAGCCCGTGTCGCGCATCCTGGGCAAGAAGGGCTTCTGGAAGATCATGCTGAACGTCACCCCCGACGTGCTCAGTCCGCGTCCGGACACCGAGACCCTGCTGGATGTCATCGTCCGCGCCTTTCCGCCGCACCGCGCCTTCGAGATGGTCGATCTGGGCACCGGCTCGGGCGCCATCCTGCTGGCGACCCTGATGGAGCGCGCCGGGGCGCGTGGCGTCGGCACCGACATCTCGACCGAGGCCATCGCCGTGGCCCGTGAGAACGCCGCCAATCTGGACCTCAACGGCCGCTGCACCTTCATCCGTACCGACTGGGCCGCGGGCTTCGCCGACGACAGCTTCGACCTGGTGGTGTCCAATCCGCCCTATATCCCGACCGGCGACATTCCCGGCCTGGACCCCGAGGTGCGTGAGCACGACCCGCATCTGGCGCTGGACGGCGGCCCTGACGGCCTGCAGCCCTATCGCGACCTGGCCCCCGAGATCGCCCGCATCCTGCGTCCCGAAGGCGTGTTCGCCGTGGAGATCGGCTGGGACCAGGGCGAGGCGGTCAAGGCCCTGTTCGAGGCGGCGGGCTTCACCGGCGTCAAGGTGGTCAAGGACCTGGGCGACCGCGACCGCGTCGTCACCAACGGCCCGGACCCGCGCGTCGATCCCCTTCCGGAAGCGTGACCGGGGCCGAGCGCAGGGCCTGCAACAAAACCCTTGGAAAGCGCTTCATCGCGCGCTAAGTCGTTTCTTGTCTCCCACTCAAACGCGGTCTTTTCGGGCAGGTTTGCTCGCTCAAGCGCGTCTGGGCCAGTGACGGTCGGGCCTGCAGGGCCCGGCGGACCACAGGGCGACGAACGGTTTTCCGAGCACATCGATACGGGGATTGGCCCCGACCGAACGGAACGACGAACTGGGTCCTGCCCGTCCTTACCCGACGGCGGCCCGCACCAGCACGGTAAGCTCCGATGAGAGATTTCAAGGGCATGAAGCGTCAGCGCGGACGCAACCGGAAGCCCGGCGGCGGCGGCAACAACGCCAATGCGACCAACCCGAACCGGTCGTGGGACTCGCAAGGCCCCGAGAACATCAAGGTCCGCGGCAACGCCCAGACCGTCTATGAGCGCTACATGCAGCTGGCGCGCGACGCCTCGGCCGCCGGCGACCGGGTCCTGGCCGAGAACTACACCCAGCACGCCGAACACTATTTCCGCGTCTTGCGCGCGCTGCAGCCGCAGCGTCCGGTCAGCGAGATCGCCCAGCGCGAACTGGCCGGCCAGGGCTTCGACATCGACTTCGAGGACGAGTCCGGCGCCCAGGCCGCCGCCATCATCGCCGCCGCCGCCGCCGAGCAGCAAAAGGCCGAGGACGAAGCCCGTCGCCAGGCCGAGCGCGCCGAACGTGACGCCAATCGCGACCGTGACCGTGACCGTGATCGGGACCGCGACTACAACCGCGACCGGGATCGTGAACCGCGCGAGCCGCGCGACAATGACCGCGAGCCCCGCGCCGAGGGCGAGGCCCGGGAGGGCGGCCGCCGCGAGACCCGCCGCGAGCGCTGGGAGCGCCGCCGCGAGGAACGCAACCGTCGCTTCGAGGTCGGCGAGGCCACGCCCGAGGACGAAGCCCGCGCCGCGGCCGAGGCTGAGTACGACGCCGCCGCCAGCTCGAACGAACCAGCCGCCGCACCGGTCGTCGAGGAAGAGGCCGAGGCCCGTCCCGCCCGCGCTCCGCGTCGTCCGCGCGCCGAGCGTGCGCCGGCCGAAGGCGAGGCCAGCGACGGCATGGGTCTGCCTGGCTTCCTGACCCGCCCGACCGCGCCGTCTTCGGATGAGGTGGAGGCCGCTTCGGAGGAAGCGCCCGCGCCCAAGCGTCGTGCTCCGCGCCGCAAGGTCGAGCCGGCGACCGACGAAGGCTGATCGACTGAGTGCAACCTTAACGCGCACGTTTACATAGCTGCAATCTATAGGCGTCACTCTGGAGTCATCGGAGGGACGTGCGATGGAACTCGTTCTGGTGGTGGTCGCCCTGGCCTTGTCGGGCTGCTGGGCGGGGTTGCGGATGACGGTGAAGGCCCGACGCGAGGTGAGGATCCTGCGGCGGGTCAACGCCACGCTCGAGGCCTGTTCCGAGCAACGGGCGCGTGAACTTCAGGCGGCCCTGACCGCCGCCGAAGGCCAGGCCGCCCAGGTCGAGGCGGCGCACCGCGCCAAGACCGAGTTCCTGACCAGCATGAGCCATGAACTGCGCACGCCGCTGAACGCGGTCATCGGCTTCTCCGACCTGATGCGGATGAATGAGGCGCAGGAGCCCCTGACCCATCGCCAGCATCAGGCGCTGGAGCAGATCCGCGACGCCGGGGCTCGGCTGCTGGTCCTGGTCGACGAGGTGCTGAATCTGGCCGACATCGAAGGCGGGCGCTTGGCGCTGAACGTCGAGCGGCTGGATCCCCTGCTGGTCGCGCGTCAGGTCTGCGAGGCCCTGCGCCCCATGGCCGAGGCCGCCGAAGTCGAGTTGCGGGAGCCGCCGCCCGTCGCCGGCCTCGCCGCCCGCGCCGACCGCGAGCGGCTGCGTCAGGTGCTGACCGCCCTGATCGCGAACGCCGTCAAATACAATCGCCCCGGCGGCGCCGTCCTGATCGAGGCGCGCCAGTCCGCCGAGGGCGTTAGCCTCAGCGTCCACGACACGGGACCGGGCCTGCCGGCAGCCCGCATGAACGGCCTGTTCCAGCCCTTCAACCGGCTGGGCCGCGAAGCTTCAGACGTGCCCGGCGCGGGCCTGGGACTGGCCGTGGCGCGGCGTCTGATCGACGCCATGGGCGGTCGGCTGGAGGCGGAAAGCCGCGAGGGCGAGGGGGCCGTCTTCACGATGTATCTGCCGGCCTCGGCGGCCCAGCCGCGCGCCCTGATCGCTTCGCCCGTCCCGGCCGCCGACTTGCCCGAGGCCACCTTGCTTTATGTCGAGGACAATCCGTCGAACGTCGCCCTGATGCGCCATGTGACCACGGCCTTTGGCCGCTTGCGGCTGCATGTGGCCCAGACAGGGCCGGAGGGCCTGGCCCTGGCCCGGGATCTGCGTCCCGATGTCATCATTCTGGACATCAACCTGCCGGGGATGGACGGCTTCGAGCTCAAGGCGCGTCTGGGCGAGGACCCGTTGACCCGGACGGTGCCGGTTCTGGCCCTGTCGGCCGGCGCGGCCCTCGCCGACATCCGCCGAGGACGCGAGGCCGGCTTTATGGAATATCTGACCAAGCCCCTGCAGATTCCGGCTTTGGCCGAAGCTCTGTCGCGCGCCCTGTCGCCGGTCTCGACGACAGGTGACGTCGCCGTGCGGGCCGGAACGATTGACGCCGCTTGAGGCATGCGGAGACGGTCTGGCGTCGCAACGTCGCCCGCCCGCAGGGTTGACGCGGAGGCTTCAGGGGGCTTCCTAGGGGGCGGGGGCTTTTTCGACCCTGTGCTAGGGAGAGCCCATGTCACGTCCGTCGGCCGGTAGTTCGCATTTCAAGGCGCGGGGGCCTCACGCCCTCATTCCAGGCGCGCTGATCTCGAGCGTGCTGGCGGCGGTGCTGGCGGGCTGTGCGACCACGCCTCCCCCTCCGCCCCCGCCGCCTCCCCCGTCGGCGTCCGAAGCCCCCGGCGGTGTGGTCCTGAGCGACTGGCGCGGGGTCATCACCGCTGCTGATCGCGACCGTTATCAGCGGCGCGAGGCTGCCTGGACCCTGGCCCTGCAGCAGGCGAAGCGTCAGGCCGGGTCGGGCGACCTGAACGGTCTGGGCGATCTGATCGACCCGGACGCGGGGCGTCCCTCGGTGGCGCCGCCGGTCGGGAACTACCGCTGTCGCACCGTCAAGCTGGGCTCGCAGGGCGGCGAGGGCGGTCTGGGCTATGTGGTCTACGGCTGGTTCGCCTGCCGCATCGAACAGACGTCGGCGGGCCTGAAGTTCAGCAAGCTGACCGGGTCGCAGCGTCCCAGCGGCCTGCTCTTCCCCGAGAACGATCGCCAGATGGTGTTCCTGGGCTCCATGGCCCTGGCCTCCGAACCGGCCGCGCGCGCCTATGGCCTGCGGGCCGAGCGCGACATGGTGGCGGTGGTCGAGCGCATCGGCGAGCGCCGCTGGCGGCTGGTCATCCCCTGGCCGGCGAACGAGTCCAATCTGGATCTGATCGAGCTGGTTCCGGCGGCCGCGTCCACGCGGCGCTGAGCCGCGCTTGACCCCGGGGGGCGGCGCCGTCCACCCTGAGCGCCGTTCAGATTTCCGGGGAGGCGCAGATGCGCGGCATAGGTTTCACCATCGGCTCGATCATCGCCATCGGCGTTCTGATCGCCGTCGTCCTGGTCGGTTTCCCGACCTACAACGTCTATTCCAAGCAGATGGCGGGCAAGGCGGCCTATGAAGAGGCGGTGCAGAACCGCCGCATCCGCGTGCTGGAGGCCCAGGCGGCCCTGGACTCCGCCAAGCTGACCGCCGCCGCCGAGATCGAGCGCGCCAAGGGCGCCAACGAGGCCAACCGCATCATGGCCGAGGCCCTGGGCGGCCCCGAGGCCTATCTGCGCTGGTCCTACATCAACATGCTGCAGGAGACGGCCGGCAAGGAAGGCCGCCAGACCATCTACATCCCGACCGAGGCGGGCATGCCCATCCTCGAGGCCGGTCAGCGTCCGGCGGCGCGCTAAGCTCTCGGGACGAAATGAAGAAAGGGGCGGTCCGTCGGGACCGCCCCTTTTTGCTGGCCTCAGACCCGCGTCAGCCGCAGGTCCTGATAGTCGTAGGAGAAGTCGATGTCGGGCGAGACGCCCTTGACCGTGGCGGTCGCCGGCTTGGCGGTGGCGATGTTGAAGGTGATGAAGGCGTCTTCCTCGCGTTTGTCGGCAAAGCGGGTGCGGAAGGTCTCGCCGTCATAGGGCTCCAGCCAGCCCTGCAGCGCCGGGGTGTGAGTGAAGGCCAGCCACAGGCCGGACTTGCGGTTGCGGCCGCGCCCCTGGGTCTTTTGCTCGATGACGATGTCGCCGTACCAGGGGTCGCGCCAGGTCCCGACATAGGCGTCCAGCGGCATGGAAGGCGGGGCGCCCGCCGCCTGCTTGGCGTCGATCTCAACGGCGGCTTTCAGCGACTTTTCGATCCCCTCAGCCTCGCGCTTCTTGGAATCGGCGATCCAGTCGACGTCCACCTTGTTCATGGCGATGTCGGACAGGCCCGAGCGCAGGGCGCGCAGCAGGAAGCTCTCTTCGGCGTTGGTGAAGACGCTGAAGCCGATCTTGCGGCCCGGGATCAGGACGGTGGCCGAGATGCCGCCGGGCGAGCCGCCGCCGTGGGTGGCCAGCCGCTCGCCGCGATAGTCCTGGACCTGCAGACCCATGGCATAGGTCGAGGCCACGGCCTGGTTGGGCAGTTCCGCCGTCGGCCCGCCCAGGGCGGAGACGATGATGTTGGGCCTGTACATCTCCCTGGCGGCGGCTTCGGAGAACAGGCGCGACCCGTCGGCCAGCTTGCCGTCATTCAGACGCACGGCGATCCACTTGGCCCAGTCGGTCGCGCTGGCGCAGATGCCGCCCGCCGCCGCCGCTGAATCCCAGTTCCAGACCTCGACGATGGAGTCGGCGATCTGGGTCATCGCCCCCTGATAGCGCAGGGGCGGGCCGACCCGG
The DNA here is from genome assembly GCF_042869015.1 of Brevundimonas sp. NPDC007368. NCBI lineage: Bacteria > Pseudomonadati > Pseudomonadota > Alphaproteobacteria > Caulobacterales > Caulobacteraceae > Brevundimonas > Brevundimonas sp. NPDC007368. The sequence continues at coordinate 337,652 of NZ_JBIAFA010000004.1, read as the reverse complement.
CCATGCGGCAGGGCGGACTTGGCCGGATCAGCCAGACGCGCCAGGGGCACGCTCTCGGCCATACCCACCTTGTCGAAGATGCGGGTCTGGACGAAGGCCTCCCACGACAGGCCGGACACGGCCTCGATCACCGCGCCCGCGACCACGAACATCAGGTTGCAGTAGTGATAGTCCTCGCGGAAGCCGTCCTCGATCGGCACGAAGGCGGCCTGGGCCAGGACCTCGGCGCGGGTCCGGTCGCTGTTGGGCCAGAACAGCAGATCGCCGGCCCCCAGGCCGAACCCGGCGCGGTGGCTCAGCGTGTCGCGCACCGTGATGCGCTCGCCTATCACCGGGTCCGACAGGGTGAAGCCGGGCAGATAGGTCTTGATCGGTTCGTCCCACTTCACCTTGCCCTCGTCGACCAGGATGGCCAGGCAGGCGGCGGTGACGTTCTTGGAGTTGGAGGCGATGGCGAACAGGGTGTGTTCGTCGGCCGGTTCAGCCTTGCCCTGACGGCGCACGCCATAGCCCTTCGCCAGCACCGTCTTGCCGTCGCGGACCAGAGCCAGCGACACCGCCGGCTGTTCCGGCCAGGCGGTCATGCAACGCTGCACCCAGGCGTCGGCGGCGGCGGCGATCTCCTCGTCCGAACGGGTGTCGGCGCTGGTCTGGGCCCAACCGGTCGCGGGCAGGGCCGCGCCCGATGCGGCTGCGGCGGAGGAAATCAGCGCCGCGCGGCGCGACAGACGGATGGACATAGGCGAAGCTCCCGACATGAGCGGCGACGCTAGCGCCGCCGATCCGCCGGGCCAAGGGCTCAGGCCGCCAGCCGCCACCTTTGCAGGTGTTCCAGCACGTCGGCGACGATCTGCGCCCGGCTGAATCCGGTGAGATCGCGCGGGCGCGTGCCGTCGCCGGTCTGGGCCGTCATCCGCCATTGCAGCGCGCGACGGCCCTCGGGCGCCTCCAGCGCGCTCAGGGCGGGCAGGGGCCGCGAGCGGGCGCCGACGCGATAGAGAAAGTCGCGGCCGTTGGCGTGTTCGACCACCAGCCAGACGCCGTTTTCGTCCATTTCGACCCGGCTGTGGTCCAGGCCCTCGTTCGACAGGGCGTCGCGAACCTCGACCAGGGCCGGGGCGGCCTGGCGTTCGATCTGGCGGGCGATGTCCTTGCGGCTGGCGGGCGAGAAGATGCGCTTCAGCCGTTCGCGGATCGGCGGGGCCTCGGTCTCGACCGCCTCGCCCCTCAGGTCGGCGTTCATCTGCCGCGCCAGGCCCACACAGGCCAGGATCATGATGACGGCGAAGGGCAGGGCCGCCATCAGGGTCGCCGCCTGAAGCGCCCCCAGGCCGCCCGCGAGCAGCAGCAGGGCCGCCGCCAGACCCTGCAGCACGCACCAGTAGATCCGCTGCCAACGCGGCGTCTCCTCCGCCCCGCCAGAGGCCAGGGTGTCGATGACCAGAGACCCTGAATCCGCCGAGGTCACGAAGAAGACCGCGACCAGGGCGATGGCCAGGATCGAGGTGACAGCCGTGCCTGGCAGATATTCGAAGAAGTGGAACAGGGCCGTCGAAAGGTCCGCCTGCACGGCGTCTGAAATGGCGCCTGCCGCCACGCCCAGGTCCAGGCTCATGGCCGTATTGCCGAAGACCGTCATCCAAAGGAAGGTGAAACCCGATGGGACCAGCAGCACCCCGATCAGGAATTCCCGCACCGTGCGCCCGCGCGAAATGCGGGCGATGAACATGCCCACGAACGGCGACCAGGAGATCCACCAGGCCCAGTAGAGCAAGGTCCAGTCCGCCATCCAGGCGCGGGGCTCATAGGCGTAGAGGGTGAAGGTGCGCTCGAAGAAGTGATCCAGATAGAGGCCGAAATTCTGCACATAGGCCCGCAGCAGGAACAGGGTCGGTCCGACGATCAGAACGAACAGCATCAGACAGACGGCGATGAACAGGTTCAGTTCCGACAGTCGCCGCACGCCCTTGTCCACCCCGGTCAGGACCGAGATCGTCGCCGCGCCCATGACCACGACGATCAGCCCGACCTGCATGATCACGTCGTTGGGCAGGCCGAAGACGTAGTTCAGGCCTGAGGTCATCTGCGCCACGCCGTAGCCGAGGGAGGTGGCGATGCCGAAAAGGGTGCCGCAGATGGCGAAGATGTCGACCAGGTCGCCCACCCAGCCGTTCACCCGCTTGCCCAGCAGGGGGTAGAGGCTGGACCGCATCGTCAGAGGCAGACCTTTCCTGTGCGCGAAATAGGCCAGGCTCAGGCCCACCACGGCGTAGATGGCCCAGGCGTGGACCCCCCAGTGGGTATAGGTGATGACCATGGCCTCGCGTGCGGCGTCCAGCGTGCCGGGCTGCGCCTCGGGCGGAGCGATGTAGTGCTGCACGGGCTCGGCCACGGCGAAATACATCAGGCCGATGCCCATGCCCGCCGCGAACAGCATGGCCAACCAGGAGACGTAGGGGAAATCCGGCTCGGCGTCATCCGGGCCCAGCCTCAGGCGCCCCGTCGGTCCGATCGCCAGAACGGCGACGAAGAGCAGGAAGCCGGCCACCGAGGCCACGTAGAACCAGCCGAAGGTCTCCACCACCCAGGCCTGGGCGGCACCGAAAATCAGGTCGGATGTGGCGGGCGCGATCAGGGCGAGGAGAAGCAGGGCGCCTGCGATGGCGCTGGCCCCCCAGAAGACACGGGGGTTCATCTTGGTCGTCAGCATGGGGCCGCAAACGCACGGCGCCGCTTGGGGTTCCCGGCCTTGGCCACAGACCCGCCCCCGGGATGAAAAAGATGTAACTGTGGTCAGCGACGACCGGCTGATAGTCGCAGCGCTTGAGGGGACGTCGAGGGGACGTCCGCAGGGACGCGACCATGTCGAAACTCAAGCTTGCGCCTTTGCTGGGCGTCGTTCTGGCCCTGCCTGCGGGCGCCGTCATGGCCCAGACGCCACCGTCCGCGACTGGGGCGCAGGCTCAGACCCCGGCGCCGACGGCTCCGCAGGAGAACAAGGACAAGGACGAGCCCGCGACCGTCGGCGACGTCGTCGTCACCGCCCGGGCCAACGACGTGCGAACCTCGATCGATTCCATCAGCTATAGTCTGGCCGACGATCTGCAGGCCGCGACCGGTTCTCTGGCCGAGGCGCTGCGCAACGTGCCTTCGGTGGATGTCGACCCCCAGGGCAATGTCTCCCTGCGCGGCGACGGCAATGTCACCATCCTGGTCGACGGTCGTCCCTCGGCCATCCTGTCGGGTCCCAATCGCGCCGACGCCGTGCTGCAACTGCCGGCTGACCGCTATGCGCGGATCGAGGTCATGACCAACCCCTCGGCCGCCTACAGCCCCGAGGGTTCGGGCGGGGTCATCAACCTGATCACCAAGCCCATCCCCGCCGCCGCGCGCGCCGCCGCGGCCGGGGCGCCCACGGCGACCGTCACGACCGGCTCCGTGCGGGTCAATGTCGGCGACAATGGTCGCTGGAACGCCGGCGTCAGCGGCTCGCGCCAGCGCGGCAAGCTGACCCTGACCGGCGACGTCAGCTATCGCTACGACGATCAGAGCTTCGCCTTCGACCGGCTGCGCGAACAACTGGACCCGATCACCGGCGCCGTCACCTCCAGGACCACGACGATCCAGGAGAACGACATGATCCAGAAGGGCGCCTTCGGCCGGGTCGCGGCCGAATATCGCCTGACCGACAAGACCATGTTGACGGGGGAACTGCGCGCCAACCGTTTCGAGGCCGACGCCGAGGCCGGCAGCCTGTTCGAGACCCGCAACGCTGCCGGCGTCCTGACCAGCGCCTACACCCGCGACGGGGTGGGGGGCTTCAGCATGGACGGCTGGGGCGCCACCGCCCGCGTGCTGCACCAGTTCGACGCCTCGGGCCACGAGTGGTCCAACGAGCTGCGCTACGACCGCAACGACAACGAGAACGCCTCGCTGAACGCCAACGTCTTCTCGGTGCCCGTCAGCCCGACGGTCTATGAGGACCAGAAGTTCCTGAACGCGCAGGAAACCATCGGCTTCACCAGCGCCTACACCCGGCCCATGGACGACGGCTCCAAGCTGCGCGCCGGCTATGAGCTGAGCCTCAACCGCCCGGATCAGGACGTCGTCCTGCGGCGCGGCCCGACCGAAGCCGCTCTCGCCCCGGTGCCCGGTCTGAGCAATCGCTTCGAGGCCGAGCAGACGGTCCACGCCCTCTACACCACCTATGAGCGCCCGTTCGGCGAGAAGCTGTCGGCCCAGTTCGGCCTGCGTCTGGAACAGGCGGAGATCGAGGTCGAGGACGTCACCAACGCCGTGCGCGCCTCTCAGGACTACTTCCGCGCCTATCCGACCGGCCACCTGCAATACAAGCTGACCGACACACAGACGTTGCGCGCCAGCTATTCGCGTCGCATTCAGCGCCCGCAGCCGACCCAGCTGAACCCCTTCGTCTCCTATGGCGACCCGCTGAACCTGCGCTCGGGCAACCCGAACCTGGAGCCGCAGGAGACGGACAGCTTCGAGGCCATGTGGCAGATGCGCCAAGGCCAGAACTTCTATCAGGCCACGGCCTATTATCGCGACACCACCAAGGCCTTCACCGACGTGGCCGTCGATGTCGGCGGCGGCGTCCTGCTGACCCGGCCCGAAAACCTCGGCGCGCGCCGCGACCTGGGCTTCGAGCTGACCGCCAGCGGCCGCTTGCATCCGACCCTGCGCTACAACGCCAGCATCAACGCCTTCCGTCAGGAGATCGACGCTTCCGGCATCCCCGGCGCCCGCGACCGCGAAGGCGAGATGCTCACCGGCCGCCTCAGCCTGAACTGGCAGGCCACGCCCAAGGACTTCGTCCAGGTCATGGGCTTCTGGCAGGGCGACCAACTGCTGGCGCAAGGCACGCGCGAAAGCGGGGGGATGGTCAACCTCGGCTATCGCCGCAAGCTGAACGACGCCTGGTCGCTGCAGTTCACGGCCCGCGACATCCTCAACTCCTTCGGCGGGGCCACCACCTATGACACGCCCCTGTTCCGCGAGCGGGTCGATCAGGACATCAACCTGCGCGCCTTCTATCTGGGTCTGACCTGGTCGTTCGGCGGGGGGCCGCGTCGTCAGCCGGAACAGTTTGACTTCTCGACGGGCCCGACCGGCGGCTGAGCGTCAGGCCCGCGTCTCCCAGGCGGTCCAGACGGCGATGGCGACCAGGCCCAGGGCCATGGCGGCGCGCATCATGGGCCCCTGCGCCCGGGTCAGCAGGGCGCCGCCCGCCCGCGCCGCCGTCAGCACGATGACCGAGTGGACCATGACGCTGACCACGACGTGCAGGCCGCCCAGCGTCAGGGCCTGCGTCAGCGTCGAGCCGTGGGCCGGGCGGATGAAGCCGGGCAGCAGGACGACATAGAGCAGGGCCGCCTTGGGGTTCAGCAGGTTGCCGATCAGGCCGCGCCGGAACAGGGCGCGCCGCCGCGTCTCGACCGGCGCCGCATCTGCCCCGTCGCCGGTGTTGCGCCAGGCGTCCCAGGCCAGCCACAGCAGGAAGCCGACCCCGGCCCAGCGGATGGCCTGATAGAGGGCGGGCCACAGCAGGACCACCTCGGTCAGGCCGAAGGCGGCGGCGACCATCCACAGCGTCAGGCCGAGCGTGATCCCGGCCACCGCCGCCAGCCCCGCCGGCCGTCCCTGCGACAGCGACACCAGGGCCAGCCAGCCCATGTTCGGCCCCGGCGTCAGCTCCATCAGCGCCACCGCCGCCAGGAAGGGCAGGACGACCGTCGGATCGACCGGGCCGTGCGTCAGAAAATCCATGGAGCCTCCTGCGGCCACGCTAGGCCGGTATGGCGGCCTGCATCAATCGCGACGGCCGGGGCTTGCGTGTCCCATGGGCCACACCCACCTCGGTTTGACACAACTCAAGGCGTCGCTTCGCAGAAGGGCGCGTTGTTGGTTTTCCGCCTTCCGAGGGGACTGCACCGAAATGAATCTCGACCTCTATTCCGACCGCGCCAAACAGGCCGTCCAATCCGCCCAGTCGCTGGCGCTCGCTCGCCGCCACCAGCAGTTCGCGCCCGAGCACCTGCTGAAGGTGCTGCTGGAAGAACGCGACGGCCTGGCGCGCAAGCTGATCGATCAGGCCGGCGGCGATCCGTCCGCCGTCGAACTGGTCACCGAGGGTCTGCTGAAGAAGCGGCCCCAGGTCGAGGGCGGATCGGGCCAGCTCTATCTGGACGGCGACACCGCCCGCGTCTTCAACGCCGCCGAGGAGGCCTCGAACAAAGCCGGCGACGCCTTCGTCACGACCGAGCGCCTGCTGGCCGCCATCGCGAAAGAAGGCGGGGCCGCCGCCGAGGCGCTGAAGTCCGCCGGGGTCACACCCAAGAAACTCGATGACGCCGTCGCCGAGATGCGCAAGGGCAAGACCGCCGACAACGCCTCGGCCGAGGACAGCTACGACGCCCTGAAACGCTACGCCCGCGACCTGACCGAGGCCGCGCGCGACGGCAAGGTCGACCCGGTCATCGGCCGCGACGAGGAAATCCGCCGCACCATCCAGGTCCTGGCCCGCCGCACCAAGAACAACCCCGTCCTGATCGGCGAGCCCGGCGTGGGCAAGACCGCCATCGTCGAGGGCCTGGCTTTGCGGATCGTCAACGGCGACGTGCCCGAGAGCCTGAAGGACAAGAAGGTCCTGTCGCTGGACATGGGCGCCCTGATCGCCGGCGCCAAATACCGCGGCGAGTTCGAAGAACGCCTGAAGGCCGTGCTGAACGAGGTGGCCCAGGCCGAGGGCGGCATCGTCCTCTTCATCGACGAGATGCACACCCTGGTCGGCGCCGGCAAGGGCGACGGGGCCATGGACGCCTCCAACCTGCTGAAGCCCGCCCTGGCGCGCGGCGAACTGCACTGCGTCGGCGCCACAACGCTGGATGAATACCGCAAGCACGTCGAGAAGGACGCGGCCCTGGCTCGTCGCTTCCAGCCGGTCTTCGTCTCCGAACCCACCGTCGAGGACACAGTGTCGATCCTCCGTGGACTGAAAGAGAAATACGAGGTCCACCACGGGGTGCGTATCAGCGACAGCGCCATCGTCGCCGCCGCCACCCTGTCGAACCGCTACATCACCGACCGCTTCCTGCCGGACAAGGCCATCGACCTGATCGACGAGGCCGCCTCGCGCGTCCGCATGGCCGTGGACTCCAAGCCCGAGGCCCTGGACGAGATCGACCGCCGTCTGGTCCAGCTCAAGATCGAGCGCGAGGCCCTGAAGAAGGAGAGCGACAGCGCCTCGCAGCAGCGTCTGGAGAAGCTGGAGGACGAGATCGCCGATCTGGAAGGCCAGTCGGACGACATGACCGCCCGCTGGAAATCCGAGAAGGACAAGGTCGGCCAGGGCGCCCAACTGCGTGAGACCCTCGACCGTCTGCGCGTCGAACTGGCCGCCGCCCAGCGCGCCGGCGACCTCGGCCGCGCCTCGGAGATCGCCTACGGCCAGATTCCGCAGCTTGAGAAGCAACTCGCGGACTCCGAATCTCCGGCGGCGGTCGCCGCCCCCCTGACCCCCGAGGTCGTCGACGCCGAGCAGATCGCCGCCGTCGTCAGCCGCTGGACCGGCGTGCCCGTCGACAAGATGCTGGAAGGCGAGCGCGAAAAGCTGCTCAAGATGGAGGATGAGCTGGGCCGCCGCGTGGTCGGTCAGGACGAGGCGCTGGAAGCCGTGTCCGACGCCGTCCGCCGCGCTCGCGCCGGCCTGAACGACCCCAACAAGCCGCTGGGCAGCTTCCTCTTCCTCGGCCCGACGGGCGTGGGCAAGACCGAGCTGACCAAGGCGCTCGCCGGCTATCTGTTCGACGACGACAATGCCATCACCCGCATCGACATGAGCGAATACATGGAGAAGCACAGCGTCAGCCGCCTGATCGGCGCCCCTCCCGGCTATGTCGGCTATGACGAGGGCGGCGCCCTGACCGAGGCCGTGCGTCGTCGCCCCTATCAGGTCGTCCTGTTCGACGAGGTCGAGAAGGCCCACCCCGACGTCTTCAATGTCCTGCTTCAGGTGCTGGACGACGGCCGCCTGACCGACGGCCAGGGCCGCACCATCGACTTCAAGAACACCCTGATCATCATGACCTCCAACCTGGGCAGCCAATATCTGGCCGACCAGCCCGAGGCTGAGGATGTCGAGGCCGTCCGCCCCCTGGTCATGGAACAGGTCCGCGCCCACTTCCGGCCCGAGTTCCTGAACCGCATCGACGAGATCATCCTCTTCCACCGCCTCGGCCGCGAACAGATGGGCGGCATCGTCCGCATCCAGCTGGCGCGTCTGGAGAAGCTGATGGCCGACCGTCGCCTGACGCTCGCTCTCGACAACAGCGCCCTGACCTGGCTCGCCGACAAGGGCTACGACCCCGTCTACGGCGCCCGCCCCCTCAAGCGCGTCATCCAGAAGGAACTGGTCGACCCCATGGCCAAGAAACTCCTCGCCGGCGAGATCGAGGACGGCAGCGTGGTGGCCGTGTCAGCGGGCGCCGACGGGCTGGAGATCGGGAAGGCGCGGGTGCATTGATTTCAGGCACCTGCTGGCCTGATTAGGGAAAGGGGCCGCGATATCGCGGCCCCTTTTTTGTCGTCATCCCCCGGTCTTCGCGTCGCCAGCAGATGAAATTTCGTCTGGCCTAGATGGTCTCAGCGGCCGCTCGGATCTCCCAGGTTACATCGCGCGCGCCCTGAAGCGACCAACAACTGTCTTCCAGGCGGAATAGCCATCCATTCGCATGTTTGCTGTATCGGCATCGTGCCTCCAAACTCTCGTGCGGCAAGATGATCGCCCGTTGCACCCGGTAACGAGCGTCGAACAAAACGGCGGCAAGGTAGTCGAACTTTCTTTCGGGCAGACGGCGAAGGAAGCTCAATTGGCGCGAACCGTTATGGCGGGTAAGCCGACGGCTCTTGATCTGGTAGCGCAGGCCATCCCTGTCGGTGGCGTCATGGCCTGCCGCCGATGAATTTTCCAGCTCCCAGCCAAATACGGTTGCAAACAGAAGTTCAGCATAATCGCCAACCGGATTGTTTGAGGTGCGCACCACTTCGCGTCGTCTCAGTTCTTCCATGACCTCAGCATGCAAGGTCAGGAGTTCGCGGATGGACGCGCGGGCCAGCGGCGAAACGTCGGGCGAAGGTTCTGCTGAGTTTGTCAGTGTAGATGTGACTAGGGGCTCTTTCGTATTGATCGAGGAACTGTATTCTTCGGGCGGTACGATCTTCCTCAACATGTTTCCGAGGTTCATTCGGATCTGGCCGGGGTTCAGGTGAGCGTATTGCTCGCGCCGGTCGATGCCATAACGCCGCGCAACCTGGTGTAAGGCTTCAAGATCAAGGATCCCGGCGTGAGTAGTGATCTGTGGCTTGAGCCATAGATTGAACGGGTCGTTTTTTGTCAGCCGCTCCCAACGTTCACGTCTTTCCCGACTGATTTTCATCTTATCTCCCTCCAGGGCGATCAACTTCGTTGTGGCGGCTGTATGCGTCAACTTCGGTCGGCATCCTCTTCACCCCAGCACCGGCATCACCTCCACTCCGTCGCAGGGGAAGGGGTTCATGTGCGGGTGGTTCTCGAACAGGCGGGCCGCCGCCTCGTGGCTGTCGGCGCGCACCACCATGAAGACGGTCAGCAGGTTGACCATGTCCGTCACGGCGCCGTCGTCGCCGATGCGTTTGGTCGGGCCTAGCGGGCCGCCCTGATAGACGATGGAGTCGCGGTGGGCCGCCTCCCATTCGGCGACGGCGGCGACGCCGCGGCGGGCCGTCTCGGTCTGCTGGGCCTCGCTCATGGCGCGCCAGGCCCGCCATTTGGGGCCGGTCTTGTCGCTGGTGAAGACGGCCAGGTAATGGGTCTCGGCGCTCATCGAAGCCTCCCGTTTGCGGGAGGGTCGGTCTTTCGTCAGACGAGGGCAAGCGGGGCGGTTCCTTCTCCCCTTGTGGGAGAAGGTGGGCGCCGGAGGCGCTCGGATGAGGGGGTGTCAGCGCTGAGGGTTCAGTAAGAAGAGGATCGGCGCCTGAGCGAGCAAGCGGCGCCGTCGTCACCCCTCATCCGTCATGCTCCGCACGACACCTTCTCCCTCAAGGGGAGAAGGGAAGAAGCTTAGATGTGAATGGCGTGGCCCAGCGCCCGCAGGCTGGCCTCGTGGAAGGCCTCGCCCAGGGTCGGGTGGACGTGGATGACACCCGCCACGTCTTCCAGCACGGCGCCCATTTCCAGCATCTGGGCGAAGCTGTTGGACATCTCGGAGACGTGCTGGCCGACGGCCTGGATGCCCAGGATGCGGTGGTCGGTCTTGGAGGCGATGACGCGGACGAAGCCGCCGTCCTCGCCGGCCTCGATGGCCAGGGCGCGGCCGATGGCGGCGAAGGGGAAGACGGACTGGATCACGTCGTCGCGGCCCTGGACGTCGTCGACGCCGAGGCCCGCCGAGACGATCTCCGGCTCGGTGAAGCAGACGGCGGCGATGGTGACGGGATCGAACACGCGGTTATGCCCCGCGATGATCTCGGCCACGACCTCGCCCTGGGCCGAGCCCTTGTGCGCCAGCATGGGTTCGCCGGTCAGGTCGCCGACGGCCCAGACGTTCTTCATGCTGGTGGCGCAGCGGTTGTCGATCTTCACGAAGGGGCCGTCCATGGCCACGCCCATGGTCTCCAGACCCCAGCCCTTCGTGCGCGGACGACGGCCGACGGTGACCAGAACCTTGTCGGCGTCCAGTTGCATCGGGCTTCCGTCCTTGTCGGTGACGTTCAGCTTGCCGTCCCCGAAGCCGCCGGCGCGGGCGCCGAGGAAGAGCTCGACGCCGTGCTTCTCGAGCCATTTCTGCACCGGGTCGGTCAGGGCCTTGTCGTAGAGGGGCAGCAGGCGGTCGGCCATCTCGACGATGGCCACCTCGGCGCCCAGCTTGCGGAAGGCGATGCCTAGTTCCAGGCCGATATAGCCGCCGCCGACGACGACCAGCTTCTTCGGCACTTCCGGCAGACTCAGGGCCTCGGTGGACGAAATCACGTCGCCGCCGAAGGGCAGGAAGGGCAGTTCGACCGGCTCCGACCCCGTGGCCAGGATGACGTGTTCGGCGGTGATGAGGATGGGGCCGTCGGCGGTCTCGACGCGGCAGGTCTTGGCGTCGGTGAACTCGGCCCAGCCCTTGATGACCTTGACCTTGGCCTTCTTCAACAGGGCGGCGACGCCGGCGTTCAGCTTCTTGACGATGCCGTCCTTCCACGCGACTGTCTTGGACAGGTCGATGGCGGGGCTTGATGCCGTGATGCCCAGGGTGCCGTCGCCGGCGGCCTTCAGCACCGTCTCATACTTGCCCGCGGCGTGGATGATGGCCTTGGACGGAATGCAGCCGACGTTCAGGCAGGTCCCGCCCAGGCCGTCGCCGCCGTCCACCAGCACGGTGTCCAGCCCCAGCTGGCCGCAACGGATGCCTGCCACATAGCCGCCGGTCCCGGCGCCGATGATCAGGACTTTGGTCTTGAGGGTCTGCATGATCCGAACAACTTCCGCTCATCCCCGCGGAGGCGGGGACCCAGGTTTTTGGCTAGGCGCTCAACGTCTCGACGAGATCGCGCCAGCCGGGGTTCATTTCTTCAATCAGCCGCAGTTTCCATTGGCGGTTCCACTTCTTGATCTGCCGCTCCCGTCGAAACGCCGCCTCGCGGGTTTCGTGGGCCTCGAACCAGACCAGTCGCTCTACGCCGTGCTCGGCGGTGAACTTCGATCCCGCCCCTTCCTTGTGCTGCCAGGCGCGCAGACCGAGGTCGTCTGTCGAGCCCGTATAGAGCGTCCCATTCCGTCGGCTGGCCATGATGTAGGTGAAGAAGGCCAAGGGCGGGGTCCGAAGCTAAAGCCTGGGTCCCCGCCTCCGCGGGGATGAGCGGAAGGGGGTGGGTTTGATCAGTTCATCCAGAGCGTGGCCGGGTTCTCCAGCAGGTTCTTGATCTTCTGCACGAAGACCGCCGCGTCATGGCCGTCGACGATGCGGTGATCGAAGCTGGAGGACAGGTTCATCATCTTGCGCACGACCATCTGGCCGTCCTTGACCACCACGCGTTCGGCGATCTTGTTCGGACCGACGATGGCGACCTCGGGGTGGTTGATGATCGGCGTGTGAACCACGCCGCCCAGCGTTCCCAGCGAGGTGATGGTGATGGTCGAGCCGGACAGTTCCTCGCGCTTGGCCGAGCCGTCCTTGGCCGCGCCCGAGACGCGGGCGATTTCCAGGGCGGTGGCGTAGGGATCCAGCGCCTCGGCGTGGCGGACGACCGGCACCATCAGGCCGTTCGGCGTCTGGGCGGCGATGCCCAGGTGAACCGGGGCGTGCGTCGTCAGCACTCCGGCCTCGTCGTCATAGTGGCTGTTGATCGTCGGCTGGTCGCGCAGGGCGACGACGATGGCGCGGGCGATGAAGGGCAGGACGTTCAGCTTGGGCTGGTCCTTGGCCTTGGTCGCGTTCAGGTGGGCGCGCAGCTCTTCCACCGCCGTCATGTCGATTTCCTCGACATAGGTGATGTGCGGAATGCGACGCACGCTCTCGGCCATCTTCTCCGCGATCTTGCGGCGCAGGCCGATGATCTTGGTCTCGGCGGCGCCCTCGGCGCGGGCGTAGGTCGAGGCGGTCGATCCGCTGGTCGCCGCGGGCAGGCTGCCCCCGCGCGCGACATAGGCGTCCAGGTCGGCGTGTTCGATACGACCGGCGGGGCCGCTGCCCGGCACGAAGACCAGGTCGACTCCCAGGTCGCGGGCGCGGTTGCGCACGGCGGGCGAGGCCAGCGGACGTTCGCCCGGTTGACGGCCGGTCAGGGCCGGAACGGGTTTGGCGTCAGCCTTGGGCGCGGCCGGAGCGGCCTTGGCGACCGGCGCGGGCGCGGCCTTCTCGGCCTTGGCGACGGGGGCGGGCGCCGGGGCAGCGGCCGGAGCGGCGGCGACATTGCCCGCGCCCTCGACCTTGAAGCTGACCAGGGGGCCGCCGACGGCGATCTGCTGGCCGGCCTCGCCGTGCAGGGCGACGACCACGCCGTTGATCGGGCTGGTGATCTCGACGGTGGCCTTGTCGGTCATGATGTCGGCGAGGATCTGATCCTCCTCGACCGCGTCGCCGACCTTGACGTGCCAGCCGACCAGTTCGGCCTCGGCTGTGCCTTCGCCGACGTCCGGCAGCTTGAAGACGTAGTTGGCGCCGACAGCGGCCGGGGCGCTGACCGGGGCTGCTTCAGCCTTCGGCGCTTCGACGGCGACCGGGGCGGGCTCGGGCTTGGCTGGGGCGGGCGTCGGCTCGGCGTCGGACGCATTGCCCGCGCCCTCGACCTCGAACTCGACCAGGGGGCCGCGCACCGGCACCATCTCACCGGCCTGGCCGTGGATGGCGAGCACCTTGCCGCTGACCGGGGCGGTGATTTCCACCGTGGCCTTGTCGGTCATGACGTCGGCGACGATCTGGTCTTCCTCGACCATGTCGCCGACCGCGACGTGCCAGGCGACCAGTTCGGCCTCGGCGGTGCCTTCGCCCACGTCGGGCAGCTTGAAGACGAAACGACCCATCTTAACGGCCTCCCGACATGACGGCTTTCAGGGCGTCGGCCACGCGTTGCGGGCCGGGGAAGTATTCCCACTCGAAGGCGTGCGGGTAGGGGGTGTCCCAGCCGGTCACGCGGGCGATGGGGGCTTCCAGATGATAGAAGCAGCGCTCCTGAACCAGGGCCGACAGCTCGCCGCCGAAGCCCGAGGTCTTGGGCGCCTCATGCACGATGACGCATCGGCCGGTCTTCTTGACCGAGGCCTCGATGGTCTCGATGTCCAGCGGCACCAGGGTGCGCAGGTCGATGACCTCGGCGTCCACGCCCGCATGCTCGGCGCCGGCCAGGGCGACCCAGACCATGGTGCCGTAGGCCAGGATGGTGACGTCATTGCCTTCGCGCATGACGCGGGCCTTGCCGATCGGCAGGGCGTATTTCTCGGTCGGGACCTGGGCCAGCTCCTGGGTCTTCCACGGGCTGACGGGCTTTTCGTGCCAGCCGTCGAAGGGGCCGTTGTAGAGGCGTTTGGGTTCGAAGAAGATGACCGGATCGTCATCCTCGATGGCCGCGGTCAGCAGGCCCTTGGCGTCATAGGGGTTCGACGGAATGACGACCTTCAGGCCCGCGATGTGGGTGAACAGGCTTTCCGGCGACTGGCTGTGCGTCTGGCCGCCGAAAATGCCGCCGCCGTAGGGGCTGCGGATGGTGAGCGGCGAGGTGAACTGACCGCCCGAGCGGTAGCGCATCTTGGCCGCTTCGGAGACGATCTGGTCATAGGCCGGATAGATGTAGTCGGCGAACTGGATCTCGACGACCGGGCGCAGGCCGTAGGCGGCCATGCCGATGGCGGTGCCGACGATGCCGGTTTCCGAGATGGGGGCGTCGAAGCTGCGGGTCAGGCCGTGCTTCTGCTGCAGTTGGTCGGTCACGCGGAAGACGCCGCCGAAGTAGCCGGCGTCCTCGCCGAACGACAGGACGTTGGGGTCCTCCGCCATCTTGGTGTCGATGGCCGAGTTGAGGGCCTGAATCATGTTCATGGGCGCAGTGGTCATGTTCAGACTCCGACCTCGCGACGCTGCTCGACCAGACGCCAGTCTTCGGTGGCGAAGACTTCCTCGAACATGGTCTTCACGCTGGGGCGCGACTGACCCAGGGTGCCGATGGCTTCGGATTCCTTGGCGGCGGCGCGGACCTGTTCGACCGCGTCCTTCTCGGCCGCTTCATGCTGTTCGTCCGACCATTCGCCGATGACGATCAGGTGCTGTTTCAGGCGTTCGAGCGGGTCGCCCAGCGGCCACTTCTCGTGCTCGTCGCCGGGGCGATAGCGGCTGGGGTCGTCCGAGGTCGAGTGCGGAGCGCCGCGATAGGTGAACAGTTCGATCACCGTCGCGCCCTGGTTGGTGCGGGCGCGCTCCTCGGCCCACTGGGTCGCGGCCCAGACGGCCAGGAAGTCGTTGCCGTCGACGCGCAGGGCCGGCAGGCCGTAGCCGATGGCCTTGGAGGCGAAGGTGGTCTCAAGTCCCCCGGCGATGCCCTGGAAGGAGCTGATGGCCCACTGGTTGTTGACGATGTTGAGGATGACCGGCGCGCGATAGACGGAGGCGAAGGTCAGGGCCGAGTGGAAGTCGCTCTCGGCGGTCGAGCCGTCGCCGATCCAGCTGATGGCGATCTTGTCGTCGCCTTTGGCGGCGCTGGCCATGGCCCAGCCCACAGCCTGGACGTACTGGGTGCCCAGGTTGCCCGAGATGGTGAAGAAGCCGTAGTCCTTGGCCGAGTACATGATCGGCAGCTGGCGGCCTTTGATCGGGTCGGCGGCGTTGGAATAGATCTGGTTCATCATCGACGCGAGCGGATAGCCGCGCGAGATCAGCAGGCCCTGCTGGCGATAGGTGGGGAAGCCCATGTCCTCGCGGCTCAGGATCATGCCCTGGGCGACCGCGATGGCCTCCTCGCCGGTGCACTTCATATAGAAGCTGGTCTTGCCCTGGCGGTGGGCCCGGTGCATCCGGTCGTCGAAGGCGCGTGTCAGGATCATGGCCTTCAGGCCGCGACGCAGGATTTCTGGATCCAGCTTCGGATTCCACGGTCCCACGGCCTGGCCTTCGTCGTCCAGAACGCGCACCAGCTGGAAGGCGTGGTCGCGCATGTCATAGGGTGTGGTCGACACCTCGGGCCGGGTCACGGCGCCGGCGGCGTCCAGCTTCAGGTGGCTGAAATCAGGCGCATCGCCCGGACGACCCGAGGGCTCCGGCACGCGCAGCGACAGGGTGGGGGTGTTCTTCATCATGCGTCCCGTCCGGTTGATCCGTCCGCGTTTCCTCTAGGAAGAGGGCATAGCATGGCGCGTCTCTGTTGGCCTTCCTAAAAATACCCTTGCCAAAAGCTGATTTGGGGTATTTTATTGCGTGAAATCCCCTTTTGGAGAAACGCCTTTGGCCGATGAACTTGATCCTATCGACGCCCGCATCCTCGACATCCTGCAGCAGGACGCCGGATTGTCGGTCGCCGAGGTCGCCGATCGCGTCGGCCTGTCGGCCTCGCCGTGCTGGCGCCGGATCAAGAGACTGGAGGACTCTGGCCTGATACGCAAGCGGGTCACGCTTCTGGACGCCGGTCTGCTGGGTCTCGACTTCGAAGTCTACGCCATCGTCAAGCTGAGCCTGCCGTCGCGCGAGAACCTCGACATCTTCGAATCCGCCGTCGCTACCTGGCCGGAAGTGGTGCAGTGCGCCACCATCACGGGCCGCGAAGACTATGTCCTGCGCATCATCACTTCGGACATGCACGCCTTCGACCAGTTCCTGCGCGACAAGCTGCTGACCCTGGGCATCGTCTCTGACTGCGCCAGCCATATCGTCACGCGCGGGGTCAAGAACGTCACCACCCTGCCGCTGGGCATTGTCACGCCTCACGTCGGTTAAAGGGGCCTGCGCGGGGGCCTAGAGCCCCCGCATGAACTCCACCAGCGCCGCGTTCACCTCATTCGCTCGTTCCTGCTGCAGCCAATGTCCCGCGCCTGGCAGGACGACTTGTCCGCGCAGGTCGGTCAGCCATTCTTGTTGCGCCGTCTCATGAGGGCCGGCGTAGTGACGGACGGGATCGCGGTCGCCGACCATGAAGAAGGCGGGCTGACGGATCTTCCGGCCCTGCAAGAAGGCGGTCAGGGCCCAGTTGCGGTCGAGGCAGCGGTACCAGTCCAGCGGCCCCTTGAAGCCTGAGGCGGCGAAGGCGGCGACGTATTCGTTGAAGTGCGCCGGGTTCATCCACGGCGGCAGCGCGGCCTGATCGGAAATGCTGTCCAGCAGGCTGACGCCCTCGGGCATGAAGCCGGTCGACTGGTCGGCCGGGGCGGTGGCGCCGTCATAGGCCCAGAACATCTTCCTCAGCGCTGTGGCCGGGTCGGCGTCCAGTTCGACATGGGCCTCCGGCGACTGGAAGCGGTTGATGTAGAAATCGCCCAAGCCTGCGCGTTTCGTGATCGCCGTCATGGCCGCCGTCGGCGGTCCCTTGGGCCGGCGCGGCTGGAAGGGGACGGACAGGCCGGCCACGGCGCGGAATACATCCGGCCGCATCAGGGCGCAGTGCCAGGCGACGGCCGAACCCCAGTCGTGGCCGACGACGACGGCCTGATCCTCCCCCAGCGCCCGCACCAGATCGACCATGTCCCCAACCAGATGCAGGAGCGTGTGATCCTCCTGATCGGCGGGCTTGTCGGTTCCGCCATAGCCGCGCATGTCGGGGGCGACGGCGTGATAGCCTGCCTCGGCCAGGGCCTGCACCTGCGCCCGCCAGCTGATCCCCAGTTCGGGAAAACCGTGCAGCAGCAAGACCAGGGGGCCTTGTCCCGCCTCAAGCACCTGTTGCGTCAGGCCGTCGGTGGTGATGCGGCGGGTCTGCATGGGCGGTCCTCCCTGTCCCGGCCAACCTAGCCCGTTTTCGGCCTCTGGCGAGAGGGACGAACGTTCCCGTTCCGTTTCGCCGCGCGGGGCGCTATGGATCGGGCGTGACCGACGTCTCCGTTCCAGCCACCGTCCAGCCCGCGACTGCTTTCGCGGCGGACCTGCCGCCCGCCCTGGCCACCCCGCCGGGCGCAGGGGCCGTGTGCGATGCGGCGGGCGCTCGGAAGATCGGGCGCGGCGCGGCCGAGGGCGTCTTTCTGGGCGGCGCCGTCATGGTCGCCCACGCCAGCCTGACCGCGCGCCGTCTGGGCCTCAGCCCGCCGCCGCGCTCGACCGACATGCTGGATGTGCTGGAGCTCTACGCCTTTGTGCGACCGGCCAGGTTCTGCGCGCCCTCGCCGTCGGGGCTTGCCCTGGCCATGGGGCGCTCCGAGCCCAAGGGGGCCGAGGCTCAGGCCCAGGCCCTGCGCGACGCCGCCGCCGACCTGCTGACCGAACTGACCGACCCGGCCTATCCGGGGCGCGAGGACGCCTTCACCCTGGCCGGGACGTTGGACCGGGCCGGTTGGTCCTGGGGTTCGCGCGTGCTGGCCGCGCTTCAGGCCGGACCCCTGCGCGATCGGCGCGAACGCGGCACGGGTCTGGACGTCTGGTCCCGTCTGGCCGAGTGGGAGGACGAGGCCCCGCGCGGCGAGGCCGGGTCCGCCCCGGTCGACTCCGAGAGCGCCCGCATCCGTCTGGACAAGCTGTTGCAGGCCTCGGGTCTGGACGAGACGCGGCCCGCCCAGTCCGACTACGCCGCCGAGGCCGCCTACGCCTTTTCACCGCGCAACGAGGAGGGCCGCCCGCGCGTCCTGCTGGCCGAGGCGGGCACCGGCACCGGCAAGACCCTGGGCTATCTGGCCCCCGCCAGCCTGTGGGCCGAGCGCAACTTCGGGGCGGCCTGGGTCTCGACCTACACCCGCGCCCTGCAACGCCAGATCGACCGCGAGAGCCGCGCCCTGTGGCCTGACGAGGCCGAACGCCGCAAGAAGACGGTGGTGCGCAAGGGGCGCGAAAACTACCTCTGCCTGCTGAACCTGCAGGACATGATGCAGGCCGCCCAACTGGGCAACGGCGACCTGATCGGCATGGGGCTGGCCAGCCGCTGGGCCGCGCACAGCCGCGACGGCGACATGACGGGCGGCGACTATCCCGGCTGGCTGCCCGGCCTCTATGCGACGGCGCCCAGCCATCAGGCCAGCCCGGCCAATCTGGTCGACCGGCGCGGCGAATGCGTCCACGCCGCCTGTCCGCACTACCGCCTCTGCTTCGTGGAGAAGACCATCCGCGCCAGCCGCCGGGCCGATCTGGTCGTGGCCAACCACGCCCTGGTCATGACCCAGGCGGCCTTTGACGGGGCCCGCTCGGCGCGCGGCCTGAAGCAGGACGGCGAGACGGCGGCGCTGAAACGCATCGTTTTCGACGAGGGCCACCACCTGTTCGACGCCGCAGACAGCGCCTTCTCCGCCGCTCTGTCGGGTCAGGAAGCCGCCGAGCTGCGCCGCTGGATCAGAGGTCCCGAGGGGCGGGGCCGTCGCGGGCGCGGGCTGGAACAACGGCTGGGCGACCTGTGCGCCGATAACGAGGCCGCCGCCAAGGCCCTGAAGGACGCCATGATCGCCGCCGCCGCTCTGCCGGGCGAGGGCGCATCCGGCCGCATCGCGCCAGCGTCCGGCGAGATCAATCCCATCGGCCCGATCGAGGCCTTCCTGGTCGCCGCCTTGGAACAGCTGCGCGCCCGCAGTCAGGAGACCGGCGGGACTGAGTTCGGCATGGAATGTGCCCTGCGCCCCGCCACTGAGCCGGTGCTGGAGACCGCCCGCGCCGCCGCCCGCGCCATCGCCGCCGTCGAGGCGCCGCTGCTGGCCCTGTCGCGCCACCTCGAGGACATCCTTGACGAGGAGGCCGCCGAGCTGGACGGCGCCGCCCGCGCCCGCATCGAAGGGGCGCTGCGCGGCATGGACCGGCGCGCGCGCATGACCCTGCCGGGCTGGCGCTCCATGCTGGCGGCGCTCGAAGAAGGCGGCGACGAGCCCGATCCCGACTTTGTGGATTGGCTTTCAGCGGAGGCCGCCTTCGGCCGCATCCACGACGTGGCCCTGCGCCGTCACTGGATCGACCCGACCGTGCCGCTGGAAGCCGCCGTCATCATGCCGGCTCATGGCGTGCTGGTGACCTCGGCCACCCTCTCGGACCCGGCGGCGGAAGACCCGTTCCAACTGGCGCGGATGCGGACCGGCGCGGCGCGGCTGATCGAACCGGCGCGGACGCTGAAGGTGGAAAGCCCCTTCGACTACGCCGCCAACAGCCGCATCATCGTCGTCAACGACCTGATGAAGGACGACCCGCGCCAGATCGCGGCGGCCATGCGCGAACTCTTCTTGGCGGCGGGCGGCGGGGGCTTAGGCCTTTTCACCGCCATCCGCCGCTTGAAGACCGTCTATGAGCGGCTGGGACCAGATCTGGCCAAGGCGGGCGTCCCCCTCTACGCCCAGCACGTCGATCCGCTGGAGGTGGGGGCCCTGGTGGACGTCTTCCGCGCCGAACAGGACAGCTGCCTTCTGGGCACCGACGCCGTGCGGGATGGCGTCGATGTGCCGGGGCGCAGCTTGCGCGTCCTCGCCTTCGACCGCGTGCCCTGGCCGCGTCCCGACCTGCTGCACAAGGCGCGGCGCGAGCGCTTCGGCGGCAAGACCTATGACGACGCCCTGGCGCGCGGCCGCATCGCTCAGGCCTTCGGCCGTCTGATCCGCCGGGCCGACGACAAGGGGGTCTTCCTGATGCTGGACGCCGCCTGCCCGACGCGTCTGTTCGCGGGCCTGCCGCCCGGAACCGAGGTCCAGCGCATGGGCCTTGCCGAGGCGGTGGAGCTGACCAAGAGCTTCCTCGCCGACCAACCCTGAGGCTTCTCCACCTCTTCCTTCCGTCATCCTCCGGCGCGCGGAGCGAGACCGGGGGACCCAGCGGCGCCGAAGGCGATCTTTAATGCGATAGCGGCGCGTGGGCTTTCGCCCTCCCGGCGCCGCTGGGTCCCCCGGTCAGCGCCGCTGCGCGGCTTGCCGGAGGATGACGAAAAGAGAAGGGCGTGAGGTCAGGAATGACGGCGAGGGGAAAGCTGGGCTAAAGCTTGCGACCATGTCCAAGACCACCCCCGCGACCGTGGCCCTGAGCAAGGCCGGGGTCGCCTTTGACCTCTTCCCCTACGACTACGACCCCGATGCGCCGCGCGTGGGCTTGCAGGCGGCCGAGGCTCTGGGCTGGGCGCCGGAGCAGGTGTTCAAGACCCTGATGACCCTGGTGGACGGCAAAGCCGCCTGTGTCATCGTCCCCTCCGACTGCGAGGTCAGCATGAAGAAGCTGGCGGCGGTCCTCGGCGGCAAGTCGGCGCAGATGATGAAGCCCGCCGACGCCGAACGCCTGACGGGCTACAAGGTCGGCGGCGTCAGCCCCTTCGGCCAGAGGAAGGCCGTGCCGACGGTGATGGACGAGACGGCCATCCTGTTCGATCGCATCCTGATCAACGGAGGGCAGCGCGGCCTGCTGCTGGGCCTGACGCCGGACGAGGCCGCGCGGGCGGCCGGCGCGAAACTGGCCGACCTGACGGCCTAGCCCGAGCCCTCACCCTTCGAAGGTCACCACCACGCTGTCCGCCGAGCGCTCGGCCTCGCCGTGGAAGACCGCCTCGATGTTGTTGCCGTCCGGGTCCAGCAGGAAGGCGGCGTAGTAGCCGGGATGATAGGGCCGCTCGCCCGGCGCGCCGTTGTCGGTCCCGCCCGCCGCCAGTCCCGCCTTGTGAAAGGCCTCGACCATGGCCCGGTCTTTCGCCTGAAAGGCCAGATGGCAGCGGCCGGTCGGTGCGCCCTGCGCCGCTATGCTGTCCACCGCCGAGACGAACAGTTCGTCGGCCCAGAAGAAGCGCTCGGCCTCGCCGCCGATCGGCACGCCCAGCGCCTCCAGCACCGCGCCGTAGAAACGGCGGCTGGCCTCAAGGTCCGGCGTCATCAGTTGCAGATGGTCGATCAGCCGGCCGCGGTGCAGCTGTTGGGTTTCCATTGGCCTTGTCTCCTGTCGGGGCGCGATTCGAACGGGCGACAGGGTGGCCCGTTCCTGCTGACAGAGCGTGTCAGCAGCCGCGCGGCCTGCTAAACCGCGCCCATGACCGACGCATCCGCCGAACCTGTCCGCCACAGCCGCAAGGGGCTGATCATCCCCTTCGCCATCGTCTTCGTCGGCCTGGCCCTGTGGACCGGCTGGTGGTTCGTCCTGACGCAGCAGATCGAGCAGAAGCTGGAAGGCCGCATCGCCCGGCTGGAGCAGTCGGGCTGGACCGTGAAGCACGCAGGGCTCACCACGACGGGCTGGCCGCTGCGGGCGCGGGTGGCGATGAAGCATGTGGACGTCGTCGCCCCCTCGGGCCACGCCGTCGCCGCGCCCGAGATCGTGGCCGAGGCCAACGCCTACAACCCGACCAAGTGGGTGATCGCCGCGCCGGACGGTCTGGTCGTGACGCGCGGGGCCAAGGGCAAGACGGCGGTGCGGGCCGAGGCCATTCGCATGAGCGTCCATGGCCTGACCCAACGCTGGCCCAATGTCGCGGTCGAGCTGGCCAAGCCGGTCTTCACCGCCCTGCCGGACGCCGAACCCTTCCCCCTGGCCAAGGCCGGGCTGGTCCAGTTCTACATGCGGCCGCACGTGGCCGGATCGAATGCGCCGACCGACGACGTGGATGTCCTGTTCCGTCTGGTCGACGGCGAGGGGCGCCCCAACGGCCCGGTTGAGGGCCTGACCCAGTCGGGCAAGCTGAACGCCCAGGTCGAGGCGGTGATCGAAAAGGCCAGCGCGCTGAAGGGCGCCGACGCGCAAGGGTTACTGTCCGCCTGGACCGCCGCTGGCGGCCGCTTCATCGACATGAAGGGCGAACTGGGCGCGGGCGAGAGCAAGACCTTCCTGTCCAGCCCCGCCCTCTCGGCCGACGACAAGGGCCGTCTGGAAGGCGAGGTCTTCCTGCGGGCCGAGAAGCCTCTGGCCGCCATTGTCGGTCTGGCTGGGGCTACTCAGGGCGGGGTGGTGGACCGCGCCGCCGCCGCTCGCGCCGCCGCCGCCACGCCGCAGGGCGGGACAGGAACTGAGCAAGCCGTCGATCTGGTGCTGAACTTCAAGGGCGGGCGCACCTATCTGGGGCCCTTTGCCCTGGCCCCCGCGCCCCTGCTGTTCTGATGCTGGTCGAACCGCCTGAGGATGCTGAGCGTCTGGCCCTGGACCGCGCCCTGATCGCGGCGGCGCGAGAGCGCCTCGCCGCCGGGCCACGCGGTTCCGCCGACGCCGACGCCATCGCCCTGCGCGCGCTGCTGCGCGACATTCCGGCGGCGGAACGCTCGGCTGTGCGCGCGCTCCTTGGCCGGATCGAAGCCGCGACCGGACCGGCGCTGGCCACCTGCGGGCCGCTGTCTCAGGCTCTGGCCGCCGACCGCTGGGGCCTGATCGGTCGCCCGGTCGCCGAGCCGGATCAGGCGCTGGCTGCGGCGCGACAAGGCTTGGAGCGGGGCGGCCGCGCCTTGATCGACCTCGGCCTTCGGCCCTGGTGGGGCAAGCTGCTGGCCTTGCCCATGCTCAAGGTCATCGCCGCCTTGCCGGACGATGCGGCGGGCGTCCCGCGCGCCCTGCTGGTCTCGACAGAGGCCCCGGGCCCAACCGGCGACGACCGCACCTTCTGGGTCACCGACAGCCCGGCTTCCGACGCCCGCATCGTCGCGGCCCTGGGCGAGGCGGGGCTGATCGCCGGACCTCTGGCGGCGGGCGGCGGCTTGAAGCTGTTCGTCCTGACAGGCTATGTGCAGGCCGAGGACGGGCGGTTGACCAACGCCCCCGGCCAGATGAGCGGCGTCATCGGCGCCGCCCCCGTTTACTGATCACGCATTTCGAGCCACGCATTTCGAGGATGACGCCCATGACCGACGCGCCGAACGCCGCGCCCGCCCCCAAGCCCGGCATCCTCGACATCGCCCCCTATGTGGGCGGCAAGGGCTCGATCGCCGGTTTCGCCGAGCCGATGAAGCTGTCGTCGAACGAGAACGCCCTCGGCGCGGGCGAGAAGGCGCGTGACGCCTACGCCGCCGCGCTGAAGAACATCCACGTCTATCCCGACGGCCGCGCCACCAAGCTGCGCGAGGCCGTGGCCGCCCATCACGGGCTGGAGCCCGAGCGCCTGATCTTCGGCAACGGCTCGGACGAGGTCTTCGCCCTGCTGAACCAGACCTATCTGCAGCCTGGGGACAACATCGTCACCGGCCAGTACGGCTTCCTCGCCTACCGCATCTCGGCCAAGGCCTGCAGCGCCGAGGTCAAGCTGGCGCTCGAGCCGAACATGAAGGCCGAGGTCGAGGCCATTCTCGAACAGGTCGATGAGCGGACCAAGATCGTCTACGTCTCCAACCCGTCGAACCCGACCGGCAGCTGGAACTCGGGCGAGGAAATCCGCCGCCTGCACGCCGCCCTGCCGTCGCACATCATCCTGGTGGTCGACGAGGCCTATGCCGAGTTCGTGGTCGAGCCGGAGTGGGAGAGCGCCTTCGGCCTGGCTCGCGAGGCGTCGAACATCGTCGTCACCCGCACCTTCTCCAAGATCCACGGCCTGGGCGGCCTGCGCATCGGCTTCGGCTACGCCCCGCTGGCCATCGAGCAGGCGGTGGACCGCATCCGCCTGCCGTTCAACGTCTCGGTGCCGGGCCTCGACGCCGCCACCGCCGCCCTGTCCGACGAAGCGCACCAGAAGGCCTCGCGCGATCTGGTGCTGGACTGGCGCCCGCGCATGACCCAGGCCATTCGCGGCTTCGGCTTCGAGGTCTTTCCCTCGGCGGGCAACTTCGTCCTGATCCGTTTCGCCGACGAGAAGCGCAACGCCGCCGCCGCCAACGACTACCTGAACTCCAAGGGCATCATCGTGCGCCCGGTCGGCGGCTACGGTCTGCCCGACTGCCTGCGCGTCACCATCGGCACGGAAGACCAGAACCGCGCCGTGATCGACGCCCTCAGCGAGTTCGCCGCCAGCTGATTGGGCTTACTGCCCGCTGTTGAAACGGACGACCCCGATCAGGCCCGCGCGCCAGACGTGGTCGTCCTCGACCAGCGGACTGTCCTTCAGATCGCCCAGACGCTGTTCGTAGTTGATGAAGCCGCCCATGCCGAAGCGGTCGCCTATCGGCACGGCCAGCAGGGCCACGGCGCCCAGACCGGTCAGTCCGCCGGACGGCTCGAACGCGGCATAGCCGCTGCCCGGCGCCTCGGCCGCCGTGACGCCGTAGTAGCGCTGGGCGCGTTCGTCGTTCCCGCCGCGCACATAGCCCATGGTCTGCAGCAGGCCGACGCGCGTCACGCGCTGGTGACCGACGGAGGCATAGTACTCCAGGCCCGCGTCGTCGCCGCTGACGTCGTGCTGGATGCGGCCGCCGACGACGATATTCCCCGGCAGGCGCTTGTAGGCGTAGAGCGCCGCGTCGGCGCCCAGTTCGGGGCGATCCAGACCTTCAATATCTCCGGCGGCGAAGCGCGGGCGCACCTGCACGCCCATGCGCAGATCGTCGCGCTTGACCGCGTTCCAGCCCAGACCGTCCAGCCCGTTGGCGTAGACCACGTCACGCCAGGAGGCCGAGCCCCAGGCGGTGAAGTTGAACTCGTCGTTGGTATTGCCGGTGGCGCTGAAGCCGCGCACCACCCCGCCGCCTATGTCGACCTTCCACGTGGTCGGCGCCTCGACCGCCTCATAGGGCATGGACTGGGCCAGGGCGGAGGCGGCGGGCAGGGCGAACAGGGCGGCGGCCAGGGCGGCGAGCGCGACGCGTGAGGACATAGAAAGATCGCAGGTCAACGGCTGATGATATAGCCGTCCTGCAAAGCCGGTGTTTAGGGCCTCAACAAGGCGGTGGAGGCCGTTTCAATGCGGTTCTCCAGTTCGGCCATGAACTCGGCGCGCTTCAGGCCGGCAGGAATGGGCGGCAGGAACTCGAAGACGATGGTGCCGGGATAGCGCTTGAATCCATGTGCCGGCCAGTGGACGCCCGAGTTGGTGGCGATGGGCCAGCAGGGGCTGTCGAGGTCGCGGTACAGGGCGGCGATGCCGGGCTTGTAGTCGGGGGCGGCGCCGATCTCGCCGCGCGTGCCTTCGGGGAAGATCAGGATCTGGCGGCCCTCGGCGTGACGGGCGCGGGCCTGACGCACCATGTCCTTCAGCGCCTTGGAATGGGCGGAACGGTCCACGGCGATCATCTTCGTCTTCCAGGCGAACCAGCCGAAGAAGGGCAGGGGCATCAGCTCCTTCTTCATGATGAAGCAGGTGTCGTCGAGGAAGGAGAAGGGGGCGATGACGTCCAGCATGCCCTGATGCTTGCAGGCCAGCAGAGCGGCGCCGGTCGGGCGATGCTCAAGCCCGCGCACCTCGACCTTGACCCCGGCGATCCAGCGCAGGCCGAACAGGACGAATTTCGACCACAGCTTGATGACGCCCATGGCGGCGCCGTGCGGCATCAGCAGGGCCGGCGACAGGCCGACGGCGAAAATCACCATCGACAGATAGAGCCAGACGACGAAAAGCAGCGAGCGGACGGTGGTCATTCAGACGGCCTCGGGCTGGGGCGGCGGCGCGGCGCGTTCGGGATGATGGCCCCGCAGGCGATGCATGCCTTCGCGGCCCAGCACGGCCAGGTATTTCATGTATTCCAGCGTCATCCGCCGGGCGGTGACGGCGGCCCGCCACCAGCGCGAATTGTCCAGCGACGGGGTCGAGACGGCGTAGGGCGTCAGCCTGACGCCCGGCGCGGCGCCGCGAATTTCCAGCAGGCTGCGCGGCATGTGGTAGTCGGAGGTGACGACGATCAGGTCGTCATAGCCCTTGGCCCGGGCCCAGGCGGCGATCTCCTGGGCGTTGCCCACGGTGTTCTCGGCCTCGAAGCCCAGGTCGACGCAGCAGTTGAACAGCTTGCTGGAACCCGGCGTCAGGGCGCGCAACTCCTGGCGGCGCACGTCGCGGTTGACGCCCGAGATCAGCACCCGGCGGCCCTTGTCCTGTTCCAGCAGGCGGATGGCCGCGTTGACCCGCTCGGCCGAGGGGCCGGTCAGGGCGACGATGGCGTCGGCGCGTGCGGGCTCGGGCGCCGGCGTCAGGCCGCGCACGCGCTCGGCGAAGGCGAACAACCCCACCAGCCACATCAGCGCCACCACGGCGATCAGCGTCAGGAACTTCATGATGCTTAACTAGCCACGCGCGCCCAGCTTCGCCAGAGCCGTGAAGCGGGCGGCCAGCAGGGCGACGCCGAAGGCCAGAACCGGACAGGCGATCAGGATGGCGAGATCGGAGAAGGCCAGGGGCAGGGCCGGGGTCAGGCCGCCCTCGCCACCGACCAGCCGCAGCAGGGCCAACAGCAAGGCGGCGATACCCGCCCCCAGGGCGCCGGCCTTCGCCGCCAGTCCGCCGAAGCGGCGCTGGAACAGGCCTGCGACATAGAAGTCCGAGGCGCCGTTCAGGCTCAGGGTCTCGATCACGCCGGCCTGGGCCGCCATGCCCGCGCGGGTGGCGTAGGCGATGACCGCCGCCGTCGCCGCCGCGATCAGCAGGAAGGCCGCGCCGGCCAGGGCGGTGATGACGCCCGCCGAACGCTCGACCTCGCCGCGCCACAGGCTGTGGTCGTCGACGGTGGCGTCCAGCCCGGCCTCGGCCAGGGCGCGGCTCAGCGTCGGGGCGCTGGCCGGGGCCTGCGGGTCCAGCCGCACCGTGACCAGATAGGGCAAGGGCAGGTCGGGCAGGGCCGCCTCGCCGACCCAGGGCCGCAGCAGGCTTTCGGCCGCCTTGCGGTCCATGGCCTCGGCCTCGGCCACGCCCTTGACCCCGGCCAGGGTCTCGGCGGCGCGGGCGGCGGCGGTGGGGCCGGTCTCGTCCACGCGGGGGCGGACCTGCACCGTGGCCTCGGCCCGCAACTGGCGCGCCCAGCCGTGGGCGGCCCGGTCAGCGGCCAGGGCGCCGACGGCGGTGATGGAGGCGAGGAAGCACAGCACGGCGATGACCAGCATCAGCCAGCGCTCGCCGCCCGCTTCGCGCGACAACAGGCCGGGCCCTGTGGCGAAGAGGGCGCGGATCATGCGGCGGCTCCCGTCGGCTCGGTCAGACGCAGTTCGCCGTTCTCCAGCCGCAGCACGGACGCGCCGACGCGCGCGGCCAGGGCTTCGTCGTGGCTGGCGACCAGGACGGTGGCGCCCAGCTTGTTCAGCGACTGGAACAGCCGCATCAGCTTTTCGCCCATGGCCCGGTCGACGCTGCCGGTCGGTTCGTCGGCCAGGATCAGGCGGGGGCGGGTGATGACGGCGCGGGCGATGGCCAGGCGCTGCTTCTCGCCGCCGGACAGGGCGGGCGGCAGGGCGTCCATCCTCTGACCCAGGCCGACCCAGCGCAGCATCTCGGCCACGTCGGCGGCGTGGTCGGCGGGCTTGCCGCCCGCCAGGGTCAGGGGCAGGGCGGCGTTTTCAAAGGCGGTCAGGTGATCGAGCAGGCGGAAGTCCTGAAACACCACCCCCATCCGCCGCCGGAAGGCGGGCACGCCGCCGCGCGGCAGGTCGGTGACGTTGCGGCCGAACAGACTGATTCGCCCCGTCTGCGGCCGTTCGGCCAGGGTCAGCAGCCGCAACAGCGAAGACTTGCCCGCGCCGGAGGGTCCGGTAAGGAAGTGGAAAGAGCCCTGCGGCAGACTTAGGTTAACGTCGCGCAGGACGTCGGGCCTGCCCGCATAGCCGAAACCCACGCCCCGCAGGCGGACGGTGTCGGGCGCGGGTTCAGGGTCGGCGGCGCGTCGGGTCGAGTTTGGCATTCAGGTTTCGTATTGGACCGGGGCGTTGCGGGCGCCTCGACAGGAGGGGGCGTCGAGCCTCGCAGTCAGCCGACATGATACTGACCTGCCCCGCCTGCGCCACCAGCTATTTTGTTCCCGACGAGGCGATTGGCCCGAACGGCCGTCGCGTGCGCTGCAAGGCCTGCGGTCATGACTGGCGCGCGACGCTGGAGGACGAGCCCCTGGAACTGTCCGCCGCCGCCGAGCCGGTCGCCGAGGCCGCCGGTTTCGGCAAGCGCGAGGAGGCCCCCGAGACCCTTGCCGAGACGCCGGCGCCCGAACTGCCGCGCGCCTTCCGCGCCAAGGCCGAGCAGCAGCGCAAGATGCGTCGCGCGGCGACCCAGGGCGCCGTCTGGGCCGCCTTGACCGTGGTCTTCCTGGCCCTGATCGGCGCCGCCTTCGCCTTCCGCCTGCAAATCGTTCAGGCCTGGCCCCAGGCCGCCGCCGTTTACAAGCTGGTCGGCGCGCCGGTGAATTTGGCCGGGCTGGAGTTCGAGGCCGTCGGCATCCGCCTCGCTCCCTATGATCCGGGCAAGGTCGTGGTCTCCGGCGCTCTGCGCAATATTCGCGACAACGAGGTTGTGGCGCCGCCCGTGCGCGTGGCCCTGTTGAACGCCGCCGGGGCAGAGGTGGGGCATCGCATCGTGCGCCTGGAGGCCGCGCCGGTCTTGCCGGGGAAGGTGCTGGGCTTCGCCGTCGTCGTGCCCGACGCGGATCACACGATCGCTGAAGCCAATTTCGATTTCGTGCTGGAGCCGAAGCGCGAGGCTCCCGCCGCGCCGGCCGAGGCACGCCCCGCCGAACCGGCTGCTCGTCGTGCGCCGCCCGCTGTCGAAGAGGGTCTGCGTCGCGGGACGGGCGCCGATATGACGCCCCGGGACGCCCAGCCCCTCGACAGCCGCCCCGCCCAGGGAGTATCCGCCGGGCATGGCTGATCACGACCCGGCGCCCGCCCCCACGGTTCTCCTGCCGCATTCCGAGATCGAGGCGATCGTCGCCGACCTCGCGCGGCGCATCGCCCCCGTCATCGACGACGAGACGGTGGCCGCCGTCCTGCTGACCGGCGGGCTGTGGTTCGGGGCCGACCTGACCCGCGCCCTGTCGCGCGAGGGGCGTCACGTCCGCTTCGACGCCCTGTGGCTGGCCTCCTACGGCGACGAGAAGACCAGCCGGGGCAAGATCGACGTCTATGCCCCCTATCAACGGCCCATCGCGGGCAAGCGGGTGCTGATCCTCGACGACGTCTTCGACACCGGCCTGTCGCTGGCCGAGGCGGTTCGCATCACGAAGGAAGCCGGGGCGTCGGAAGTCCTGACCTGCGTCTTTGCCCGCAAGCCCTGGCCCGAGGCGCGCGCGCCCGAGCCGGACTTCGTCGGCTGGGAGGCCCCCAACCGTTTCCTCGTCGGCTATGGCCTGGACCACAAGGGCGGGATGCGCGGCCTGCCGGACATCTGCGCCCTGGATTAGCGACGTACTTCAAGTCCTTGATCCTCCCTTGCGAAGCGAGGGAGGATCGCTGGATACCTCAGGGTTTGAGGTCGCTACCCTTTCAGCCAGTCCGCCATCGGCTCGCGCGCGAACATCTGCTCATAGGTCGGGCGCGGGCGGATGACGGCGCAGCGCTCGCCGTCGACCAGAACCTCGGCGGCCAGGGGGCGGGTGTTGTATTCGCCGCTCATGACGGCCCCATAGGCGCCGGCGCTCATGAAGACGACCAGATCGCCCGCCTCGAGCGGCGGCAGGTCGCGGTCGCGGGCGAAGGTGTCGCCGGTCTCGCAGACAGGGCCGACCACGTCATAGGGACGGTCGTCGCCTGTGCACGGACGCACCGGCTTCAGATCGTGGAAGGCGTCGTAGAGGGCGGGACGCATCAGGTCGTTCATCGCCGCGTCCAGCACGAGGAAACGCCGCCCGTCGGTCCGCTCGTTGACCTGAATGACCCGACTCAGCAGCACGCCCGCATTGGCGGCCATAAGACGGCCCGGCTCGAACGCCGCCTCGACGTTCAGGCCATCAAGAACCCGCGCCGCCATGGCGACATAGTCGGCGGGCGAGGCGGTTTCGGCGTCGCCGTAGTAGGGCACGCCCAGGCCGCCGCCGAGGTCGAGGCGGGTGACGCTGTGGCCCTGGGCGCGCAGGGTCTCGGTCATCTGGCGCAGAACGCGGAAGGCGTTTTCCAACGGGGTCAGGTCGGTGATCTGGCTGCCGATGTGGCAGGCCAGACCCACGGGCGCGACGTGCGGCGAGGCGGAGGCGCGGGCGTAGAGGGCCAGGGCCTCCTCGACCGGGACGCCGAACTTGTCGCCCGCGCCGCCGGTGGTGATCTTAGCGTGGCCGCCCGCGCCGATCTTGGGATTGACGCGGATGGCGATGGCGGGCGACGCCGCCTTGGCCGCCGCCACGAGGATCAGCCGTTCCAGTTCCGCCGAGGACTCGACGTTGATCTGGCGCACGCCGACGTCGATGGCGAAGGCCAGTTCGGCGTCGGTCTTGCCCACGCCGGAAAAGATGATGCGCTCACCCGGAACGCCCGCCGCCAGGGCGCGACGGATCTCGCCCTCGGACACGGTGTCCGCGCCGCAGCCGAGCTTGGCCAGAGTCGCCAGCACCGACAGGTTGGAGTTGGCCTTGACCGCGAAGGCGATCAGGGCGTCGCCCAGAGCCTCCTTGTGTGCGTCGCAGGCGTCGCGCAGCAGGCCGTAGTGACGGCGCAGGGTGGCCGAGGAATAGACATAGGTCGGGGTGCCGACCTCCGCCGCCAGCGTCTCCAGCGAGACGCCCTCGGCGTGCAGAACGCCGTCCTTCAGGTCGAAATAATGCACGGCGGGGAGTCCGGTCTGGAGGGGGAGGGCCGATCAGAGCGATGGGGGGCGGCCGAAGGGGTCCGACGCCCCGCTGTCGATCGGGTTCTGGCGCGGGGCGGTGTTGATCGTGGCTGGATCGGGCAGGCGGGCGGCGTTCTTGTCGCGCGGCGCGCGCTCCGTCTGAACGGCGCCGGGCGCTTCCAGATCGGCCATGCGGCCGCAAGCCGAGAGCAGCAGGGCGGCGGCGGCCGCGAGGATCAGGGTCTTTTTCACAGGCGGCTTCTCCAGTCGGCGATACGGGCGCGGACCTGATCCGGCGCCGTGCCGCCGAAGCTCTGGCGGCTGGCGCAGGAGGCTTCCGGCGTCAGGACTTCATACACGCCTTCGGTGATCCGGCCATCCAGAGCCTGCAGCTCCGTCAGCGGCAATTCGCCCAGACCGACGCCCAGCGTCTCGGCCCGCTTCACGGCGGCGCCGGTGACGTGGTGGGCCTGGCGGAACGGCAGGTTCAGTTCGCGCACCAGCCAGTCGGCCAGGTCGGTGGCGGTCGAGAAGCCGGCGCCGGCGGCGGCGGCCATGCGCGACGTGTTGGGAATGATGGCGGCGACCATGGCGGTCATGGCGGTCAGGGCCAGATCCAGGGCGTCGAAGGCCTCGAACACCGGCGGCTTGTCCTCCTGCATGTCCTTGGAATAGGCCAGCGGCAGGCCCTTCATCACCGTGGTCAGGGCGATCAGGGCGCCGTTGATGCGGCCCGTCTTGGCGCGCACCAGTTCGGCGGCGTCGGGGTTGCGCTTCTGCGGCATGATGGACGAGCCGGTGGTCAGGTCGTCGGGCAGTGAGGCGAAGCCGAACATCGGCGTCATCCAGACCACGATCTCCTCGGCCAGACGCGACAGGTGGCCCGCCGCGATGGAGGCGGCGGCCAGGCTTTCCAGGGCGAAGTCGCGATCCGACACGGCGTCCAGCGAGTTCGCCATGGGACGGTCGAAGCCCAGGGCCTTCGCCGTCATGTGGCGGTCGATGGGGAAGGGCGAACCGGCCAGGGCTGCGGCGCCCAGGGGGTTCTCGTTCATGCGGGCGCGGGCGTCATTGAAGCGGCTCGCGTCGCGGCCGAACATCTCGACATAGGCCATGAGGTGGTGGCCGAAGGTCACCGGCTGGGCCGTCTGCAGGTGGGTGAAGCCGGGCATCAGGTCGCCCGCGTGCTGCTCGGCCCGGTCCAGCAGGGCGGCCTGCAGGTCTTTCAGTTGCGCCACGGTGCGGTCGCAGGCGTCGCGCACCCACAGGCGGAAGTCGGTCGCCACCTGATCATTGCGGCTGCGCGCCGTGTGCAGACGCCCCGACGGCTCGCCGATCAGCTCCGACAGGCGAGCTTCGACGTTCATGTGGATGTCTTCATAGGCGTCGCGGAAGGGGAAAGACCCGTCCCTGATCTCGCCCTCAATGACGTCCAGCCCGCCGAGGATGGCCTCGGCGTCGGCCGGCTGGATGATGCCCTGCTGGGCCAGCATGCGACAATGGGCCCGCGAGCCGGCGAGGTCCTGCGCCCACAGGCGTTTGTCGACGCCGATTGAGACGTTGATGGCCTGCATGATGTCTGCGGGCTTGGCGCTGAAGCGCCCGCCCCATAGAGACTGGCCTTGAGGGGTGTTGGAAGGCGTGTCGGACATGAGCGGCTCTAAACGGACTTTGGCGGGCGTGGCGGCGGCTGTGCTGCTGATCGGCGCGATCGGCGGCGCGGCGATGCTATACGCCAATCGCGACGGCGGGGGCAAAGAGTCCGCGTCATCGGCCCTGTCGGTCTATGCGAAAGGCTCGCTGGCCAAGCTGCTGACTCCCGCCCCGACGCCCGCCCCCGACTACGTCTTCAAGGACGCCGAGGGGCACGATGTCCGCTTCGCCGACTTCAAGGGCAAGGTGGCGGTGGTCAACCTGTGGGCCACCTGGTGCGCGCCCTGCAAGATCGAGATGCCGACGCTCGCGGCTCTGGCCGAACACTATAAGGATCGCGACGACGTCGCCGTGGTGACGATCAGCATGGACGTCGACAAGGCCGTGCCCGAGGCCCGCGCCTTCATCGCCGACCATCCCCCGCTGGCCTATTACGCCGATCCGAAATTCCAGCTGCCGTTCGAGTTCCCCGGCAAGGGGGCCATGCCGCAGACCATCCTGCTGGACCGCCAGGGGAATGTCCGCGCGGTTCTGACCGGTGAGGCGGACTGGGCCAGCGATGAGGCCAAGGCGTTGGTGGAGGCTCTGCTGGCGGAAGGCTGAATCCTTCTCCCCTTGAGGGAGAAGGTGTCGTGCGCAGCATGACGGATGAGGGGTGACGACGGCGCCCTTCAGTTAGTCCGGCGCGGGTATCAGCGGCGCACATTGCCAAGCAAGGCGCTGACACCCCTCATCCAAGCGCCTTCGGCGCTCACCTTCTCCCTCAAGGGGAGAAGGGCTAGTCAGTTCTTCGCCGGGACCCGCGTGTCCGTGGCCGGATCGACGGCGCCGGGGCGACCCTCGGCGGCGGCCTGGGCCTGATTGTCTTCCAGCTTGTCGGCGACCTTGCCGGCGCCTTCCTCGACCGCCTGAGCCGCCTTCATGGCGCCGGACTCGACGACCTCGCCGGTCTGGGCGGCGACCTCGGCCGCCTTGTCGCCTGCGGCCTCGGCGTGGGTCTCGGCCTTCTCCTGCTCGGCCTGGGTGCAGGCGCTCGCGCCGAGCGCCAGAACCGAGGCGGCGGCGATGATCAGGATGCGCATGGGTTGTCCCCCTTCTTGCGTTGAACCTTGGCGGTAAACGCAAGACGCCGAAGGGGGTTGCCTCGCGGCTTAGTCCAGGTCGACCGGCAGGGTCTGACTGGCCAGCAGCCGCTCGGTCGTGGCCCAATGATCCGGCCCCTGACCCTCGACCCAGGCCTGCACCATGTCGCGGCCCAGGCCGTAGTTGATGATGTAGCTGCGGTAGGTCTCGATAAAGCTGAGGCGCTGGTTGGCCCGGTCGCGCGCCACCAGATTGTATTTCTGCAATTGGTCCAGCGCCGTCTCGCGGTCGATCCGCCCGGCCAGATAGGCGTCCGCCACGGTGTACTCCGCCCGGCCCAGCTCGCGCGTCAGGGCCAGCAACTGCGTCTGGGCCTCGGCCGTCGCCGGGTCCAGCCCGGCCAGCGGATACAGCACGCGCTTTTCGAAATCGGTGCGTTCATGGCCGGGGAAGGCCAGGTCGATGCCGTAGTTGGCGCTGCCTTCGGCGATGAAGGACATGGGGCTGAACAGGGGGTAGACGCTCATCTCGACCCAGCCCTTCTGTTTCACAAAGGTCTGTTCCAGCAGGGCGTTGTAGACGTGGTGGCCGGGATAGCCCTCGTGGCAGCCCAGATCGACGGCGCGGTCGATATAGATGGGCAGGTCGGTGTTGACCTGGATCAGGCTGAAGGCGTTGCCCTTGTACCAGTTGTAGCCCGACCAGGGCTTGTTGTTGACGAACTCCAGGGTGAAGGTCTCGCCGGCCGGCAGGGTCATGCGCCGCTCGGTGCGCGCCTTGCACTCCGCAATGGCGGCCCGCATCACCGGCTCCAGCCTATCCTTGGGAATGACGTAGCGGGCGCGGAAGGCCGCGACCCGGTCGGCCAGCGGGCCCTCGCCGGGGATCAGGGCGTCGATGCGCGCCAGCACGGGATCGTAAGAAGACAAAGGCCGTAGCTCCGGCCGCACCCCGAACAGGGCCTGGGCCTCGTCGGCAAAGCTCATCTTCTCGCCCTGCAGCATCCGCAACCGCGCCGAGGCCGCCGAGACATGGGCCGACAGATAGGCGCGGCGTTGCCGGCTCTGCGCGTCCAGACCCGCCGTCGGCAAGGTCTCCAGTCGACGGCTCAGGGCGGCGGCGCTCTCGGCCAGCTGGGGCAGGGCGCGCGGATGGGCCTTGGCCGCCTCGGCCCATTCCGCCGGGCCGTAATAGGCATCGACATAGCCCGGCTCGCGCTCGCCGATCTCCAGCGTCAGGGCGACATAGTCGCGGGCCACGGCGTCAAGGCTGTCGGCGGCGGGCCGAGGCGTGCCTGCGCAGGCGGTCAGGAGGCTGGCGCCTATCAGGGCGGCGATCGTCATATGGCGCATGGAAACTCCCTCTCTCCGACCGCGACGCTAGGCCCTTGCGGCCTTCACGCCAAGAAGGCGTCGCCGCCGAGATTCAGGGATTGAGGCCGCCCGGCCCATGCTGTAAGCACCGCCGTCCGGCTTTGACGCCGCAGACGCACCCGTAGCTCAGCTGGATAGAGTGCTGCCCTCCGAAGGCAGAGGTCACAGGTTCGAATCCTGTCGGGTGCGCCACTTCTGTTCAGAACTGTCGAATTTCATGAAATCGACTCCTGTTTCGCCCAACTGACTTGGGTCGTGCTTCCGCCTATTCGATGACCGGCATGCCTTTGAAGATCGCCGGGGGGGATGGTGATCATCCGCACACAGCGGCCCTGCAGGCGCGGGGTATCGACCGCGTTGAAGCTTTGCGAGCCGCCGGACATCTGCATGACGGCCAGGGTGCGGCCCAGGGTCGGGAGCTGGAGTCGTGGGAGCTTTCCCGAGAACCCGGTAGCATTTTGTAATTTATAAATTTTTCAAAACGGCGAGAGTCCGTGTCAGTGAAATTCGACCAACGGTCATTTTTTCCAGAGCCTTCGATGCGGCGATCAGCGGCTTCAGCGCCGGCTATGCAGTCGTCGCGAATGCTACCCAGTCCTTCTGGAGGTCCCTGACGGAGGCGGGCAGGCCGAAATCGCCCCCCTTGGCGGCGAGCCAGACCTCAAAGCTGACGCCGCCCGCCATGCCTTGTGCGATGTCGGCGAGGATGGTCGGGCGGCCTGACTTCTGGATCAGATAGTCGGCGAAGACGCGGGCCTGGATGTAGAAGACGCGTTCCATCGCGGCGGGACGGGGACCGGCGCCGGCCGGGGTGAAGCTGACGCCGACGCCGCCGCTGGCCGCGACCTCGGGGGCGACGGCGACGGCGCGCGCCAGACCGGGATGTTCGCGGGTCAACAGGCCGGGCAGGTCCAGCAGCATGGCGCGGCCGTCGATGGGGCCGACGGCGGGCACGACCTCACCCTTGATGAGGGCGCGGAACTGGTCGCGCCGCTGGGCGGCGGTGGCCTCGTCCTCCAGTACGACGGCGGCGGCTTCGTCCAGCCAGTCGGGACCGGGACCGCCGTAGTGGCGCGGAGCGTCGGCGTCAGTCGAGGCGGGCTGTGGCCAGAAGGCCTGGGTGAACCACAGGTGGCCCAGTTCATGCGGGACCATGCCCGCGTCCAGTGCGGCCTGGGCCCTGGCGTCCGGGATCTGGGACAGGGCGCGGGCGACGACCTCCTCGGTCTGGGTCGGGGTCATGTTCTGGGAGGCGGCGAAGCGTCTGGTCCCCTGTTCGACGCCGCGACGGGCCGCCTCATCGAAGGCGCGCGGGGCGGGCCAGGGCAGGACGTGGGTGAAGCCGGCGGCGGTCAGGGCGGCGCGTTGCGGGACGGGCGGGGTCGAGATCACGACATAGGGGGCGATGTCGCGACCGAACTGCGCGGTGAACCGGGTCTCGCCCGCCCGAGCGTAGCCCGCCAGCCGCTCCGCCTCCTCCGCAGTGGCCGCCAGGGCGACGCCGTGCCCCGACCCGGCGCAGCTGAGATCAGGCGCGGCGGCGAGGGCGCGGGCGCAGAGGGAGCCAGATGCATGAAGGGGGGCGGCGGATGCGGCGGTCGAGGTCAGCAGCAGGACAAGGGCGAACATGGGCGTCTCCGAAGGTGGAGGATCAGGCTCGCCGGGCTCCGTATCGCCTTCATGTCCGACGGGGCGCTTGCCGAGCGCGCGCCGACACAACAGAGATACAAAAGGGGAAGAGGACAGGGGGATCATGAACGCGACGGCCGACATCCTGATCGTCGATGACGACGCCAGCCTGAGGGGGGCCTTGCAGGACTATCTGTCGGGCGCGGGCTATGGCGTGCGGACGGCGGATGGCGGCGCGGCCATGGACGCGCGGCTGGCCGAGGCCATGCCTGATCTGGTCGTGCTGGACGTGATGATGCCGGGCGAGGACGGGCTGTCGATCTGTCGGCGGTTGCAGGGGCGAGCCCCGGTGCTGATGCTCAGCGCCATGGGCGAGACGACCGACCGCATCGTCGGCCTGGAGGTCGGGGCTGCGGACTATCTGCCCAAGCCGTTCGAGCCGCGCGAGCTTCTGGCCCGCATCCGCGCCGTTCTGCGTCGCCCCGTCCACGCGGACGAGGCGATGGATCGGGGCCTGGCCTTCGAGGGCTGGACGCTGGAGGTCGAGGCGCGGCGGCTGTCCGATCCGGGAGGAGAGGCGGTGGAACTGACGGCAGGCGAGTTCGCCCTGCTGCTGACCTTCATGCGGTCGGGCGGGCGTATCCTGAGCCGCGACCAGATCCTGGAGAACACCCACGGGCCTCTGGCCGAGAACTTCGACCGGGCCGTCGATCTGGCGGTCAGCCGTCTGCGGCGCAAGCTGGACCGGCCGGGGCAGGCGCCGCTGATCGAGACGGTGCGCGGGGCGGGCTATCGCTTCCGCGCGCCGGTGCGACGATGAGCACGCTGTCCATCCGCACCCTGACGGCGGGCTTCACTGTCGCGGCCATCCTGCTGTGCCTGACGGTCGCCTTCGTCATCGCCCTAGCCTTTCCCGCCCCGCCGCCCGCGCGGGTGACGCTGGCCGAGGCGCAGGCGGCCCTGAGCGGTGAAGCGGAGACGGGCTGGCGGCGTCGTGTCGTCGCCGCGCCGCCGTTTGAGGCCGCGCGCGCCGGCCAGGCTCTCGTGGCCCAGGCCGGGCTGGCGGTGCTGCTGGACGCGCCGATGGCCGAGGTACGGGTGCGACCGTTGAGCCCCGAGCGCGTTCCGGCGGGCGGCTCCCTGCCGCCTGCGCCGTCGGAGGGACTGAAGGCCCTGTTGGCGAGCATGGCCCTTTCGCCGGGGATGAGCTTCGCCTCCTTCGAGGCGGCGGCGCGTCAGGCGGACGGGCGCTGGGCGATGGTGACGCCGCCGTCGCCGTGGCTGACGCCGCAGCGGTTGCGCATGGGGCTGGCCTTCCTGATCGCCGCCGCCGTCCTGTTGCCGCTGGCCCTGTGGGGGGCGGGACGGCTGGCTGCGCCGTTCCAACGCCTGGCCGAGGCGGCGCGCGGCGATGAACCCGCGACGGCCTTCGTCGGCGGCCCGCGCGAGGCGGCGGAAGCGGCCCGGGCCCTGGACGCCATGCGCGACCGTCTGGGCGAGGCGCTGAAGGAACGGACCGCCATCATGGCCGCCGTGGCCCACGACCTGAGAACACCGTTGACCGGCCTGCGTCTGCGGGTGGAGGGGCTGTCGGAAGTCCCGCGCGAGGCCGCCATCGCCGACATCGCCCGGATGGAGCGGCTGATCGCCCAACTGTTGACCTATGTGCGCGGCGAGGAGGCGCCATGGACGTCCGAGCCTTTGGACCTTGCCGATCTGGCGCGTGAATGCGTGGCGCGACAGGTGGCGATGGGACGAGACGTGACGCTGGTGGCGGACGGCGAGCATCTGGTTCGCGGCGATCGGGACCAGTTGGAGCGCGCCCTGGCCAATCTGATCGACAATGCGGTGCTGTATGGCGACCGGGCCGAGATCGCTGTGACGTCGGAAGGTGGAGAGGTCGTCGTCGTCATCGACGACGGAGGGCCGGGCCTGCCGCAGGATCAGCTGGAGGCGGTCTTTACCCCCTTCCGTCGCCTGGAGGCCTCGCGCAGCCGCGCCACCGGCGGCGCCGGGCTGGGCCTGCCCATCAGCCGATCGATCGTGGAGCGCGGCGGCGGCACGGTCGTACTGCGCCCTGGACCTGTCGACGGAACGAGAGCGTTGGTGCGCCTGCCGGGCATTGTCCTTGCCGGCGTCGCCCGATGAAGAGCGGGGAGCGTCCCGGGCACGCGACGATTCGCAGGTCGTTCTGATCTAGTCGTGCGGGCCGTTAGGCTTTAGCAAGATGTGAACGAGGCGGGGCGGTGGATGTTTCGGGCGTCCGCCGCCCCGCTTCCGTATGGACGGACAAGGCTCGGACGGTCGGGGGGACGGTGTTCCGACGGGGTGGGCCGAGTGCAGTTGGAACATTGAAAATGAACCGAATATTCGCCTACCTCATCATCGGCGCCATGATCCTGGGCGTGCTGGTCGGCTGGGGCGTCAACCAGTCCCTGAGCGCCGATCAGGCGGCGGCCGCCGCCAAGAATCTGTCGCTGATCACCGACGTCTTCCTGCGTCTGATCAAGATGATCATCGCGCCCCTGGTCTTCACCACCCTGGTGGCGGGCATCGCCCACATGGAAGACGCCGCCTCGGTCGGGCGCATCGGCGTCAAGACCATGACCTGGTTCATCGGCGCCTCGGTGGTGTCGCTGCTGCTGGGCCTGATCATGGTGCAACTGCTGCAGCCGGGCGCCGGGATGCACCTGCCGCAGGCGGCGCTGGCGACGGCGCCGGCCGCCTCGACCGACGCCTTCTCGCTGCACGGCTTCGTCACCCACCTGGTGCCGACCTCGATCTTCGACGCCATGGCCAAGAACGAGATCCTTCAGATCGTGGTCTTCTCCCTGTTCGTCGGCACGGCGGTCGCCGCCCTGGACGACAAGGCGCCGGCGGTGCTGAACCTGGTCGAACAGGCCGCCAGCATCATGCTGAAGGTGACGGAGTTCGTGATGAAGCTGGCCCCCCTGGCCATCTTCGCCGCCCTGGCCTCGACCATCGCCACGCAAGGGCTGGAGATGCTGGCCGTCTACGCCAAGTTCGTGCTGGGCTTCTACGGTTCGATGGGCATCCTGTGGGGCCTGCTGTTCCTGGCCGGCGCCGCCGTCCTGGGCCGTCGCGTCCTGCCCCTGTTCAAGGTGATCCGCACCCCGGCCCTGCTGGCCTTCTCGACCGCCAGCTCGGAGGCCGCCTATCCGCGCATCCTGGACGCCCTGCCCACCGTCGGCGTGCGTCGCCGCATCGTCAGCTTCGTCCTGCCGCTGGGCTATTCGTTCAACCTCGACGGCTCGATGCTCTACTGCACCTTCGCCACCATGTTCATCATGCAGGCGCACGGCGTGCACCTCAGCGTCTCGCAGCAGGTCTTCATGCTGCTGCTGCTGATGGTGACGTCCAAGGGCATCGCCGGCATTCCGCGCGCTTCGCTGGTGGTGATCATGGCGACCCTGACCTACTTCGGTTTGCCCGAAGCCTGGATCGCCATCGTCCTGGGCGTCGACCACCTGCTCGACATGGGTCGCTCGGCCACCAACGTGGTCGGCAACTCCGTCGCCGCCGCCGTGGTCGCCAAGTGGGAGGGCGAACTCGACGACATCCCCGAAGAGGGCGCAGACGGGCCCAAGCCCGCCGCCGCCTGAAACTTTCCAGGCGCTGAAAATGAAACGGCCGCCCCATCCCTGGGGCGGCCGTTTTGCTGTGTGGCGATGATGTGCGCTCGGCTACTGGCCGCGCCCGCTGTCGATATAGGCCTTGATGGAGCTTGCGTTGGGGCCGTCCGCGCGGGCGCCCTCGCAGACGATGGGCTGGATATAGGCGCTCAGGCTGGTGGGGCGAATGTCGTCCCAGGCGGGGTCAGCCTCGGGATAGCGCTCGACTTCGGCGCCGTCGGGTCCGTACTCGATTTCGGCCAGGATGCGCGCCTGCTTGGCGGCGCAACGGATCTCGTATTCATCGATCTTGTGGCTGTAGTCCCCGGCGGGAGACTGCAGCGAGACGCGGGCCACGCGGATGCTGGACGCGTCGCCGACCGTGGCGATTCCCCCGACATCGGCGAGATAGACCAGTCGGGCGTTGCGCGAAAAGGCGTTCCATTCTTCGGCGGACGCTGCGCCCGCAGATACGGCGGCGGCGGCGAGAATGGCGGTCAATAGGATGGGCTTCATCGGATCCTCCCCAGGATGAGACGATTTCACACCCGAAACGGCGAAAATTCAACTAGCTCCCTCTGCCGACTCTTCGCCGTGATCCAAGGCTAGGTTTTTCTGATGACGCGCTTTCTTTTGAGTCTTCTGGTCCTGTTGTGGAGCCCTGCGTTGGCTCTGGCGGCGGCTCCCGGCGCTTTCCAGTCTGACCGGATCGTGGTCGAGACGCGCGGTTCCGGTCCGGACGTCATCCTGATCCCTGGCCTGGCTTCGACATCGGCCGTCTGGACGCGCACAGCCAGCGCTCTGGAGGGGCGGTACCGGGTCCATCTGGTGACGGTGCGCGGTTTCGGCGACGTGCCGGCCCTGGCCAATGATGCGGGTCTGATCGGCGCTCCGGCTGCAGCCGAGATTCGGCGCTACATCGCCGAGCGGGAACTGACCCGACCTGCCGTGATCGGTCACTCGATGGGCGGCCAGATCGCCCTGAGGGTCGCCGCTGACGCGGGCCCGCGCGTGGGTCGGGTCATGGTGGTGGACGCCTCGCCCTTTTTCCCGTCGCTGATCAGCGCGGGCGCCACGACGGGGGATGTCGAGCCTCTGGCGCGACTGGCCTATCAGGGCCTGCTGCTGTTCGGCGACGAAGCGTTGAAGACCCAGGCCCGGGGCATGGGGGCCGATATGGGCGGCGCGGCGGACAGTCTGTTCGGCACGCTCGGCTGGCAGGGCGGCGACCGACGCACCCTGGCGCAGGGCCTGTACGAGGTGATGACGGTGGACCTGCGTTCGCGCCTGCCTTCGATCACCGCCCCCGTCACCGTCGTCTATGGCTGGAGCGCTGACGACCGCAGCCCGCGCAGCCACATCGACGGCCTGTTCCGCGCCGGTTATCGCAGCCTGCCGCGCCCGGCCGCCTTCGAGCGGATCGAAGGGGCCGATCACATGGTCATGATCGACCAGCCGCGCCGTTTCCAGGCGGCGGTCGAACGCTTCCTGCGCTGAGGCTTCAGTTAGGCTGCAGCCGGCGGATGGAGGCCAGCAGGGCGGCGTCGTCGCTCATGTCGCCGTCAATGACATACTGGGGGCGTTGCGGTTCGTTGTTGCCGCGCGCGCGGCCGCGATAGACCTTCATCGGCACGGCGATCTGGGCCAGGCCGCTGGGCAGGACGGGTTCGCGGATCTCCATGTAGACGGTGTCGGCCGAGGTCTCGCGCCCGACCTGGAGGGCGCCTGCGGTCTTCCACAGATCCACGGCGTCGAGGCAGGCGGAGCCGCAGCTGGAATCGGTCAGGACATAGACCCGGCCGGCCATCAGCTGCGGCGCGGGCGGCGGGGGGGCGGCGTCGGCCGGCTTCTCGTCATTGGCGCTGCGCCAGTAGACCTGACCGGCGGCCTGGGCGGCCTTCATGCCGTTGATGGCGTCTTCGGCCCAGGTGATCAGCTCCGGCTGGCCG
Organism: Brevundimonas sp. NPDC007368; assembly: GCF_042869015.1. Classification (NCBI taxonomy): domain Bacteria; kingdom Pseudomonadati; phylum Pseudomonadota; class Alphaproteobacteria; order Caulobacterales; family Caulobacteraceae; genus Brevundimonas; species Brevundimonas sp. NPDC007368. Next base: position 295,160 of record NZ_JBIAFA010000004.1, on the reverse strand, counting down.
TTCGTGGCGCGCAGCTTGTCCAGGAAGGCGGAGATTTCGGCGATATTGCCGTCCGAGGCGCGCCACTCGACGGCCTCTATCGCCGGCTCGGGATGGGCGGCCATCCAGGCGTCGCCCCACAGGACCTCGGCCATCAGCTGGCTCCAGTGCGAGGAGCCGCCGCCATTGCCGCGCAGGTCCAGCACGACGTAAGGGGCCAGCCGCAGGGCGTCCTGTTTGGCCTTCATGTCGGCGATCAGGGCGGTCAGCTTGGCGTGGGTTTCGCTGGCGGGATCGCCGTTGAACGAAGGCGTCGAGATCCAGAAGCCGCCGTCGTCGAAATGCTTCAGGCCGAAGTCGGTCGCGGCGCGCTGGGCCAGCCTGGCGCGACGGGCGTAGATGTCCTCAGGCGTGGCGTGCCAGTTCAGGGCGTAGGTCTTCGTCGCGCCGTCGGCCTCGAACCGGCACTGACGCATCTCTCCGATCCACGGGTTTTGCGCGCTGAGGAACTGCCAGTCGCCGTAGAGGGTGCGTTGGGCTTCCAGGAACCAGCGGCCCCGGAACTGGCCGATGCGCTGCTCGGCCAGGGCCTCGGCGGCCACGCCGTCGCAGTCGATCAGCCGGGCGCCCAGGGGCGGCGTCGCGGCGTCGGCGGGTTCGCGGTCGGCCACCACCTGATCGGCGCCGCGATAGATGGTCAGGAAGCCGGGCCAGCGGGTGGGGAAGCCGTAGTTCGGCTGGGTGATGTTGATGCCGACATGGCCGTCTTCGAAGCTGGCGACATAGGCCCGCAGCGCCCACCACCAGCCGCCTGCGTCGGTCGTGGTCCTGGCCCGCTCCAGCGCGACGGTCAGGCCTTCCTCCAGCCGAGGTTTGAAGGCCGGGTTGAGGGGATCGTGCACGCCCGGATGACTGTCGATCATGATGTCGTGCAGGCCGGTGGCGTCCTGCGTCAGGGTCGCGGACCAGTCGCGCGGCAGGTCCATAGGCTTGGGCGCGTTGGCCGGAGCCTCCTGCGCCTGAGCCGCGCTCGCCATCGCCAGGCAGGCTGCGCCCGCCGTCAGAAACCGCTTCATGTTACGCTTCCCCCTACCGGTGTCAGCCGAAGGGGTGGCAGGGCGAAGCCGGCCGCGCCAGTTAAGCTTTGGTCATGGAAGGGCGATCAGTCCGCCGCGCGCAGGGCCTCGAGCACGCCCTTGCCGTAGCGTTCGAGCTTGCCCGCCCCGACGCCGGAAATGCGGCCGAGCGCTTCGAGGTTGCGTGGTTCGCTGAGGGCGATCTCGACCAGGGTCTTGTCCTGGAAGATGACATAGGGGGGGACGTGCTGCTCGGCGGCGCGGTCGCGGCGCCAGGCGCGCAGGACCTCGAAGCGGGCGCGCACGTCCGTGTCCAGCGCCTCGGCGGCCAGGTTGCGGCCGGCGTTGCGACGCGGACGTTCGGCCTCGACCACGCGGACCGGCGCCTTGCGCACCTGAACGGGGCGCTCGCCGCGATAGACGGCGCGGACGGCCTCAGGATCGCCCAGTTGGATGATGGGCTTGCCTTCGTTCGGGTCCTCGACCAGCAGGCCCTCGAACAGCAGGTGGTCGATGACGTCGCGCCACGCCGTCAGCGACAGGTCGGCGCCGATGCCCCAGGTGGACAGGTTCGCCTCCCACGGCTGGACATCCTTGGTCTTGCCCAGCAGGTGGTCGACCACGCGGGTCCGACCAAAGCGTTCGCCCAGGCGTTGCACCGCCGCCAGGGCCTTTTGCGCCGGGACCACGGCGTCGAAGGTGGCGGGCGGGTCGCCGCAGATGTCGCAGACGCCGCAGGGTTGGGCGTCGGTTTCGCCGAAGTAGCGGCGCACGGCCTGGGGGCGACAGACGGCGCCGTCCAGCATGGCGAACAGCTGGCGCACCTTGCGCGTCTGGACCTGCTTGACCTCCTCGGCCATGGGGCGGCCTTCGAGGCGGCGCAGGGACCAGGCGATGTCGGAGGGGCCGTAGAGGGTGATGCCCTCGGCGGGTTCGCCGTCGCGCCCGGCGCGGCCGATCTCCTGCCAGTAGGCCTCAAGGCTGCCGGGCGGATCGGCGTGGATGACGAAGCGGACGTCGGGTTTGTCCACCCCCATGCCGAAGGCGATGGTGGCGACCATGACTGCGCCGTCCTCGGCCAGGAAGCGCTCCAGCCGCCGGTCGCGGTCCTTGGCGTCGAAGCCGGCGTGATAGGCGATGGCGTTGGTCCCGGCGTCGCGCAGGGTTTGCGCCACGCGCTCGCAGCCGTCGCGGCTGCCGCAATAGACCACGCCCGACTTGCCGCGCCGCTCGCGCACCAGTTCGACCACGGCGGCGTCGGTGCGGGCACGGCTGCCGTTGATCTTGCGCTCGGCGGACAGTTGCAGGTTGGGGCGGGCGAAGCTGTCGACGAAGACGCGGGCTTCACCCAGTCGCAGCGAGGCCAGGATGTCGTCGCGGGTGCGGGCGTCGGCGGTCGCTGTCACGGCGATGCGCGGGACGCCGGGAAAGATCTCGGCCAGGCGGCCCAGCGAGCGGTAGTCGGGGCGGAAGTCGTGGCCCCACTGGCTGACGCAGTGGGCCTCGTCGATGGCGATCAGACTGAGGTCGATCTCGGACAGCCGCTCCAGCATGGAGCCCGCGGCCAGGCCTTCGGGCGAGACATAGAGCAGGTCCAGTTCGCCCGAGCGCGCGGCGCGCCAGATGGCGGAACGCTCCTCCATCGGCACGCCGGAATCGAGGCGGGCGGCGGCCACGCCCTGCTGCTTCAGGGCCTCGACCTGATCGGTCATCAGGGCGATCAGCGGCGACACGACCAGACCGACGCCGGGGCGCAGGATGGCCGGGATCTGATAGCAGACGCTCTTGCCGCCGCCGGTCGGCAGGACGGCCATGACGTCGCGCCCGGCCAGAACCTCGGCCACGACATGGGATTGCAAACCGCGAAAATCGGCGTGGCCCCAGACCCGGCCCAGCACCTCGCGCGCGGCGCCCAGGTCGAGCTGAGCGGGCGAAGCGGAACGGATGGGGTCTGCGAGCATCGGCGGGTTGTGCCTGATCCGTTCGGGGGTGTCACCCGCTTCTCCTCCCTGTTGCGCAGCAATGGGGAGGTGGCGCGGACGCGCAGCGGCCGTGACGGAGGGGGCGTCTCGACGGTTCAGGTCGGCTTCGCCCCCTCCACCACTCCGTGGTCCCCCTCCCCATTCGCTTCGCGAACAGGGAGGAAAGCGTTATAGGCCCGCCCCATGACCACGATCCTCTATGGCCGCCCGCCGGCGGTGTTCGACGTTCCGACCGGCGCGGTGCAGACCTCGCCTCTGATCCCCGGCGCGACCGCGTTGGAAGACCTCGCCCCCGGTTCGGTGGACGAGGCGATGATCTACGCCCCGCCGGGCGTGGTGGAGCGGCGCTACACCCTGGCTCTGGCGCTGCGGGCGCTGAAGGTCGGCGGACGGTTGGACGTCATGGCGCCCAAGGACAAGGGCGGCTCGCGCCTGGGCAAGGAGCTGAAGGGCTTCGGTCTTGAAGTCGGCGAGACGGCCAAGGCCCACCATCGCCGCTGCGTCGTCATCCGTCCCGAGACCATTGAGGGGCTGGATGCGGCGATTGCGGCAGGCGCCCTGCAACAGGTCGAGGGTCTGGAGGCCTGGTCGCAGCCGGGCGTCTTCGCCTGGGATCGGGTCGATCCGGGCACGGCCCTGCTGGCCGGGGTCATGCCGCCGCTGAAGGGGGCGGGCGCCGATCTGGGCTGCGGCTTCGGGGCCCTGTCGCTGGTGGCGCTGCGCTCGCCGACGGTCACGAGCTTGCGTCTGATCGACCTCGACCGGCGCGCCGTGGCGGCGGCGAGGAAGAATGTCGAGGACCTGCGCGCGAGCTTTGAATGGGCCGACGTGCGCACCCTGCCGACGGCGGGCGAGCTGAACTTCATCATCAGCAATCCCCCCTTCCACGACGGCGGGGCCGAGGACCGGCGTCTGGGCCAGAACTTCATCCGTCAGGCGGCGGCCCTGCTGAAGACCGGCGGCGTGGCCTGGCTGGTCGCCAACCGGCACCTGCCCTATGAGGCCGAGCTGAACGCCGCCTTCAAGCGGGTGCGGATGGTCGCCGACCAGGGCGGCTACAAGATCTTCGAGACCGTGAAGTGAACACGTCCTCAAGCAGCCCGAAGGGCGGTAGGACCCCAACCAGTCGGATCGACAAACTGCTCGGTTCCATGGGCTACGGCTCGCGGGCCGAGATGGCGCGGCTGGGCAAGGCGGGCGGCATCGTGCTGGACGGCGCCGACCTGACCGATGTGTCGAAACGCATTCCGGTGACGCCCGACCTGCCGACGCGGATGGAGATCGACGGCGAGCCGCTGGACCCGGTGGCCGGTCTGGTCATGCTGTTGAACAAGCCGCTGGGCATGACCTGTTCACGCAAGGAAGACGGGGCGCTGGTCTATGACATCCTGCCGGATCGGTGGAAGCGTCGCGACCCGGCCATCTCGACCATTGGGCGGCTGGACAAGCAGACCTCAGGCCTGCTGCTGTTGACCGACGACGGCGACCTGCTGCACCGGGTGATCAGCCCCAAGCGCCACGTGGCCAAGGTCTATCGCGCCACCCTGGCGCGGCCGCTGACCGGTACCGAGGGCGCGCTGTTTGCTTCGGGGGATCTGGTGCTGGAGGGCGAGGACAAGCCGTTGTCGCCGGCCATTCTGGACGTGGTGTCGCCGACCGAGGCTCTGCTGACCGTGACCGAGGGACGCTATCATCAGGTGCGCCGCATGTTCGCCGCCGCCGGCAACCACGTCGAGGCCCTGCACCGCGAGCGGTTGGGCGGACTGGTTTTGCCGGAGGATCTGGGGCCGGGCGAGTGGCGGTTGCTGAGCCCGGAAGAGATCGAGCTGATCTTCGCCTGAACATGCTCTCCCTCGCCGTCATCCCGGACAAGGCTCGCTGGCGAGCCGCAGATCCGGGACCCAGGCGGCGGGTCTATCCGCTGAGGTTGAACCCGTACCTGGCGTCTGGGTCCCGGATAGCGGCTGCGCCGCTTCCGGGATGACGGCCTGAAAGGGAAGGGCGGCGCTTGACCTCTTCGCCTCCCTCGCGCACCTCCATCCCATGACCCTGGCCAAGATTTGCGGACTGACGACGCCCGAGACGCTGGAGGCGGCGCTGGAGGGCGGCGCGGCCTTTGTCGGGGCGGTGGTGTTCGAGAAGAGCCCGCGTCACATTCCGCCGCTGCACGCCGCGACCCTGTTCGACCGGGCGAGGAAGCGGGCCAAGATCGTGGCGGTCCTAGTCGATCCCGACGACGCACTGCTGACCGAGGTGGGGCTGATCCTGCGGCCTGACCTGATTCAGCTGCATGGTCATGAGACGCCGCAGCGCGCCGCCGAGGTGCGGCGGCTGACGGGGGCAGGGATCATCAAGGCCCTGCCGATCCGCAGCGAGGCCGACTTCGCCTCCGTGCCGGATTGGGCCGATGTCGCCGACCATCTTCTGTTCGACGCCAAGCCGCCCGAGGGCTCCAGTCTGCCGGGCGGGGTGGGGGCCTCGTTCGACTGGTCGCTGATGCAGAACCGGGCGCTGCCGGCACGCTGGTTCCTCGCAGGCGGCCTCGACCCGCAAAATGTCACCGAGGCGGTGCGGATTTCGGGGGCGCCCTTGGTCGATGTCTCCTCTGGCGTCGAAAGCGCGCCCGGTGTTAAGGACCCTGACCTGATCCACGCCTTCCTCAAGGCCGTATCCCGGTCCTGATTTCGTCGCCTTCCCGCGAAAGACTGCCGCTCGTGAACGCAATCCTCCCCAATTCCTACGCCTGGCCTGACGCCGAGGGCCGTTTCGGTCCCTATGGCGGCCGCTTCGTGCCCGAGACCCTGATGCCGCTGATTCACGAGTTGAATGCGGCCTATGAGGCGGCCAAGGCCGACCCCAGCTTCCAGGCTGAGCTGGACGGCTTTCTGGAACACTATGTCGGTCGCGCCAGCCCGCTCTATTTCGCCGAGCGTCTGACCGATCACTTCGGCGGGGCCAAGATCTGGCTGAAGCGCGAGGACCTGAATCACACCGGCGCGCACAAGATCAACAACTGCATGGGCCAGATCCTGCTGGCGCGGCGCATGGGCAAGACGCGGATCATCGCCGAGACCGGCGCCGGTCAGCACGGCGTGGCGTCGGCCACCGTCTGCGCCCGCTTCGGCCTGCCCTGCACCGTCTACATGGGCGCGGTGGACGTCGAGCGTCAGCAGCCCAACGTCTTCCGCATGAAGCTGCTGGGGGCCGAGGTCGCGGCCGTCACGGCGGGGGCGGCGACGCTGAAGGACGCCATGAACGAGGCGATGCGTGACTGGGTCACCAACGTTGAGGACACCTATTACATCATCGGCACGGCGGCGGGCCCGGCCCCCTATCCGGCCATGGTGCGTGACTTCCAGTCGGTGATCGGCAAGGAGATCAAGCGGCAGTCGCTGGAGCGCATCGGCCGCCTGCCCGACGCGGTGGTCGCCTGCATCGGCGGCGGCTCCAACGCCATCGGCGCCATGCACCCCTTCATCGAGGACGAGGGCGTGCGCCTGATCGGCGTCGAGGCGGCGGGCCATGGTCTGGACACCCCCGAACACGCCGCCAGCCTGAAGGGCGGCCGCCCCGGCGTGCTGCACGGCAACCGCACCTATCTGCTGCAGGACGCCGACGGCCAGATTCTGGAAGGCCACTCCATCTCGGCCGGTCTCGACTATCCGGGCATCGGGCCGGAGCACGCCTGGCTGAACGATCTGGGCCGAGGCGAATACCTGTCGGCCACCGACGACGAGGCGCTGGAGGCCTTCCAACTGCTGTCGAAACTGGAAGGCATCATCCCCGCGCTGGAGCCCTCGCACGCCCTGGCCCGCATCGGCGAGATCGCCAGGGACGTGGGGCAGGGCGGCGATGTCGTGCTGGTCCTGTCGGGCCGGGGCGACAAGGATATTTTCACCGTAGCCAAGCATCTGGGCGTGGAGCTTTGAGCATGAAGACCCTTCTGATCGCGGCCCTGGTCGCCGCTGTTTCTCCGACCCTGACGATGGCCAAGACCCAGGCGGCGCCGGCGGCGCCGGCTCCGGTTCAGGCGGCCGCCACCGGACCGCGAGGCGTGCCCGCTGCCGACACCCCGCTGCTCGGAGCCGCCAAGGCCGCGCCCGACTGCGGCAACCTGCACGGGCTGAACGGCCGCGCCTTCTGCGTCACTGCCCCGCTGGCCGGCGTCGGCGCCCTGGCCGAAGCCTACATCGCTCATTTCGAGAGCCAGGGCTGGTTGGCGGCGGGCGGCGACGACAACCGCGTGGTCCTGATCAAGCGCAAGGACGGCGGCGTCTGCGACGGCCTGCAGATGGTGGCCTTTTATGACACCTCGGGGCCTGCCGCGCCGGAATCGCCGGGCTATCTCGGCTTCGCCACCATTCCTGGCAATGTCTGCGCCGGTCAGCCCGCCGCCGGAGCAACGCCCCAGTGACGACGGCTCGCATTGACGCCCGGTTCGCCAAGCTGAAGGCCGAGGGCCGGGCCGGTTTCATTCCCTACGTCATGACCGGCGATCCCAGCCGGGACGAGGCGCTGGAGATCCTGCGCGGCCTGCCCGCCGCCGGGGCCGACCTGATCGAACTGGGTCTGGCCTTTTCCGATCCGATGGCCGAGGGGCCGCCGATCCAGCGCGCGGCCCTGCGCGGGCTGGCGGCGGGGATGACCCTGCGCGGCACGCTGGATCTGGTGGCCGATTTCCGCAAAGGCGACGACGCCACGCCGGTCATCCTGATGGGTTACCTGAATCCTGTCGAGAGCTACGGCTACGAGGCCTTCGCGCGCGACGCCGCCGCTGCCGGCGTGGATGGCCTGATCGTGGTCGACTGCCCGCCGGAAGAGGCGGGTCCTCTGGCAGCAGCGCTGGATGCGCAGTCGGTGTCGCTGATCCGCCTGGCCACCCCGACCTCGGATGACGACCGGCTGAAGGTCATTGCGCGCGGCACCTCGGGCTTTGTCTATTACGTCTCTGTCGCGGGCGTGACCGGGGTGAAGGAGGCGCAGGCCGCGTCCGTCGCCCCCGCCGTCGAACGGGTCCGCAAGGCCGCCAACCTCCCCGTCGCCGTCGGCTTCGGCGTCAAGACGCCCGAGCGCGCCGCCGAAATCGCCCGCGTGGCCGACGCGGTGGTCGCCGGTTCGGTTTTCGTCGATGAAGTGGCCGCCGCTTTGGCGGCGAACGAACCGGCCGTCCCCCGCGTTCTGGCCAGGGTGAAGGCCCTGGCGGACGCGGTGAAAACCGCCAGAACTAGTGCTTCCGTCGCGGAAACCGTCTAAAGGCGCGCTCATGGTCGACAAGAATCCTGAGAACAAGCCGCGCGGCGGCTGGCTGTCCCGCTTCGCTCCCGGCGTCCGCAAGATCGTCAGCCGGCGCGACACGCCCGACAATCTGTGGGTCAAGGACCCGGACAGCGGCGAGATGCTGTTCCGCACCGACCTGGAGGCGGCCCTGTGGGTCACGCCGTCGGGCCGTCACATGCGGATCAATGCGCCGACGCGCCTGAAGGCCACTTTCGATGACGGCATATTCGAGAGCATCGACACCCCGGACGTGCCGGAAGACCCGCTGAAGTTCTCGGACGGCAAACCCTATCGCGATCGCCTGAACGCGGCGCGCAAGGCGGCGGGCCGCAAGGACACCATGGCGATCGGCTTCGGCAAGATCGACGGCGTGGCCGCGGTCGTCATCGTTCAGGACTTCACCTTCATGGGCGGGTCGCTGGGCATGGCGGCGGGCGAGGCCTTCGTCGCCGCCGCCCGTGAGGCCGTGAAGCGCGGCGTGCCCTTCGTCTGCTTCACCGCCGCCGGCGGCGCGCGGATGCAGGAAGGCGCTCTCAGCCTGATGCAGATGGCGCGCACGACCCTGGCCGTGCAGGAAGTGAAGGCGGCGCAGCTGCCTTACGTCGTGGTCCTGACCGACCCGACCACGGGGGGCGTGACCGCCTCCTACGCCATGCTGGGCGACGTTCACCTGGCCGAGCCGGGCGCCCTGATCGGCTTCGCCGGTCCGCGCGTGATCGAGACCACCATCCGCGAGAAACTGCCGCCGGGCTTCCAGCGCGCCGAGTATCTTCAGGGCAAGGGCATGGTCGACAAGGTCGTGGCGCGCGGCGATCTGCCGACGACGCTCGGCCAGATCATGTCCATGCTGATGGGCGGCAAGCGCAAGGCGGCCTAAGGGCGCCTGATGGACCCGATCTCGGAACGCCTTCGCGCCCGTCATCCCCAGCGCATCGACCTGTCGCTGGACCGGATGCGGGCGCTGTGCGCGGCGCTGGGCGACCCGCAGGATCGGTTGCCGCCGGTGGTCCATGTCGCCGGCACCAACGGCAAGGGTTCGACTGTCTCCCTGATCCGGGCCATCGCCGAGGCGGCGGGCCTGCGGGTCCATGCCTACACCTCGCCGCATCTGGTGCGCTTCAACGAGCGCATCCGGCTGGCCGGGACCCTGATCAGCGACGATCAGCTGAACGCCGTGCTGGACCGCATCGAGGCGGCCATGGCCGAGACCGGGGGCGAGGCCACCGTGTTCGAGAGCACGACCGCTGCGGCCTTCGTGGCCATGAGCGAGACCCCCGCCGACCTGGCCATCATCGAGGTGGGCCTGGGCGGATCGCTGGACGCCACCAATGTCATCGACCGGCCTCTGCTGAGCGTCATCACCCCCGTCGATCTGGATCACGCCGAGTTCCTGGGCGACAGGATCGAAGGCGTCGCCGTGGAGAAGGCGGGCATCCTGAAGGCCGGGGCGCGGGGCGTGATCGCCCGTCAGTCCGAGGCCGTCATGGCCGTGATCGAGCGACGCGCGGCCGAGGTTCATTCGCCCCTGACCGTCATGGGCGTGGATTTCGACGCCTGGGCCGAGCGCGGCGGGCTGGTCTATCAGGATCAGGAACGCTTCCTCGACCTGCCGGCCCCGGCGCTGAGCGGGCCGCACCAGTTCGACAACGCGGGCGTGGCCGTGGCCGCCGCCCTGGAGCTGGACCTGCCCGAAGCCGCCATCGCCGAGGGGCTGAAATCCGTGCGCTGGCCCGCGCGGATGCAGCGGCTGACGGCGGGACCCTATGCCGAGAAGGCGCAAGCGGCGGACGCTGAGCTGTGGCTGGACGGCGGACACAATCCCCACGCCGGGCGCGCCCTGGCCCGGACCCTGGCCGAGCGTCAGGCGCGGGCGCCGCGGCCCACCGCCCTGATCGTGGCCATGCTGGCCAACAAGGACGCGGGCGGGTTCTTCGAGGCGCTGAAAGGGATCGACGCCCAGGTCTTCACTGTCGGCTTCGACGGCGCGGCGGCGGACCCGGCGTCATTGGCCGCCGTGGCGCAGGGGCGCGGCTTCGGCGCCCTGCCGACGACCTCGGTGGACGAGGCTCTGGAACGCGCCCTGGCGCTCGGCGCGGGCCGCATCGTCATCTGCGGATCGCTCTATCTGGCGGGCGAGGTTCTGGGCGCCAGTCCCGAGACCTGGCCGGTCTAGCCCTCTCCCTCCCCTTCATGGGGAGGGTGGTCGCGAAGCGACCGGGTGGGGAGGGCCAGGCTGCCATCCCCACATCCCAGACAAGCAAAAGGCGGCGGGCTTATCGCCGCGCCGCCCCCACCCGGCTTCGCCTGACGGCTCAGCCACCCTCCCCATGAAGGGGAGGGAGATTTCTTAGTCCGCCTTGACGCCGGCTTCGGCCAGCCATTCGACGATCTTGCCCTTGGGCATGGCGCCCACCTTCATGGAAGCCAGTTGGCCGTCCTTGAACAGCATCAGGGTCGGGATGCCCTTCACGCCCATCTTGGAGGGGGTCATGGGGCTGTCGTCAATGTTGACCTTGGCGATCGTCACCTTGCCCGACAGTTCGTCGGCGATCTGTTCCAGCGCCGGGCCGATCTGCTTGCAGGGGCCGCACCACTCGGCCCAGAAGTCCACCAGGACGGGGGTCGAGGACTTCAGGACGTCGGCGTCGAAGCTTTCGTCGGTGACTTTCACGGTCGCCATGAATGGCTCTCCTTAAGGGGCGCTATCGCTCGGCCTGCGAGGCCTCGCTGTTTGAGCGCGTTTAGCGGCGCGCCGAATGGAAGGCTCGGCGTTCCCGGCAGATGTGGGAGCGATTTGCGCACAAATCAACGCGCATTTGAAAGCGCCGCGTCCATCAGGCCTTGCGGCACGGCCATCAGCTTCGGCCCATCCGTCCAGACCAGGGCGGCCTCGACCGCGCGGTCGGGATAGAGGCGCTTCAGCACCGCCGTATAGATCGCCATCTGCAGGACATAGGCCGGGTCGGCGTCTTCAACGTGATCCGGGGCCGGACGGTTGGATTTGAAGTCCACCACCAATACGCGTTCGGGCGTGACCACCAGCCGGTCGATGCGGCCCGAGATGGAGACGCCGGGCGGCAGGTCTGGCGAGGAGCCGGTCAGGGCCGCCTCGGCGCGGGAGCCTGCGCCGAAGACGGGGTTGAAGCGGGCGTCGTCCAGCACGGCGAAAGCCGCCCCGATCATCTCTGCGCGCTGATCGTCCGACAGGTCGCGTTCGCGGGCCAGCATCCGCGCGGCGGCGTCGGGCCGGTCGGACGGGGCGATGTCGGGCAGGCGTTCCAGCAGGCGGTGGATCAGATCGCCGCGCCGGAACCGGCCCAGACCGGCGCCGGGGCCTTCGCCGCGCGCCAGCGGCGACGGCGCGGGAATGCGTTTCTGCTCCTGCATCTGCGACGGCGAGGCGAAGCGGGCGGCGGCGTCGCGGGTGGGCGTCGTGCGCGCCCACGCAGGGACTTCGGGGCGAGCTTCAACTGCGGCGGTCACGGCGGGCAGGACGTCGAGATCGACGCCGTAGCGGCGGACGTTGTTGTCCAGCGTGCGGACCTCGTCGCCGAGCCGGTCAAAGGTCTCTTCGATGACCGACCACCAGTCGCCGGGCTCGGGCGAGCGTTTCGAGCCGCGGCCCATGACGATGACACGGTCTCGGGCGCGGGTCAGGGCGACGTAGAGCAGGCGCAGGGATTCGTCGCTGACGCGGGCCTCGCGCGCGGCGCGGGCGGCCTCGGAGGCGGCGCAGTCTTCCTTCGACGAGCCGGGGCACATCAGCCAGGCCTCGCCGTCGCCCATGCCGATGGCGTCCAGCGCGACGGGCATCAGGCTCGGGCCTTGCGCCTTCGCCTTCATGGTGGTGTCGGGCAGGATGACGACGGGCGCCTCCAGCCCCTTGGCGCCGTGGACGGTCATGACGCGGACCTCGCCGCGCGGCCCTTCCAGTTCGCGCTTCACCTCGACGTCGGCCGCTTCCAGCAGGGCGAGACAGGTCTCCAGATCAACCCCGCCCCGGTTCTCGGCGGCCAGGACCTGGTTGAGGGTCTCGTCGATGGCTTCCTCGGCCTCGCGGCCCAACCGCGTCAGCACGCGGGCGCGGCCCGAGACGCCGGTGTCGTCCACGCGGTTCAGCAGGGCGGAGAAGAAGGTGAAGGGGGCGCTGTCGCGCGCCGCGCGGGCGGTCAGGCACAGCTCCAGCGCGCGGCGCCATTCGGGGCGTTCGTCGGCGCGTTGCTTCAGTTCGCGCCACAGGCCCTGACGCTTCTCGCGTCCGGCCAGGTCATAGAGCGAGGCCTCGTCCACGTCGCAGAAGGGGCTGCGCAGGACCTCGGCCAGCGACAGGTCGTCGCCGGGGAAGAGGGCGAAGCGGGCCAGGGCCTTGAGGTCGTCAAAGACGATATGGCTGGACAGTTTCAGCCGGTCGGCCCCGGCGACGGGGACGCCCGCGCTCTTCAGGGCGCGGATGATCTCCTCGAAGGTGGCGTCGCGGCGGCGCACCAGGATGAGGAAGTCGCCGTAGCCGCTGGCGCGCGGCTGGCGCGTGTTGCGGTCATAGACGGTGGCGCCGGTCTCGACCTGACGCCTGATCTCCTGGGCCAGGGCGGCGGCCATGCGTTTGCGGGCGCCCGCGACGCCTTCCTGATCGACGGGGTCGTCCCAGGCGTCGCGCTCGGGCGGGGCCTCGTCCATGAACAGGGGCCAGAGATCGACGCTGCCGCGCTGGCCGACGCGGGCGGGCAGGTGGCGGGGGATGTCGCCCGCTTCGCCGACTAGGGCGCGGGTGCGTTCGGGATCAGCGAAGGCGTGATCGACAAAGGCCAGCACGTCCTCAGTCGAGCGGTAGGAGGTCTCCAGCGGCACGCCCTCGAAGGCGGAACCGGAGGCCCGGATCAGTTCGTCGTAGACTTGGGCTTCCTGACGCAGCCGCTCGGGCCGGGCGCCCTGGAAGGAGTAGATCGACTGCTTCTCGTCGCCGACGGCGAAGACGGTGCGGTCGGTTTCCTCGCCCGAGAAGAACTCGCCGGTCAGGGCGCGCATGATGGCCCACTGCTCGGGCGCCGTGTCCTGGGCCTCGTCGATCAGGACGTGGTCGATGCCGCCGTCCAGCTTGTAGAGCACCCAGGCGGCGGTCGAGCGTTCGGTCAGCAGGTCGACCGTCTTGGCCACCAGATCGGAGAAATCCAGCGCCCCGCGCTCGGCCTTGGCCGTCTCGTAGAAGGCGGCGTGGGCCACGGCGAGCGTCAGCAGCTTGATGGTGTCGGCGGCGACCTTGGCGGCGCGCACCACGTCCAGGGTGGCCAGATATTTGGCCTGCAGATCGGTCAGCCAGCCGCCCGCATCGGGCGGGGCCTGTTTGGTGGCCATCGACTTGCGTGGCGAGCCCGTGCCGGTGAGGAAGACGACGCCGAGGCCGTGGAAGCTCCACTCGTGATCCAGGGCGTGGATCAGCTCGGCGGCGCGATCCTTGTCGGTCTTGCCGCCGGTCGCCATCAGCTCGGCCATGCGGCGGACTTCGTTTCGGTCCAGCCAGCGGATGAAGTCGGCCTCGATCTCGTCCGGCGTCTGGTCGGGATCGGCGCCGGTCAGGGCGTGGGGGCCGGGGGCCGAGCCGTCGCCGACGCGGGCGACATAGTCGGTCAGGTCGGCCCGTCTGGCCTCGATCATGGCCAGCAGGCTCTCGAAGCGGCCCCAGTCCAGTTCGACGGCGAAATGGCTGTAGGCCTGACCGACCGGGCCGTCGGGATCGCGCAGGGCGGCGCGGGCCAGCTCCTCGCGCGCGGCGTGGCTGAGGGCGATGGCGGCTTCGTTCTCCAGCACGGTGAAGCGCGGCGAGACGCCGGCCTCGATGGGGAAGCGACGCAGCAGCTTTTCGCAGAAGGCGTGGATGGTCTGGATCTTCAGCCCGCCGGGCGTCTCCAGGGCGCGGGCGAACAGGCGCCGCGCCTCGGACAGGCGCGCGGGGTTAAGGCCGGCGGGATCGCTGGCGTCCAGTTTCGCCAGTTCGGCGGACAGGGCGGCGTCGTCCATGACCGCCCACTTGCCCAGGGTCTCGAACAGGCGGGCCTGCATCTCGGCGGCGGCGGCCTTGGTGTAGGTGACGCAGAGGATGGCCGAGGCTCCGGCCCCGGCCAGCAGCAGACGGGCCACGCGGCTGACCAGGGTGGTGGTCTTGCCCGAGCCGGCGTTGGCGGTGACGAAGACCGACAGGGCGGGATCGGCGGCGCGGATCTGCGGGTCCGGGCGCATCTGCGGAGTGGCGATGTTCATTCGCTGTCGCCTTCTTCGCCGCCGACGACGTGCCATTCCCAGACGCGGGCCAGGTGGTCGTAGTTGCCGCCGTAATTGCCCATGAACTGGGGCGCGGTCCAGGAGACATAGGGGGTGTCGGGATGGTCGAAGCGGGCCACCCGTTTCTTCAGGCCTTCGAGCGCGGCTTCGCCCAGCGCAGCGGCTTCGGGACCGGAGGCGCGCACCGCGACCTCGCCCGCCTTCTTGCGCCCCACAACGCGGACATAGGTCAGTTCGTCGGCGGGCACGGGACCATTGGTGTCCTTGAAACCACCGTCGGCGAGGATGGCGGCGGTCAGGGTCAGCTGGGGCGCAAAGCCCGCCTTGACCTGTTTGCCGGACGGCACGCCGCCGGTCTTGAAGTCCATGATGGCGGCCCCGCTTGCGCCCACCTCGATGCGGTCGGCATAGGCCTTCATGGTGAAGGGGCCGGCGGGGGCGTCAAAGGTCATGGTCCCCTGTTGCTCGATCAGCAGGGTGACGCCGCGCGCCCGGCGCTCGGCCTCGAACCCGGCCAGCCAGCGGGCGCAGTTGCGGGCCAGCGGCGTCTCGCGCGCCATGGCGGCGTCCTCGAAGCCGTGGGCGGTCAGCTCCTCGATCAGTAGCTGTTCGATCTGGTCTTCGCAGTCGTCGGGCAGGACGTGGGGCCACATCAGGGTCATGCGCTCGATGGCCTTGTGCACCGCATTGCCGCGCGCCAGAGCCTCGGCCGAGGCGCCGGGCCGGTCCATGATGTTCAGGCCCAGCACCCACTGGGCGTAGATGGCGTAGGGGTCGCGCACCCAGCGCTCGATGCGGGTGACATAGAGGCTGCGCGGGCGGCGCTCGACCGGGGGCTTCGGCATGGGACGCGGTGCGAAGCGGGCGGCGCCGGGCGGCGGGGCGTCCAGGGCGCGGGTCCATTCGGCCAGACCGGCGGGCGCGGGAATGGCGACCGGGGTGGCCGGGGCGTCGGCGCCGCGCGTCAGCATCTCCAGCCGCCACAGCCAGCGCGAGCGCACGGCCGGCTGGCCGCCGCGCCGTTCGCAGTGGATCAGGATGGCCTCGTCGGCGCAGGCGGCCTGAACGAAGTCCTGCGCAGTTTGGCCCAGACGCCGCTCAGGCGTGGGCAGGCCCAGCGCCTTGCGCATCGGGCGCGACAGGAAGGGATCGACGGGGGCGGGGCGAGGCCAGACGCCTTCCTCCAGCCCGGCCAGGATCATGCGGTCGGCGCGGGTCAAGCGGGCCTCGATAGCCCCCAGAATGCGCAGACGCGGATGGGTGGCACCGCCGGTGCGCACCGTCTCCTCGCCCAGCAGGCCGGCGGTCAGGGCGGCGAAGTCGGCGCGGCTGACCGCGCCCAGCGACCCGCCGCCGTCGATCAGGGCCGACAGCAGCGAGGCGGCGGCCTCGCCGTCG
Source organism: Brevundimonas sp. NPDC007368 (assembly GCF_042869015.1). Classification (NCBI taxonomy): domain Bacteria; kingdom Pseudomonadati; phylum Pseudomonadota; class Alphaproteobacteria; order Caulobacterales; family Caulobacteraceae; genus Brevundimonas; species Brevundimonas sp. NPDC007368. Next base: position 279,172 of record NZ_JBIAFA010000004.1, on the reverse strand, counting down.
GGACCAGCCCAGGCGTTCTGACCGGCCAGGGCCTCGATCAGGGCGGTCAGGGCGCGGGCGGCGGCGTCGGGGGCGGCGGTCGGCGTAAAGGTCGAGAGGGCCTCGGCGGCGAGGGCTTCCAGCCGGGCGGCGAGGGCGCGGGCGCCGGACAGGCGGGCGGCCCACGCGGGCAGGGGCTGGCCGCCGCGACCGGGTTCGGCGGCCTTCAGCAGGCGTTTCTGCACCTCGGCCCAGTCGCGTGGACGCGGGCCGCGCAGGGCGTGCTCCTCCAGCGCCGAGGCGGCGTCAGGCAGGGAGGTCTCGCCGAGGTCGAGGCGGGTCAGCGGGTGCTTGATCAGGCCCAGAAGGGTCTGGGGCTTGAGCGGCGTCTCGATGAAGCGGGCGCACAGGTCGACCAGAACCCCGGCGCTCATCCGCGACAGGGGGGCGCCGGTCGAGGCGTCGGGGATGATGTTCCAGCGCGCCAGCCGGGCTTCGACCCGGCGCGACAGGTCCAGATCGGGGGTGACGAGGGCGCAGGTCTGGCCGGGGGTTTCCAGCGTCTCGCGCATCAGCAAGGCGATGGCGGTCGCGGCCTCTTCCTCGGCGCGGACTGCGAGCGCGGACAGGTCCTTCAGCCCCTCGGCTATGGGGTCGGCGGCCTGACCGGCTTCGGCGGCGTCGGCGCGCAGGCGGGCGATCTCGGCGCGCCAGTCGTCGGTGGCCTCGGCGGGGCGCAGGGCCTCGTTGATCAGGCGCTGGCGGGCCAGACCGCGCGCCTCGATTCGCGGCTCGACAGCAGGCTTGAACCAGGGGCGGACCTGATCGCGCGAGACCTCGGCGCGGGTCAGCAGGGCCTTCAGCGCGGCCTGCGGATGCTGGTCGTCAATGCGGTCCCAGACGCCGTCGGCCAGATCGAGGTCGAGGCCGGGCAGGACGACCACGCCCTGGGGGGCGCGCGCCACGGCGGCCAGAACGTCGGCGGCGGCGGGGACGGTGCCGGTCGAACCGGCGGCGATGACGGGTTGCGACGGCGGGCGCGCGTCCCAGGCCTCGGCCAGACGGCGCAGCAGGGTGGCGCGGCGCCAGGCGGAATCGACGAGGCCGAGGGCCTCCAGCCGCCTGGGCCAGACCTCGACGGCGAGGCCGAGGAAGCGGGCGCTGTCCTGCCAGTGGGCGGCCAGATCCTGTTCGGCCAGCACGGCGATGCGCGACAGGTCGGAGACTTCCTCCAGCTGGCAGGAATCGAGGAAGCCGCCCAGGGCGTCGGCCATCTCCAGGGCGCGCAGGGGCTTCAGGCCCGGCTCGAACTCCTCGACGATCATCCGCGCCATCTCGAAACGGCGCGTCAGGGGGGCGATGGCGGGGGGCAGGTCCAGTCCCAGTTCGCCGGGGGCGAAGGGGGGCTCGTCCTCTTCCAGATCGCCGAGCGGGCGCACCTGGGGCAGCAGGACGGGGCGGTCGCCGGCCAGCTTGCCGAGCGCCGAGGAGAAGGCGCGGGCGGCGCGGCGGTTGGGCAGCAGGATGGTGGCGTCGGTCAGGGTTTCGGGCGTCTGATCGCCCAGCCAGTCCAGCACGCCCGCCGCGAGGTCTTCGAGGAAGGGCCGCCAGGCGGACACGGCGCGCCAGCGCGGGCCGGTTCCGGCGAACGGATCGAAACGGCCCCCCGTGGACATGGTCAGCCCTCGTCCTTCAGTCGCGCTTCGGCTTCGTCGCGGGCCTGAGGGTCGCCGACGTGCATCCAGTCGCCGTCCAGCACGCAGCCAAACAGGCGGCCAGCGGCGGCGGAAGCGCGCCACAGGGGGCTGAGCGAGAAGGGGCCGTCGGGGCCTTGGTCGGCGTAGTCGGGGCGGGTGATGTGGAGGCCCATATAGGCGAAGGGAGTGGAGGCGGCCTCGCCCCGGAAAGTGAGTTGGCCGTCGTCGGCCAGGAAGAAGTCGCCGCCGCCCTCGAAGCCGATGGCGCCGTCGCGTTTGGCCAGCAGCAGGGCGGCGTCCATGCGCTCGGGGTCCCACAGGCGGATCAGGGCAGACAGGGCGTCGCCGTGGTCGATCCAGACGCTGTCGATATTGGCGACGAAGACGGGATCGTCGCCGAGCAGGGGGCGGGCCTTCTTCAGACCGCCGCCGGTCTCCAGCAGTTCGGCGCGCTCGTCGGAGATGACGACTGCTGGATGTGTGCGGGCGGCCAGATGGCTCTCCAGCCGGTCGGCGAACCAGTGGACGTTGACCACGGCCTGCTCGACGCCTGCGTCCGCCAGCCGGTCGAGGACGTGGTCGATCAGGGCGCGTCCGCCGACCTCGACCAGGGCCTTGGGCCGGTCGTTGGTCAGGGGGCGCATCCGCGTGCCGAGCCCGGCGGCGAGGACCATCGCAGTCTTGGGGGCATTATGGGGAGCGGTCATGCGGCGTCTCCATGTCCGTCATTCCGGACGGCCCGAAGGGACGATCCGGAACCCAGGCGTCGGATGCCCGAAGCCGAAGCCTGGGTCCCGGCTCTTCGCTGCGCTGCGGCCGGGATGACGGAGGGTCTCAAGATCATCGACGCACATCCTCCGGCACGTGGCGGTCCATCCAGGCGGCGACGGCTTCGAGGCCGGGCGCCTTCAGGTTGGCGTTCAGGTGGGCCCACATGCGGGGCATGAAGGCGGCGTATTTCGGCTTGGCGTCGCGGGCGATCAGGCGGGCGAAGATGCCCAGAATCCGCGCCTCATTCAGCGCGGCCAGACCGGCGTACGACGCCATGAAGGTCTCGCGGTCGGTGTCGGGGCGCAGGGTGAAGTAGTGGTCTAGAGCGAGGGTCTCCAACTCCGGCGAGACGTCGCGGCGGGCGTCCTGCAGCAGGGAGTGGAGGTCCCACGACGGGTGGTCCTTCACCGCGTCCTGGAAGTCGATCAGGCCGACCGAGGCGGCGCCGGTCTTGCCGTCCAGCCGGATCAGGTTCTCGGCGTGATAGTCGCGATGGGCCATGACGGTGGCGCCCGCCTCGCCCGCCGCTGTGATCGGGGCCCAGACGGCGCGCCATTCGGCGACGGCGTCTTCATGGAAGGCCAGCGACGGGATCAGCTTCGGCAGCCATTCGACGAAGAGGTCGGCCCCGCCTTGCAGCGCCGTCTGGTCATAGGTTAGCAGGGGCCAGTCGCCTGCAGCCCCTGTCAGGACCTCGGGCGTCGGGGCGGCATGCAGGACGGCCAGGGCCTCGACGGCGGCGCGGTAGAGGGGAGCCTCCTCGGCGCCCTCATTGATGACCTTGGCGAACAGGGCGTCGCCGAAATCCTCGATCACGGCCAGGCCGTTCGGGGCGTCGACGGCGATGATCTCGGGGGCGGACAGGCCGAGGGATTTGAGGTGGGCGGCTACGGCGACGAAGGCCTCGATGCGACCGGCGGACAGGCGGGCGACGGCGTTCCAGCCGTGGGCGTGGCGTTGCTCCGGCGTCCACGACGGATCACAGGGCTGGCTCTCGGCGGCGGGAGCCTGATCCATCAGCATCAGGGTGGCGCCGGAGGTCGTGGTCAGGCGCTCATAGCGACGCGTCGAGGCGTCGCCGGGCAGGGGCGCGCGGGCCGCCTCGGCCAGACCGGACGAGCGCAGAAAATCGAGACGGAGGGCTTCGCGGTCAGACATGGACTTCCTTCAGTTTCGCTTCCCACGACCCTGCGCCAGAAACGGTCGCAAGCCGGCCTTCGCCGTCTTCGGCGATGGTGATGCTCAGCCGGTCAGGGCCGAGCATCCGGCCCGGGTCTTCGCCCAGACGCTCGGGCCATTCGATCAGGGCGCAGCCCTCGTCCAGAGCCTCGTCCAGACCGATCTCGAAGGCCTCCTCGGGACGGGTCAGGCGATAGAGGTCGAAATGGGCGACGGGCGGATCGCTCTCGTAGAACTGGACCAGGGTGAAGGTCGGCGACGGCACGTCCTCGTCGGGCGAGGTCATGGCGCGGATCAGGCCGCGCGCCAGGGTCGACTTGCCCATGCCGAGCGGGCCGTAGAGCAGGACGGCCTCGCCGGGCTCCAGCAGGGGGGCGATGGCTTCACCGAGGCGGGTCGTGGCCTCGGCGTCGATCAGTTCAAAGGTCGTCATGCGAACACCGCGTCGGGGTCGGTCGAGAGGACGCGCTCGACAAAGGTTTTCAGCGCCTCGGTGGCCTTGGCCGCGTCGATATCGAGCCGTTCGGACGGAATGGGGTGGCCGACGCTGAGGTCGAACGCGCGGCCCTGCTTGTTCAGCAGCTCGTGGAAGAGGGTGATGTCGCGCAGTTCCTGGGAGAAGCGGTCGAACAGGTGGAAGAGGCGGCTGGTCGGCCCGGCGACGTGGATGGGGACCACCGGGGCCTCGTACTTACGGGCCAGCGACGCCGCCGTTGTGGCCCATTCGGGATCGGTCAGTCGGCCTTGCTCATCGACGCGCGCCAGCCGCCCGGCAGGGAACATGACGACGCAGCGCTCGGCCTCGAAGGCGTCCTTGGCCGATTGCAGCGTGGCGCGGGTCTTCTCGCGGGTGCGTTTGGCGGTGACCCATTCGACCGGGATGACGGTTTCCGCCAGGCGAGGCGAGACGCGAAGCGCATCGGCGTTGGCGAAATAGATCAGATCGTCGCGCACGGTGCGCAGGGCGTCGTGCACGGCCAGGCCGTCGGCGATGCCGGTCGGGTGGTTGCAGATGACCAGGCAGCGGCCCGTGGCGGGCAGACGGTTCAGGTTCTGCGTCTCGACCGTCAGTTCCAGCAGGTTGGAGACATAGTCCAGGGCCTCGCGCCCGGCCATCGGGCCGATGGCGTCGGCCATGCGCCGGGCCTTGGCGTAGTCGAGCAACCCATAGAGGGCGGGGCGAACCAGCGGCCAGGCGGCGGAACGCGTCAGGCGCGGCGCGCGCTCGGCGATCAGCACGTCGACGATATGGGACGAGGCGGGACTCATGACCCTGCTTGTCGCCGCTCCCGGCGGCGGCGGCAAGCGGCTTGGCGCGCGGGATTCGACGGCCTATCAATCCTGCGACGCTGTTTCAGGGATGGGTTAGAAGATGCAATCACGCTGGATGCTGGCCGCCGCTTTCGGCGTCTTGATGACGGCGGCTTCGCCCGCCATCGCCCTGAGTGAAGCGGTCCAGACCGCCGCTGCGCCTGCCGTCGAGGCCCCCGCCGCCCGCGCCGGGCTCGGGGTCAAGGAACTGGCGATGATGGAGCGGGTCAGCGATCCGCGCGTCTCGCCCGATGGTCGCCGCATCCTCTACGCTGTGCGCACCACCGACTGGGACGGCAACAAGGGCGTCAACGCCCTGTGGCTGGCCGACATCGACGGAGCGACGCCGCCTCGCAAGCTGGCGGTTTCCGAGGGCGGCGTCTCGGGCGCGCGCTGGGCGCCGGACGGTCAGGCCATCTATTTCCTGTCCTCGCGCGGCGGATCGAACCAGGTCTGGCGCGCCGATCGTGAGGGCATGGCGGCGGCCCAGGTGACGACCCTGCCGATCGAGGTCTCGGGCTTCCGCATCGCCGAAGACGGGCGTTCGCTGATCCTGGCGGTCTCGGTCTTCACCGACTGCGCCACCTTGCAATGCGTCAAGGACCGGCTGGCCGAGCGGGCCAAGAGCGGGCTTCAGGCCTATGACCGCCTGCCGCTGCGGGTGTTCGACCGCTGGGCCGACGGGCGTCGCACCCACCTGTTCAGCCAGCCGCTGAACGGCTCTGGCCTGGCCGGCGGCGAGGCGCGTGACCTGATGCCGGGTCTGGACGCCGACGTGGCGGCGGGCGACGGCGACTTCACCCTGTCGCGCGATGGCAAGACCCTGATCTACAGCACCCAGAAGCAGGGCGCGGGCGAGCCGTTCACCAACAACAGCGACCTCTACCGCGTGTCGCTGGACCGCGGCGCCCCGGTCAACCTGACCGAGGGCAACAAGGGCGCGGACGGCAATCCGGCCTTCTCGCCGGACGGTCGTCGCCTGGCCTGGCTGGCCTCGCCGCGCGAGAACGTCGGGGGGGATCAGGCCGTGGTCATGATCGCCGACGCCAGCGGCGACAACGCCCGGCAACTGACCCACTGGGATCGCGGGCCGTCGGGCCTGACCTGGCGCTCGGACGGTCGCGCCCTCTACGTCACCGCTGCGGATGAAGGCCAGAACCGCCTGTTCGAGATCGACGCCCGCACCGGTGCGGTGAAGGCCCTGACCGGTGACGGCGCGGTCAACGCCTTCGACGAGGCGGCAGGCGTCGTGGCCTACGCCCATGACAGTTTCACCGCCCCGACCCAGGTCTTTGTGGCGAAGAACGGCGGCGCGGCGCGTCAGGCGACCCGGCACAACGCCGAGGTTCTGGCGCGTCTGGACCTGCCGCAGGCCGAGCCCTTGAGCTTCGCTGGCTGGAACAACGAGACGGCGCACGGCTGGGTGTTCAAACCGGCTGGCTATGTCGAGGGCCGCCAGTATCCGGCGGTCTATCTGATCCACGGCGGGCCCAAGTCGCCGTGGACCGAGAGCTGGTCCTATCGCTGGAATCCGCAGGTCTATACGGCGGCGGGCTATGCGGTGGTCATGGTCAATTTTCACGGCTCGCCGGGCTATGGCCAGGCCTTCACCGACGCCATCAACGACCACTGGGGCGACCGCCCGCTGGAGGACCTGCAGAAGGGCTGGCAGGCCGCGCTGTCGGCCAATCCGTGGATCGACGGCGACCGGGCCTGCGCGCTCGGCGCCTCCTACGGCGGCTATATGGTCAACACCATCGCGGGCAAGTGGAACGGGCCGTGGCGCTGCCTGGTCAACCACGCCGGGGTGTTCGACGTGCCTCAGCTGATGAACGCCATGGATATCGGCAACTTCATCCACGAGTTCGGCGGCCCCAGCTGGACGCGCAAGGACCTGTACGACGCCTTCAACCCCGAGACCTATGTCGCGGACTGGAGAAAGCCCATGCTGGTGCTGCATGGGTCCAAGGACTTCCGCGTGCCAATGGAGCAGGGTCTGGCCACCTTCTCGGCCCTGCAGCGCGAGGGCATTCCCAGCCGCTTCGTCCACGTCCCGGATGAGAGCCACTGGGTGCTGAAGCCCCGGACCTGGGTCGACTGGCAGCAGGAGATCCTGGACTGGACCGCGCGCTGGACGGCGGAGGGGCAGAACTAAAACGGGACTTTGCGGGCGGCGCATGGGGGTATAGGCCTTCGGGCAGATCGAAATCCGCTTGAGGAGCGTCCATGCGCCGCCTGCCCCATCTTCTGTCTGGCCTCAGCGCCGTCGCCCTGCTGACGGCTTCGGCCCTGCCGGCCCTGGCCGAGGCGCCTGTTCCCGCGGCTGCGGTCGCTGCCCCTGCCGCCTCCAATGCCTTCACCTATCAGGACATGATCTCGGCCAATCGGCTGGGCGATCCGCAGGTGTCGCCGGACGGCGAGTGGGTGGTCTATTCGCTGACCCAGACGGACGTGGCGGCCAACCGCCGCTCCAGCGCCCTCTACATTCTGAGCCTGAAGGGCGAGGGCGAGGCGCAGAAGCTGGCCATTTCCGAGGGCGGCGCCAACACCGCCCGCTGGGGCGCCGACGGCAAGCTCTACTTCCTGTCGGGCCGTTCGGGGTCGAGCCAGGTCTGGGTCTCGGCCGATAAGGGCGCGACGGCCACGCAAGTCACCAGCCTGCCGACCGACGTCAACGCCTATCGCGTCAACGCCGCGGGCGACGCCGTCGCCGTGTCCCTGGCCGTCTATCCGGAAGCCGCCGACCTCAACGCTTCGGTCGCGCGCGCCAAGGCCGCCGCCGAAGTGAAGTCGACCGGTCAGGTCTATGACCGCATGTTCGTGCGCCACTGGGATACCTGGAGCGACCACACCCAGAACCACCTGTTCGTCCAGACCATCGGCGCGGACGGCAAGGCGGGCGGCGATCCGATCTGGGTGACGAAAGGTTTTGACGGCGACACCCCTTCCAAGCCCTTCGGCGACGAGAGCGAGTTCGTCTTCGCCCCTGACGGCCGTTCGCTGGTCTTCTCGGCCCGCGAAGCCGGCAAGAGCGAGCCGTGGAGCACGGACTTCGACCTCTACAGCGTCGCCGTCTCGGCGCCCGGCCAACTGACCAATCTGACCGAGGCCAACCCCGCCTGGGACACCGGCCCGGTCTTCTCGCCGGACGGCCAGACCCTGGCCTATCGCGCCATGGCCCGCCCGGGCTTCGAAGCCGACAAGTATTCGATCTTCCTGCGTGACGTCTCTACCGGCCAGACGCGCCAGATCGCGGCCAACTGGGACCGTTCGGCCGACGGCCTGCAATGGTCGGCGGACGGCAAGACCCTCTACACCACCGCCGGCGACGTCGGTCAGACCCGCCTGTTCGCCATTGATGCGCGCAACGGCTCCGTCATGCCCCTGACGGGCGAAGGTCATGTCTCGGCCTTCGGCCAGACGCCATCGGGCTTCGTCATGGCGGTCGACACCCTGACCTCGCCCAGCGACCTCTATTTCAAGACCTGGCGTGGCCGCGAGATGCCGCGTCGCCTGACCAATGTGAACCCGCAGCTGGCCAACAAGGCCTTCGGCCAGTTCGAGCAGTTCAGCTTCCCCGGCTGGAACGACGAGACGGTGCACGGCTTCGTCATCAAGCCGGCTGACTATGTCGAGGGCCAGAAGTATCCGGTCGCCTTCCTGATCCATGGCGGGCCGCAAGGTTCGTTCGGCAATAGCTGGTCCTACCGCTGGAACCCCGAGACCTATGCGGGCGCCGGCTATGCGGTGGTGATGATCGATTTCCACGGTTCGACCGGCTACGGCCAGGAGTTCACCGACGCGATCAGCCAGCACTGGGGCGACCGCCCGCTGGAAGACCTGCAGAAGGGCTGGGCCGCGGCTCAGGAGAAGTACAGCTTCCTGGACGGGAACAACGCCTGCGCGCTCGGCGCCTCCTACGGCGGCTATATGATCAACTGGATCGCCGGCAACTGGTCCGATGCGTTCAAGTGCCTGGTCAACCATGACGGGGTCTTCGATACCTTCGGCATGGGCTATTCGACCGAGGAGCTGTGGTTCACCGAGTGGGAATACGGCGGCACGCCGTGGGAGAACCCGGAGGGCTATCAGAAGTTCAACCCGGCCAACCACGTCCAGAACTGGAAGACGCCGATGCTGGTGGTCCAGGGCGACCTCGACTACCGCATCCCGACGGCGCAAGGGTTGTCGACCTTCACCGCCCTGCAACGTCGCGGCATCGACAGCCGGCTCGTCTTCTTCCCCAACGAGAACCACTGGGTGCTGAAGCCGGCCAACAGCCTGCAGTGGCACAACGAGGTCTTCGGCTGGCTGGACAAGCATCTGGCCAAGTAGGGCCGGACATTCGACCAAAGAGAAGGGCGCGGCCAGCGACGGCCGCGCCCTTTGTCGTTTTGGACTGGTGGGTCAGTGGGCGGCGTAGGCCTGGGTCAGATGGACGTAACGGCCATGCTCGCGCTCGGTCATGCAGCGCGGGGTGGTCCAGCCCTGACCGGCGGCCTTGGCCTCGGCGGCTTCACGCGCGGTCAGGAAGATGGGTTCGGCGCCATACTGCCGGGTGAAGGCGGTGCGGGTGGCGGCGTCGGTCTCGCAGATCAACACCACGCGCTGCGGCTGGACGGCCGAGACGCGCGTCGGCTGCGGCCTCTGGCTCCGCGGACTCTGTTCGGGCGACTGGGCCAGAACAGGCGCGGCTCCGGCGAGCAGCAGGGTCGAGACGGCGACGGCGATCAGGCGCATGCGATATCCTCCCTTGGCCGGAATTCGCTCCGACTTCAGAGCGAATTATGCGCTCAATTTTTTCAATGTAAATATTTTACGACAAAACGATGAGTGAAGCGTGACATTCGGCCCGAAGGCGCCCGAGTGGGATTGAGCAAACGTCTCGCCTCATGCCTAAAAGGGCGAGTTTTCCTGATCGTCGGAGCGCCATGACCCGCAGAGGCCTGTTCGTCTCCCTGCTTGGCGGTCTGCTGGTCGCGCCGTTTGGCGCGAAGGCCGCAAGTCGGAACAGTCGCCTGCGCTATGGCGAGGATCCGCATCAGACGATCGAGGTCCATGCGCCGCGCGGCGCGCGGGGGCTGCCGGTTCTGGTGGTGTTCGGCGGGACACGCGTCGCGGCGCTTCGACTGGCGAGGGGCGGTGTCGTCGTGGTGTCGGCGGGCTTGCGGATGGCGGGGAGGCCACCGCGAGCCGTGGTCGCAGATGCGGGCCTGGCGACGGCGTGGGTCGCCGCGCGGGCGCAGACGTTCGGAGGCGACGCCGCGCGATTGGGCGTGCTGGGCCTGGGGGCGAGCGCGGACGTCGCCCTGATGCTCGCCCTTGACCGACGCTACATGGCCGCGCGGGGACGGCCCGATCTGATCCGGGCGGCGGGGGCGATGGACCGGCCGGCGGCTTCGGCGCGGGACCTGACCGCGACGCGGCCCGAGGCCTATGTCCGGTCCGGCGGGCCGCCGCTCTGGCTGGGCGGTCGGGACCCGGCCTCGGTCGTGCTGGCGCGCCGGATCGAAGCGGTCGGCGGCCAGGTGCAAAGCCTCGTCCGGTCGGACGACGCTGGTTTGACGCAGGCCGCAGCGGCCTTCTTCCGCCGCGAACTGATCTAGTCGCCGGACTCGGCGCGGGTCTTCAGATTGACCAGTTGCGCCGACAGGACGCCGTCAACCGGGGCGGCCCAGGCTTCAAGCCCGCCGGGCGTATAACCGCCCACGATATAGGACCAGGTCAGGACGCTGTTTTCGCCCTCGGCCTTGAGGTCGAAGGTCAGGCCGCCGGTCGCGCCCTGACCCTGAAGCGGTCCCAGCCCCCCGCGCAGCACCAGCCTGGAGCCCGGCTCGACCAGGGCCGTCTCCAGATGGCGCGAGGTCCGGCCGTCCGCAGCCTTCTCGCACCAGCAACCGCCGGGCGCCAGGTCCAGGGACAGGATCGAGTGACTGAACCAGCGATGGTCGCGGCTCCACCAGGCGTCGGGTGTGCTCAGCACGGCCCAGACGCGGGCGGGCGGGGCGCTGATCGTCACCGACCCGCCGACTTCGAATCCCCCGGGCGTCGCCGACTTTACCTCGGCGATGGCGGGCGCGGCGCTCAGCGTCAGCAGGGCGATGGCGGCTGAAATCAGGCGTCTGGACATGGGTTCCTCCTGGGTGACAGCGGAACGCCTTCCGCGCCGTCCGGTCAACAGTCGTGTCCTTGTGTTTCCCCCGTCTCGCCATGGTCACGGTTTTCCGCTAGAGGAAGTCATGACAGACAAGATGACCCCCCAGGCGGCGCTGGACCGCCTCGAAACCCTCTACAATCAATCCGTCGCCAACCTGCGCACCGCAGTGAAGCGCTTCCTCGAAACCGGCGAGCGCGCCGATCCCGAGGCCCGGGCCGCTGGCCTGTTCGCCTATCCGCGACTGACCGTCAGCTGGTTCGGCGACCGCCCCCATGACCTCGAGATGCGGGCCTTCGCCCGCCTGTCGCGGCCCGGCGTCTATACGACCACCGTCACCCGTCCCGACCTGTACCGCGACTATCTGCTGGAGCAATTGACCCTGCTGACGACCGAGTTCGGCGTCACCATCACGGTCGAGCCTTCGGATCAGGAAATCCCCTTCCCCTATGTGCTGGACGGCTCGGGCGTGGCGCTGGACAGCACCATGACGGCGGCTATCGCCCGCTGGTTCCCGACCACGGATCTGGCCCACATCGGCGACGAGATCTCGGACGGCCTCTTCGCGCCGGGCGAGGACTTCCCCCTGGCCCAGTTCGACGGTCTGCGCACCGACTTCTCGCTGGCCCGTCTGCGCCACTACACCGGCACGCCGGTCGAGGATGTGCAGTCCTATGTCCTGTTCACCAACTATCACCGCTACGTCGATGAGTTCGTGCGCTGGGCCTGCGCCCAACTGGCCGATCCGACCAGCGTCTATCAGACCCTGTCGTGCGCCGGCGGCGTCGTCATCGACCGCGAGACCCCCGACCCGGAACGCGCCATCATGGACGCGGCCTGGCGCCGCCATCAGATGCCCGCCTATCACCTGACGCGGGCCGACGGTCAGGGCATCACCCTGGTCAACATCGGGGTGGGGCCGTCGAACGCCAAGACCATCTGCGACCATCTGGCCGTCACCCGTCCGCACGCCTGGATGATGATCGGCCACTGCGGCGGTCTGCGCGCGAGCCAGACCATCGGCGACTATGTCCTGGCTCACGCCTATCTGCGCGACGACCACGTGCTGGACGCGGTCCTGCCCGCCGACATTCCGGTGCCGAACATCGCCGAGGTGCAGCGCGCCCTCTATGACGCGACCAAGCTGGTCTCGGGCGCGCCGGGCGAAGAGGTCAAGAAGCGCCTGCGCACCGGCACCGTCGTCACCACCGACGACCGCAACTGGGAGCTGCGCTATTCCAAGTCGGCCCTGCGCTTCAACCAGAGCCGCGCGGTCGCCATCGACATGGAATCGGCCACCATCGCCGCCCAGGGCTATCGCTTCCGCGTGCCCTACGGGACCCTGCTGTGCGTCTCGGACAAGCCGCTGCATGGCGAGATCAAGCTGCCGGGTCAGGCCAACCGCTTCTACGAAGGCTCGATCTCGGAACACCTGCAGATCGGCATCCAGGCGGTGGACCTGCTGCGGGCCGAGGGCGCCAAGCTGCACTCGCGCAAGCTGCGCGCGTTTGATGAGCCGCCTTTCCGGTAAGAGAAGGGCGCTATCGCTCGCCGCGCGGCGCTGCTTGAGCGCAAGAGTGGCGGTCTATTGATCAGGGCGCTCGGGGATTTCTCCGGGCGCCCTTTGCTTTGGCGCTTCAGTTCTTGCGGAACAGGTAGTGGGCGAAGCCGAGGTAGGGTTCGCCGAAGTCGAACATCATCTTGATGCGGTGCGCCGTGGCCGCCACCGAGGGGGCGTCGGCGTGGTCGGGGCAGGCGTCCAGCCAGTCGGCGATCGCCGTCTCCATGCCCGTGCGATAGGTCGCCCATTCGGCCTCGCCGCTGATCTCGGCCGAAACGACCTCGAGGCCCGCCTCGCGCGCGGCGGCCTGCCAGGCCTCGTGGCTGACGTAGTAGCCGCCGGTTTCGACCAGCTGGCGCAAGGGCGCGGGCGGCTCCTCCTTCCAGAACAGGTCGCCCCACAACAGGGCGCCGCCCGGCGTCAGATGCCGGCTCAGGGCGGCGAAGACGGCGGCGGGTTCGCGCACGCCCTTGCCCGCCGGTTCGGTCGAGCCGATGGCGACGATCAGATCGAACGGGGGCAGGGCGGCCAGCGCCGCCGCAGAGGTCTCGCGCCGCACGGCGACCCGCTCGGACAGTCCCGCCGCCTGGACCCGCGCCTCTGCGCCTTCGGCCATGACAGGATCCAGTTCGACGGCCGTGACGCGCGCGTCCATGGCGCGGGCCAGATGTATCGACACCTCGCCATAGGCGCAGCCGATGTCCATGACCGCCGCGCCGGGTTTGAGCCCGGCTCGACGCACGGTTGCTTCCAGCCGGTCGATCGACAGGGCGTTGCAGACGGACAGGGGCTGATAGGCGATGTGATGAAAGGCGACGCGCATGGCCAAGGCCTGCCATGCGTCGCGCGCCTCGTCCTAGAAAAAGAACTTTACAACATAAAGTTCTTGTCGCACTATCCATTCAACAGGCAGGGAGAAACGCCATGACCCGCGATCAAGTGCAGTCCGTCCACGACGACATCGCCTATATGAAGGCCCTGGCCCAGGAGGGGCGTCAGACGCCGCTCCTGGGTGGTCGAATTCTGATTTCGGCGGGTCTGATCTTCGGCCTGGCCTCGGTCGTGGCCTATGGCATCGACAGCGGAATTCTCGCCGTGCCGCCCGTCGCCTACGCGGTCCTGTGGGGCGGAGCCATGCTGGCCTTCTGTGCAGTTCTGATCTGGCAGATCCGCCAGACCGGCGGCAAGCCCGGCGCCCAGTCGGCGGCCAATCGCGCCTCGGGCGCCGGCTGGATGGGCGTCGGCCTCGGCGTCTTCGTCATGTCGTTGTCGATGGCCGTCATCGGCTGGAAGACGCAGAGCGCGATTCCCTCGCTGATCTTCCCATCGCTCATCTTCGCCCTCTACGGCTCGGGCTGGGCCGTGTCGGCGACCATGAGCGACCAGAAGTGGCAGTGGAAGCTGGCCATTGGCTGCTGGATCGCGGCGCCCCTGATCGCCTTCCTGACGGGCAGCCCGCTGATGTGGCTGGGCTATGCGGCGGGCCTGTTCCTGTTCGCCCTCGTTCCCGGCGTCCTGCTGGTGCGTCAGGAACCCTCGGAGGTGATCTGATGGCGACAGATACGGTTGACGCCTTTGACATCGGCCGCATCGACGAGGTCATCCATGGGCGGGTGCGTCTGGGGATCATGGCCTATCTGTCTGGCGTCGGGACGGCGGACTTCAACGAGTTGAAGGCCCGCCTGCAGACCACGGACGGCAATCTGTCGGTGCACCTGCGCAAGCTGGAGGAGGCGGGCTTCGTCGAGGTGGCCAAGACCTTTCAGGGTCGCAAGCCTCTGACACGCGCGACCATGACCGAGTCGGGCCGCGACGCCTTCGTCGCCTATCTGGACGCTATGTCCGGTCTGGTCGGCGCCCGTTAGCCTTGGCGCGTGAATAGTCCTAGGAAGGCGGTCATGAGCGACCGCCTTTCGCCGTTTCAGGCCATCGACAATTTCCGCGACTATGGCGGCTACGCTGTCGGCGACGGCCGGATTGCGTCTGGGCGTCTCTATCGTTCGGCCCATCAGGCGCGGGCGACCGAGGCCGATCTGGCGCGGCTGGCCGAACTGAACCTGGCGGTCGTCGTGGATCTGCGCCGCCCCAGCGAGCGTCGCGAACAGCCGTCGCGGCGACCGGCCGATTGGGCCGGGCGGGTGATCGAGAGCGTCCACGACGACGGCGGCGAGGCCCCCCACATCACCTTCCTGAAGAGCGCCGATCTGACCGAGGCCTCGGGCCGCGCCTTCATGACCGACACCTATCGTCGCCTGCCGTTCGAGGCGGCGCATGTGGACCTGTTCGCCCGCTACTTCCGCGCCCTGGCCGAGGTCGGGGGGCCGGTTCTGATCCACTGCGCGGCGGGCAAGGACCGGACCGGCCTTCTGGCGGCCCTGACCCACAGCCTGCTGGGGGTTTCGCGCGACGATCTCATCAGCGACTATCTGCTGACCAATGTCGCCGTCGATCTGGAAGGCCGGGCCGAGGGGATCGCCAGGAAGCTGACCGAGATGACGGGGCGTCCGGCCTCGCACGGGGCCGTGGTCGCCTTCCTCGGCGTCGAGGCCGACTATCTGGACGGCGCCTTCGCCGAGATTACGGCGCGGCATGGGTCGATCGAGGGCTATCTGGAGCAGGCTCTGGGCGTGGACGCCGCCCTGGCCGAGCGCATCCGGGCGCGGCTGACGGCATGAGCCTGCCGGTGGTCCATATCGCGTGGCTGGACTGGTGCGAGCCTCTGGCCGTGGCGGCGGCGCTGAACCGGCGTGAGGGCGCGCTGGCGCTTCTGGCCGGGGCGGGCGACCCTTCGGCGCACGGCGGGCGCTGGTCCTTCGTCGCCTGCGAGCCGGACCGGGTGTTCGTGGGTGCGGTTGGCGAGTCAGCGCCGTTCGAAGCCCTGCGCGACCGCGATTTCGCGGGCGGCGGCGTAGTCGGACTGATGAGCTATGACGCGGGGGCGCGCCCGGCGACGGGGGCGCGGGCCGAAGTCTGGCCGGACCTGATGCTGGCCCGCTATCCGGCCCTGCTGGCGTTCGACCATATGGCGGGAGAGGTCCTGGCGGTGGGCCGCGGCGCGGATGAGGCCGAGGCGGAGGTTCAGGCGCGGCGAGCGGCCGACTGGCGAAGCGAAGCGGTCGAACTCTCGATGCCGTCTGCGCCCGCTGCCGCCTTCGCCGGCGAGGCGTCACCCGAAGCCTATGAGGCCGCCGTGGCCGACGTCGTGGGCCGCATCGCGGCGGGTGAGCTGTTTCAGGCCAATATCGCTCGCGCCTGGGGAGGGCGGCTGGAGGCCGGGCGCGATCCCTTCGATGTCTTTGTGCGCCTGTCGGCCGAGCGGGGCGCGGCCTATGGCGCCTTCTGGCGGCTGGGGAGGCGGGCCCTGGTGTCCAACTCGCCGGAACTGTTCCTGACCTTCGATCCCGCGTCAGGCCGGATCGAGACCCGGCCGATCAAGGGCACGCGGCCGCGCCACGCCGATCCTGCGCGCGACGCCGACCTGGCCGCCGAACTGGTCGCCAGCGCCAAGGACCGGGCCGAGAATCTGATGATCGTCGACCTGATGCGCAACGACCTGGCGCGGGCCGCGGTCCCCGGTTCTGTGCGGGTCGAGCGGCTGTTCGAGGTCGAGAACCATCCGACCGTGCATCACTTGGTCTCGACGGTCACGGCGACTGCACGGCCCGGCGTTGGCGTCGCCGAGGTGGTGGAGGCGACCTTTCCGCCCGGCTCGATCACCGGAGCCCCCAAGCATCAGGCCATGAAGGTGATCGCGGGCCACGAGGCGCCGCGTGGGCCGTGGTGCGGCTCCCTGTTCGGTCTGGGCCTGGCGGGGGACGGCGTCCTGACCGCCTCGGTGCTGATCCGCACCGCGTCGTTCGAGCGGGAGGCGGACGCTTGGCGTTTCCGCGCCCTGGCAGGCGCCGGCATCGTCGCCGATAGCAATCCTCGCGCCGAGCGCGAGGAGACCGAGGCCAAGATTAGCGCGCTCCGGGACGCCCTGATCGGCGGCTAGCAGTCAGTGCAGGCGATCCGGTCCTGGGTCCGCGGGCGCAGATAGTAGCTGCGCTTGAAATCGATCGGATGCTTGATGACCTGAGCGAAGGCCGAGGTGTACTTGAACTCGGTCTCGCCGAGGATCAGGCTTTCGCCGCGTTCGATCAGGCCGGGCGGCAGATCGCTCACCGTCGAGTTCTTGGTAAGGGCGACCAGGGCTTTGTCATTGCCCCGGCTCCAGTCGATGCGGGCCACGCCGTTGGCGTCCATGGTCACGCTGGACACGCGGATGGACAGGTCGGCGGCCGAGAAGGGGCGCATGATCATGTCACCGATAGCGAAGACGCTGGTCAGATCCTTCGTCGAGGTCTCGTCGGCCTGCGCCACCAGGTCGGCCACGATGGAGGCCGTGTGGCTGGCGCGACGATTGGCCATGTATCCCTGGCAGATCTCGATCAGGCCGAAGTAGATCACCAGCATGACCGGTGCGATCAGCGCGAACTCGATGGCCGAGACGCCGCGGCGATCGCGCCAGAAGCGCAGCAAGGCGCCGGACCGAAGGCGCGGGCTCATTGATAGGGCTCGTTGCGGAAGGCCAGGGAGGTCGTCAGATAGACCTTGTGGTCGCTGGTTCTCGACAGGGCCTGGGCGATGAAGGGGGTGGCGATCGGTTGCTGGTACCAGATGCGCACCAGGATGCGGTCGCCGGGGCCGCCGGGCTGATAGACCAGCTTGCTCTGGTCGAACACGCCTGAGGCCAGCGGGTCGGGGGCGATGGGGTCGCTGAAACTATCCACCACCTGGACGTCGATGAAGGATCGCGTCGGGCAGTCGGCGGCGAAGACGCTCATGTTTTCGCACAGCCTCCGCTTGATGTCTTCGGCCGTCAGCGTCTGCTGCTGGGCCTGGCCAGTGCGCACCAGGCGGCCGGCGTCGGACACCGCGGTCTCCACAACGGCGTCCAGCAGCAGCAGCAGCCCGATCTCGAGGATGCCGAAAAGCAGGAGAAAGAAGGGCAGGGCGATCATGGCGAATTCGACCGCCGTGGAGCCCTCGCGCGCGCGCTTGCGACGACGCGGCGGCGACAGGCGGCTCGAACGAGAAGACGGCCCTGCCATGGATCAGGGCGCCGGGGCGGCCCGGACGCTGGGCGAGCAACTGGCGCCGCAAGCCATTTCCGTCGCCTGGGCTCCGCGCCAGACGCGAACCGAGCCGGAGGAGCCGGCGCTCACCACCACCTGGCTCTGGAACAGGGGGCGGCCCAGGGCGTCGACGGCGACGATCTCGGTCACGCCGTAGCCCTTTCCGGTGATGAACAGGGTGTTGGCGTCCACCACGGTGACGTCGGCGATCTTGGGGTTGGCCACGATCACCGAACCGGCCGGCGCCCGCAGTTGCACGCGCGTGGCGTGGTCGATCTCGACGTTCAGCGGGCGCGCCTGGGCCTGAGCGGCGGTGACGGCGGTGAGCGCGAGCAGCGCGGAGGCCGAGCCGACGACGAGCCTCTTGAAGGTGCTGGGCATGGGCGGCGGCTCCGACTGAAAAGAATGGGCGCGCGCGGGCGCTGAGCGTGAAATTTCACCTCGAAAGATCAAGAAATCCTGAATGTGAGGGTGAGGCGGGCAAACTCTTCTAAATCTATAGTAAACAGACCAGTAACCATCAAATAATCCGAGATGCCTGGGTCGTTTTACTCGGCCTTAATGATCGTCGGCGCATTGTCGTCATGCAAACGGGGGTCAAGCGGGCAAAGCCGGTGACCCTGGTGGTGGAACTGTTGCTCGCTTAGACAAAGAAGGAAGACAATCATGCGTAACTTCATCAAGAACTTCGCCAACGACGAATCGGGCGCCACGGCCATTGAATACGGCCTGATCGCTGCTCTGATCGCCGTCGCCATCATCGCTGCTGTCGGCACCCTGGGCGGCAAGCTCAAGGGCACGTTCGAAGCCGTGAACGACGAGATCGGTGCGGCTGAAGGCGCTCAGTAATCGCATTCTTCTGGCCTGACATCAGGCTTGAGGGGCAGGGGCCGGAACGGAAACGTTCCGGCCTTTTCCTTGTCCAGGGTGTCGCTATCGGCGGCAACGGGACCTTAAAGGTTCCCGCGCAGTGTGGACGGCATGACTGAACTCTCTCTCGTTTTGCTGGGCGTCATGCCGGTGCTGGTGATCGTCGCCGGTCTCCACGACCTGACGACCATGAAGATCCCGAACTGGATCTCGGGGGTGTTGATCCTCGGCTTCTTCCCGGCGGCCCTGGTCTTGGGTCTTTCGCTGACGCAGTTGGCGACGGCTTTGGCCGTCGGCTTCGTCGCCCTGTTGATCGGCATGGGCATGTTCGCCCTGCGCTGGGTCGGCGGGGGCGACGCCAAGCTGATGGCGGCGGCCAGCCTCTGGTTCGGCTATTCGGGCGCGGGACCTTTTGTTCTTTACACCGCCTTGGTCGGCGGCGGTTTCTGTCTGATGCTGTTGCTGGCGCGCGCCCGGCTTCAGGTCTTCGCCCTGAACGGGCCTGGTTGGGTCGCCCGGCTGATGCAGCCCAAGGGGGACATCCCCTATGGCGTGGCCATAGCCGCCGGCGCCCTGCTGGCCTATCCGTCCAGCCCCCTGGTGCGCGCCTTCATCGGCGGCTGATGCGGCGTCGGGCCGCTTAGGGGCGCGTTAACCGACGGGCCTCATTGTCGTTAACGGCAGAGGGCGAAGATCTGAATCAACGTCGCCGCGCCTGCCGGAGACCGTCGATGAAGCCCGCCAAAATCGCCGTCATCTGTATAGCCGCCCTCGCGGCCATCGGCCTGGCCCTGGTCGTGCGAGCCATGGGCTCGTCGGGCAAGCCGACCGCGACCGCCGTCGCTGCCGTCGAGGCCCCGCCCATGGCCAAGGTCCTGGTCGCCGCCAAGGACCTGGAGCCTGGCCGCCGCCTGACCGACGCCGACCTGGCGTGGAAGGACTGGCCCGTCGCCGAGGTCAATCCCGTCTTCATCACGGACGGCAGCGTGCCGGTTCCCGCCGCGCCGCCCGCCGAAGGCGAGGCCAAGGCCCCGGCCAAGGCGGACGACGCCAAGCCCGCCAGGGCTGAAGGCGCCGCCGCCCGCGTGACCCGCGCCGCGACCGACCTGGCCACCGGCGGCGCCAAGGCAGACTTCATAGGCTCCGTCGTCCGCGAACCCATTCTGGCCGGAGAGCCCATTGTCGCCCGCAAGATCGTGCGGGCCGGCGACAGCGGCTATATGGCGGCCTATCTTGAGCCGGGCATGAGGGCCATGGCCATTCGCGTCACGGTCGAGACCGCCGCGGGCGGCTTCATCCTGCCGGGCGACCGGGCCGACGTGCTGCTGACCCGCGAGGTCAAGCTGCCGAGCGGAGCCGCCGGAGGGGAAACCTCGAAATTCGTCGCGGCCACCGTGATGCAGAACGTCAAGGTCCTGGCCATCGATCAGGCCACGCGCGCCGCCGAGGACGCCCAGGCTGTGGTCGGCGCCACCGCGACCCTCGAGGTCAGCGCGCGGGACGCCGAGGTTCTGGCCCTGGCCAAGTCCGAAGGCGAACTGTCGCTGGTGCTGCGCTCCTACGCCGACACCGCGGGACCGTCGGGCCGCGTCGCCGGCGCAACGAGTCGAGGAAACGCCGCCGCTTCGGGCGGCGTCGTGCGCGTCTATCGCGAGGGCCAGGCCGAAGCGGTCGCCGTCCCATGAGGAAACCCGGCATGAATCGTTTGATCGCGGCGGCCTGCGCCTCCCTGATCGTCCTGGGCGGGGCCGCTTCGGCGCCCCTGGCCCAGACCCGCGCCGCCGTCTCGACGGGGGCGGGGCCGCAAATGGTGAACCTGCCGCGCGGCACCTCCTTCGCGGTGGACCTCCCGGCGGACGCGCGCGACGTGATCGTGTCGAACCCGCAGGTGGCCGAGGCCATGCTGCATTCGCCGCGCCGCATCACCGTGATCGGCGTGGCGGCGGGCGAGACCGACGCCGTCTTCCTCGATGCCACGGGGCGCACCATCCTCGCTTTGAGGGTGCGCGTCGACGCCGGGACCAGCGCGCTGCAGGACACGCTGAGCCGGGTCTCGCCGGGATCGAACGTCCGCGCTGAAGCCGTCAACGACAGCATCATCCTCACGGGCACCGCCGCCAGCCCGGCGGAAGCCCAGCGCGCCGCCCAGGTGGCCCGCGCCTTCGTCTCGGCGCCGGAGAAGGTGGTCAACATGATCAGCGTGGCCGGCTCTGACCAGGTGACGCTGAAGGTTCGTGTGGTCGAGGTGCAGCGCAGCGCGGTCAAGCAACTGGGCTTCGACACCCAGGCGGTGATCGGCCGGATCGGCGACACCCAGTGGCTGCTGGGCAACGCCGCCACCTGGGGCGTCAACGGCGAACTGCTGGGCGGGATCACCGGCGGCGTGTCGCGGGACACCACCAAGAACTATCAGATGCAGATGCCCTGCGGCCCTGGCTGGCCGGCGGACGCCATGTGCCCCACGACGGTGAACGGCGGCGCTCCGGGCGATCCGTCGAACTGGGACACCGCCCAGCCGGGCACCGGCCCTGGCTCCGACGGGCTTAACAAGGGCAACGCCACGATCAAGGCCTTCGAGCGCGTGGGTCTGGTGCGCACCCTGGCCGAGCCGAACCTGACGTCAGTCAACGGCGAGGCCGCCAGCTTCCTGGCCGGCGGCGAGTTCCCGATCCCCGCCGGGCGGGACAAGGAAGGCCAGATCACGGTCGAGTACAAACCCTATGGCGTGGGCCTGTCGTTCCGCCCCGTCGTCCTGACCGGCGGCCGCATCTCGCTGCAGGTCAAGGTCGAGGTGTCCGAGCTGACGCCGCAGGGCGGTCTGACCATCGGCGCCGGCACGGCGTCGTCGATCAGCCTGCCGGGCCTGTCGGTCCGCCGGAGCGAGAACACCATCGAAATTCCGTCCGGCGGCTCGATGATGATCGCCGGCCTGCTGCAGGAATCGACGCGTCAGACAGTGGACTCGCTGCCGGGCATGACCAACCTGCCGGTCCTGGGCTCGCTATTCCGTTCGCGCGACTATCTGATGGGAGAGACCGAACTGGTGGTGATCGTCGAACCCTATATCGTCAGCCCCACTTCGCCGGGCCGGATGCAGACGCCGGCCGACGGCCTGCGCATCGCCCAGGACGCCGAAACCATCTTCTTTGGTCAGCTGAACCAGGCCTACGGGTCGCCGGCTCCCACCGCCCAGGCGGGTGCGGGGTGGCGGGGTCCTGTCGGCTATGTGATCGAGTGAGCGCCATGACCCGAACCGCCAAATCCCTCGTCACCCTGTCGACTACCCTGGCCTTCGGCGGCCTGTTGCTGGCGAGCTGCGCGGGCGGTCCCGCCAGCCTGGGCGGCGAGGCCCCGCTGACGCCGACCTCGCGATACAGCCTGCAGGTCGAGCCGGGCCTGGACCGTATCGCCCTGGCCGTGCACGAGACCGGGCTGTCCGGCGCCCAGCAGGCCGCGCTGGCCGATTTGGTGGCGCGCTTCGCCGTCGAAGGCGCGTCGGCTCTTGTGGTCGAAGCTCCGGCCGGAGGCGATCCCGTCGCCCAGCAAGCGGCGTGGAACGTCAAGGCGGGGCTGGTGGCCGCCGGCGCGCCGGACCACATGATCCGCGTCGTCAGCTATGCCGGACCCGATCCTCGGGCGCCGATCCTGGCCGGGTTCGAGACCGTGCGCGCCGCTGTGCCGCAATGCGGAACCCAGTGGGGCAGCCTGACCCGCACCGGCGACAATCAGTCGGCCGCGAACTTCGGGTGCGCGGTTACCGCCAATCTGGCGGCTCAGATCGCCGATCCTCGCGACATCGTTTCGCCGAGGGCCATAACCCCCGCCGACGCTCAGCGCCGCGCCGTGGTGTTCGATCAGTACGTCAAGGGCGAGCCCACTGCGGCCGGTCGCGAAGAACTGGTCATGGGAACGCGTGTTTCCCGCGCTGTGGAGTGATGCAGATGACCAAGCCCTTCGCCGCACAGGATTTCGATTCGCTGGACGCGTTCGAGATGGATGACGAGTTCGTCGATGCCGTCGCGGCGACGCCGGTCGAGTCCTTGCCGTTCGCGCCCCAGTTCGACGTGGTCGAGCCGTCTGCGGACGCAGCGGCTTCCTATAATCCCGTCGGCCAACTGGTGGCCGAGACGGAGACGGCGGCGGCCGCTGTGGTCGTGGCGTCGGCGTCGCAGGTTTCTCTGGAAGAAGCGGCCGTTCCGGTCGCGCCCTCGTCCCCTGTTCTGGCGACCTATGAGCCGTCCAGCCTGTCGATCGCATCGGGCGCCTCGGTCGAGGTGTCGATCCCGCGCATCGCCGTTCACGTCTTCGCGGAGCGTCAAGACACCCTGGCTTCGGCAGAGCGCGCGGGACAGGACCGCCGCATGTCGCGGGCCACGACCCAGATCCGGGTCGGCGGCGTGGGCGCCGCCATCGAAGCCTACCGGTCGGAGCCAACCCCGCCGCTGATCGTCGTCGAAAGCATGAAGGATGCCCAGACCCTGCTCTGGGAGATCGACCAGCTGGCCGAGGTCTGCGACGCGGGCACCAAGGTGGTGATCATCGGCGCCACCAACGACATCCTTCTGTTCCGCGAGCTGATGCGGCGCGGCGTCAGCGAGTATCTGGTCGCGCCGGTCCAGCCGCTGCAGCTGATCTCGGCCATCGGCGGCCTGTTCGCTGACCCGGCCCAGCCCTTCGTCGGGCGCTCGATCGCCTTCGTCGGCGCGCGTGGCGGGGCCGGGGCCTCGGCCGTGGCTCACAACACCGCCTACGCCATGAGCGAGCGGATCGGCGTCAACACCGTCATCGTCGACTACGACCTGCCGTTCGGCACCGCCGGCCTGGACTTCAATCAGGATCCGCTTGGCGGGGTGGCCGACGCCTTGAGCCAGCCGGACCGTCTGGACGCCACCTTGCTGGACCGGATGATGGTCCGCTGCACGGACAAGCTGAGCCTGTTCGCGGCCCCCGCCACTCTGGACGCTGACTGGGATATTCAGCCGGACGCCTTCGAGGAGGTGACCACGCGGATCCGTTCGACCGCGCCCTTCGTGGTGCTGGACCTGCCGCACCTGTGGTCGGGCTGGATGCGCAAGACCCTGATCTCGGCCGACGAGGTGGTGATCGTGGCGACGCCCGATCTGGCGAGCCTGCGCAACGCCAAGAACATGATCGACCTGATCAAGCAGGGCCGTCCCAATGACGCCCCTCCGCGTCTGGTGCTGAACCAGGTCGGCGTGCCGGGACGTCCCGAGATCCCGGCCAAGGACTTCGGCTCGGCCCTGGGCATCCATCCCAGCCTGATCATTCCCTTTGACGCCAAGGTGTTCGGCGCGGCCGCCAACAACGGTCAGATGATCGTTGAGGCCGGCGCCAAGACCAAGTCGGCGGAGGCCTTCGAAACCCTGGCTCAGATTGTGTCTCGGCGCGAACTGCCGACCTCGCCCGTCAAGGGCGGGGCGCCGGCCAAGAAGGGCGGCTCTCTGCTCGCCTCTCTGTTCAGCAAGAAGCGCTGAGGCCATGTTCGGCAAGCGCACCGCCCAGCCCGGCGTCGCGGTCGCCCCGCGACCCGTGCCGGCTCCCCAGCCGGCGGCGGCGGTTACGCGCCCGCTCGAGCCGGTCGACGGATTTTCGCTTGAAGAACTGGAAGCGCCTGCGCGCGCTGCGCCTGAAAGCGGTGATCGGCTGGACGCCCTGGCCGCCCGCCCGCAGCCCGCGCCCGCCGCGCCCGCGCCAGGCGGCCCGGTCAAGGGGCCGCGCGCGACGGCCGGTCTGGAACAGCTGAAGAAGGCCCAGGCGGTCGCCGAGATCGTCCGCGAGCAGTCCGACTATTATCACGCCACGAAGACGACCATCTTCAACGCGTTGATGAACACCATCGACCTGTCCCAACTGGCCCAGCTGGACCAGAAGACGGCGTCCGAGGAAATCCGCGACATCGTCGCCGAACTGGTGGCGATCAAGAACGTCTCCATGTCGGTGGCCGAGCAGGAGCACCTGGTCCAGGACATCGTCAACGACGTCCTCGGCTACGGCCCGCTGGAGCCTTTGCTGGCGCGCGACGACATCGCCGACATCATGGTCAACGGCGCCGGGCGGGTCTTCATCGAAGTCGGCGGCAAGGTGCAACTGACCAACGTCCGCTTCCGCGACAACACCCAGCTGATGAACATCTGCCAGAGGATCGTGTCGCAGGTCGGCCGTCGCGTCGATGAATCCAGCCCCATCTGCGACGCCCGCCTGCCCGACGGGTCGCGCGTCAACGTCATCGCCCCGCCGCTGGCCATCGACGGCCCCACGCTGACGATCCGTAAGTTCAAGAAAGACAAGCTGACGATGAAGAACCTGGTGGAGTACGCCTCCATCAGCCCCGAGGGCGCGCGTGTCCTGGGCGTCATCGGCGCGGCGCGATGCAACCTGGTCATCTCGGGCGGTACGGGTTCCGGCAAGACGACCCTGCTCAACACCCTGACGGCCTTCATCGACCCGACCGAGCGCGTCATCACCTGCGAGGACGCCGCCGAGCTTCAACTGCAGCAGCCCCACGTCGTGCGTCTGGAAACCCGTCCGCCCAACCTGGAGGGTCAGGGCCAGATCACCATGCGGGATCTGGTCAAGAACTGTCTGCGGATGCGTCCCGAACGCATCATCGTCGGCGAGGTGCGCGGCCCGGAGGCCTTTGACCTGCTGCAGGCCATGAACACCGGCCACGACGGCTCGATGGGCACGCTTCACGCCAACTCGCCCCGCGAAGCCATCAGCCGTATGGAGTCCATGATCACCATGGGCGGCTACGGTCTGCCGTCCAAGACCATCCGCGAGATGATCGTCGGCTCGGTCGACGTCATCATCCAGGCGGCGCGTCTGCGCGACGGCTCGCGCCGCATCACCCACATCACCGAGGTGGTGGGCCTGGAAGGCGACGTCATCGTGACCCAGGACCTGTTCGTCTATGAGATCACGGGCGAGGACGCTCACGGCAAGATCACCGGCCGTCACCGTTCGACCGGCATCGCCCGTCCGCGTTTCTGGGACCGCGCGCGCTATTACGGGCTGGAGCGCGAACTGGCCGAAGCCCTGGACGCGGCGGAGTAGGGCCTGATGCTTCCCATTCTCGCGGCGTTCCTCGCCTTCATCACCATCGGCGGCGTGGGCTGGGTTCTTGTCAGCGGGGACGATACGTCGGCCCAGGCGGTCAAGCGCGCCAAGTCCATCGGCGCGGCCAAGGCTGAACCGGCCGGCAAGCGCGCCGCCGTGGTCAACACGCCCGAGGCGCGCCGCAAGCAGATCATGCAGCAGCTGCAGGAGGTTGATCGGCGCGACCGCAAGGCGCGCATGACCCTGAGCGCCAAGCTCAAGCAGGCCGACCTGCCGATCAGCCTGCGCACCTTCATCATCATCAGCGTGGTCCTGGGCGTCATCGGCGCCGCCGCGGCCTTCGTGCTCGGCCTCAATCCCCTGCTGGCCCTGGGCGTCGGCGTGGCCATGGGGCTGGGCATGCCGCGCTGGGTCGTGAGCATGAGGGGCAAGAAGCGGATGAAGCAGTTCTCGCTCGCCTTCGCCGACGCCGTCGACATCCTGGTGCGCGGCATCAAGACCGGCCTGCCCGTCCACGACTGCTTCAAGATCATCGCGCGCGAGAGCCCGCAGCCCCTGGCTGGAGAGTTCCAGCTTCTGGTCGAAGGGCTGGGCGTCGGGATGACGCTGAGTGAGGCGCTGGACAAGATGTTCGAGCGCATGCCGGTTCCTGAACTGAAGTTCTTCGCCATCGTCATCGCCATCCAGCAGAAGAGCGGCGGCAACCTGGCCGAGGCGCTCGGCAACCTGACGTCGGTGCTTCGGGCGCGGCGGATGATGGGCGAAAAGATCAAGGCCATGTCGTCTGAAGCCATCGCCTCGGCCGGCATCATCGGCTCCCTGCCGCCGGTGGTCATGATCCTCGTGATGATCTCCAGCCCGGCCTACATGATGCTGCTGTTCACCGACATGCGCGGCCAGGCGATGCTTCTGGGGGCGGGGCTCTGGATGGGCTGCGGCATCTTCATGATGAAGCGCATGATCTCGTTCAAGTTCTGAGGGGGAGGACGCCGTGGACAGCTTTTTGCGATTTATCACCGACCCTCAGAACCTGCTGAGCATCGGCGTGGGCGTCGCCGTCTTCGCCAGCGTTCTGACGCTGCTGAGTTCCTTCACGGGGGGCGCGCGTCTGGACAAGCGCATGAAGGCGGTGGGCGAGCGCCGCGAGGAGCTGAAGCGCCGTTCGCGGCAGGCCATGAAGGGCGGCGCCGGCAGCCCGGCCACGCTGCGTCACTCGGATGAAGGCTTCAAGAAGCGCGTCGTCGACCGTCTGAACCTGACCCAGCTGCTGGAAGACCCCAAGGTCGCCGAGAACATGATCCAGGCGGGGTTCCGTGGGCCCCGTCCTCTGACCACCTTCTACTTCTTCCGCTTCGCCACGCCCTTTATCTTTATGGTGCTGACGGGCCTCTACCTGTTCGTGGTCAACGACTTCGGCATGACCCTGACGCTAAAGCTCTGCGTCCTGGTGTTCGCAGCGGCGGCGGGCTTCTACGCCCCGAACATCTATGTCCAGAACCGCATCGCGTCACGGCGTCAGTCGATTGTGGCGGCCTTCCCCGACTCCCTCGACCTGCTGCTGATCTGCGTGGAGTCGGGCATGTCCATCGAGGCGGCGATTCAGAAGGTCAGCCAGGAGGTCGGCGGCCAGTCGATCGAACTGGCCGAGGAACTCAGCCTCTTGTCGGCCGAGCTTTCCTATCTGCCCGACCGGCGCATGGCCTATGAGGGGATGGCCAAGCGGACCAATCATCCCGGCATCCGCGCCGTCGCCACGGCCATGACCCAGGCCGAGACCTATGGCACGCCGCTGGGCTCCGCCCTGCGGGTGATGGCCAAGGAAAATCGCGAACTGCGTCTGGCCGCCGCAGAGAAAAAGGCCGCCGCCCTGCCGGCCAAACTGACCGTGCCGATGATCGTCTTCTTCCTGCCCGTGCTGTTCGTGGTCATCCTGGGACCGGCGATCATCAACATTCAGGACATGATGAAGGGCGGCTGAGCCGCCCGCGTCTTCATCCCTCGGCGGCGCGCTTGAGCGCTTCGGCGATGTCCTCATAGGCGCCGCGGATCAGCTTGCGGTGCTTGTCGTGGAACAGTTCGCCGCGCAGGCCCGAGAAGATCACGCCGTTGGCGACGATGCAGTTGCCGCGCTCCAACTCCTCGATCTCATAGTAGCGGATGGCGTTGAACATGAAGCCGCGCTTCTCGGCCCAGACCAGTTGGGCGTAGGGCTGCCAGTCGCCGAGGCGGGCCTGGACCTGGCGTTCCGCCATGCCGGGCAGGGCCTCGGTCAGGCTGATGCCGGCGCCAAAGGCCAGGGCGCCGGCGACCCCGGTCTCATAGGGGTTCCAGCTATGCCAGTTTTCGAGATCGCTGAGGATCTCCCAGATGCGGTCCGACGGCGCGTTCACGCCGATACGCTTCTCGATACGGGTCGTGTCCATGATCTGCCTCTGACACGGCTTTTCGACTTTAGGAAGTCGTCTCGGCGGCGGGCGCGGGCACGGGCGGCTTGAGGCGGCGTCCGTCGTCCAGACCCAGCCGCGCCTTGACCTCGAACAGGTCGGCCCCGGCGGGCACGATCAGCAGTTCCTCGGGGCGGCGGGCGTTGACGGCCACGACCGCGTTCTTGGGGCAGACATCGAAGCAGTCGGCGCCGACCACGGCGAGATCCGCCTTGCGACCCTTGCCAGCGTGCAGATAGCGCCGCAGGGCCTTTTTCAGGGTCTTGTCGCCATCGGGCCCGAAGCCGCCCTCCAGCTTCTTCGAGCATTTGCGACACACCAGAACCACCTCGTTCCAGCGGGTTTTCGACACCTTGAAGGTTTTGGGCGTCTTGCTCATGGCCCGAAGATCGGTGTTCGCGACGGCTTGCACAAGCGGGGTTCGCCCGCGCAACATGATCTTCACAAAAGGGGAGCCCGCCATGACCGTCCGCCCATGCTTGAGCCTGTCCGCCGTCCTGGTCCTCCTGTCGGCGGGCGCCGCCGCCGCTCAGGTCCCGCAGGCGACGGTTTCGGCGGCGGTGGATCGGGTTATGCCCGAGGTCGTGGCCTGGCGGCGCGACCTGCATCAGCATCCTGAACTGGGCTTCGCCGAGACGCGCACCGCCGGCGTGGTCGCCGACCACCTGCGGTCGCTGGGGATGGAGGTCCGCACCGGGGTCGGCAAGACGGGCGTGGTCGGCGTGCTGCGCGGGGCGCGCCCCGGCCGCACGGTGGCGCTGCGCGCCGACATGGACGCCCTGCCGGTCAAGGAGGCGACGGGGCTGGCCTTCGCCTCGACCGCCACGGGAACCTACATGGGCGAAACCGTGCCGGTGGCCCATGCCTGCGGCCATGACGCCCACGTCGCCATGCTCATGGGAGCCGCCGAGGTTCTGGCCGGCATGAAGGACCAGATCAGCGGCACGGTCGTCTTCATCTTCCAGCCGGCCGAGGAAGGCGCGCCTCCGGGCGAGCCTCTGGGCGGGGCCGCCCTGATGATCCAGGAGGGCGCGCTGAAGGACCCGGCGCCCGAGGCCATTTTCGGCCTTCATGTTGTGCCCGGCGTTCCGGGGACCATCTTCTATCGACCGCAGGGCTTCATGGCGGCCTCGGATCGGGTCGACATCGTCCTGCACGGCAAGCAGACGCACGGGGCCTGGCCGTGGAAGGGCGTCGACGTGATCGCCGCGGCGGCCAACGTCATTCAGACGGTCAACACCCTGACGGCGCGCACCATCGATCCGACCACGACGCCGACGGTCTTCACCATCGCGACGATGGACGCGGGCGTGCGCTACAACATCATCCCCGACCGTGCGACGCTGAGCGGCACCTTGCGCACCTTCGATGTCGCCCAGCGCGACACCCTGGTGGCCAGGGCCGAGGCGGCCATCGACTACGTGGCCGAAGCCTACGGCGCGACCGCCGACTTTTCCGTTCGGCAGAATGCGGCTCTGGTCTTCAACGACGAGGCGCTCTCGGCCTGGCTGGCGCCGGTGCTGGAGGAGGCTGCGGGGGTCGGCAAGGTCAATCCCGCCACGCCCGCGACCACGGTGGCCGAGGACTTCAGCTACTTCCAGCGCGCGGTTCCCGGCGTCTTCTACCACCTGGGCGGCAGCCCGGACGGCGTTGATCCGGCGACAGCGGCGCCCAATCACTCGCCGGAGTTCGACGTCAATGAGAAGGTGTTGCCGCTGGGCGTGAAGGCCCACGTCTTCAGCGCGCTCCGCTTCCTGGAGCGGCAACAAAACTGATTGTTTCTGTTTATCAAGGGGTAAGCATGGCCGGAGCATCCTCGGGCGTCTGACGAGGAAAAGCCGATGTCGCGCCTGCCGGTCAAACTGCCGCCCGCCGCCAATCAGCCCGCACGCGGCCGACCGCGCGACCTCGTCTTCTTCTGCATCGCCTTTGCGGCGGTCTTCCTCGCGGCCCTTCTGGTGATGGAGATGATGCTGGGTTAAGCCGGTGGCCTGATTTCAGGAGCCTCCCCATGATCACTCGCATCCAGCCCGGCGCCCGCATGAGCGAGGCCGTCATCCACGGCAACACCGTCTATCTGGCCGGCCAGGTCGGCGAGCCGGGCGACGACGTCACGGCCCAGACCAAAACGACCCTGGCCGAGATCGACGCCCTGCTGGCCCAGGCCGGCACCGACAAGTCCAAGATCCTGATGGCCACCATCTGGCTGGCCGACATCGCCGACTTCGAGGCCATGAACGCTGTCTGGGACGCCTGGGTCGATCCGGCCAATCCGCCGGCCCGCGCCACCAGCGAAGGTAAGCTGGCCTCGCCCGAGTATCTGGTCGAGATCATCGTCGTGGCGGCGGTCTGATGGCCCTCGACAAGGACAGCGAACTGGAGCGCTTCAAGGCGACGCGCGTGACCGCCCTGTACCGCCTCGATCTGATCGAGAAGGGCGCGCAACTGACCTATGAGGACGGCACGCCCGTCGACATGGCCTCGGAAAAGCAGCGCCTGAAGGATCAGGTCGCCGACATGGACCGCCGCATCGCGCGTCTGGAGGCGGCGGGCGAAGCCTGATCTTCGCAGATTGATGAAATGTGGGGCGCGACCCATCCGTCGCCGTCTTTCGCGCGAATAAGGCCGCGCTACTGCATTTCACTTTCAGGAGTTCGTCCGATGAACCTTCGCACCCTCGCCGTCGCGGCGCTCGCCCTGTCCGCCTGCGCCTTCCCCGCCGCGGCCGAGACGATCTCGACCCACGTGCTGGACCTGGCGCGCGGCGTCGGCGGTCGGGACGTCCCGGTCACCCTGCAGATCAAATCGACCGACGGCGGCTGGCGCGATCTGGCGACCAGCCGCACCGACGAGAACGGCCGGGTCCGCTCGTTCGGCGACGCGATCAAGACCGAGGCGGCGACCTATCGTCTGGTGTTCGACATGTCGCGTTACGGCGAGCCGACGACGCCGCCCTTCTTCCCGGAGATCGACGTGGTCTTCCAGGTGGTCGATCCCAGCGTCCACTATCACGTGCCGGTGGTGGTCAGCCCCTACGGCTACAGCACCTATCGCGGCAACTAAGGCCTCGGCGGTGTTCGGACGCCCTGATCAGAGGCGTTCGAACACCGTGGTGATGACGGCCTGGTAGGCGTCGGCCAGGGCGCGCAGTTCGGCCTCGGGCACGCGCTCGTCCACCTGGTGCATGGTCTGGCCGACCAGACCCAGCTCCAGCACCGGGCACAGGGCGCGGATGAAGCGGGCGTCGGAGGTGCCGCCGGTGGTCGAGGCCTCGGGGCGGCGGCCCAGGGTCGCCTCCACCGCGTCCTGCACCGCCGTGACGAAGACGCCCGGCTCGGTCAGGAAGGCCTCGCCCGAGCACATGTGCTCCAGCTCGATGCGCAGGCCGGTCTCGGCCTGAACGGCGCCCGCCTCGCGGTTCAGCCAGTCGATCAGCCCGTCGCCGGTGTGGGTCGGGTTGAAGCGGATGTTCAGCCGCGCCTTCGCCTCGGCCGGGATGATGTTGGTCGCCGGATTGCCCACGTCGATGGTGGTGATTTCCAGGTTCGACGGCGGGAACTCCGGGTATCCCTCATCCAGAACGTGGGCGTCCAGCCGGGCCAGCAGTTTGGCAATGACCGGGGCCGGATTGGCGGCGCGGTCGGGATAGGCGACGTGGCCCTGCTTGCCGTGGACGGTGATCCAGGTGTTGAGCGAGCCGCGCCGCCCGACCTTGATCATGTCGCCCAGGTGGTGGGCCGAGGAGGGTTCGCCGACCACGCAGGCGTCGATGACCTCGCCCTCGGCGGCCAGGGCCTCGACCACCCGCTTGGTGCCGTGCAGGGCCGGGCCTTCCTCGTCGCCGGTGATCAGGAAGGAGAGGGAGCCGGGGACGTCGCCGTCTGTCAGCACGCGCGAGACGGCGGCGACCCAAGAGGCGATGCCGCCCTTCATGTCCACGGCGCCGCGGCCGTAGAGGATGCCGTCGCGGGTCTCGCCCTCGAACGGGGCGGCGCTCCAGGCGGCGACGTCGCCCGTCGGCACCACGTCGGTGTGCCCCGCAAAGCAGAGATTGGGCGAGGCCGCGCCGCGTCGGGCGTAAAGGTTCTCGATGCGGGCGTCGTGACCCACGCCGGTCGGGCCCTCGAACACCATGCGGCGGCAGGTGAAGCCCAGGCCGGTCAGGGTGCGTTCCAGCACGTCCATCGCCCCCTCGTCGGCGGGGGTGACGGAGGGGATGCGGATCAGGTCGCGGGTCAGTTCGACAGGATCAATGACGGAATGTGATGCGGCGCTCATGGGCTCTATGCTTTAGGCATAACCCGCATCCGCGAGAAGGCCCGAAACCGTGCCCAAGATCGACATCGACCATGCACCGACTGGGCATGGCACCGGCTATCCTGAAGAATTCGCCGCGCCGTGCAAGCCGCGCCGCCGCTGGCGTCTGGGCGACGCGGTCGGCCTGGACCAGTTCGGGGTCAACCTGCTGCGCCTGCCCGCCGGGGCCTGGTCCAGCCAGCGCCACTGGCACAGCGCCGAGGACGAGTTCGTCTGGGTGATCGAGGGCGAGGTGGTCCTGATCGAGGAGGACGGCGAGACGGTGCTGACCGCCGGCGACTGCGCCGGCTTCAAGGCGGGCGTCGCCAACGGCCACAAGATCGAGAACCGCAGCGAGCATGAGGCGGTGCTGCTGGAGGTCGGGTCGCGCCGGCCGATCGAAGACGCCTGCGACTATCCCGATATCGACATGATCCTCCCCAAGGGTGCCGGCGGCTATTTCCACCGCGACGGAAGCCCCTATCCGAAGACGCCCCGAAGAACGTGACCACTGAATCCGTAGACACCGCCCCGACCGTTCCGCCCCAGCCGCCCTTGCCGCCGGAGTCTCATGACGGCGGGCCGTCCAGTCCGTGGGCCATTCGCGATTTTCGCCTGCTTTGGGTCGGGCGCGTGGCGGCGGTTCTGGGCATCCAGATCCAGTCCTCGGCCCTGTTGTGGCAGGTCTATGAGATCGCCCGTCGCGACCATCCTATCGCCGAAGCCAGCCTCTATCTGGGGCTGGTGGGCCTGTGTCAGTTCCTGCCGCTGCTGGCCTTCACCCTGCCGGCCGGGGCCATGGCCGACCGGCGCGACCGCAAGCACACCGTGACCCTGTCCATCGTGGTCGAGAGCCTGTGCGCCCTGGCCTTCCTCGCCATGGCCCTGCACGGCTCGCCGCCGTTGTGGGGGCTGCTGGCCGTGGCCGCCGTCTTCGGCGCGGCGCGGGCCTTTCTCGCCCCGGCCAGTCAGGCCTTTCTGCCCATGGTGGTGGGGCGCAAGGCCCTGCCGCCGGCCATCGCGGCCCAGTCCATCGCCTTCCAGACCGGGGCCATTGCCGGCCCGGCGCTCGGCGGCGTCATCGTCGGCTTCGCGGTGCCCTGGGCCTACGCTTCGGCCATGGCTCTTTTCCTGGTCGCCATCGGCTGCTTCCTGCTGATCCGCACCCGGGGCAAGCCGCAGTTCGTCGAGACGGGCGTGGGGCCGCTGGAGCTGGTCAAGGAAGGCCTGGCCTATGTCTGGAAGACCAAGATCGTTCTGGGCACCATCTCGCTGGACCTGGTCGTGGTCCTCTTAGCGGGGGTGGCCCTTCTGACGCCGATCTTCGCGCGCGACATCCTGCACGTCGGGCCTGAGGGTTTCGGTCTGCTGCGCGCCGCCTTCGGGGTCGGGGCCCTGCTCATGGCCCTCTACCTCAGCCGCTTTCCCATCGTGCGGCACGGGGGGCGCTGGATGTTCGCGGCTGTGGCGGTGTTCGGGATCTGCACCCTGATCTTCGGCCTGTCCAAGAGCGTCTGGCTGTCGGGCGCGGTTCTGTTCATCGGCGGGGCCGCCGACATGATCAGCGTCAACATTCGCCAGACCCTGATCCAGCTGGCCACGCCGGATCACATGCGCGGACGGGTGTCGTCGGTGTCCATGCTGTTCATCGGCGCCTCCAACGAACTGGGCGAGGCCTATTCCGGTGTCATGGTGCGCCTGCTCGGTCCCATCGGAGCGGCGGTGTTCGGCGGGGTCGGGGCTCTGGCCGCGACCGGCATCTGGGCCAGGGTCTTCCCCAGCCTGAGGAAGGCCAACAAGTTGACCTGACCCAGGACCAAAAAGAAGCCCCGCGATCAGCAGATCGCGGGGCTCTTGTTTTGGATCAGCCCCAGGGGCGGAAGTGTTTCGACAGCTTCAGGCCCTGGCTCTGATAGTGGCTGCCGCCCTCGCCATAGAGGCGGGTCGGGCGTTCCGTCAGCGGCTCATAGACCAAGCGGGCGACGATCTGGCCGTGTTCCAGTAGGAAGGGGGTGTCGTGGGTGCGAACCTCCAGCACGCCCTTGGAGCCGGCGCCGTGGGCCTCGTCCGTGCCGAAGCCGGGGTCGAAGAAGCCGGCGTAGTGGACGCGGAACTCGCCGACCGAGGGGTCGATCGGGGTCATTTCGGCGGCCTGATCGACGGGGATCTCCACGTCGTCCGACGAGGCCAGGATGTAGAACTCACCCGGATCCAGCAGCAGTTCGCCGCGACGCAGGGTCAGGGGTTCCCAGAAGTCGCGCGGGTCGTGGCCGTCGATGTGGTCCATGTTGACCACGCCTGCGTGGCGGCGGCCGCGATAGCCGACGACGCCGTTGTCGCCCGCGCGCAGGTCGACGCCGACGCTGCGGGTCTCTAGCTTGGGCGGCTCGCCGGCCTTGAGGCGAAGCTGGTTCAGACGGGTGCCCGGCTTGACCAGGATGGAGAAGGTCTGGGGCGCGATCTCGAGATAGAGGGGGCCGTCATAGCCCTCGTCCACGTCGTCGAAGCTGCCGCCCTTGTCGGTCAGCAGGCGGACGAAGACATCGACGCGGCCAGTCGAGCTTTTCGGGTTGGCGCGGGCGTTCAGGCCCTTGGGCAGGCTGAGGCGTTCCTGCAGCCGGGCGATGTAGACGCAGCCCTTTTCCAGCACCACGCCGCCCGACAGGTCGATGGCGTGCATCTCCACGTCGTTGATGCGGTCCTCGACCTTGCGCTGACCGGGCAGGAAGGAGGCGCGCACGCGCCAGGCCTGGTTCGACAGGCGCAGGTCCAGGCTCGCCGGCTGCACCTGGTCGTGGTCGAAGGGGGTGTCGGACTTGATCGCGCCGACGGCGATCAGGGTCTCGATGCCCTGGAAGGGCAGAATGCCGGGCTGGGCGGGAATCTCGAAGATGCTCATGCCGTCCTGTCTCACACGGATTTTTCCATCTGTCTCGCTTCGGAATGCGACATCCGCAGCGCCAGACGGGTTGAACCCCGAGGTCGGCGGGCTGCATATAGCCTATGCACGCGCCTCCTGCCTATACCGCCGAAACCGAAGGCGTCGTCGTCCGCGTCCGCCCCTCCTATCTGGCGGCCCAGTCGGATCCGGCGGCGGGACGCTGGGTCTGGGCCTATCAGATCGAGATCGTCAACCTGACCGGATCGCCGGTGCAGCTGGTGGCGCGGCGCTGGACCATCACCGACGCCTATGGCCACGTCGAGGAAGTGCGTGGTCAGGGCGTGGTCGGCGAACAGCCGGTGATCGAGGCTGGCGACAGCTATTCCTACGCCTCGGGCTGTCCGCTGGGCGCGCCGTCCGGGTCGATGGTCGGCGCCTACTACATGACCGACGTCGACGGGCGAATGTTCGAGGCGGCCATCCCCGCGTTCAGTCTGGATGTGCCGGATGCGCGGCGGGTGTTGAACTAGTATGCTCTCTCCGCTGTCATCCCGGACGGGCCGTAGGGCCGATCCGGGACCCAGGCGGTCAGACTGGAAGCGACGGTGGGGCAGTCGGGCGTCTGGGTCCCGGGTTCCGCTGCGCGGCCCCGGGATGACGGCAAGTTTGTCGTGTCGCGCCCAACAAAAAACCCCCGCCTTGCGGCGAGGGCGATAGGGCTGCGTCAACCCGGATGAACCGCAGCCCCCTGATTTCATCCGGCAAGCCGGACGAAATCAGTTTCTTTGCGGGCCGCGGTCAAAAGGCTCCGCCTTTTCGACCCGACGCGGCCTGGCGCTTCGCGCGCGCTCAAGCAGCGAGCCGCCGCGCGGCGAGCGATAGCGCCCTTAGGTCTTAGATATAGCGACGCAGGCTGCGGGCCAGTTCGCTGGCGCCGTCCTTGGATGCGCCCTTGCGGATCTGGGGCTGGTAGGCGACGCGAGCGTGTTCGCCGCAATAGACGCCTTCCGAGGCGCGACGGCCGCAGAAGCTGAACTCGCGCGACGACGGGTCGCCGATCGGCCATTTGCACATGTGGGCGCCGAGGGTCAGCACCGTGGCCGTGCCGGGCAGTTCCGGGGTCGGGGCCGGAGCGACCGGCTGGGCGACCATGACCGGACGCGGCGCGGCGGCCTCGATGCGGCGCGGGGCCGACGGGGCCTGGGCCGGAGCGGCCGGCGCCGCCGGGCGCGGACGGGTGGCGGCGCGGGGGAAGGTGGTGCGGGCCGGTTGCGACGGCGCGGCGCGGCCCGACAGGCCCAGGCGGTGCACCTTGCCGATCACGGCGTTGCGGGTCACGCCGCCGCCGAGGGTCTTGGCGATCTGGCTGGCCGACTGGCCTTCCAGCCAGAGCTTCTTCAACGCGCCGACGCGGTCTTCAGTCCAGCTTGCTGCGGTCATGGCCACCCTCCCGGGGATCGGATTCAATATCTTGGGTCATCGACGAATTTCCCCGCCTCGACCTGCTACTAATCGTAAAGCAGGGCTTAAAACACGCAAGATGTGGCAATTCAGCTGTCCACAGAAACCAGATGTAGTGTGGTTAACGTCCCGTTTTGAATCAGTTTTGCGTCTCTTCATCGAACGCCGGGCGCCTTGCGAAACCAGCTTAGCGGGCGCATTTGGGCACCTATGAAGACCGATCTCGCCTCCACCGCTCCCTCGGGCCTGCCTCAACCGCGTCGCTATGACGGGATCAACTGGGTCGGCCTGCGCACCCTTTACCTGCGCGAGGTGCGCCGTTTCTGGAAGGTGGGCGCCCAGACCGTGGCGGCCCCGGTGGTGACGACCCTGCTCTACATGCTGGTCTTCGTGGTGGCCTTGAAGGGCGCGCGGCCGCCGTTGCATGGCACCCCCTTCGCCGAGTTCGTGGCGCCCGGCCTGATCATGATGGCCATTCTGCAGAACGCTTTCGCCAATGCTTCGTCCAGCCTGATCCAGGCCAAGATCATGGGTACGGCGACCGACTTCCTGACCCCGCCGCTCAGCCCGCTGGAGCTGACCATCGGCTTCACCCTGGGCGCGGCGACGCGCGGGGTGGCGGTCGGTTTGGTGACGGCCCTGTGCGTCCTGCCCTTCGCCAAGCTGGGCGTGGCCAATGTGGCCCTGATCGTCTGGTTCGGCCTGATCGCCTCCCTGCTGATGGGGATGACCGGCGTGCTGGCGGGCCTGTGGTCCGAGAAGTTCGACCACCTGTCGGCGGTGCAGAACTTCGTGGTCATGCCGATGACCTTCCTGTCGGGCACCTTCTACTTGATCGACAGCCTGCCTGAGCCCTTCGCCAGCATCAGCCGTTTCAACCCCTTCTTCTACCTGATCGACGGCTTCCGGGCGGGCTTCATCGGCCACGCCGAGGGGAACCTGATGGTCGGCGTGGTCATGAGCGCTGTTCTGACGGTGCTGATGGGCGCGGCCTGCTGGCTGGTGTTCCGTTCGGGCTGGCGCCTGAAGAGCTGAGCCGTTAGGCAGGATCGAACGCCCCCGGGGAGGGGCTTGGGAGGTCCTCATGCTGTTTCGATCCGTTCTGGCGTCCGCTGTCGCCGCCGCCGCGTTCCTGTCCACGCCCGTCGTGGCGCAGGACGCCGAGGCGCTGAAGGCCCAGGTCGCCGCCTATGTCCAGCCGTCGAATGCCGAGCGGATGAACGTGCTGCTGACCCAGCTGCGCGCCGCGGGCTTCAACCCGACCGTCGAGACCTTCGAGGGCGGCGGTCGCGCCGGTCCGATGCAGGGCTCCAACGTCGTCGTGACGATCGGGGATGGTCCCAAGGAAATCCTGCTGACCGCCCACTATGACGCGGTGAAGCTGCGCGACGGGACCATGTCGCAAGGCGTGGTCGATAACGCCGGGTCGGTGGTGGCCCTGATCGAGGCCGCCAAGATCCTGAAGGACAAGCCGCTGTCGCACCGCGTGCGAGTCATCTTCTTCGACCAGGAGGAGCTGGGCCTGATCGGCGCGCGCAAGTGGATCGAGGCGCACGGCGTCGCCAATGTCGCCGCCGTGGTCAACTCGGACGTCGCGGCCTATGGCGACGCCATGATGTACGGCCAGAACAACGGGGCGCAGTCGGCCTTCGTCACGCGCGCCGTTCAGGAGTTGTGCGCCGAGCGCGCCATGCAGTGCGTCGGCTTCCCCGTCTATCCGCCGTCGGATGACCGCGCCTTCTCGGCGGCGGGCGCGCCGGTGGTGTCGCTGGGCTTCCAGGACGAAGTCGGCGCCCACCAGATGTGGCTGGCCTTCAACGGCGGCGAGGACAAGGGGCTGGCCGAAGGCTTCACGCCCAAGGTCTTCCGCGTGATCCACACCAAGGATGACGCCGTCGAGGCCGTCGAGGGCGCGACCATCGCCACGGCCGGCGCCACCTATGCCGCCCTGATCCAGAAGCTGGACGCGCAACTGCGCTGAAATCGCGCCCGGCGTGGTGTTGACTAAGCCGGAATAGCGCCCGACAAGTTCGTCGCCTTTTTCAAAGCGGTCCCGCAGCCAAGGTTGCGGGACCGTCGCTCTTTATGGAGTCTGCCTGTGTCCGGTCATCTGATGGGTGTCTACAATCGCGCGCCGCTGGAAGTGGAGCGCGGCCAGGGCGTCCGACTGTGGTCGACCGACGGGACCGAATACCTGGACTGCGTCTCGGGCATCTCGACCAACGCCCTGGGTCACGCCCACCCCAAGCTGGTGCAGGCGGTCAAGGATCAGGCCGAGAAGCTGTGGCACGTCTCGAACATCTTCAAGATTCCGGGCCAGGACGCCCTGGCCGACGCCCTGTGCGAGAAGTCCTTCGCCGACGTGGTCTTCTTCACCAACTCGGGCACCGAGGCCGTCGAGTGCGCCCTGAAGACGGCGCGCAAGTTCCACTCGGCCAACGGCCAGCCGGAACGCATCGACATCTACGGCTTTGACGGCTCGTTCCACGGCCGCACCTATGGCGCCATCAACGCCGCCGCCAACCCCAGCTACACCGAGGGCTTCGGACCCAAGATGGAAGGCTTCCATCAACTGGTCTGGGGCGACAAGGCGGCCCTGACGGCGGCTTTTGAAAATCCGAATACGGCGGCCATCATTCTGGAGCCGGTGCAGGGCGAGGGCGGCTGCCGCTCGACGCCCGAGGCCGACCTGCGCTGGATGCGCGACATGGCCGACCAGTACGGCGTCCTGATCATCTTCGACGAGGTCCAGTGCGGCATGGGCCGGACCGGCAAGCTGTGGGCGCACGAATGGGCCGGCATGACCCCAGACATCATGGCGGTGGCCAAGGCCCTGGGCGGCGGCTTCCCCATCGGCGCCTGCCTGGCGACGGCCGAAGCGGCTAAGGGCATGACGGTCGGCGCCCACGGCTCGACCTTCGGCGGCAACCCCCTGGCCATGGCCGTGGGGCAGGCCGCCTTCGCCGAGGTGTCGTCGGACGCGATCATCGCCAACGTCAACGAGGTCGCCGGCTATCTGAAGCAGCAGCTGCACGGCCTGGCCGAGCGCTTCCCCGACGTGATCGTCGAGGTCCGCGGCAAGGGTCTGCTGGTGGGCGTCAAGCTGGTCCCCAACAACCGCGACTTCATGGGCTGGGCCCGCGACGAGGCCAAACTGCTGGTCGCCGGCGGCGGCGACAACCT
The DNA here is from genome assembly GCF_042869015.1 of Brevundimonas sp. NPDC007368. Taxonomy (NCBI): domain Bacteria; kingdom Pseudomonadati; phylum Pseudomonadota; class Alphaproteobacteria; order Caulobacterales; family Caulobacteraceae; genus Brevundimonas; species Brevundimonas sp. NPDC007368. The sequence continues at coordinate 239,191 of NZ_JBIAFA010000004.1, read as the reverse complement.
GGTCCGCATCCTGCCGCCGCTGAACATCACCCTCGAAGAGGCCCGCGAGGCCGTCGAGAAGTTTGAAATCGCCTGCGAGTTCGCTCGGACGAAGCTGGCGGCCTGATCGCCCCAGCCCGGCTGACGCCTTTGACCACGGAGACCTGAGATGGTCCGTCACTTCCTCGACATTCACCGGCTCGACGCCGCCGACCTGCGCGCCATCCTGGACGACGCCCACGCTCGCAAACAGGCGCGCAAGGGCTGGCCCCAGGGGCGTCCCGACGCCGATGCGCCGGGCAAGGACCGCGTCCTGGCCATGATCTTCGAGAAGAACTCGACGCGCACCCGCTTCAGCTTCGACGCCGCCATTCGTCAGCTGGGCGGCTCGGCCATCATCGCCACCGCCTCGGACATGCAACTGGGCCGCGGCGAGCCGGTCGAGGACACGGCCAAGGTCCTGTCGCGCATGGTCGACGCCGTGATGATCCGCGCCAACAACCATGAGGATGTCGAGCGTTTCGCCCGCGTTTCGACCGTGCCGGTGGTCAACGGCCTGACCGACCGCAGCCACCCGTGCCAGATCCTGGCCGACCTGCTGACGATCGAGGAGCACATGGGGCCGGTGACGGGCAAGACCATCGCCTGGGTCGGCGACGGCAACAACGTCTGCCACAGCTTCATGCACGCGGCGGCCAAGTTCGGCTTCCGCCTGAACGTGGCCTGCCCGGCGGAATACCACCCCGACCTGCGCGATCTGGAAAAGGGCGGCGCCCACGTCCACCTGACCAGCGACCCGCGCGAGGCCGTGGTCGGCGCCGACGTGGTGGTCACCGACACCTGGGTCTCGATGGGCGATCAGGACTATGAGGCGCGCCTGGCGGCCTTCGAGCCCTATACGGTCGATGAGGCTTTGATGAGCCTGGCCAAGGACGAGGCCGTCTTCCTGCACTGCCTTCCCGCCCACCGCGGCGAAGAGGTGACGGACGCCGTCATCGACGGCCCGCGCTCGTTGATCTGGGACGAGGCAGAGAACCGCATCCACGCCCAGAAGGCGGTGCTCGCCTGGTGTTTCAGCGGCGAGTGAAACTCGCCTGAGAAAGGGCCCTAACGCCTCCCCCGCGGGGCGAGGCTGCTTGAGGGCTTTTTGAGCGGCCCTAACGCGCTTTGCGCTGCTTGAGGGCCGCGTCGCAGGGGAGGGGGGCTGTCTCAGTCATCGCCAGACCTCCACTCTGCCGCGCCTCAGTAGGGCGTCGGGAAGGTGCGTCCGCTCAGCGCCGTGGCCAGGTGGATCAGCAGCAGGAAGGTCAACGCCCCAGCGACCAGCATGATGAACCGCCACGGCATCATGCGCGGTCCTTTTGACAGGTCCGGCGGCCGTGCGCCGCGCCAGCCGGAGAAGACGGCGACAGCCGTCGAGGCGGCCAGCAGGGCCAGGGTCAGTGAAGGGCTCATGGCGAGGGCAGTTGGCGCCTGGGGCGTCGCTTCGCAAGGCGGGAATCCGCAAGACGATGAATCTAAACGCGACGTTAACCATGTCGGCCTGAAAAGCGCTCGGTCGCGATCAAGCGTCGCCGGTGATTCCCTCGCCCAGGCGCCAGATATTGCGGTTAACGACACGTTTACACGCTTGATCTGGAGCGGTAGCGTCCCACAAAGGCTCGGGAGGCGAATCAGTGAGCGCAGCAGCGCCGTGGAGCGTGAAGGGGATCGACCCCAAGGCTCGCGAGATCGCCAAGGACCTTGCGCGCCGCTCAGGCATGACTCTGGGCGAGTGGCTGAATTCCATGATCATGGACGATCCCGACGAGGACGAGGGCGTCACGCCCTTGCCCCGCCGCACGCCTATTCCCGACCCCTATGACCGCCGCAGCCGCTCGCGCCGCCTGGACGACGTCTATGGCGTCGAGGAAGACAACCGGCGCGTCGGCGCCTCGCTTGAAATCATCGCGGGGCGGCTGGAAGCCGCCGAGCGTCGCTCGACCGTCGCTATCCAGGGCATCGACCAGGCCGTGGCCGGTCTGGTTCGCCGGATGGAAGCTCAGGACGAGATCGGGCTGGGCTATGCGCGTCGCATCGACGACATCGCCGATGAACTGCGCGAAGGCCATAAGCGCCTGCGTCGCTTCGAGCAGGAAGTCGGTCCCAGGACCGACGAGGGCCTGGCCAAGCTGGACGCCGCCCTCGGCGCCGTCTCCAGCCGCCTGTTCGATCTCGACGAGCGTCAGCGCACCACCATCGGCGACCTGCGCGCGCGCATGGAGGCGGTCGAGCAGGCCGCTGGACCCGGACCCGGCACGGACGTCCTGGCCCAGGTCGGCGCCCGTCTGGACGAGGCTCAGGCCCGGACCTCGGAGGCCCTGAAGGGGCTGGAGCGCTCCTTCGCCGCCCTGGATCTGCGCCTGCGCGAAGCCGAAAGCCGCATCGAGCCTGAACACGCCCGCGAATCCGCGCGCTTCGAAAAACTGGCCGAGACCCTGACGCGTCAGGTCGAGGGCAGCCGGGTCGAAATGATGCGTCGACTCGACGTGGCCGAAACCGAAGGCCGGGTGGACCGCATCGAGCGGGCTCTGGCCGCCGTCGGCGACCAGACGCGCGCTTCCGAGCAGCGTTCGGCCGACGCCGTCGAAGCCATGGGCCGCGAGGTCCTGCGCATCGCCCAGAACCTGAACTTGCGCGTCGAGAAGGTCGAGGCCGGCGGCGCGGCGGCGGATGTGGCGACGCTCGGGCGCGAACTGAACGAGAAGCTGGATCGCGAGATGCAGCGTCACGTCCAGGCGATGGATCAGCGGATGACGCGGTCCGACGATCAGCACGCCCTGGCGCTGGAGCGTCTGGGCGGCGAGATCACCCGCATCTCGGATCGCCTCAGCGAGCGCATCGCCCAGTCCGAGCGGCGTTCGGCCCAGGCTCTGGACGACATCGGTCGTCGTCTGACGGAGAGCGCCGACAAGATCGAGCAGCGCCACGACCGCGCCTCGGGCGAACTGGGCGAGCGGATGCGCCAGAGCGAGGAGCGCACGGCTCGCCTCCTGGCCGAGGCGCGTGACAGCATTGAGCAGCGCGGCGCTCGCAGCGGTCGGCGCGAGACGCCGCTGGAAAGCCCGGAGCCGACGCCCTGGAGCCCGGCGGAGAGCCCCGTCGGCGACTGGCGCGCCGCCGCTTTCGCCGATACAGCCGCTGAAATCTGGTCCGACGACACCCTGGGCGGCCTGCTGGACGCGGCCCCTTTCCCGACGCCGGCGGTTCGAGATCCCGAGCCGGTTTTCGCCGACCCGCTGGATGTCGAACTGAACGCGCCGAGCGAGGAGATCGAGACCCCGGCGGCCCTGTTCGGCTCCAGCCCGGAGCGCGCGCGCTTCGGCATGGCGTCGCTGGATGCGATGGATGAGGTCGAGCCGGCGCTCGCTGATCCGATCTTCGCCGATACGGCCGAGGACTTCGGCGGCGCCGACGTCAGCGATATCCTGGCCGAACCCGATCAGACGGCCGTCGGCGGCTTGCCGCCTCTTGTCGATGGGCCCGAGAGCGAGGATGACGGCTTTTCGGCGGAGATAGATTTTATCGATCCCGGCGCCTTGAAGGCCGGCGCCGCTGCAGGGCGCGCCTCGACCCGCGATGCTCTGGACGCCGCGCGCGCCGCGATGTCCGGCGCCGACGAAGCCCCCCGCAAGGGTTTCGGCCTGAAGCGCGGGGGCAAGTCCAAGCTGCAGGAACGCCTGGACAAGCAGGCCAGCCGCGAAGGCTCGACCATGCGCAAGGCCCTGGGGGCCTCGGCCGTGGCGGCCCTGGTGATGGGCGGCGGCTACGCCTCGCTGCAACTGGCTGAAGGATCGGGTCTGATCCTGCCGGACCTTACGACTCTGGCGGGTGGTCAGGCGCCGGAAGCTGAAACCTCGACGGCCCCGATCGCCGCTGTCGCTCTCAGCACCACCCCGACCGAGGCCGTGCCGTCGCCCGATGTGGCGGCGACCGAGGGCGCGGCCCTTTATGAGCGTGGCGTGCAGTTGATCGACAACGGCGATGACAGTGGTCTGGAAACCCTGAAGCGGGCGGCCGATCTGGGCTATGGCCCGGCGCAGCTGCGTCTGGCCGGCCTCTATCAGGACGGCGGCGCCGGCCTAGTCCCTGATCCGGTCGAGGCTCGCGCCTGGGCGCGCCGCGCGGCCGAGGGCGGGGAGCCTCGGGCCATGCACTACTACGCCATGCAGCTCTATGACGGTGAGGGCGGGGCGCGGAACCGAGTCGAGGCCCTGGCCTGGCTCAAGAAGGCCGCCGAGGCCGGCCGCGTCGACAGCCAGTACAACGTCGCGCGTCTTTACGAGAAAGGCGACGAGGGCGTGGCGCCGAACGCGACCGAGGCCTTCAAATGGTACATGATCGCGGCCCGTCGCGGCGACCAGCAGGCGCTGGCGGCGGTGCAGCGGCTGACGCCGGTGACCTCGGCCGAGACGCGCCGCGTGGCGCGCGAGGCGGCCGACGCTTTCACGGTCGATCCGGTCGCGTAACGCGACGCATCGAAACGGCGGCGGGGGTGGCGGTTCGTCGCGGCGCTCGCTAAGACCAGAAGTCTAGTCGCCTTTCCGGCGCTGTTCTGCGTTCCCTTCCAGCCGAAGGCGCGTGCCGTGGATATTTACCTGCCGATCGCCGAGGTTTCGGTGAACTGGCCGTTCCTGGTGATGCTGGGCGCGCTGGTCGGCTTTGTCTCGGGCCTGTTCGGCATCGGCGGCGGCTTCCTGATGGCGCCGGTTCTGGTCTTCATGGGCATCCCCCCGACCGTGGCCGTCGCCAGCCAGGCCAGCCACGTCGTCGCCTCCTCGACCTCGGGCGTGATCCGCTATTCGGGCATGAAGGCGGTCGATTACCGCATCGGCGGCATCATGGCCGTGGGTGGGGCCCTGGGCGCGCTCGCGGGGGTCGAGCTGTTCCGCTACCTGCGCCTGCTGGGGCAGGCCGATCTGGTCGTGGCCCTGTCCTATCTGATCTTCCTCGGCTCGATTGGCAGCATGATGCTGTACGAAAGCCTGACCCAGATCCTGCACCGGGTGCGCGGCGAGACCCCGGAACGGAAGGAACGCCGTCGCCCTCTGTGGCTGTACGGCCTGCCGTTCCGCATGCGCTTCCCGCGTTCGGGGCTCTACATCAGCGCCATTCCGCCCTTCGGCCTCGGCGTCTTCGCGGGCATCCTGTCGGCCATCATGGGGGTGGGCGGCGGCTTCATCCTGGTGCCGGCCATGCTCTATGTGCTGCGGATGCGGGCCAGCGTCGTGGTGGGCACCAGCCTGTTCCAGATCATCATCACCACGGCCATCACCACCATCCTTCAGGCCGGGCGCAACCAGACGGTGGACATCGTTCTGTCGACCATCCTGCTGCTGGGCGGGGTCGTCGGCGCCCAGTTCGGGGCCAGGCTGTCGGGCCGGTTCCGCGCCGAGGAGATGCGCGCGGCGCTCGGCCTGATCGTCCTGCTGGTCGGCATCCAGATGGGGCTGGAGCTGTTCGTGCGGCCCAGTGATCTGTTCCTGTTGGCGCCGGGGGTGGGAGACTGATGTTCCAGGCCCTGCCGCCCGAACCCGCGCCCATGGTCGCACCCGCGTCGCCCGGAATGATCGAACGCTCGGTCGCCACCGAGGGCGAGGTGCGCGTCGCCGCCGCCCTGACCGACGCCCAGGTCAAGGTGGACTCCAGCTTCCGCGGCGCCTCCATCGTCCTCTATGGCGCGGTCTTCAATCCGACCGACAGCCCAGCCGACGTGGTGGTGGTGGTGCGTGGTCCCGACGCCCCGGTGCGTCTGGTCAAGAAGACGCGCAACATGGGCGTCTGGCTGAACAGCCGACCCGTCCTGTTCGAGGGCGCGCCCGGCTTCTACATGACCGCCTCGACCCGGCCGCTGAGCGACATTGCAGACTTCGGCCAGCTGCGCCGTCTGGGCGTCGGCGTCGATCACCTGCGCATCGACGCCCCGCAGGAAAGCCGCACGGTCACCCGCTATGGCGTGCGCGACGTGGTGGTCAGCCGCCTGGGTGAGAACTATCTCGACTGGCGTCGCGCCGTGATCCGTCTGAAGGAGGCGGCGGCCCTCTACAACACGGATCCTGATGGCGTGCAGTTCGTCGACAAGGGCCTGTTCCGTGCCGAGGTCGAGCTGCCGACCGTGGCCCCGACCGGCAAATACTACGCCGAGGTCTGGCTGTTTCAGGAGGGGGCGCCGGTCTCGGTGTCCAACCTGACCCTGACGGTCGAGAAGGTCGGTCTGGAGCGCGACATCTATGAGTTCGCCCATCGGCGGCCGTGGTCCTACGGCGTGCTGTGCGTCTTCCTGGCGGCCCTGACGGGCTATGCGGCGTCGCGGGTGTTCAGGAGCAGATAGGGCATCTCTTCTGGGCGCTATCGCTCGCCGTGCGGCGGTTCGCTGCTTGAGCGCTATCTCCCAGCCGTCATCCCGGCCGCAGCGAAGCGCAGAGCCGTGACCGCCCGAGACGCCGGCGCTTCCTGCGGTGCCGGATAAGCGCTGCGCGCTTTCCGGGATGACGAGGGCGCGCGCTCAAGCAGCGAGCGACCGCGTCGCGAGCGTAGCGCAAAAAGAAAAGGGCGGCTCGAAGGAGCCGCCCTTTCCAGTTCAGTCCGAAGCCAGCCTGATCAGGCGGCCTTCTTCTCCGGCGCGAAGCGGCCGTAGAAGGTCTCGCCCTTGGCGGCCATCTCACGCAGCAGTTCCGGCACCTTGAAGCGGTCGCCGTAGGTGGCGGTCAGGCGGTCGGCGGTCTCGACGAAGGCTTTCAGGCCGGTCTGGTCGATCAGGGTGATCGGGCCGCCCGACCAGGGGGCGAAGCCCCAGCCGAGGATGGCGCCCAGGTCGGCTTCGCGCGGGTCGTCGATGACGCCCTCGGCCCAGCAGCGGGCGACCTCGACGGCCTGACGATAGAGCAGGCGCGTCTTCAGCTCCTCGACCAGTTCCGGGGTCGATGAGTCGAACTTGACCGGGGCCAGTTCCGACAGGCCCGCCCACAGGGTCTTGGGCTTGGCAGCGTAGTCGTAGAAGCCCTTGCCGTTCTTTCGGCCGTAGCGACCGCCCTCGACCATCTTGGCGACGATGTCGGCGCCTTCCGACGGGACATAGGCGTCGCCCAGGTCGATCGCCGTCTGCTTGGCGATCTTGTAGGACAGGTCCAGAGCGACGTCGTCGTGCATCTCCAGCGGGCCGCGCGGCATGCCGGTCATGCGACCGACGTTGTCGATCAGGGCCGGGGCGTAGCCTTCCTCAAGCATGGCCATGCCTTCCATCAGGAAGGTGGAGAAGCAGCGCGAGGTGTAGAAGCCGCGACTGTCATTCACGACGATCGGCGTCTTCTTGATCTTCAGGACGTAGTCGATGGCCTTGGCGATGGCGGCGGGGCCGGTCTTCTCGCCGAGAATGATCTCGACCAGCATCATCTTGTCGACGGGCGAGAAGAAGTGGATGCCGATGAAGTCTTCGGGACGGACCGAGGCCTCGGCCAGGCCGGTGATCGGCAGGGTCGAGGTGTTGGAGCCGAAGACGGCGCCTTCAGCCAGTTGCGCCTCGGCGCGCCTGGTCACGTCGGCCTTGATCTCGCGGTTTTCGAACACGGCCTCGATGACCAGGTCCGAACCCTTGATCAGGTCATAGTCCGTCGTCGCCGTGACCAGGGCCAGGGTGGCGTCGAACTTCTCCTGGGTCATCTGGCCGCGCGACAGACGCTTCTTCAGCAGTTCCTCGACGTGGGCCTTGCCCTTGTCGGCGGCTTCCTGGGTCTGGTCGATCAGGACGGTCTCGATGCCGGCCATGACCTGCACATAGGCCACGCCCGCGCCCATCATGCCGGCGCCCAGCACCGTGACCTTCTTGGCGTCCGACTTGGGCACGCCCGCCGGACGCACGGCGCCCTTGTCCAGTTCCTGCTTGGACAGGAAGAGGCTGCGGATCATGGCCTGGGCCTGCGGCGTCATCAGGGTCTTGATGAAGTAGCGGGTCTCGATGCGCAGCGCCGCGTCCATCGGCACCTGAACGCCCTCATAGACAGCCTTCATCAGGTTCGTCGCGGCGGGATAGTTGCCGTAGGTCTGCTTGCGGATCATCGCATTGCCGACCAGGAAGTTCTGGATGCCCGCCGGGTGGTAGGGGCCGCCGCCGGGCAGTTTGAAGCCCTTGTCGTCCCACGGCTGGACGGCCTTGCCGCCGTTCCTGATCCAGGTCTTGGCGGCCTCGACCGACTGACCCTTTTCGGCGATCTCGTGGACGATGCCGGCGCCCTTGGCGTCATTGGGACGGAAGGACTTGCCCTCGGTCATGGCCATCATGGCGGCCTGGACGCCGATCAGGCGCGTCAAGCGCTGGGTGCCGCCGCCGCCGGGGAAGAGGCCGACCTTGATCTCGGGCAGGCCCAACTGGATCTTGTTGTCGTTCTCGACCACGCGATAGTGGCAGGCCAGCGTCAGTTCCAGGCCGCCGCCCAAGGCCAGGCCGTTGATGGCCGCGGCCACCGGCTTGCCGCAGGTTTCCAGCGCGCGCAGGGCGCCGTTCATCTTCCAGCCGGCGTCATAGGCGTCCTGCAGGCTGGCCCCGCCGATCATGCCGCCAGCGATGTCGCCGAGGTCGGCGCCGGCGCAGAAGCCCGAGGCCTTGCCCGAGGTGATGACCGCGCCCTTGATGGCGTCGTCGGTCTTGATGCGTTCCACCAGCTGCGGAATCTCGGCCATGACGGACGAGGTCAGGGTGTTCATCGAGCGCCCGGGGACGTCGAAGGTGATCAGGGCGACGCCGTCGGCGTCCACGTCGATCTTGAAGTTTTCCATGGTCAGTCGCTCCCGATCAGACGCGTTCGATGACGGTGGCGGTGCCCATGCCGCCGCCGATGCACAGGGTGATGAGGGCGGTTTCCTTGTCCGAGCGTTCCAGCTCGTCCAGCACCACGCCGGTGATCATGGCGCCGGTGGCGCCCAGCGGGTGGCCCATGGCGATGGCGCCGCCGCAGACGTTGATCTTGTCGTGCGGGATGTCGAGCGCCTGCATATAGCGCAGGACGACGGCGGCGAAGGCCTCGTTCAGCTCATACAGGTCGATGTCGGTCGATTTCATGCCCAGACGGCCCAGCAGCTTGTTGGTCACGAACTCCGGGCCGGTCAGCATGATCGACGGCTCCGAGCCGATCGAGGCGGCGCCGCGGATCTTGGCGCGCGGCTTCAGGCCCAGGGCCTTGCCGGCTTCCAGCGAGCCGATCAGGACGCCCGCCGAACCGTCGACGATGCCCGAGGAGTTGCCCGGCGTGTGGACGTGGTTGACGCGTTCGACCTCGGGGTAGCGCTGGTTGATCACGCTGTCGAAGGCCATTTCGCCCATCATGGCGAAGGAGGCGTTCAACGCGCCGAGCGTCTGCATGTCCGTGTTCGGACGAATGGTCTCGTCATGGTCCAGGCGAACCAGGCCCAGCTGGTCCAGGACAGGGATGACCGACTTGCTGAAGCGACCCTCGGCCCAGCTCTTGGCCGAACGCTTGTGGCTCTCGACCGAATAGGCGTCCACGTCGGCGCGGCTGAAGCCCCACTTGGTGGCGATCATGTCGGCCGAGACGCCTTGCGGCACGAAATAGGTCGAGAAGGCCGAGGACGGGTCCACCGGCCAGGCGCCGCCGTCCGAGCCCATCGGCACGCGGCTCATGGCCTCCACGCCGCCGCCGACGGCGAAGTCGGCCTCGTCGGATTTCACCTTGGCGGCGGCCATGTTCACGGCTTCCAGGCCGGAGGCGCAGAAGCGGTTGATCTGCACGCCCGCCGTGGTCTGGGCCCAGCCGGCGTTCAGCACGGCGGTGCGGGCGATGTCGGCGCCCTGCTCGCCCACCGGCGAGACGCAGCCGAGAATGACGTCGTCCACCTTCGATGTGTCGAGACCGTTCCGGTCGCGCAGGGCCTGCAGCACCTGGCTGGCCAGCGACAGGGCGGTGATCTCGTGCAGGGATCCGTCCTTCTTGCCCTTGCCGCGCGGGGTGCGCACGGCGTCGTAGATGTAGGCGTCGGCCATGAATGTCTCTCTTGCTTCTAGGGTCCCTAACGCTTGGCGCGCGGCGCCTCGCTGCTTGAGGGACGGGTCTGGAATTGAAACTTGGTGCGTAGAAACCCGACGTTTACGTCAACGTCAAGTAACAAGGCGCGTGACACCGTTCTGACCCGCTCATCCCCGCGGAGGCGGGGACCCAGTCCTTTGGCTTCCAAGCGCTTCGACCGATGTGCAGTTCCCTGACCGGCGCTCTCACTGGGTCCCCGCCTCCGCGGGGATGAGCGGATTTTTGGAAGGCGGCGCCTACTGTTTCGCCAGCCTGACCAGCTTGCCGTCTTCCTCGTCGGTAATGACCCAGACGGCGCCGTCGGCGGCGACGGCCACGTCGCGGATGCGGGCGTTCAGGTCGGTCAGCAGGCGCTCTTCGCCGACGACGCGGTTGTTCTCCAGCACCAGGCGCGCCAACTGCTTGCCGCCCAGGCCGGTGACCAGAAGATTGCCCTGCCAGCCGGGGAACATGGGGCCGCTGTAGAAGGTCATGCCGCCCGGCGCGATGACCGGGTCCCAGTAATAGACCGGCTGCTCCGTGCCTTCCCTGGCTGTGACGGCCTCGGGAATAGCCGAGCCGTTGTACTCGATGCCGTAGGCGACGCCGGGCCAGCCGTAGTTCTTGCCCGCCTGATCCAGATTGATCTCGTCGCCGCCGCGCGTGCCGTGCTCGACGGTCCAGACGGCGCCCGTTCCGGGCTGGACGGCGACGCCCTGCATGTTGCGGTGGCCCAGCGACCAGATTTCGGGCTTTGCGCCCGCCTGGCCGACGAAGGGGTTGTCGGACGGCACGCTGCCGTCGGCGTTGATGCGGATGGTCTTGCCCATGTGCGAGCCCAGGTCCTGGGCATGGGGCCGCATCGGCTTGTCGGAGCGTTCGCCAAGCGTAATGAACAGCTTGCCGTCCGGGGCGAAGGCCAGGGACGAGCCGAAATGCTTGTCACCGTCATAGGTGGGCTGGGCGTGAAAGATGACCTGCACGTTCTCGACCTTCGACAGGTCGTTCGACAGGCGACCGCGCGCCACAGCGGTGCCGTTGCCGCCGTCACGGGGCTCGGCGTAGGACCAGTAGATCAGCCGGTCCTGAGCGAAGGTCGGGCTGAGGATGACGTCCAGCAGTCCGCCCTGGCCGCGGGCGGCGACGGCGGGCAGGCCCGTGATCGGCTCGCCGACCTGACCCTGGGCCGAGACCACCCGCATCCGGCCGGGTTTCTCGGTCACCAGCCACTGACCGTCCGGCAGCAGGGCCAGGCCCCAGGGGTGAACCAGGCCGGTCGCCACGACGCTGTGGCTCAGCGGCGCCTCGGTGCGCACGCCCGGCGCGCGGGTCTGGCCCTCGAAGGCCGGTTTCTGATCAGGGTTGTTGGCCGGGCGGGTCTCTACCGGCGCGCCGGGGGCGGCGTCTTGGCCGTTGGCCCCGCAGGCGGCGGCGAGAACGAGGAGTGAGGCGGAAGCGGCGAGGACGATCGGGCGCATGGGGCTCTCCTGAACAGCAGATTGTGCAATCCAGAATGAAGCCTTGCCGTTCCCGGCGCGAGCCGAAACCGCCCGCGACCGATCGTCCCGTGCGATTTCCGTGCTTAAGCGGCTTGAACCCGAGGGAAGGCGGCGATATACGCACGCCTCTCGCGCCTCCCGGTCGGTCACGACCCCGCGCGAGGTCCCGTAAGGGGTTGGGTAGCTCAGATGGTTAGAGCGGTGGATTCATAACCCACAGGTCGGCGGTTCGATCCCGCCTCCAACCACCACTGGTTTCTCTGGTAAAATCAGTGAGGTGCAGTTTTTCGGGGGAACTGCAGCTTTAGACCCATGCAGGCCGAGCGTTTCGATCTGTACTCGAGGCTGCGGCCCCCTGCCTGGCGCCGAAAGCAGGCTCGCGAAATGTCCGCTAAGGGTGGAAAGCCGACGCTCGCATAACTAGGCTCCCGTCATGCGGACCATAATCATCGATCAGTTCGAGTTTGAGAACCCAAGCGCTGAAGAGCGCTTGGAGGTCACGACAGCACGTCGGAGCGACTTCCCGTTTCCGAGCCTTAATAGCTTTGCATTTGCCCATGGCTTCGAGGGCGTGTTGCCCGACTCGGTCCCACTCGGTGATTTGCCCGGCTCTCAATCCGTGACTGAATACCTCAGGCGGTATGCTGGCATTGAGGTGCCTGAGCCTTGCCTTTGGGCATGTCGCGAACTGCCAAGTGGTCACGATGACCGGCGCCTACTTCTCGAAACCGAAGACGGGTTCATCAGCTACAAGTGGTCAACGTCCGCCTAGGGTCGAAAGCCGACATTGGGTAATGCGCCGGAATACGCCTCAGACGGCGATCCTCACGGCATGGCCCGGTGTGGGTCCAAGGAGGTCGCTGCCTCCAACCACCACGGATATTCCTAGTTCCGCGGAATACGCGTCGGGCTGCCGATGATCTTGCAGACGTAGTCGGTTTGCGGGCGACCGGTCTGGGCTCCGGACGTGGTCAGAATGCCGCCGCCCGCCGTGCATTCGGCGCTCAGTCGGTCGTATTCCTGCTGATAGGTCGGGAAGGCCTTGTTGCTGGCGCAGGCTCCCAGAACAAGGGGAGCGGCGAGGATGATCGGGATGAAGACGGCGCGCATCGTGACTTCCTTGCGACTGGTGGTGTAACGAGAGGGCGACGCGCGACGTTCCGCCACCTGACGCCCGGATGCAAGGTCAGGCTTCAGATCGCCAGCACGCCCAGATGCTCCATCAGGATTTTGAGCCCCAGCGCGATCAGGGCGACCCCGCCGATCAGTTCGACGATCTTGCCCAGTTGCGCCCCCGCCGCCTTGCCGATCAGCAGGCCGAGCGTCGCCAGGGCGAAGGTGGTGGCGCCGATACAGGCGGCGATCAGCCAGATGTTCTCGCCCAGCAGGGCCAGGCCCACGCCGACCGCGCCCGCGTCGATCGAGGTGCCGACGGCGGTCGCGACCAGGGCGATCAGGCCGCGCGACGCCGCCTTCTTCGCCTCGGCCTCCTCATCGGCCCCGTCGTCGGGCTTCAGCGCCTCCCAGATCATCTTGCCGCCGACGGCGCCCAGCAAGCCGAAGGCGATCCAGTGATCGACCGCCTCGACGAAGCCGGCGGCGGCGACGCCCAGGGCGAAACCGATCAGCGGGGTGATGGCCTCGATCACGCCGAAGACCAGGCCCGAGCGCAGGGCCTGGGGCAGGGTGGGGCGATGCTGCGCCCCCCGGCCGATGGCGGCGGCGAAGGCGTCGGCGGACATGCTCAGCGACAGCACGGCGATGGCGATGGGGGTCATGGACAGAACACTCAAGCCGGGCGCGTGACAGCACGTCCGGGCGCAGGCCGGCTCGGCCCCCGGATCGTGCTGGTCTCGCTAGGCGGACGAAATCCGCTGATCGCGCCATGCCCTGAAGCCAGAGCAAGTGTGTTGACGCGATCCCGACTGGCAGACGCCGGAAGCTACTCCCCAACGCGGCCCCTCTAGCGTCTGGGGACGGCGGGTTCAACCCTGCCGGACTGGCTGGAGGCGACAAGAGGTCCCATCTGTGCTAGACGCCGCCGCTTCACCCCCGCCGCAGGATATTCAGCCTTGAGCATCACGCTCGACCTTTCGCGTGCTTCCGCCGCAGCTAAAGCCCCCGTCAACCTGTCCGGTCTGACGCGCGAGGGCCTGCGCAATGCGTTGATCGAAGCGAACATCTGCCCGCCTGAGAAGGCCAAGATGCGCGCCTCGCAGGTCTGGCGCTGGATCCACCACTACGGCGTCACCGACTTCGCCCTGATGAGCGACATCGGCAAGGAGACCCGCGCGGCTCTGGCCGAGGCCTTCACCCTGGCCCGCCCCGAGATCGTCGAGCGTCAGATCTCCAAGGACGGCACCCGCAAATACCTGATCCGCACCGCCCCGGGCATTGAGGTCGAGGCCGTCTATATTCCTGACGTGGGCCGGGCCGGCGCCCTGTGCGTCTCGTCCCAGGTCGGCTGCACCCTGAACTGCACCTTCTGCCACACCGGCACGCAAAAGTTGGTCCGCAACCTGACGACCGCCGAGATCGTGGCCCAGGTCCAGGTGGCCCGCGACGATCTGGAGGAATGGCCGTCGCCCAAGGAAGACCGCCGCCTGTCCAACATCGTCTTCATGGGCATGGGCGAGCCGCTCTACAATCTGGACAGCGTCTCCGACGCCATCGACATCATCTCGGACAACGAGGGCATCGCCCTGTCGCGCCGCCGCATCACCGTCTCGACCTCGGGCGTGGTGCCGCAGCTTCAGGCCCTGGGCGACCGCACGGCGGCCATGCTGGCCATCAGCCTGCACGCCACCAACGACGCCCTGCGCGACGTCCTGGTGCCGCTGAACAAGAAGTATCCGCTGGACCAACTGATGGCCGCCATCCGCGCCTATCCGGGTCTGGCCAACACCCGCCGGGTGACGTTCGAATACGTTATGCTGAAGGGCGTCAACGACAGCCCCGACGAGGCCCGCGCCCTGGTCAAGCTGATCGAGGGCATCCCCTCCAAGGTCAATCTGATCCCGTTCAACCCCTGGCCCGGCACCGACTACGAATGCTCGGACTGGAAGACCATCGAACGCTTCGCCGCCATCCTGAACAAGGCCGGCTACGCCTCGCCCATCCGCACCCCGCGCGGCCGCGACATCCTCGCCGCCTGCGGCCAGCTGAAGTCCGAGAGCGAGAAGCAGCGGGCCAGCGCCCGGATCAAGGCCGAACGCGAGGCGGGCTCGGACGACGTCGCGGCGGCATGATGTCGTCCGCTCCGAGGTAACGCTGTTTTCCTGATCGGGTGTGGCCCCGGCGCCCTTGCGGAAGGGGCGGCGGATCGGGCAAGGCTTGTTTTGCTTTCGTTCCGTTTCAGCTGGAGGTTGCGGGCTCGCACATCATGGACGCGTCGTCTTTGCCCAGCGTGCTGTCGAGTCCCGAGGTTCAGGCCTTCGCCACCGGTTTTCCGATTCTGGTGCTGCATCTGGTCGTGACCTTCGGCCTGCTGGCGATCGGGGCGACGGTCTATGCCCTGCTGACGCCGTGGCGCGAGGTGGCGCTGATCCGTCAGGGCAATCCGGCCGCCGCCGTGGCCTTTTCCGGGGTGCTGGTCGGGCTGGCCATTCCGCTGGCCGTCTCCCTGTCGATCTCGACCTCGATCCGCGACATCGCCATCTGGGGCGTAGCGACGGTGGTGCTGCAACTGCTGGCCTTCCGCGTGGTCGACCTGCTGCTGACCGGCCTGCCGCAGCGCATCGAGAAGGGCGAGGTCGCCGCCGCCGTGGTGCTGGCGGGCGCCAAGCTGGCCACGGCCCTGATCCTGGCCGCCGCCCTGACGGGTTGAGGGCGGCGCCGTGATGGGCTTTCCCCGTCTTCCCGACTGGACCATCTATGCGGCGGTGGTCGGCGCCTTGCTGATCGTGTCCCTGGGCCGACGTGAAAAGGCCGACGCCCCGCACCTGCCCGAGGACGATGAGGCCCATGGGCCCCTGCTGGGGCCGGTGACGCCGTTTGATCCCGCCGTCACCGTTTTCGCCCCCGAGGAGTCCGAACAGCCGACCTCCGGCACCGCCTTCTCCATCGCCGGCGACGGGCGGTGGGTTACGGCGCGCCATGTGGTCGAGGGCTGCCGGCGCCCGGCCCTGGTGATCGGCGGCGGGCGCGCCCTGGCCGCCGATGTGCGGCTGGCTGAACGCGCCGACGTGGCCCTGCTGCTGACCGAGGGCGGCCCGCCCGCCCTGCCGGTCGCCGCCCAGACGCCGTTGCGCAAGGGGCAGCGGGCTTTCCATCCGGGCTTCCCGCAGGGCAATCCCGGCGAGGTGGCCTCGCGCCTGCTGGGCCGCGAGACGCTTAAGGTCCGGGGTCGAGGCGAGCGCGACGAGCCGGTCCTGGCCTGGGCCGAGGCCGGGCGCACCAAGGGACTGAAGGGCACGCTGTCCGGCCTGTCGGGGGCGCCGGTGCTGGACGGTCGGGGTCGGGTTCTGGGCGTGACCATCGCCGAGGCGCCGCGTCGCGGCCTGATCTACACCACGGCGCCCGACACCTTCGTTCCCGCCATTCGCGGCGAGCAGCGGGCCGATGAAAAGGCCCTGGGCGAAGAGGTCAACACCGACAACTACGGCAAGGTCGCCGACCGTCTGCGGCGCGACCTGCGCGTGGCCCAGGTGGTCTGTCTGACGGCTTGATCTATGCGTCATCCCGGAAGCGGCGGAGCCGCTATCCGGGACCACAGGAAGCGCGGTGTCTTGGGCGGTCCCGGCTCTGCGCTCCGCTTGCGCGGAGCTTGGCCGGGATGACGCCTGCTTCTACTTCAGCGTCGCGCTGTTCAGGTTCAGGTCGGTCAGGGGGATGACCTCGACGTTGGGGTATTTGGCCCGCAGGGCGTCGATGAACTTGGATGCGTCCCCGACGATGACCAGGCTGGCGCGGTCGGTGGGCAGGTGTTCGGCGAAGGCGGCCTCGACCTGTTGCGGGGTGACCGAACGGACGCGCCCGGCGTAGTCCGCCAGGTCGCTCATCGGCAGGTCATAGAGGGCCAGGTTGGCGACCAGGCCGCCCAGACCGTCCACCGTCTCCAGCGAGCGTCCGAAGCCGCCGATCAGCGCGGCGCGGCGCGGGGCCAGTTCGGCCTCGGTGGCCGGGGCGCTCCCCAGCTTGCCGACCTCGGCCAGGATCAGGTCGGCCACCTCGGTCGCCGTCTCGTTCTTGGTCTGGGTCGAGGCGGTGAAGACGCCGACGTCCTGCTGGGCGCCGACCGAGGAGCGGGCGCCGTAGGACAGGCCGCGCTTGATGCGGATTTCCTGATTGAGGCGCGAGGAGAAGCCGCCGCCCAGCAGCGTATTGCCGAGCGTCAGCGGGAAGTAGTCGGCGTCGGCGCGCTTGATGCCGCGGATGGCGGCGGTGACCGCGGCCTGACCTGCGCCCGGCTGGTCGATGACGACGATGCGCGGCGCCAGGGTCTGGCCGGCCTTGGCGACGGGGGCGGGGGCGGCGGTCGACGGGTCGCGCCAGTCGCCGAAGGCGGCCTGAGCCAGTTCACGGGCCTCGGCCGGGGTCACGGCGCCCGAGAAGACGATGGTGGCCTGCGACGGGCGATAGCGGGCGGCGTGGAAGGCGGCCACGTCCTCGCGGGTGATGGCCGGCACGCTGGTCAGGGTGCCGCCGCCGGGCGCGCCGTAGGGGGCGTCGCCGTAGACGACGCGGCCGACCGACTGGGCGGCGATGGAGCCGGGCTGGCTGAGGGCCACGCGCAGGCCGTCCAGGGTCTGCGACTGCTGGCGCTCCAGCTCCTCGGCGGCGAAGGCCGGGTTGCGCACCAGATCGGCCATCAGGCTCAGGGAGCGGCCGAACACGTCCTTGGGCGCATTGGCGTAGACATTGGTGAAGTCCGCGCCGGAGCCCGCGCCGATGTTGGCGCCCAGCTGTTCGATGGCGGTGGCGATCTCGGGCGCCGACTTCGTCTTGGTGCCCTGGGTCAGCAGGCTGGCGGTCATGGAGGCGACGCCCGGCTTGCCTGCCGGATCATTGGCCGAACCGGCGTTGAAGTTCAGGCGGGCCGAAACCAGGGGCAGACCCTCGGTCGGGGCGACCAGCACCCGCATCCCATTGGCCAGGCGGAAGTCGGCCACGGCGGGGGTGGCGGGGGCGACTTCCGCGCCCGGCTGGGGCAGGCGGGCGCGCTCGGCTTCCGGCAGCAGGACGGCGACCGGACCGGCGGGGGCCAGTTCGGCCACGGTGACGGGGGCGTCGACGTTCATCTTCTGCACGCTGGCCGGATGGGCCTCGTCGGCGGGCAGGTAGTTGATGGTGATCTGGCGCTGCGGCGTCAGATAGCGGCGGGCCACGCGCTGCACGTCGGCGGCGGTGACGGCCTGGATCTCGGCGATCTCGCGGTCGGCGGCGGTGGCGTCGCCGGTCATGATCAGGGCCATGCCCAGCGTCGTGGCGCGGTCGTCGATGCTCTCGCGGCCGCGCAGGGCGTTGGCGACCAACTCGTTCTTGGCCTCGCTCAGTTCGGCGGCGGTGATCGGGGCGTCGCGCAGGCGGGCGATCTCGGCCTCGAGGGCCGTCTTGCCAGCCTCGACCGTCTGGCCGTCGGCCATGATGGCGTAGGCGGTCAGATTTCCGGCCTGCTGGGCGAAGTCGGGGTTGGAACCGATCGAGGCGGCGATCTGCTTGTCGTAGACCAGAGAGCGATAGAGACGGCTCGATTCGCCGGTGGACAGCACCCCGTCCAGCACGGTCAGGGCGGCGCGGTCGGCGTCCTTGTAGGCCACCGTGTTCCAGGCCAGCACGACGGCGGGCAGGGGCACGTTGGGGGCGTAGTAGGTGGCGGTGCGCGGGCCGGTCGGCTCGGGCTCTTTCACATCATTGACGGGCATGGGCGTCGTCGGACGCTTCAGCGGGGCGAAGTATTCGTTCACCCAGCCGTCCAACTGGGCCTCATCGAAGTTGCCCGCCACGATCAGCATGGCGTTGTCGGGTCGGTAGTAGGTGGCGTGGAAGCGCAGGACGTCGTCCAGCGTCGAGGCATTCAGTTCCTCGATCGAGCCGATGCCGGGACGGCGATAGGGGTGGTCCTGATAGATGGTTTCGGGCGTGAACAGGCCGAACAGGCGGCCATAGGGGCTGGCCAGAATGCGCTGGCGGTATTCCTCCTTCACCACGTCGCGCTCGGAGACGAAGGTCGCTTCATCGACCACCAGCGACCCCATGCGGTCGGCCTCGGCGAAGAGGATGCGCTGCAGGTGGTTGGCAGGGACCACCTCGTAATAGGCGGTGACGTCGTCGGCGGTGAAGGCGTTGTTCATGCCGCCGACGTCCTCGGTCAGACGGTCGAAGGTCTCCGACGGCATGTTCTTCGTCGCCTTGAACAGCAGGTGTTCGAACAGGTGGGCGAAGCCCGAGCGGCCGGCCGGATCGTCCTTGGACCCGACGCGGTACCAGACCTGCACCGTGACGTTCGAGGTCGAGGCGTCGCGCGCCGTATAGACCTCCATGCCGTTGGCCAGCACGCGCTTGGTGAAGCCGAGCGGCGGCACGGCCACCCCGCCCTGGGCGGCGGCGGTTGCGGTCACGGGCGCCGCGCTTTCGGCGAAAGCAGTGGCGGGCAGGCCCAGCAGCAGGGCCGAGGCGCAGGCGGTCAGGATCAGGCGGGTCTTCATGGGCGTCAGGTTCCGGTCGCCCCTCAAGCAGCGCCGGGGGCAGGTTGACCGGACCCTATCAGCGTCAAATCCCGCCGCGCACCTTACGGCTCTGTAATGAAGCGCGGCGGGCCCTACATCCACCGCTCATCCCCGCGGAGGCGGGGACCCAGTAAGAACCTCACACGCCGAGCGTGGGTGAAGTTGCGATCAATTAGGCGCGGCAGCATGTGATCCCAAAGCACTGGGTCCCCGCCTCCGCGGGGATGAGCGGAGAAGAATTACTGATCGAAGACCTGAACCCCGATCTCGCCGTCGGTCGTCAGCCAGGCGCGTTTCATGCCCTGGCTGTTGTAGGGCTGGGCGATATTGCCCTCGCGGTCCAGGGCGATCAGGCCGCCGTCGCCGCCCAGACCGCCGATGCGGTCGATGGTCGCCTGCGACGCCTCGGCCAGCGTCTGGCCGGCGGCCACGCCGAAGGCGGTGCGGGCGGCGGCGGCGACGCGGATGAAGTACTCGCCCTGACCGGTGCAGGAGACGGCCGCATGGTCGTCGGCCCAGGTGCCGGCGGCGGGGATGGGGGTGTCGCCGACGCGGCCCGGCATCTTGCCGAACACGCCCGCCGTCGAGGTGGCGGCGGCCAGGCGGCCTTCACTATCCAGAACGCAGCAGCCGACGGTGCCGTGGCTGAGACCGCCGGGCGGATGATTGTCCTCGCCCTTGCCGGCGCGGGTGAACCAGGCCTCTTCATCGCCGATCGGCTCCAGGCCCTGATCATGGGCGAACAGGGCGGCGCCTTCGCCGGCCAGCATGACGTGGGGGGTGCGGTCCATGACGGCGCGGGCGGCGACGACCGGGTTGCGGAAACCCTGCAGGGCGGCCACGGCACCGGCCTTGCCCGAAGCGCCGTCCATGAGACTGGCGTCCAGTTCATAGGCCCCCGCCAGATTGGGCGAGGCGCCGCGACCGGCGACATAGAGACCCGAATCCTCGAGCATGACCACGGCCTCGACGGCCACGTCGACGGCGGAGGCGCCGGCGTCCAGCCTTGCTTTCATCGCCTCGACCACCTGGCGCATATGGGCGACCTCGGCGTCGTAGTTGCGCTCGCGCCGGGCCCCGGCGCCGCCGTGGAGGATGAGGGCGGTTTTGGCAGTCATGATCTTTACCTCGGCGAAGCGAGCCTGTTAGCGTTATCGACAGGGGAGGCGCAACCATGACCGACGCTCGTATCGGCACGCACCGGTGAACAGTCTTGCAACAGGCGCGGTCTGGCGACCGCGTATTGATCCAGCCTTGCGTGCGAATCAACTCGGGCCTGCGTTTCGTCGCTTTGGCCGGATACACGTGCCGGGCTTTCTGAGCCCCGAGGACGCCGTGAGGCTTCATCAGGCTCTTGCGACCGAAAAGCTGTGGCTGCGGAGCACCATGAGCGGCCGACAGAATGTCGACATTCCCGTCGAGGCCATCAATGGCATGCGCCCAGAGCAGCAGGCGGGGCTTATGGCTGCGTCCCATGACGAAGCGGCTGCGGTTCTCGGCCAGCCAGGCAGCCTGCACTACATGTTCGACACGGTTCGGATCGATACGGCGATCGTCCGTGGCGATTGGGTCAATCCCCTCTATAACGCTTTCTACCGCTTCCTGAACGGACCTGAGTTCCTCGGTTTCATCCGCGATCTGACGGGGACGAGCGAGGCGCGGTACGTCGATGCGCGAGCCACCAGGTTTTTGCCCGGGCATTACCTGACAGAGCATGACGACTATCAGCCGGGCCGGGCGAGGCTGTTCGCCTATGTTTTGAATCTCACGCCGCACTGGCGTTCTGACTGGGGCGGTCTGCTTAACTTCATTGATGAAGACGGCCATCTGGCGGAGGCCTACGCCCCGCGCATGAACGCCCTCAATCTGTTCAGCGTACCGCAAAACCACTCGGTCAGCTTTGTGACCCCCTTTGCGACAGCGCCACGCTACTCGATCACGGGCTGGATCCGTGCCGACGAGCCCTCCCCCAGCAAGGATTAAGAGAATATGCGCGCAGTCCTGTCCAGGGCCGTCGGCGGCCCTGATAGCCTTGTCGTCGAGGAGATCATGGACCCCACGCCCAAGCCGGGCGAGGTGGTGATCGAGGTCAAGGCGGTGGGGATCAACTACCCCGACACCCTGATCATCGAGGACAGGTACCAGTTCAAGCCCGAGCGCCCCTTCTCGCCGGGCGGCGAGGTGGCGGGCGTGGTCGATGCGGTGGGCGAGGGCGTCAAGGGCGTGTTCAAGGGCGACCGGGTCATCGCCGTGCCGGGCTGGGGCGGTCTGGTCGAGCGTCTGGCGGTCCCGGCCTCCAGCCTGATCCCCATGCCCGAGGGCATGAGCTTCGAGGAAGCCGCCGCCCTGACCATGACCTATGGCACCAGCTATTACGCGCTGAAGGACCGGGCCAACCTGCAGCCGGGCGAGACCCTGCTGGTGCTGGGCGCGGCCGGGGGCGTGGGCGCCGCCGCCGTCGAACTGGGCAAGGCCATGGGGGCGCGCGTGGTCGCCGCCGCCTCGACCAATGACAAGGTGGAGTTCGCCCTGGAACTGGGGGCTGACAATGGCCTGATCTATCCGTCCGGGCCCATGGACAAGGCGGCGCAGAAGTCGCTGTCAGGCGAGTTGAAGCTGGCCACCGGCCGCGACGGCGCAGACGTGGTCTATGACGCGGTCGGCGGCGACTACGCCGAGCCGGCCCTGCGGGCCATGGACTGGAACGGCCGCTATCTGGTGGTCGGCTTCCCGGCGGGCATTCCGTCCCTGCCGCTGAACCTGACCCTGTTGAAGTCGGTCTCGGTGATCGGGGTCTTCTGGGGCGCGGCGGTGGCGCGCGATCCCAAGGCCCACGCCGCCAACATGGCCGAGCTGATGCAGTTGTGGAAGGACGGCAAGATCAAGCCGCGCGTCAGCCGCACCTATCCGCTGCAGGACGCTCACGACGCCATCAAGGTCCTGGGCGACCGGACGGCCATGGGCAAGATTGTCGTGACGACCGACGAATGAGCAGGCTTCTCGATCCGGCTTTGAAGCTGGCGGTAGGCGAGGCGGACGTCGCCGCCGCCGCCGAGCGTCTGGCCCGCACCGGCCGCACCCGCGTGCCCGGCCTGTTCGGCGAGGGGGCCGAGGCCCTGCACGCGGCGGTGCTTGCGCCCGAGCAGCCCTGGGTTCGCACCTTCCTCAACCCGCTGGGGGCCGACATTCCGGTGGCGACGCTGGACGCGTCCTCGCCCGAGGATCAGGCTCATGTGACGCAGCAGGCCTATGCCGGCGCGACCGAGGGGCTGCAGTTCCTGTTCGATCGCCTGCGGTTGGGGCCCGCGCGCGAGGCGGGGGCGGCGACGCCCCAGGTTCTGTTCGACCTGCTGGACCTGTTTAACACCAAGGCCTTTCTGGACTTCGCGCGCCGCCTGACCGGCGACGACCGCATCGCCTTTTCCGACGGCCAGGTGACCCGCTATCTGCCGGGGCATTTCCTCAACCGCCACAGCGACGCCAATCCGAAGACCGAGCGGCTCTACGCCTATGTCCTGAACCTGTCGCCGGGCTGGCGGGCGGAGTGGGGCGGCCTGCTGCAGTTCCTCGACGAGGGCGGCGACATCACCGAGACCTTCGTCCCCAGCTTCGGCGCCCTGAACGTCTTCGCCGTGCCGCAGATGCACGCGGTCTCGACCGTCGCGCCGTTCGCAGGCGGGCCGCGTTACTCCGTCACCGGCTGGTGGCGGGCCAAGCCGCTGGAGCGCTAGCTCTCAGCCTCTTCGCGGACGCGCTTCAGCGCGGCCTCGGCCTGGTCGTGGTGCTTGCGCTTCACGTGGGCGCCGAGGGTCGCCAGGACGGCGGCGATCACCGCCGCGTCGTCCGTGAAGCCGATCCCGGCGAAGACGTCTGGAATGGCGTCCACCGGCATGACGAA
The DNA here is from genome assembly GCF_042869015.1 of Brevundimonas sp. NPDC007368. NCBI lineage: Bacteria > Pseudomonadati > Pseudomonadota > Alphaproteobacteria > Caulobacterales > Caulobacteraceae > Brevundimonas > Brevundimonas sp. NPDC007368. The sequence continues at coordinate 216,093 of NZ_JBIAFA010000004.1, read as the reverse complement.
ATAGGCCAGGGCGCCCAGCATCACGCCCTTGGCCGCCATCGGGGTCTGCGGGTCCTGGGTGGCGTACCAGGCGGCCAGGGCCTGCCCTGCGAAGGGGATGCGTGAGGCGGTGCTGCGAAGCTTGGGCCAGAAGCCCTTCCGGACACGCATTTCATTGACCCTCTGCACCGTGGGGACCAAGGCCTTTTCAGGGTTGATCGCCTCGGTGGGGGAGGCGGGTTTGGCTTTGGCGGTCATGGCCGCTAAATCCTCGCGCAGACACTCGGTTCACCAGAATATAGGGACGATCTTCATGAAACTCGACGGTTCGATTGCGGCGGTGGTGACGGGCGGGGCTTCGGGCCTGGGCGAAGGCACGGCGCGGGCCCTGGCGGCCAAGGGCGTCAAGGTCGCCCTGTTCGACCTCAACGAGGAGCGCGGCGAAGAGATCGCCAAGGAGATCGGCGGCGTCTTCTGCAAGGTGGACGTGACCTCGGACGAGAGCGTCGCCGCCGGCTTCGTCAAGGCCCGCGCCGCCCACGGCCAGGAGCGCCTCACGGTCAACTGCGCCGGCATCGCCACGGGCCAGAAGACCGTGTCGCGTAACCGCGAGACGCAAGAGCCGCGCGCCCACGACATGGCCCAGTTCGAGCGCACCGTCTCGATCAACCTGTTCGGCACCTTCCGTGTCCTGTCGCAGTCGGCGGCGGGCATGGTGACGCTGGAGCCGATGGCTGACGGCGAGCGCGGCCTGATCGTCAACACCGCCTCGGTCGCGGCCCAGGACGGCCAGATCGGCCAGGCCGCCTATTCTGCCTCCAAGGGCGGGGTCTACGCCATGACCCTGCCGGTGGCGCGCGACCTGATGAACGAGGGCGTGCGGGTCAACACCATCCTGCCCGGCATCATGTGGACGCCGATGATGGCGGGCATGGACCAGAAGGTGCAGGACGCCCTCGCCGCCATGATCCCCTTCCCCAAGCGTCTGGGCACGCCGGCCGACTACGCCGCCCTGGCCCTGCACCTGGCCGAGAACACCTACATCAACGGCGAATGCATCCGTCTGGACGGGGCCATCCGGCTGGCTCCGCGCTGATCCTCCGCGCGGCTGAAGCCGCTGTCGCTCGCCGCGCGGCGGCTCGCTGCTTGAGCGGGTTGGTGCGGAGCGATCATCCGTAGCGGTCATTTTGAACGGCCCCCGCATTCTCCCTTTCAGGGATGATGCGGGGGCCGTTTGCGTTTGAAATTTCAGAGCTATTCGAAAAAATGCAGCCGAAAAGCGGAAAATGAAAAAAGGGGGTTGCGCGTTCTGAGAAGGGTCGGCTAAAAGCCCCTCCTCGACGGGGCGCAGCACACTGTTCCCTACGGAGTGCGGGCGTAGCTCAGGGGTAGAGCACAACCTTGCCAAGGTTGGGGTCGGGCGTTCGAATCGCCTCGCCCGCTCCATGTCGAGACTGGAACACGGGGTCCGATCGCAAGATCGGGCCCCGTTTCGCGTTCAGGCTCCGACGTTCCCGTGACGATCTGATTTCTCCGAAATGACAGTCCCTCCGTTTCTGGAGGATTTGTCGCGTCTCTGTGGTCCGTTCGCAGATTCCTTTTCGTGAAACCGTCGCGGCCGCGTCGCCGCACGTCGTTAGCCAGCCCACCCCATGGACCGGAGCGTGATGCGCCCCGGCGAACGGGGATGACTGAAATGAAACTTCGCCTTCTGCTGAGCGCCGCTATTCTGCCGCTCACCTTCGCTGTGGCCGCCCAGGCCGCCGATGTCGCGCCCAGCGCCGCGATCGAGCCGGCGGGCGACGGCCTGTTCGGCCGCGTGGTCTCCGCTGACGGCTCGCCCCTGCCGGGCGCCGAGATCATCGTTCGCGGCTCGGGCCGCCGCGCCGTCTCCAACACCCAGGGCGAGTTCAGCCTGCCGGGCCTGACCGGCGATGTGGTGCTGGACGTGCGCTACATCGGCCTGCCGCACGCCAGCCAGTCGGTGGTGCTGACCCCGGGCCGCGCGGCGCAGGTCACGGTGACCCTGGGCGGGGACGACGTGACCACGGTGGCCGACGTGGTGGTGACGGGCGTCATCACCGACGGCGTGGCCCGTTCGCTGAACCAGCAGAAGAACGCCGACGGCACGATCAACGTCCTGTCGTCCGACGCTATCGGCCGTTACCCCGACCCCAACGTGGCCGAGTCGCTTCAGCGCGTCCCCGGCATCGCCATCCAGCGCGACCAGGGCGAGGGCCGCTACATCAACGTGCGCGGCGCGCCCTCGGCCTTCACCGCCGTGTCGGTGGACGGCGTGACCGTGCCGGCCGTCGATCCCGGCACCCGCGCGGTCGACCTGGACACCCTGCCCAGCGACATCGTCTCCAACATCGAGGTCTCCAAGACCCTGCTGCCCAGCCAGGACGCTGACTCCATCGCCGGCGCCGTCAACATCAAGACCCGCTCGCCCTTCGACACGCGCCGTCTGGCCTTCAGCGGCTACGCCGGCGGCAGCTACAACGACTACGGCGGCGACGATGTTCGCGCCGGGGCTACGGTCTCCAACCTCTTCGGTCCGAACCAGACCTTCGGCGCTCTTCTGTCGCTCAGCTACTCCGAGACCAACCGCCGCCCCGAGAACATCGAGAATGCCTGGGTCGAGGAAGACGGCGTCTTCGTGCTCGAGGAGACCCTGTTCAAGCAGTATGAGACCCAGCGCACCCGTCAGGCCCTGACCGGCGCCCTGGAGTGGCGTCCGACCGACCAGACCCGCCTGTATGTTCGCGGGTCTTACGCCGATTTCGAGGACGACGAATACCGCAACACCCTGATCCTGGGCTACGCCGACGGCGCCCTGCAGCCGGGCGCGACCAACACGACCGCGACCTATACCGGGGCCCGCATCTATCGCGGCCTGCGTCACCGCACCCAGAACAACGAGATCACCACCCTGGTCCTGGGCGGCGAACACAGCTTCGACAACGGCATGGTCTGGGACGCCGACCTGTCCTGGGCCAACAGCGAGCAGACCTATCCGCACCGCGATGAACTGATCTATCGCTCCAGCGCGACCACGCTGAGCTACGACACGCGCAACCACTACGCCCCGAGCTACTTCTATGCGCCGGGCAATCCGATCTTCGGCGACACGGCGAGCGGCTTCTTCGCCACGCCCGGCAACTTCTCGTTCCGTGAGAACACCTTCCGCTCCAACACGACCCAGCAGGAGGACGTCGCCTTCCGCACCAACCTGGAAATCCCCAGCCAGTTCGCCGGTCGCGAGGTCGCCTGGAAGTTCGGCCTGAAGTACGCCTCCCGCGAGGTCGACGCCGATGAAGAGCGTCAGCGCGACCGCGCCGCCTCGGCCAATCCGGGCACGCTCGCCTCTCTGTGGGGCGACGCCCAGGGGAGCAACTTCGGCTATCGCCTGGGAACCCAGTACGACAAGGGTCTGGTTGACGCCTATCTGGCCGCCGCCAAGGCCGCCTCGCCGCGCCGGATGCCTGACTCGCTGACGGCGGACTACACGGCCCAGGAGGACATCCTGGCCGGCTATGGTCAGGCCCGCTTCGATGTCGGCGCGACCAACATCACCGTCGGCCTGCGCGTCGAGCAGACGAACTTCGATGGTTCCGCCCCGACCGTGATCGACGGCGCGCTTTCGACCGCCGCCGTCAGCCGCGACGACACCGAGTTCTTCCCCAACCTGACCGTCCGTCACGCCTTCAACGACAACCTGATCGGTCGTGTCGCCCTGACGCGCTCGATCTCGCGTCCGGAGTTCAGCCAGATCGTTCCGCGCCGCGTTGAGGAAACGGACGGCCTGGACATCTCCTATGAGATCGGCAACCCGGACCTTCAGCCGACCCTGTCGAACAACTTCGATGCGGGTCTGGAGTACTACTTCGCCTCGCTGGGCGTGGTCTCGGCCAATGTCTTCTACAAGGACCTCAGCGACTATCGCTACATCCTGAACTACACCGAGGACCTGGCCAGCGGCGGCGAGGCTGACTTCGAGACCCCGATCAACGCGCCCGAAGGCCACCTGATGGGTCTGGAGCTGAACTGGCAGCAGAAGTTCGGCTTCCTGCCGGGCTGGATGTCGGGCTTCGGCGTCTTCGCCAACTTCACGGTCACGGACGCCGAGATCAAGACGGCCCAGAACTACGGCGGTCGCGACACCTTCGCCCTGCCGGGCCAGTCGGACACCAACTACAACGCGGCCCTCTTCTACGAGATGGGCGGCTTCTCGGCCCGCCTGTCCTACACCAAGCGCAGCGACTATCTGGAAGAGATCAACGCCGACACCGCCGACCTCGACCTCTATGTCGAAGGCCGCGAGCAGCTGGACTTCACCGCCAGCTACGACTTCGGCAACGGCGTCGAGGTGTTCGGCGAGGCCAAGAACCTGACCGACTCGGCCGGGATCAAATACTACGGCTCGCGCGAGCGGACCTATGAGTACGAGAAGTTCGGCTACAACGCCTTCGTCGGCGTGCGCTTCAAGTACTGATCGCTTCGGTCAACGAACCACGGAGGGCCGGGCGGCGACGCCCGGCCCTTTGCCGTTCGGAACGGGGCGTTGCAGCTTTGGCTTTCGTCGGCATGGCCCCGCGTGCAATCCGGTCCTATATGGAGCCTGGCGGTTGACCCCGCCGGGGTCGGCGCTAGTGTCCGCGCCGTTTCCTTCCCAGCGCCAGACCGATCAGAGGATATCCATGGCCGACGCCGCTCCCCAGACCTACGACGTAGTGATCATCGGCGGCGGGCCGGGCGGCTACAACGCCGCCATTCGCGCCGGTCAGTTGGGTCTGAAGGTCGCCATCATCGAAATGCGCGCTACGCTCGGCGGCACCTGCCTGAACGTCGGCTGCATGCCGTCCAAGGCCCTGCTGCACGCCTCGGAGCTGTACGAGGCCGCCAACACCGAATTCGCCGGCATCGGCATCGAGGTGAAGCCCAAGCTGAACCTGGCCCAGATGCACAAGGCCAAGGACGACAGCGTCGAAGCCCTGACCAAGGGCATCGAGTTCCTGATGAAGAAGAACAAGGTCGTCTGGCTGAAGGGTCGCGGCCGCATCGCCGGTCCGGGCAAGGTCGAGGTCGAGGCCGCCGACGGCGCCAAGACCACCTATGAGACCAGGAACATCGTCATCGCCACCGGCTCCGAGCCGACCCCGCTGCCGGGCGTCGCCTTCGAGGACGGCAAGGTCATCGACAGCACCGGCGCCCTCTTCCTGCCCAAGGTGCCCAAGCATCTGATCGTCATCGGCGCGGGGGTCATCGGTCTGGAGCTGGGTTCGGTCTGGCGTCGTCTGGGCGCCCAGGTCACGGTGGTCGAGTTCCTCGACAAGGTCGGCGCCGGCATGGACGCCGAGGTGGCCACCGCCTTCCAGCGCGGCCTGACCAAGCAGGGCATGACCTTCCGCATGGGCACGAAAGTCACCGGTGCGACCTCGTCCAAGGACGGCGTTGAACTGACGATCGAGCCTTCGGCCGGCGGCGCGGCTGAGACGCTCAAAGGCGACGTGGTTCTGGTGGCCATCGGCCGCCGTCCCTACACCGCCGGTCTGGGCCTGGAGACGGTCGGCATCGAGACCGACAAGCGCGGCGTCATCCCCAACGACCACTTCAAGACCACGGCGCCGGGCGTCTGGGTCATCGGCGACGTCACCTATGGCCCCATGCTCGCGCACAAGGCCGAGGAAGACGCCGTGGCCGTAATCGAACTGATCGCGGGCAAGCCGGGCCACGTCGACTACGACTTGGTCCCCAGCGTCATCTACACCGGCCCGGAAGTGGCCTGGGTCGGCAAGAACGAAGAGCAGCTGAAGGCCGCGGGCGTCGCCTTCAAGAAGGGCAAGTTCCCCTTCGCCGCCAACAGCCGCGCCAAGATCAACCACGAGACCGAGGGCTTCGTGAAGGTTCTGGCCGACGCCACTACGGACAAGGTCCTGGGCGTGCACATCTATGGCCCGCAAGCCGGTGAACTGATCGGCGAGGCCTGCATGACCATGGCCTTCGGCGGCTCGTCGGAAGACATTGCCCGCACCTGCCACTCCCACCCGACCCGCTCGGAAGCCGTCCGCCAGGCGGCCATGGCGGTCGAAGGCTGGGCCATGCAGGCTTAAAACCAGGCCTCAGCCCGACTGCATCACGGCGCGCTCCGCAAGGGGCGTGCCGTTTTCGTTGGGGGGCTCTCGATGATGAGACGAAACGTCGCAGGCGCCGGGTCGCAACGACGCGGCCGGGCCCGCGCTTACGTCCTGATCGCATAGGTCGCCTCAAGGCCTTGCGTTCCAATCATCCGGTTTCATCCCGCCCTGACGGCGGCGCGCATAGGAGCAGGCTCATGGGCCGGTCGGCGGCCGTCGCCCCAGCCGATGAGGCGTGGACATCGACGCTGCCGGGGCGGCGTCGGGCGGCTGTTGATGCGCCGCTGGCTCTGGCGAGCCTGTGGCGCTGTCCGCGGTGTCGTGGCGAACTGGCTCGTGTCGCCGAGCGACTGGACTGCGTCGCCTGCGGCCATCGCTATGGTCAGGTCGACGGGATCCCCGATCTGAGGGTTCCCGGCCCCAGCTGGATCGACATCGAGGAGGATCTGAGGACGGCGCGTGAGATCGCGGCGCTGGACCTGGACGTGGAGGATCTGGTTCGCGCGGTCTACGCGCGGCGGTCCGCCTGGAGCGAGGATCTGGTGCGAATGAGGACGCGGCAGGTTCTGGACGCGCCGCAACGGCTCCAGAAGGACGTCTCGGGATGGCTGGCCGAAGCGGTGTCTCAAGATGCGTGGCTCGATCTGGGTTGCGGTCCCGGCATGTTGCTGGCCGCCGCCGCCGGCCTGAAGGGGCCGGGGGCCGGCGTGGGCGTGGACGTGTCGATGACCTGGCTGGTGGTGGCCAAGCGGTTGATCCAGGCCCATGGCGGGACGCCGATTCTGGCCGCCGGGCTGGCCGAGGCCCTGCCTTTTTCAGACGGCGCCCTGTCGGGTGTGGTCTCCCTCGACGTGATCGAGCACGTCGACAGGCCTGATGCCTTTCTGAGCGAGATCGACCGCGTCGTGCGCCCCGGCGGACGACTTGCGCTCAGCACCCCCAACCGTTTCAGCCTGTCGCCGGAGCCCCACGTCATGGTGTGGGGGGTGGGCCTTCTGCCGCGCCGTCACCAGGCCCGCTATGTCGCCTGGCGCAGCGGCAAGGCCTATGTCTCGACCTGTCTGATGAGCAGCGCCGAACTGGGCCGAAAGCTCAGGCGATGTACGCGTTTCGCCGCCCGCATCCTCATCCCGCCTGTGCCTGACGAGGAGGTGGCGCGCTTTTCTCCGCTCAAGGCCCGGCTGGCCCGGCTCTACAACAGCATCGCCGCCGCGCCTGCCCTGCGGGCCGTCTTCCTGACCATAGGGCCCTTTTTCCAGATAGTCGGGGTCAAGGTCCATGAGCCGGGGTCTCAGCCGGGCGTTCGAGGGGCGCGGCCTTGGGTCGCATAGCGGCGCTACGCCGTTCGCAGATCAATACGCGCTCCTTGGAAGGAGACACCCAATGAAAGCCATGACCCTCAAGGTCGTGATCGGCATTGGCGCGGCGGCGTTGATGGCTGGATTGGCGCTCATGATCTGGGCCGGCTTCGCCATGTCGGTTCATGGCGGCTAAGCAGAAAGACCGTCGCCGGGACCAAGGCTGCCAAGGCTAAAGGCGTAAACCGGCGCCGGCTCTGGACCGGCTGACCGCAAAATCCTCTCTTGCCCGCTCGTAATCGGCGGCGGTCGCGCCCATGTCCGGGGGCGACCTCGTCAACGGCATCGGATCATCGGCATGGACCTGCAACTCACCGGCAAGCGCGCTCTCGTGTGCGGCGGCTCCAGCGGCCTGGGACGGGCCGTGGCGACGGCCCTTGTGGCCGAGGGGGCGCATGTGGCCCTGCTGTCGCGCGATGCGGTCAAGCTTCAGGCGGTGGCCGATGAGCTGAACGCCATGGGGCCGGGCAAGGCGGTGATCGCCCCCGCCGATCTGGCCGACCATGAGGGCTTGCTGAGGGCGGTGGAGGAGGCCGAGGCCGCCCTGGGCGGACCGATCCAGATTCTGCTGAACAACACCGGGGGCCCGCCGCCCTCGGGCGTGGCGGGTCTCGAACCGGCGCTGTGGCGCGAGCAGTTCGAGGCCATGGTGCTTTCGGTCTTCCGCCTGACGGACCGGGTGCTGCCGGGCATGCGGGCCATGGGTTGGGGGCGGATCCTGAACGTCGCCTCCACCTCCGTGATAGAGCCCATCGGGACGCTGGGCGTGTCCAACACCCTGCGCGCCTCGGTCGCGGCCTGGGCCAAGACGCTGGCGGGCGAGGTCGCGATCAACGGGGTGACGGTCAATACCCTGCTGCCGGGCCGGATCGACACCCCGCGCATCGAGCGTCTGGACGCCGCCCGCGCCGCCGCCACCGGGGTCGAACCCGCCGAGGCGCGCGCGGAATCGGTGAAGTCGATCCCGGCGGGCCGCATTGGCGCGACCGAGGAGTTCGGCGCCGTGGCCGCCTTCCTGGCCAGTCCTCTGGCGGGCTATGTCACCGGGTCCCTGATCCGCATCGACGGCGGCGCCGTCAGGGCGATCTGAGCGGCGGAGGTTTGATCAATTCGCCCAGGCTGATGCGCGACTGGCCGTAGTCGAGGGTGATGCGGCTGAACCGGGTCAGAATGTCGGCCCCCAGCAGAAGCGCAGGCTGGTCGGCCAGGCCCAGCACGCGAAAGGCGTGGAGGTCGCCGAACAGCAGGGGCGTGGCGCCCAGCTCGCGGCGCGCCAACCGCAGGTTCGACACCGCGCCGCTATCGACCATCAGCGACTGGCCAATGACGCCATAGACGCGGATGGATTGCCGCGCGGCGGGGCCGATCCGGGCGTCGATGGCCCGCATCAGGGCCAGATTGCCGATCGAGTACTGAGCCCCGCTGTCCACGAACGCGACGGTCGGGACACCCTCGACCTGGACATTGGTCAGGAACAGCTGGCCGAAGCGCCCGCTGCGCGCTGGGGTGATGTTGGAGGGCATTCGGCTGGCCACACCGTTGAAGAAGAACCCGCGTTCGTCCACGTCGGGACCCGACGGCGTCATCATGGCGCGACGTCGGCGCACCTCCAGCGTCAGGCGAAAGCGTGACAGGACGTCAAGACCCAGCAGCCCGTCGGCCCCCAGCACCGCGAAGGGGAAGACCGGAGGCGTCAGGTTGGTGAAACGCCGGCCCGAAAAATCCAGCCTGGGCAGACGTACGGTCCGCACCACCTCCGCCGCCGTGATGCCGTGGACCAGTACGGGCGGCCCGGGCGCCAGGTCCAACTCGTCCGCCAAGCGGTCTGAAATCGCCGTCCGCTCTGCGCCGGTGTCGATGACGAACACGGGGTCGCGCAAACTGCCGACGTCGACCCTGGCTCCCAGCCGTGTCAGCAGGTTTTCCAGCAGGCGTGCGGCTTCCTGGGCCTCAGGCGGAGGAGGTTCAGGCGGGAGTGAAGCGGGCGGTGGCCGGGTTTGAGCGCCGGCGTTGACCGGCAGCCACAGCGCCGCGGCGCCGCCCGCCGACAGGGCGAGGGCGGTGCGACGGGACGGAACGGGATCTGGTCGGCGCACAGGCCTGTCTCCACACCGTAATCGATCCCCGTTCGGACAATAGGCGCTGTTCGTCGTCGTTGGATAGCCTTACTGCGTCAGCCCTTGGGATGGGCCTCGGCGTAGGCGGCCAGCAGGCGGGCGGCGTCGACCTGGGTGTATTTCTGGGTGGTGGACAGGCTGGCGTGGCCCAGCAACTCCTGGATCGAGCGCAGGTCGGCCCCGGCGCCCAGCAGGTGGGTGGCGAAGCTGTGGCGCAGGGCGTGGGGCGTGGCCGATGCGGGCAGGCCAAGTCGCCCGCGCAGCCGCTGGACCGTGGCCTGGACGTGTCGGGGGCTTAAGGGTCCGCCGCGCCTGGCGCGAAACAGAGCCTGGTCGGCCTCCAGGACGAAGGGCTGTGCGGCCAGATAGGCGTCCACCGCTTCGCGCACCTGGGGCAGGACCGGGGCCAGCCGCATCTTGTCGCCCTTGCCGGTGATGCGCAGGGCGTCGGGCAGGGGGGCGTCGGACCGTTTCAGCGACAGGGCCTCGGAGATCCGCAGCCCGCAGCCGTAGAGCAGGGTCAGGACGGCGCGGTCGCGCGCGGCCTCCCACGGCTCCATGTCGGGATCGGCCTCGGGTTCGTGCAGCAGGCCCTTCGCCTGATCCTCGGTGACGGGGCGGGGTAGGGACGGCTTGACGCGGGGGCCGCGCACCAGGGCCAATTGCGGCGCAGCTACGCCGCAGCGTCGGTCGAGGAAGGCGTGAAAACCGCGGATGGCGGCGAGCGTCTGGCTCAGCGAACGGGCGTTCAGGGGGCGGTCGCCGCTGCGGCGTTCGGCCAGATGGGCGCGGACCTCGGCGGCGGTGACGGCGCCGAGATCAGTCAGTGTCTGCGACCCGCCGCGATGGCGTTCGAGGAAGGAGACATAGAGCCGGCCTATGTGGCCATAGGCCTCCAGCGTGCGCGGCGACAGGCGACGTTCGTGCGCCAGATGTTCGAGCCAGGCGAGGAGGGCTTGATCTGCCGTCAAGCCTGCGTCGGCCATCGCTCGGCCATGCGTTCCACCACGCGGGTGATGAAGGCCACCAGTTCGCAGCCCATGGCCGGGGTGAAGCCGTCGTCCTCATGCGAGCCGAAGGCGCACAGGGCGGGGCGGGCGCCGTCGGAACCCGGCAGATGCAGGCTCATGCGGACCAGAGCCACCGACTTTACCTCGCCCTCGGCGGGGCCGAACAGGTCGAGGCCGGTGAAGTTGGGACCGAGCCATTCCAGACCGTCGTCGCCCAGCAGGGCGTCGACGCGGCCCGGCTCCAGCGCCTTCCAGCCGAAGGGCACGATGCCGGGTTTCTCCATGGCGATGGCGCCGCCCGCCAGACCGAAGCGGGCCTGTGCGGTGGCGTCCAACTGACGCGACAGTTCGGCGTGGCTGCTCGCCTCCATCAGGTCCAGGGCGGAGACGTGGGTCTGGGTCTGGGCGGCGAAGTTGGCGCGGGCGATCTCTTCGATCTGCTTGCGGGCGCCGGCCTCGCGCTGGACTACGGCCTCCAGCCGGGTCAGGGCGGCGCGGCCGAAATCGACCACGTTGCGGCCGGTGGCGCGCAGGCCCAGTTCTTCCAGCAGGGTGCGGTCGTCCAGCAGACGATCCGGGTGGGCGTTCAGCCAGGCCCGCACCTCGGGCCAGTGAAGGCCCTCGGCGGCGTCGGAAGAGAGGTCCAGGGAAGTGCTCAAGCGGACCTCTTTTGCGGGTCGGGATCTACAGAATGGACTGACCGGTCTTGCCCCAGTCCGCCAGGAAGGCATCAAGCCCCTTGTCGGTTAACGGGTGCTTGACCAAGGCCTTGAAAGTGTCCGCCGGCAGGGTGGCCGCGTCAGCGCCGGCGATGGCGGCGGCGGTGACGTGGTCAGGGTTGCGCAGGGATGCGGCCAGGATCTCGGTGTCGAAATCATGGATGTCGTAGAGGGCGCGGATTTCCTCCAGCAGGCCCACGCCGTCGGCGCCGACGTCTTCCAGACGACCGACGAAGGGCGAGATGAAGGTGGCGCCTGCCTTGGCGGCCAGCATGGCCTGGGCGGCCGAGAAGCAGAGGGTGACGTTGGTCTTGATCCCCTTGTCGGCGAAGGCCCGCGTGGCGCGCAGGCCGTCCCAGGTCAGGGGCAGCTTGACGACCACGTTCGGAGCGATGGCGGCCAGCTTGTCGCCCTCCTTGACCATGGTCTCGAAATCGGTCGCCACGGCCTCGGCGGAAATCGGCCCCTCGACGAGGGCGCAAATCTCAGCGATGACCTCGGCGATGTTCCGACCCGACTTGGCGATCAGCGACGGATTGGTGGTGACGCCGTCCACCATCCCGGTGGGCAGCAGGTCCTTGATGACGGCGACGTCGGCGGTGTCGAGAAAGAGTTTCATGGGATCAGGTTTTAGCGCCGACGAAGGCGAAGGGCGAGCCCAATCCTCCCCTGCAAGCGCAGCGCGGCGGGGGAGGGGGACCGCGAAGCGGTGGAGGGGGCGGATTTCAAGCGCCGCGTCTGGTCTCGCCCCCTCCACCATGCTGCGCATGGTCTCCCTCCCCCGCTATGCGGGGGAGGATCGCAGATCATGAAAGTCGCCTCCGTCCTCATTCCCCTGCCGGTGCCGGAAGCCTTCGACTATGCGGTTCCGGGGGAACTGGCGGTCGCGCGCGGCGATCAGGTGGCCGTGCCGCTGGGGCCGCGCCTGATCCGGGGCGTGGTGGCGGAGGTGTTCGAGACGACCGGCTCCAATCGCAAGCTGAAGGCGATCGATCAGGTGGTCAGCGAGCATCGCCTGCCGGAACGGACGCTGGATTTCGTCGAATGGGCGGCGCGCTGGACGCTGAGCCCGCCGGGCGAGATGGCGGCCACGGCCCTGAAGGGGCTGCGTGCGCCGCAGCCCCGGCCTGAGCGGCGGGTCAAACGGGTCGAGGGGCGATCTCCGGCCCGGCCCACGGCGACCCGGACGGCGGTGTTGGAGGCTCTGGGGCAGCGCTCGATGACAGCCGCCGATCTGGCGCGTGCGGCTGATGTCTCGGCGGGCGTGGTCAAGGGACTGGTCGACGAGGGCGTTCTGACGGTCATCGAGATCGAGGCGGTCGCCGCCTTCGACGCCCCCGATCCCGACCATGCCCCCGCCAGTCTGAACCCGGATCAGGCGGCGTCGGCGACGGCCATCGCCGACGCGGTGGCCAAGGGCGGTTTCGCCCCCTTCCTGCTGGACGGGGTGACCGGCTCGGGCAAGACCGAGGCCTATCTGGAGGCGGCGGCGCGGGCGCTGCGTCATGATCCGGCGGCGCAGATTCTGATCCTGCTGCCGGAAATCGCCCTGACCCAGGCGGTGATCGAACGCATCGCCGCCCGTTTCGGCGTCACGCCCGCCGAATGGCATTCGGGCGTGGCCCCGCCCAAGCGCCGCCAGGTGTGGGAGGCGGTGGTCGCCGGGCGCTGCAACATCGTGGTCGGGGCGCGTTCGGCCCTGTTCCTGCCCTACGCCAACCTGAGGCTGGTGGTGGTGGATGAGGAGCACGACGGCTCGTTCAAGCAGGAGGAAGGGCTGGTCTATCACGGCCGCGACCTGGCCGTGGCCCGCAGCCGGATCGAAGGCGCGACCGTGGTTCTGGCCTCGGCCACCCCGTCGCTGGAGACCCTCTGGAACGCCCGTCAGGGCCGCTACGGCTGGCTGAAGCTGGCGGCCCGGCACGGGGCGGCGGTCCTGCCCGACATCGACCTGATCGACCTGCGCACCTGTCCGCCCGACCCGCAGACCTGGCTGTCGCAGCCGCTGCGCGACGCCATCGGCGAGACCTTCGCCAGGGGCGAACAGAGCCTGCTCTTCCTCAACCGGCGCGGCTACGCCCCCGTCGTCCTGTGCCGCGCCTGCGGCCACCGGCTGACCGCGCCCGACACCGACAGCTGGCTGGTCGAGCATCGTTACACTGGGCGGCTGGTCTGCCACCTGACCGGCTTCTCCATGGCCAAGCCCAAGCTCTGTCCGGCGTGCGGAGCCGAGGATTCGCTGGTGCCGGTGGGGCCGGGCGTCGAGCGGGTCGAGGAGGAGGTGCGCCGCCTCTTTCCCGAGGCCCGCACCGCCATCTTCAGCTCCGACACCGTGCCGGACGGCCAGTCGGCGCGCGCCCTGATCCAGTCGATGGCCGAGGGCGAGATCGACATTCTGGTGGCCACGCAAGCGGCGGCGAAAGGCCACAACTTCCCGCGCCTGACCCTGGTGGGGGTGGTGGACGCCGATCTGGGCCTGCGCGGCGGCGACCTGCGGGCGGCGGAGCGCACCTATCAGCTGTTGGCCCAGGCCACGGGGCGGGCGGGGCGGGCGGACAAGCCGGGCCGCGCCCTGTTGCAGACCTGGACGCCCGAGCATCCGGTGCTGATGGCGCTGGCGGCGGGCGACCGCGACTCCTTCGTCGAGGCCGAGATGGGCGAGCGCGAGGCGGCGTCCCTGCCGCCGCACGGGCGTCTGGCGGCGATCATCCTGTCCAGCGAGAACGCCATGGCGGTCGAGAAGGTCGCCCGCGATCTGGCCGAGGCCATCCCCAACGCCGAGCGGCTGGAGGTCTATGGTCCCGCCGACGCGCCGTTGGCTTTGGTGCGGGGGCGGCGACGCAAGCGGTTGCTGGTCCGGGCCGACCGGGATGTGAACCTGCAGGCCTTCCTGCGCGCCTGGCTGGCGCGGGTGAAGGTCTCGGCCTCGGTGCGGCTGACCATTGATGTCGATCCCTACAGTTTCCTGTAGGGGGCGCTATCGCTCGCCGCGCGGCGGCTCGCTGCTTGAGCGCAGGTGTCCGATCCAGCACCGCCGTCATCCTCGGGCTTGACCCGAGGATCGGGCCGTCCGTCTGCGCGACGTCTGAAGGTTGAGCGCGCCGTTTCACTCGATCCTCGGGTCAAGCCCGAGGATGACGGCTGGGGATAGGAGCTGGCGCTCAGCGCGGTCCGGTCAACCTGATCTCGAACAGGCTGGGCCAGTTCTTGCCGGTGACGAACAGGCGGCGGCTCGCCGCGTCCCAGGCGATGCCGTTCAGGACGTCGTCGCGCGGGTCCTTCACCACGCCAGCGGGCAGCAGGCCGCGCAGGTCGATGATCCCGACCACATGGCCCGAGGCCGGGTTGATGCGGACGATAAAGTCAGTCTGCCAGACATTGGCCCAGACCTCGCCGTCGATCCATTCCAGCTCGTTGAGCTGGCGCACGGGGCGGCCGTTCAGGGTGACGGCGACGCGGCCGGTCTCGGCGAAGGTGGCGGGGTCGAGGAAACGCAGATTGGGCGAGCCGTCAGACAGGATCAGCCGCGATCCGTCGTGGGTCAGGCCCCAGCCCTCGCCGGCATAGGCGAAGCGCGAGACGGGGCTGAGGTCGGCGGCGTTCCAGACGAAGCCGACGCCGTTGGTCCAGGTCAGGGTGACGAGGCGACCGTCGATCTCGGTCAGGCCTTCGCCGAAAAACTCGGGGGCGAGCTCGTGCTTCTGCAGCACGACGCCGTCCTCCAGCCGCACGCGGCGGATGCTGGACGGGGCGCGGCCGGTGCTTTCCAGCAGGACGCCGTCGCGAAGGACCAGCCCCTGGGTGAAGGCGGTCGGGTCGTGGGGGAAGGTCCTCACTACCTCATAGTCATAGACCGGGACGGCGGCGGAGGGAGCAGAGGCGGCCGGCCCCGACGATTGCGCCGCCACCGACGCGGGAAGCGCCAGCAGGAGCATCGCCAGAACCGGCCAGAGACGCACGATCAGACGCCGGGCTCGGCGGTTTCGGCCTTGTTCAGCGCGCGCTGGGCGGCTTCCTCGGCCTGGTTCTTTCTGATCTGGGCGTTGCGCGACCACATGTTCAGCCCCTCGACCAGGGCCGAGAAGGCCATGGCGGCGTAGATATAGCCCTTGGGCACGTGGACGCCGAAGCCGTCGGCGATCAGGACGGCGCCGATCATCAGCAGGAAGCCCAGGGCCAGCATGACCACGGTCGGGTTCTTGTCGATGAAGTTGGCCAGCGGGTCCGAGGCCAGCAGCATGACGACGACGGCCACGACGACTGCGACCATCATGATCGGCACGTGATCGGTCATGCCGACGGCGGTCAGGATCGAGTCGATCGAGAAGACCAGGTCCAGCATGATGATCTGGATGATGGCCGAGCCGACGTTGTTGATGACGACGTCCTTCTTGTCCTTCTCCAGCATGTCGTTCGAAGGGGTGGTGTCGACGGCGTGGTGGATCTCCTTGGTGGCTTTCCACACGAGGAAGAGACCGCCGGCGATCAGGATCAGGTCGCGCCAGCTGAAGGCGGTGTCGAAGGTTTCGCCGTGGAAGCCCAGGTCGAAGACGGGGGCGGTCAGGCCGACGATCCAGCCGATCGTGGCCAGCAGGCCCAGGCGCATGATCAGCGCCAGGCCGATGCCGATGCGGCGGGTGCGCTGACGATGCTCGGGCGGCAGCTTGTTCGACAGAATCGAGATGAAGATCAGGTTGTCGATGCCGAGGACGACTTCCATGACCACGAGGGTCACGAGGGCCGCCCAGGCGGCCGGATCGCTCAGCAGGGGAGTTATGCTTTCAAGCATCGGGGTTCCAGAATGTGATGATAGCCATAAGCGGTAACGGGACCGTGAGGTTGCATCAAGCTTCCGGACGCGGCGTTGTCGTCGCACCCGACGCCGTCGCGAGGGTCTGGAGTCCGGCAAAAGAGCGCAGGTGCGACCTTATCGTTCCGTTCCCGTCGGTTGCGACCGGGGACCTTGCGTGCTATCAGCCGCGCGGCTTTAGCGAAGGACGCATCGAAAGATGTGTCCCAAGCGTGCTTTCTACAAGCAAATCAAGCCCTTGCCTGGCGCGAGCGATCGCAGCCGGACTCGACCCAAACGCTTCAAATCGCGGACCTTAATTACGTGGCGGACGATTTCAGAACGACGGAAGTCGGCGAACGGTATGCTCAGGCGCTGTTCGACCTCTCGCAAGAGACGGGGGCGCTCGACGCCGTGCGCGGCGATCTCGCCTCGCTGAAGGCCGCCTGGCTGGACAGCGCGGACCTGCGCCGCCTGGCTCAGTCGCCGGTCATTTCGGCCGACGACCAGGCCAAGGGCCTGTCGGCCATCGCCGACAAGGCGAAGTTCAACGCCACGACCAAGAAGTTCCTCGGCCTTCTGGCCCAGAACGGCCGCGCCCGCGACCTGCCCGGCGTGATCGCCGGCTTCCAGGCCCTGTACGCCAAGGCGACCGGCGTCGTCGCGGCCGAGGTCGTTTCGGCCCTGCCGCTGTCGGCGGCCCAGACCAAGAGCATTCAGTCGGCCTTGCGCGCGTCGCTGGGCCGCGATCCCGAACTGACCGCCCGCGTCGATCCGTCGATCCTGGGCGGCCTGAAGGTCAAGGTGGGCTCGAAGCTGTTCGACGCCTCGCTGAAGACCAAGCTCGACCAGATGAAGTTCGCGCTGAAACGCGCCTAAGCCCCGAATTCCAAGTTCAAGCCGGGCCAGCGGGCCCGCACCGAAGACGAAAGCCAGAGAGCCCACCATGGACATCCGCGCCGCCGAAATCTCGGCCATCCTCAAGTCGCAGATCGCCAACTTCGGCGTCGAAGCCGACGTTTCCGACGTCGGCCAAGTGCTGTCGGTCGGTGACGGCATCGCCCGCATCCACGGTCTGGACAACGTCCAGGCCGGTGAAATGGTCGAGTTCCCTAAGGCCGGCGTGAAGGGCATGGCCCTTAACCTCGAGCGCGACAACGTCGGCGCCGTGATCTTCGGCGCGGACGCCGCCATCGCCGAGGGCGATGAAGTCCGCCGCCTGGGCGAAATCGTGGACGTGCCGGTCGGCAAGGGCCTTCTGGGCCGCGTCGTCAACCCGCTGGGCGAGCCGATCGACGGCAAGGGTCCGATCCAGTTCACCGAGCGTCGCCGCGTCGACGTCAAGGCGCCGGGCATCATCCCCCGCAAGTCGGTGCACGAACCGATGCAGACCGGCCAGAAGGCGATCGACACCCTGATCCCCGTCGGCCGCGGCCAGCGCGAGCTGATCATCGGCGACCGTCAGGTCGGCAAGACCGCCATCGCCATCGACACCATTCTGAACCAGAAGAACGTCAACAAGTCGGAAGACGAGTCGGCGAAGCTGTACTGCATCTACGTCGCCATCGGCCAGAAGCGCTCGACGGTGGCCCAGATCGTGAAGACGCTCGAGGAGTCGGGCGCTCTGGAATACACCATCGTCGTCGCCGCCACGGCTTCGGAACCGGCCCCGCTGCAGTTCCTGGCTCCGTTCGCCGGCACCGCCATGGGCGAGTTCTTCCGCGACAACGGCATGCACGCCCTGATCGTCTATGACGACCTGTCGAAGCAGGCCGTGGCCTATCGTCAGATGTCGCTGCTGCTGCGCCGTCCGCCGGGCCGTGAAGCCTACCCGGGCGACGTCTTCTACCTGCACAGCCGCCTGCTGGAGCGTTCGGCCAAGCTGAACGAAGACAATGGTTCGGGCTCCATGACGGCCCTGCCGATCATTGAAACCCAGGCCAACGACGTCTCGGCCTACATCCCGACCAACGTGATCTCGATCACCGACGGCCAGATCTTCCTGGAATCGGACCTCTTCTATCAGGGCATCCGTCCGGCCGTGAACGTCGGCATCTCGGTGTCGCGCGTGGGCTCCTCGGCCCAGATCAAGGCCATGAAGCAGGTCGCCGGTTCGATTAAGGGCGAACTGGCCCAGTATCGTGAAATGGCCGCCTTCGCGAAGTTCGGCTCGGACCTGGACGTCTCGACCCAGAAGCTGCTGGCGCGTGGCGCCCGCCTGACCGAGCTGCTGAAGCAGCCGCAGTACTCGCCGCTGGCCGTCGAAGAGCAGGTCGTGTCGATCTACGCCGGCACGCGCGGCTACCTGGACAACGTGGCGGTGTCGGACATCGGCCGCTTCGAAAGCGAGCTGCTGGCCCGCGTCCACTCGAACCACGCTTCGCTGCTGGAAGGCATCCGCACCAAGAAGGCCCTGACGCCGGAACTGGAAGCCGAGCTCAAGGACGTCCTGGCCGCCTTCGCCAAGACCTTCGCCTAAGATCTGACCAGAGAGCGAGAGTAGCGCCGGATGGCCAGCCTTAAGGAAATGCGCAATCGGATCGGAAGCGTCAAGGCGACGCAGAAGATCACGAAAGCCATGCAGATGGTCGCCGCGGCCAAGCTGAAGCGCGCCCAGGAGCAGGCCGAGAACGCCCGCCCCTATGCGACGCGGATGGCCTCGGTCATCGCCAACCTGGCCGCCGGCGTCTCGGGCGACGGCGCGCCGAAGCTGCTGGCCGGCACGGGCGCCGATCAGCGTCACCTGATCGTGGTCGCCACGGCGGACAAGGGTCTGGCGGGGGGCTTCTCGTCCAACGTCGTCCGCGCCGCCCGCGACCGGATCAACAGCCTGATCGCCCAGGGCAAGGACGTTCGCGTCATCGCCGTCGGCAAGAAGTCGCGTGATCCCCTGACCCGCCTGTTCGGCGACAAGGTGGTCAAGTCCTTCGAGCTGAGCGAGCACAAGGTCCTCGGCCTGCCGGCCGCGCAGCCGATCGCCGAACTGATCGCCGAGAGCTTCGAAGACGGTCAGGCCGACGTGGTCACCCTCTTCTACAGCCAGTTCAAGTCGGTGATCTCGCAGGTGCCGACCGCCAGTCAGCTGATCCCGGCCGTCGTCGAAGGCCCAGAAGCGCTTGGGGCCGAACCGATCGACCTGAACGGCGCGGTCTATGAGTATGAGCCCTCGGAAGAGGAAATCCTCGAGACCCTGCTGCCGCGCAACCTGACGACGCAGATCCTGGCCGCTCTCTACGAGAACCAGGCCGGCTTCTTCGGCGCGCAGATGGCCGCGATGGACAACGCCACGCGCAACGCGGGCGACCTCATCAACAGCCTGACCCTGCAGTACAACCGTAAACGCCAGGCCCAGATCACCACCGAGCTGATCGAGATCATCGCCGGCGCTGAAGCGCTCTGATCCCGACCGACACGACATTCCGAACCGGACGCACCCCATGACCGACGCCACCGCCACCAAGAAACCCGCCGCCAAGAAGCCGGCCGCTCCCAAGAAGGCCGCCGCTCCGAAGGCCGCCGCCGCCGTTGCTGGCTCGGGCCGTATCGCCCAGGTCATCGGCGCCGTCGTCGACGTTGAGTTCGACGGCACCCTGCCGGCCATCCTGAGCGCCCTGGAGACGCAGAACGTCGACCAGAAGACGGGCGAACCCTTCACCCTGGTTCTGGAAGTCGCCCAGCACCTCGGCGAGAACATGGTCCGCGCCATCTCGATGGACACGACCGAAGGTCTGACGCGCGGCCAGCCCGTCGTCGACACCGGCAAGTCGATCATGGCGCCTGTCGGCCCCGGCACCCTGGGCCGCATCATGAACGTCGTCGGCCAGCCGATCGACGAAGCCGGCCCGATCCAGACCACTGAATACCGCCCGATCCACAAGGAAGCCCCGACCTTCGACGAACAGTCGACCTCGGCGGAAATCCTGGTCACGGGCATCAAGGTCATCGACCTGATCTGCCCCTACACCAAGGGCGGCAAGACCGGCCTGTTCGGCGGCGCCGGCGTGGGCAAGACCGTGACCATGCAGGAACTGATCAACAACATCGCCAAGGCTTACGGCGGTTACTCGGTTCTGGCCGGCGTGGGTGAGCGCACCCGCGAAGGCAACGACCTGTATCACGAGATGATCGAGTCCAACGTGAACGTGGACCCGGCCAAGAACAACGGCTCGACCGAAGGCTCCAAGTGCGCCCTGGTTTACGGCCAGATGAACGAGCCGCCCGGCGCCCGCGCCCGCGTCGCCCTGACCGGCCTGTCGATCGCCGAATACTTCCGCGACGAAGAAGGCAAGGACGTGCTGCTGTTCGTCGATAACATCTTCCGCTTCACGCAAGCCGGTTCGGAAGTGTCGGCTCTGCTGGGCCGCATCCCCTCGGCCGTGGGCTATCAGCCGACGCTGGCCACCGAGATGGGCAACCTGCAAGAGCGCATCACCTCGACCAAGAAGGGCTCGATCACCTCGGTCCAGGCCATCTACGTTCCCGCCGACGACCTGACCGACCCGGCGCCCGCCGCCTCGTTCGCTCACTTGGACGCGACGACCGTTCTGAACCGCGACATCGCCGCCCAGGCCATCTTCCCGGCCGTGGACCCGCTGGACTCGACCTCGCGCATCATGGACCCGCTGGTCATCGGTGAAGAGCACTACACCGTCGCCCGCCGCGTTCAGGAAATCCTGCAGCAGTACAAGGCGCTGAAGGACATCATCGCCATCCTGGGCATGGACGAGCTGTCGGAAGACGACAAGCTGGTCGTGTCGCGCGCCCGCAAGATTCAGCGCTTCCTGTCGCAGCCCTTCTTCGTGGCTGAGCAGTTCACCAACTCGCCCGGCAAGTTCGTCGAGCTGAAGGACACCATCCGTTCGTTCAAGGCCATCTGCGACGGCGAATACGACCACCTGCCGGAAGCCGCCTTCTACATGGTCGGCGCCATCGAGGAAGTCGTCGAGAAGGCCGCCAAGATGGCTTCGGAAGCCTAAGTCATGGCCGGTAAGCTGAACTTCTCCCTCGTCGCCCCGGAACGCGAAATCTTCGCCGGTTCGGTCGATCAGGTCGATGCGCCGGGCGTCGAGGGCGACTTCGGCGTCCTGCCGGGCCACGCGCCCTTCATGACCACCCTGCGCGAGGGCGTCGTGACCGTCTATGAGGGCGCTGCGCGCCGTCAGTTCGCGGTCAAGGGCGGTTTCGCCGACATCAACGCCCAGGGTCTTAGCATCCTGGCCGAAGAAGCCTCGGAGATCGTTGAGGGCTAAGCCTTCTGCGATGCGAACAAGATCAGGGCCCCTCGCTTCGGCGGAGGGCCTTTTTCTTTGACTGCTGACTGTTGGCTCGCCGTCATCCTCGGGCTTGACCCGAGGAGCGAGCGAAGCAGTGCGCTCGTCCTTGCCTCGGTGGCGCAGGCGGACGACCCGATCCTCGGGTCAAGCCCGAGGATGACGGTTGAAATAGTGCGGGGGGCTAGGCGGCCTCAGCTCTTCGGCAGGTCCTCGAAGGCGGCCACCACCTGCTGATAGACCTCGCGCTTGAAGGGCACGATCAGGTCCGGCGCCTCTTCCAGCAAGCCCCAGCGCCAGGCGTCGAACTCGGGCTCGCCGTGGGCGGCCAGATCGAACTCGCTGTCGTCGCCGGTGAAACGGAAGGCGAACCACACCTGCTTCTGACCCTTGAAGCCCTTCCAGGCCTTTGGCCCGCCCATGCCCTCGGGGAAGTCATAGACGATCCAGCCCCCGGTGCGGCCCAGCAGCTCGACCGAGCGCACCCCGGTCTCTTCCTGCAGTTCGCGCAGGGCGGCGGCCTCCAGATTCTCGCCCTCATCGACGCCGCCTTGCGGGAACTGCCAGTTCCATGGCTCAGGCGTCCTGGCGCGGCGGCCCAGCCAGACCTGACCGGCGGGGTTGAACAGCACCACGCCGACGTTGGGGCGATAGGCGGAAAGATCGATCTGGCTCATCCGTCCCGATTACGCCTCGGCCGCGCGGCCCGCCAGCCGTAACCGGGCCTTAAGCGGAGGAGGACTAGGGGAAGGGCATGGATCGTCGCGCACTGATCGGCCTTGCGGCCCTGAGCACCGCCCTTGTCGCCGCTGAAGCCGAGGCTTCGGGCAAGAGCGAGGGCGGGGGCGCGCCCGCCAACGCCTATATTCCTTTGCCCACGGCCACGGCCACCATCCTGCGCAGAGACGGCCGCCGGGGCGTGATGACGGTCGAGGTCGGGGTGGACGTGGCCGATCCGGTCCTGCGGACCCGCGCCGACCAGTCCAAGCCGCGCCTCAGCGCCGCCTTCAACGAGGTGGTGCGGCTGGCGGGCGAGCGGATGCTGCCCAGCGCCCCGCCGGACGTCGAATGGCTGAGCCGCGCGCTTCAGGCGGCGACCGACCGCGTGCTGGGTCGCCCGGGCGGCAAGCTGCTGCTGGGCACGGTGATGGTGGTTTAGCGCCCGGCCGTCTTTGATCCTCCCCCGTGAAACGGGGGAGGGGGACCGCGAAGCGGTGGAGGGGGCGGATGTATCTACATCGCCCGAAAATCTTCACCTGCCGGCGGCCCTAAGCCTGAAACGCAGGGCGCAATCTTGCCCCCTCCACCATGCTTCGCATGGTCCCCCTCCCCCGCTACGCAGGGGAGGATTGCAAGCCTCAGTCCTGCGTCGGGCTGGGCCGGCTGGCGTCGCCATAGGTCAGGGCCAGGAAGACGTCTTCCAGATCCGGATCCTCGGTGGCGATGTCCTTGATGGTCACCCCGGCCGCGCGCACGGCCGCCAGCACCTGCTCGACGCTGGATTCCCCGGTGCGATAGGTGACGACGAAGGCGCCATGCGGGCGCGGGGCGACGGCGAAGCCGTGCAGGTGCGGCGGGACGTCTTGCGGGGTTTCCGGCGTCACCACCACGTTGCGGGTGTCCAGCCGCTTCAGCAGCTGATGCGTCGGCTCGCAGGCCACGACCTCGCCCCGGTTGATGATGGCGATGGTGTCGCACAGCTCTTGGGCTTCTTCCAGGTAGTGGGTGGTCAGGATGACGGTGACGCCTTCCTCGTTGATCTTGCGCACATAGTCCCACAGCTGGCGGCGCAGTTCGACGTCCACGCCCGCCGTCGGCTCGTCCAGGATCAGGACCGGCGGATTGTGCACCAGGGCCTTGGCCACCATCAGGCGGCGCTTCATGCCGCCGGACAGGGCGCGGACATAGGCGTTGGCCTTGTCCGACAGGCCGAGCGCGGCCAGCAGTTCGTCCGAGCGGCGCTCGTCGGCGGGCACGCCATAGAAGCCGGCCTGGACTTCCAGCGCCTCGCGCGGGGTGAAGAAGACATCGGCGACGATTTCCTGAGGCACGACGCCCAGGGAGGCGCGGGCGTCGCGGGCTTCATGGTCGATGTCGCGGTCCCAGATGCGGACCGTGCCCTCGGACTTGTTCACGACCCCGGCGATGATGTTGATCAGGGTCGACTTGCCGGCACCGTTGGGACCCAGAAGCCCGAACATCGAGCCGCGCGGCACGGTCAGATCGACGCCGCGCAGGGCGGTCTTGGCCGGCGACTTCTTGTTGCCCGCATAGGTCTTCTTCAGGCCCCGCACCTCGATGGCGTTGACGGGCAGGGCAGGGGTCTCGGTCATGCGGGCGTTCACTCGGAGGGGCGGAAGCGTGCGGCATAGGTAGGGGGCGCAGGCCGGTTCGCCAAGGCGCTGTTACGTCCGATCTCGACAAGCGTGCACGTCTTTGTGTAAATGGTGCTTGACGTCGCGCGGTGCGTTGTCTAGGTTCCTTGTCATAAAGACAACCTGCCTTGATGGAGAGACGCTCATGACCGCCCTGCAAGCCCAGATGAAGAAGCCTCTGACCAAGATCCGCCTGATCGGTTTCGCCGCCCTGGGCGTCTGCGCCGTCGGCTACACCGGCATGGGTCTGGCCCTGCTGGCGGGCAAGATGGACTATCTGGACATGACCTATGCGGCCCTGCTGGCCGCCGTCGCCGCCCTGATCGGCGAAATCGGCCTGTGGGTCGGCGCCGGCTGCCTGGGCCTGACCCTGTTCAAGAAGCGCAAGGCCATGTTGGACAAGCTGTTCGGGCGCAAAGCGCAACCTTCGGAAGTTTGACCTAGCGGGCCGGTCCTTCTAGGAACGGCGCGAGCCTTCCAGACCCGGACCGGACCCCATGCCTCCCCGCCATACCGACGCTGTCATCCCCGCCCCCGAAGAGATCGTGGTCTCGTCCAAGCGCGTCGCCTGCGACGGCGGCGGCGTCCTCGGCCACCCCCTGGTCTATCTGGAGATGGGCGAGGACGACTTCGTCGAGTGCGGCTATTGCGACCGTCGCTTCGTCCTGTCGGCGCACTCGCATCCCGAGAACGAGTACCTGGACCCGGCGGCCCGTCCGCCCGAGGCCCACTGAGCCATGCGCTATCTGCACACCATGGTCCGCGTGAAGGACCTGGAGGCGTCGCTGCACTTCTATCGCGACCTGCTCGGCCTGGTGCAGACGCGCCGGATGGATAGCGAGAAGGGCCGCTTCAGCCTGATCTATCTGGCCGCGCCCCAGGACACGGCGCGCGCCGCGGCCGAGAAGTCGCCCGAGGTCGAACTGACCTTCAACTGGGATCCCGAGGACTATCAGGGCGGCCGCAACTTCGGCCACCTGGCCTTCGAGGTCGAGGATATCTACGCCGCCTGTCAGCGTCTGATGGACGGGGGGGTGACGATCAACCGCCCGCCGCGCGACGGTCACATGGCCTTCATCCGGTCGCCCGACGGGATCTCGATCGAACTGCTGCAAGGCGGCGAGCGTCTGGCCCCGGCCGAGCCCTGGGCCTCCATGCCCAACGTCGGAGCCTGGTGATTTGACCACGGCGCGTCTGATCGTCCTGTTCGCGGCCACGGCTGTGCTGGCCGGCTGCGCCTCGGTGACCGAGACCAATCCGGCGCGGACGGCCACCGACATGCTGCTGGTCAACCGCGCCGCCGATCGCGCGGTCGAGGGTCTGACCCTGCCGATCCCCCAGGGCGCGCGGGTCTTTATCGACGAGACCTATTTCCAGGCCGAGAACGCCCGCTATGCGCTGAGCGCCATCCGCGCCGCCCTGTCGGACGCGGGCTACGCCATCAGCCGCGACCGCGACAGCGCCGACGCCATCTTCGAGGTCCGCGCCGGCGCCCTGTCGCTGGAGCAGATGCGCCGGGTCTTCGGCATCCCCGACATGCGGGTGCCGATCAATGAGACGCTGAACGTCGTCTCCATCCCCGAGCTGTCGATCTATTCCAACCGCGACCGGATGGGCGTGGCCGAGTTTTCCGGCTTTCTCTACGACGGCCGCACCGGTCTGCCGCTGGGCGCCGTGGCTCCCATGATCGGCCAGTACAAGATCCGCAGCCACAAGGCCTTCATGGTCGTGACCTGGGGCCAGCAGCTGGCCCAGCCGGGCGAGCGCGACCCGGGCTCGAGCTGGAAAGAGTTCTGAGACTTTCGTCCGTCCGCTGACGCGAGACAGAGCCGTCGCGGCGTGTTAGGGCGCGGATGAGCATAAGTCCGCCCTCTCGTCGTCGCCGCCAAAGAGCCGCCCTTGTCCTTCTTCCACGCCGGTCCCGCGCCGAAAGGCCTCGGCCCTCGACCCGGCGCCCTGCGCGACGGTCTGGGGCTGCAGCCCGGCATGAAGGTCGGCCTGTTCGGCGGCTCCTTCAATCCGGCCCACGACGGCCACGCCCATGTGGCCGAGACGGCGATGCGTCGCCTGGGACTGGACCGGGTGGTCTGGCTGGTCTCGCCGCAGAACCCGCTGAAGTCCAACCACGAGACCGCGCCGCTGTCCGCGCGCATGGTCTCGGCGCGCGCCGTCGCCGCCACCGTCGGCCCGGCCATGATCGTCTCGGACGTCGAAACCCGCATCGGCACGCGCTGGACCATCGACACGGTGCGGGCGCTGAAGGCGCGCTATCCGGGCGTGAAGTTCGTTTGGCTGATGGGGTCGGATAATCTGGCCAGCTTCCATCGCTGGCGCGGCTGGACCGACATCATGCACCAGATGCCGGTGGCGGTGATCGCCCGACCGGGCAGCCAGCTGGACAGCCGCACGGCGCCAGCCGCCGCGCGTTACGCCCGTTTTCGCATCCCGGCGGCCCAGGCGGGGCTGCTGGCCAGCCTTGAGGCGCCGGCCTGGACCTATCTGACGGCGCCGCTGAATCCCCGCTCTTCCTCGGCGATCCGGCGGGGCGAGGCGATGATTCCCGCCAACGGGTGACCTTTCTGGCGGGACGTGCTAGGTTGCCGCCTTTAGTAATCTCCCCTGGAGCCCTCCGCTGACCCCCTCGCCCGCGCACGATGCGCAAGACGCCGCCGTTTCCAACGCGGCCCATGAAATGGACCCGATGGATTCCGTCCATTCCGAAGATGGTCAGGCCGAAGGCCCCAGTACCGGCGATCAAGCCCCGCTTCCGGTCGGCCTGACTGAGCTGGAACGCGCCATCATCGCCAAGCTCGACGAAGACAAGGCCCAGGACATGGTCCTGATCGACCTGCGCGGCAAAAGCCCGATGTCCGACGCCATGATCGTGGCTTCGGGCCGGTCGCACCGCCATGTCGGCGCCCTGGCCGACCACCTGCTGCGCCTGTTCAAGGATCTGGGCCTGGGCAAGGTCAAGGTCGAGGGCCTGCCGCACTGCGACTGGGTGCTGCTGGATGCGGGTGACGTCATCGTCCACCTGTTCCGCCCCGAAGTGCGCACCTTCTACAATATCGAGAAGATCTGGGCCATCGACAGCGCCCACCGCGGCGGCGCCGGCGTCGCCTGATCCTCGAACCGAGCTGACCCCATGAAGCTGGCGATCGCGGCCATCGGCAAGCCGGGCCGCGGTCCCGAGGCCGCCCTGGCCGACGACTACGCCCGGCGGGCGACCCTGGCGGGTCGGCCGCTGGGGCTCGGTCCGCTGGAACTTCTCGATCTCGAACCTCGCAAGTCCGGCAAGGCCCCCGAGGCCGAGCTGATCCTGGCCGCCGCCGAGGGCGCGCACCTGATCGCCTGCGACGAACGGGGCAAGACCTATTCGTCGCGCGCCTTCGCCGACCACATTGCGACCCTGCGCGATCAGGGCGAGCGGCGTCTGGTCTTCGCCATCGGAGGGGCCGACGGTCTGGACGAGAGCGTGCGCCGCGCCGCCCGTTCAACCCTGGCCTTCGGACCCCAGACCTGGCCCCACGCCCTGGCCCGCGCCATGCTGGCCGAACAGCTTTACCGCGCCGTGACCATCCTGTCCGGCTCCCCCTATCATCGCGACTGATGCGCCGGGGGGCGGGGCTTCTTTGGTTGGCGACGGGGGCGGCCCTGCTGCTCGCAGGGCCGGCGTCCAGCCAGCGCGCGGCCGCGCCCAATCCTGAACTGACCCGGCTTCAGGCCGAGTATCGCGATGAGACCGCGCGCGCGCGGCGCCTGCGCGCCGAAGCCGCCGCCGCCGGGGACGAGGTGGTCGATCTGGACCGCCAACTGGCCGAACTGCGCCGCGCCGAGGCCGCGGACGACGTGCAACTGGAATCCCAGCGCGCCCGTCTCAAGGAACTGAGCGATCGCGAGGCCGCCCTGGTCGCCGCGCTTTCCCGGGAGCGGGCGGGGCAGGGGCGTCTGTTGTCGGCCCTGCAGATGATGAGCCGCAAGCCGCCGCCGCCCTTGCTGATCCCGGCCGACAAGGCGGTGGACACGGTGCGCGCCTCCATCCTGATCCGCGCCATGACGCCCGAGCTGCAGGCGCGGGCGAAGACCCTGGTCGAGCGTCAGGCCGAGGTCATCCGCATCCGCCGCCTGGCCGCCCTGTCCAGCGAACGCCTGTTCACCGTCGAGAGCGCCCAGGGCGACCGGCGCGCCGAGATCGAGAGCCTGTCGGCAAGGAAGATCGCCCTGCGCGCCGTGCTGCGCGCCGAGGCCGCCCGCGCCGAGCGCGCCACCCGGTCGCTGGAGGCCCGCATCCGCGAGCTGGGCGGACAGGCGCCCCTCGTGGCCGAGGCTGTGACGGAGGCCCCCGCCGCGCGCCTGCCCGCCGGACGCAGCCGCCTGACCGCGCCGGTGCAGGGCGCGCCGTCGCAGCGGTTCGGCGGCGGCTCCAGCGGCTGGCGCTGGCGCTCCAGCCACGAGGTCATCGCGGCGCCGGCCCCCGCCCGCGTCGCCTACGCCGGGCCGCTGAAGGAGTGGGGCGAGGTGGTCATCCTGGATCTCGGCCCCGGCTGGCGCGTGGTCGTGGCCGGGCTGGATCAGCTGTCGGTGGACACCGGCCAGCGCGTCGCCGACGGTCAGGCCCTGGGCCGCACCGGCGAGGACGGCGAGGCCTATTTCGAACTGCGCCGCGACGAGCGGCCCATCGACCCGGCGCCTTGGCTGCAATAGGGCTGCAATAGGCCGCGCCTGTGCGCGAAAGTCCTTTCAAATCCGCGCCGAGGCTGATTGTATCGGCTGATCTGACGCTGGCGTGCGAACGCCCGCGCCTCCCTGGACGACCGGAGCCCGCGCGGGTCCGATGGAAAGACACCGAATGCGTAAACTGCTTCTCATCGGTTGCGCCGCCCTGGCCCTGGGCGGATCGGCGGCGGCTGTGGCCAGCCAGACCCCGCGCAACGAGACCTTCCGCATGCTGCAGATGTTCGGCGACGTCCTGGGCATCGTCGAGCAGGCCTATGTGGTGCCGGTCGACAACAAGAAGCTGATCGAGGCCGCCCTGCAGGGAATGATGACGGCGCTCGACCCGCACTCCAACTACCTGCCGCCCAAGTCCTATGGCGACCTGCGCGAGCGCACCACGGGCGAATATTCCGGCGTCGGCCTGACCATCACCTCCGAGGGGGGGCTGGTGAAGGTCATCTCGCCGATGGACGACAGTCCCGCCGGCCGCGCGGGCGTCCAGGCGGGCGACGTCATCAGCGCCATCGACGGCCAGAACGCCGCCGGCCTGACCGTGTCGGAAGTGTCGGACAAGCTGCGCGGCGCCATCGGAACCAGCGTCACCGTCACCTTCCTGCGCGACGGCGAGGAGCCGCGCGAGGTGGTCCTGACCCGCGAAGTCATCAAGGTGGAATCCGTCACGGGCCGTCTGGAAGGCGACTTCGGCTATCTGCGCATCTCGACCTTCAACGAGAACACCGGCCGCGAACTGACCGAGACCATCGAGCGGCTGAAGCGCGAGAAGCCCGGCATCAAGGGTTACGTCCTGGATCTGCGCAACAACGGCGGGGGGTTGCTGACCGCCGCCATCGACGTCTCCGACACCTTCCTGGAACGCGGCGAGATCGTTAGCCAGCGCGGCCGCAAGCCGGATCAGATCGAACGTTACGCCGCCAAGCCCGGCGACCTGACCGGCGGCCTGCCGGTTGTGGTGTTGATCAACTACGGCTCGGCGTCGGCGTCCGAAATCGTGGCCGGCGCCCTGAAGGATCAGGAACGGGCGACGGTCGTCGGCCTGACCAGCTTCGGCAAGGGCTCGGTGCAGACGGTCATTCCGCTGCGCGGCGGTTCGGACGGCGCCCTGTCGATCACCACGGCGCGCTACTACACGCCCTCGGGCCGCTCGATCCAGAAGATCGGCATCGAGCCGGACCTGGAGGTCGCCCGCTCCGAGGCCGAGGCCCGCATCGTCTCGCGCTCCAGCTTCATCTATTCCGAGGCCGCCTACGCCACGGCGCTGGACTCCTCCATCGGCGCCGAGCGCAAGGGGCCGCACACCCCGCACGAGGCGCCGGGCGAGGGCTTCGACAAGACCAAGGACTATCAGCTGCAGCGGGCGCTGGACGTCCTGCGCGCAGGCGGCGACCTGACGAAACTCGCCGCCGCTCCGGCCGACGTCGTGGTCACCGCGCCGGGCGCCAAGCCGGTCGAAACCGCCCAGACTGACACGGACGCGCTCTCCGACCGTCCGGCGCGGGGTCCCGAAGTCAACCCGGGCAATGAGCCGAAGAAGGACTGACCGACTTCGGCGACGTGGTGAACGGCCCGTTAGGGTTTCTTAACCGGCGCTGGGGATAAGTGAGGGTCGAGGGAGACCGCGTCGTGCGGTCTCCGCCCTCTCACCGTCGTTCGAGCGCCGTCCGTCCATGTTCGCCAAGCGCCAGTCCGCCCTCGCCGCCGCCGCCGGTATGCCGCCGGAGGAGCGGTCGCGCCTGGGTCTCGACGCCGTTCTGGGGGCGCTGAAGAAGCCGCCGGTCGCCGTGGGCGCGGCGGGCGCCTTCCTTCTGGCCGCCGGGGTCCTGTTCATCGCCGTCATGGGCGACCCGCGCGCCGGCGCGCCCTCGGCCCGTGTGGCCTTGCAACGTCCCGCCGCCGTTGAAACCGCCCCCACCGGCGCAGACGCCTTCTCCATGAGCGGGCTCGACCTCTATCAGGATCTGGGCGATCCGGCCCTGCTGGACCCCAATGGCGCCGCCGGGGGCGAGGCTCTGATCACCCTGCCGGACGGCGCCAGCGTGGCAGGCGGATCGGCCATCGCCGCCCCGGTGCGCGCACCGTCGAACCCCCTGCCCAAGGCGCCGATCGCGGGCCTGTTCTCGCCCGGCCCCAACGGTCCCCTGCCGCGCATCGCGCCCGACGGCCGCGTCCCGGCCCAGGCCTATGCCCGACCCTTCCGCTCCAACGGCAAGCCGATGGTGTCGCTGGTCGTCGGCGGTCTGGGCCTGAACGCCGTGACCACCCGCGCGGCCATCGAGCGCCTGCCCGCCGAGGTGACGCTGAGCTTCGTTCCCTACGCCGAGGGCCTGCAGGCCTGGATCGACATGGCCCGCGCCCAGGGCCACGAGGTGATGATCGAACTGCCGATGGAGCCGACCGGCTATCCCGACAATGATCCCGGCCCCTACACCCTGCTGTCGAGCGGCGGCGCCGACGACGTCGAGGCCAAGCTGGGCTGGCTGCTGGGCCGCGCGACCGGCTACTTCGGCGTGACCAACTATCTGGGCGACCGCTTCGCGACCTCGGACGAGGGCATGGGCGCCATGCTGGCCGTGCTGCGCCAGCGCGGCGTGGCCTTCCTCGACGACGGCTCCATGCGCCGCAAGCCCGGCGCCTTCGCCCGCGCCAGCGCCGACCGCATCATCGACGAGCAGCAGAGCCCGGCCGCGATCATGGGCCAGCTGACCGCCCTGGAAGCCGCCGCCAAGACGCGCGGCGCGGCGCTGGGGACCGGCTTCAGCTACCCGGTCACCGTTGAAGCCGCCGCCCGCTGGACGGCAGGACTTGAGGCGCGAGGCCTGCAACTGGCTCCGGCCTCGGCCATGACCCGGCGACCGGGGCGGTAAGCGGCCGCTTTGGGGCGTTTGATCCGCTCAACCGCAGTCGTAGCCCTGATGGTCGCAGGCTTGAGCGGCTGTCATTCGGGACCTGAGCAGCCTGTCGTCACCGGAGCCCTGCGCGCGGCGCCCGATTGCCGACCGATGGTCGCCTCGGTCTATCTGATTTGCTGGTACGGCGGCCGCGACGAGCCCTTGTCTCAGTGCGAAGTCGGCCTGGAAGACCCCGTCGGCTGCGGGATCGGGCCAGAGGCGGTGGCGCTCTTCAACGGCGGGGTCGATGTGGCGGGGACCTTCTCCACGCCGGGCAGGCCTGAGCAGCCTCGATGGGTTCATATCCGCGCCTATCGGGACGTCGCAGGTCGCATCGGACGGAAATGGTATCCGCAGGGCGGAGGGGAAAAGGACGCCTTCATTCTGGAAGAAAAGCGGTTCCAATCGCCGCCCGCTGCTCCCGAATAAACTGGCGCCCTGACCGGACGCGCCCCCGCATTTGCGCCTGTGCAGCGCTGGCGTCGAAGCCTTCCCGGCGCCTAGCGCTCGTCCTTATAGATTCGCCCGTCGCGCATGACGAAGGCCACGGTCTTCAGCGTGGTCACGTCGGTCAGCGGATCGCCCGCCACGGCGATGACGTCGGCGCGCTTGCCGGGCGCCAGCACGCCCACTTCCTCGGACAGGCCCAGCAGGTCGGCGGCGTTGACGGTGGCGGCCTCGATGGCGGTCATCGGGGTCATGCCGTTCTTCACCATCAGCTCGAACTCGTCGGCGTTGCGGCCATGCTTGGACACGCCGGCGTCGGTGCCGAAGGCGATGCGGATCCCGGCGGGCACGGCGCGCTGCAGCGACTGGCCGGTGATCTGGATGCGCCAGCGGATCTTGGGCAGGACCTCCGGCGGATAGGCCTCGGGGTCGGCGGCCAGGCGTTCGGTGTAGCCGTTCACGACCGACAGGGTCGGGACATAATAGGCGCGGGTTCGGCGCAGCAGCTGCAGGGTTTCGTCGTCGAAGATGGTGCCGTGCTCGATCGAATCGGCGCCCATGCGCAGGGCCAGGTTGATGCCCTCGACGCCGTGGGCGTGGACCGCGACCTTCTTGCCGTACAGATGGGCTGTGTCGATCAGGGCCTTGGCCTCGTCCTCGAACATCTGGGCCCCGAGGCCGGCGCGATACGGCTGTTGACCCCGCCGGTGGTGGCGATCTTGATCAGGTCGACGCCGCGTCCGACCTGCAGGCGCACCGCCTCGCGGCAGCTTTCGGCGCCGTTGCAGACGTTGTCGTGGGCCACGTGCTCGCGGAAGTCGTCGTTGAAGCCGAGGCGACCGTCCATGTGGCCCGAGGTGGTCGAAATGCTGTTCCCGGCGTCGATGATGCGGGGGCCGGGCAGGCGGTGGGCGGCGGTTTCCTCGCGCAGGGCCAGGGTGACGCCTCCCGTGTCGCCCAGGTTCCGCACGGTGGTGAAGCCGGCCATCAGCGTCTTGCGCGCGTTCATGGCGGCGCTGTAGGCGCGCGTCGGCAGGTTGTCGGTGATCCCGGCCACGAAGCCCGCCTGACCGGCCACGTCCGAGACCAGGTGCACATGGCTGTCGATCAGGCCGGGCAGGACGAAGCGGTCGCGCTGATCCACCACGGTCGCGCCGGGATAGGCGGCGGCGTCGACGAAGCCGTCGCGGATCTCGGCGACCTTGCCGTCGCGCACGACGATGGTCGAGGGCCCGCGCGGCGCGCGGCCGGGATGATCCAGCAGGCGTCCGGCCTGGATCAGGGTCACGGCCCCTGACGTCGATGTGGGCGTGGTGGCTTGGGCCGAGGCGGGCAGGGCCGTCATCAGAACCACGGCGCAGACGGCGCCGGTCAACATGGTCTTCATGGTCGAAACTCCCCCTCGATCCGAGGGGAGTTAAGCCGGGCCTTGTCCGCTACGCCAGTCTTTAAACGGAGGGTCAGCCGACCGCGCGAAGGTGTGGGGCGCCGGATGCGCCGCGATCCAGACGGAAGCGGCCGACCTGCTGATTCAGGCTGACGGCCTCGTTGGCCAACTGGCGGGCGGCGGCGGTGGCCTCTTCTGTCATGGCGGCGTTCTGTTGGGTGATGTCGTCCATCTCGCCCATGGTGCGACGGACGCGGGCCAGACCCTCGGCCTGTTCCTGGGCCGAGCCGGCGATGCCGCCGGCCAGGCCGTCGATGGCCACGACGCGGCCGCCGATCCGATCCAGGGCCTCCCCGGTGCGTTCGACCAGATCAACGCCGCGCGCCACCTGGGCCGAGGAGGTCGAGATCAAGGTGCGGATCTCGCCCGAGGCTTCCGACGAGCGCTGGGCCAGGGCGCGGACTTCCTGGGCCACCACGGCGAAGCCGCGACCGGCGTCGCCGGCGCGCGCCGCCTCGACCCCGGCGTTCAGAGCCAGAAGGTTGGTCTGGAAGGCGATCTCGTCGATCAGGCTGGTGAAGCGGGCGATCTCGTTCGAGGATTCGGCGATGGCGTGGATCGCGGCGACGGCCTCTCCGACCACCTGGCTGCTGGCTTCGACGTCGACGCGGGCGGCGGCCAGGGCCTCGGCGGTCTGGCGGGCGTTGTCGGCGGTCGAGGCCACGGCGCGGGCGATGGCGTCGGCCTCGTTGACCGTGCGCTCCAGGTTGGCGGCCTGACGCTCGGTGCGGCTGGCCAGGTCTTCCGAGGCGGTGGCCAGCTGGTTGGAGCCGGCGCTCAGGCTCTGCACGCTGTCGGCCACGGCGCGGACGGCGGTGCGCAGGGCGCGGGTGGCGGCGTGGAAGTCGTTCTGCAGGCTGCGGTACTGCTCGGGGAAGACGCCGGGAATGGTCGTCGACAGATCGTTCTCGGCCAGGTCGTGCAGGGCGGCGCCCAGGGCGCGGACCACCTCGGTCTGACGGGCTTCGGCCTCGTCGTGGGCGGCCTGGACCTTGTCGCGCTGCTCTTGCAGGACGTCGAGGTAGATGGAGATGGCCAGGTCCATGTCCAGCATGACGCGCTGGGTCAGCTCGGACACGGCCTCGGCTGTGACGCGGTCATGTTCGCGCTTGTTGGCCCAGAACTTCCGGGGGCGCTCGGCGATGGCGCGGGTCAGGTGAGCCAGGATGACGCTGTAGCCGCCGATGTACCAGCGCGGCTCCAGGCCGATGCGGGCGTGGACGTGGCCGATGGTGCGCACGGACTTGGCGTAGTCTTCGTCGGCGCGACCATCGATGATGGCGTCCCAGTGGCGCTCCTGCGCCTTGCTGGCCGCGGCGATGTGCGCCTCTTCGCGGAAGAAGCGACGCGTGGTCGGCTCGGCCCGCACCCGGTCGTAGAAGGCGGCCAGGGCCACGGGCGTTTCGCGGCGCAGCAGGGGACCCATGGCGCGGTAGCCGCTGGAGGCCTGGCCCAGACCCATGAAGCTCATGCGGTGGTCGATGTTTTCGCCCGCCATGATGTCGTCTCGCTACCTGTACCGGCGCAGGGGAGCGCGCCTGCTTATCCCTTTGAACCTTAGGGGTATTGCGCCTCTTAAGAGAGGTTTGCGTAGAAACACGTAAGCGCGAGGGTTCGTGTCGCGGCGGCGCTCATATAAAGACATCCTTATGGCTTGATTGCCCCAACGCGCCGGGCGCGCTATAGCGACGCCTTGAAAATCCCCGCCGCGAGAACCCCTTCATGACCGACTACATCGTTCGCGACATTTCCCTGGCCGATTTCGGCAACAAGGAAATCGCTATCGCCGAAACTGAAATGCCGGGCCTGATGGCTCTGCGCGAAGAGTTCGGCGCCGCCAAGCCCCTGAAGGGCGCCCGCATCGCCGGCAGCCTGCACATGACCATCCAGACGGCGGTTCTGATCCAGACCCTGGAAGCCCTGGGCGCCGAAGTGCGCTGGGCCTCGTGCAACATCTTCTCGACCCAGGACCACGCCGCCGCCGCCATCGCCGCCAACGGCACGCCGGTCTTCGCCACCAAGGGCGAGACCCTGGTGGAATACTGGGACTACGCCCACAAGATCTTCGAATGGGCTGACGGCGGCTATCCGAACCTGATCCTCGACGACGGCGGCGACGCCACCCTTCTGTGCGTGCTCGGCCCGAAGGCCGAGAAGGACATCTCGGTCCTGTCGAACCCGCAGAACGAGGAAGAAGAAGCCCTCTTCTCGGTCATGAAACGCTACATCGCCGAGAAGCCTGGCTTCTATTCGGCCATCCGCGACGCCATCGGCGGCGTGTCGGAAGAGACGACCACGGGCGTGCACCGCCTGTACCAGATGGCCGAGCGCGGCGAGCTGCCCTTCCCGGCGATCAACGTCAACGACAGCGTCACCAAGTCGAAGTTCGACAACCTGTACGGCTGCCGTGAGAGCCTGGTCGACGCCATCCGTCGCGGCACCGACGTCATGCTGTCGGGCAAGGTCGCCGTGGTCTGCGGCTACGGCGACGTGGGCAAGGGCTCGGCCGCTTCTCTGCGTAACGGCGGCGCGCGCGTCATCGTCACCGAGATCGACCCGATCTGCGCCCTGCAGGCCGCGATGGAAGGCTATGAGGTCCAGACCCTGGAAGACGTCGCCGACAAGGCCGACATCTTCGTCACCACGACGGGCAACAAGGACGTCATCCGCGTCGAGCACATGCGCGCCATGCGCAACAACGCCATCGTCTGCAACATCGGTCACTTCGATTCGGAAATTCAGGTCGCCGGCCTGAAGAACTTCAAGTGGGACAAGATCAAGGATCAGGTCCACCACGTCGAATTCCCGGACGGCAAGAAGATCATCCTGCTGTCGGAAGGCCGCCTGGTGAACCTGGGCAACGCCACGGGCCACCCGTCCTTCGTGATGTCGGCTTCGTTCACCAACCAGACCCTGGCCCAGATCGAACTGTGGACCAACGCCAAGTCCTACGAGAACTCGGTCTACACCCTGCCCAAGCATCTGGATGAGAAGGTCGCCTTCCTCCACCTGGCCAAGCTGGGCGCCAAGCTGACCCAGCTGACCAAGGAACAGGCCGACTACATCTCGGTCCCGGTCGAAGGCCCGTTCAAGCCGGAACACTACCGCTACTAAGACCTGATGGTCCGAAAGCAGAAACCCCGCGCCGTCGCCGGCGCGGGGTTTTTGTTTCCTCCCCATGAAATGGGGAGGTGGCGCGGCGGCGTAGCCGACGAGACGGAGGGGCTCCTTTAAATCCAGCGCGGTAGCCCCTCCACCGCTACGCGGTCCCCCTCCCCATTTCATGGGGAGGAAAGTTTACGCCGCGTCGCGCGGATCGTAGGCCTCGATCTCGCGGCCCATCAGGCCGGTCTCGAAGTCCATGAAGATGTCGATCAGTTCGTCGACCCCGACCGGCGGCGCCTTGGGCCCGAAGCGGAAGCGCCAGAAGCTGACGATGTGCTGCACGGCGCCCAGCTGATCGCCCAGCCGCGCGAACAGGGTCGGGGCCTCCAGCAGGAAGTCGCGGAAGGCGATGGGATTGCCCTCGCGCGTCAGCCCCGCATAGGCGTCGTCGTAATAGCGCAGGGTCCGGCTGACCTCTTCGCAGGTCTTCATGATTCGTCCGCGCAGGACGGCGCGGCCGCGGTCGATGTATTCCTTGGCGGCGCGGTCGCTGGGGCCGACGGGCTTCACCGTCCCTACATCGTCGGCGACGTTGACGATGTCCGCCATCAGGCTGGCGAGGGTCCACTTGTAGTAGAGGAAGCCCTTCCAGCAGAAGACGCCCTCCTGATACTGCTCGGGCTCCAGCCGAAGCGTGGCGCGCAGGGCCTCCAGCCGGTCGCCGGGCGCGTTGGACAGGATCTTGGTGGCCATGCGCGCGGTCGAACCGACCGCCGCCACCCCGCCGCCCATGCTGAGGGTGACCAGGGGTTCGATCTCGGCCTGGACGAAGGTCAGCATCTTCTCAAGGTCGGCTTCGCTGAGCGCGAAGTAGCAGGGGGCGGCATCCACCTCGCCGCGACGCAGTTGCTCGCGCAGCAGGAAGGGGTCCAGCGAAGGCAGCTGGTCCATCAGCCGCAGGGTCTTCAGATCGGGATGGTCGGCGGCGATGCCGAAGGCCTCCTGCATGGCCCGCTCGAAGCCGATCTGATTGACGAAGACGAAGCGCCCGCCGGTCTTCAGGTCGGTGCTGTCGATCGGCACCACCACCTTGGTCGCTACCTGGCGGCGTCCGGGGAAGGAGTCGGTCTCGTTGCGCCGCAGCCGGTGCTTGATGATCAAAGAGGTGTTCAGCGCCGGGGTGCGGAACATGGGGCGCTCGGCCCAGTCGTCGGTCTCGCCGTGCTCGTCAAAGACCTTGAGCAGGTTCAGCACGCGCGCCGTGGAGGCGGTGCGGCGCAGGTGTTCCAGATTGCGGACGGCGCGATCAGTCATGGCGGCGACACTGCCCGGCAAAGATGACTAACGGCTTAGCTGGCAAAGAAAGAGGGCCGCCTCGGTTGAGACGGCCCTTGTCAGTTTGGGGAGGAAAGGGGGATCAGAAGGTCGTGGTCACCGACACCCAGAGGCGGCGCGGCTCCTGGTTGTTGGCGTATTCCGGCGCATAGGCGACGGGCGTGCCGTAGGGCTTCAGGCTGACGAAGTCCTTGTTGAACAGGTTGTAGATGGTGGCGTTGATCGTGACCCGATCGGTCACGTCGTACGATCCGCCCAGGTGGAACAGTTCATAGGCCTTGTAGTCGCCCCAGGCGTCGCGGGCGGCGCCCAGACCGCGGAAGCGCTCCGAGCGATACTCGCCGCGCAGCCACAGGTTCATCTTGTCTGTGGCGTTCCAGCGCAGGCTGGCGTTGACCATGTGCTCGGGGGTGTCGGTCAGGGGCTGGCCCTTGGCCGCGCCCGACTTCTGCTCGCTGTCGGTGTAGGTGTAGTTGCCCGACAGGGTCCAGTCGGGGGCGAAGCGCCAGCGCGCCGCCGTCTCGACGCCGCGCGTGACGGCCTCGTCGACGTTCACCTGCTGGCCGAAGGTGGCGTAGTTGGCCCAGAAGCCGACGTCGGTGCAGCCGGTCTTGTTGTAGGTCCCGGCGTCGTACTGGGCCTTGGTCAGGCCGAAGGTGCAGTTCACGACCGGCGTGCCGGCGGCGATCTTGTCCTGGAACTCGTTGTTGAAGACGGTGACGTTGGCGCGGAAGGTCGAGCCGTTGTCATAGAAGACGGCGATCTCGCTGGAGGTCGAGGTCTCTGGCTTCAGGCCCGGCGAGCCCAGCAGGGGCAGGCGGCCCTGCGAGCCGAAGCCGTTGATGCCCTCGGCCAGTTGCTCCAGGCGCGGGGTCTTGAAGCCCTGGCTGACGCCGCCCTTGATGGTCCACTCCGGCGAGGCGTTCCACACCAGATAGGCGCGCGGGCTGAAGTGGGCGCCGAACTTGGAATGGTCGTCGTGACGTGCGCCGAGCGTCAGGGCCAGGCTGTCGGTGAAGCGCCACTCGTCCTCGGCGAACAGGGCCCACTGGGTGTGCTCGAACGTCGTCGGGGCCACGCCGTCGACCATCTCGGCGTCCCAGTACTGGCCGCCGACGGTAAAGGTGTGGTTGCGCCACTGCGAGAACAGCTTGGTGTCGAAGATGGTGTTTTCCGACACCAGGTCGCGCGCGCCGCCGGCGCCGGCCACCCCGTTGGGGATGATGCGGCCGATGGTTTCGGTCTTGCCGAACGACAGGTTGGATTCCAGCACGCCGAACGGCAGGCGCCAGTTATGGGCCAGGGCGTACTGGTCCCGGTTGAACTCCAGCGCATTTCCGTAGCCGCCGGCGGTGGTGTTGGTGCCCATCTGGCCCTTGGCGTTGTCGTACCACTGGCGCGAGACGTCCACGTCCAGCCACAGGTCGTGGTCGGCGTGCGGGGTCAGGGTCAGGCGGCCGCCCAGGGTCCAGATCTCGCTCTCGGTCGAGCTGCGGCCAAAGCCGGTGACGGGGGTCTCGACGCCGCCGACGTTCTCGAACTTCAGGTTCGACTGCTCGCGCGTCAGGTAGGAGCCGCGCACGGCCAGACCCATCAGGTCCTTCACCAGCGGGCCGTTGGCGTAGAAGTCGCTGCCCCAGAGGTCGCCGAAATCATCGTCGCCCTGAAGGGTGTAGTTGGCCGAGGCCGAGCCGCCCCAGACGTCGCCGACCTTGCGGGTGATGATGTTGACCACGCCGCCCATGGCGTCAGACCCATAGAGGGTCGAGACCGGGCCGCGCACGACCTCGATGCGCTCGATGGCCGAGACCGGCGGCATGAAGCTGGACGAGGTCTCGCCGAAGCCGTTCGGCGTGACGCTGCCGGCCGTGTTCTGGCGACGGCCGTCGATCAGGATCAGGGTGTAGTCCGAACCCATGCCGCGGATGTTGATGGTCTGGCCGCCGGTCTTGCCGACGGCGGCGCCGACGTCGACGCCTTCGATATTGGTCAGGATCTCGGCGATCGAGGCGGCGCGCATCTCCTCGATCTCCTGGCGCGGCACCACGCTGATCGAAGCCGGGGCCTGGGTGATGCGTTGTTCGAAGCCCGAGGCGGTGACGACGACGTCGGCGACGGTGGTGGTCGCCTGGCGCTGTTGCTCGGTCAGTTCCTCAGCCGTGGCGGCCTGACCCGTGGCGAGAACGGCCAGGGCGGATGCGGCCATAAGGGTCGAGCGGCGAGAAACGGCGAAGAAAGACATGAACAGCCCCGGTTGATTTGCGAGCGCTTCTCAACATCAAGGGCGGCGGCGTGGCAACGGGGGTGTGCGAATAGGTCGCAATTGCGTTGGGCGGGATGCGACCGCCGGGACGCTGGCGCGCGGCGTGCAGCGGGCCTAGAAGGCGGACATGGAAATCTTCGACATCCTGATCCTGATCGCCATTGCGGCGGTGACCATCACCCTCGGTTTCGGGGTCTACAGTCTGTATCGCGGCGGCGACTTCGCCCGATCGCACTCCAACAAGCTGATGCGGCTCCGCATCGTCCTGCAGGCGGTGGCGGTGCTGTTGCTGATGGGCGGGATGTGGTGGAAGGCCACGCACGGCGGCTGATTATTCGAGGGGGCTGACCGATGGTCACGCTGAACAAGATCTACACCCGCACCGGCGACGCCGGGCAGACCCGCCTGGCGTCGGGCGCGCCCGTGTCCAAGACCGACCTGCGGGTCGAGGCCTATGGGTCGGTCGACGAACTGAACGCCGTCATCGGCGTGGCTCGTCTGAACAGCGGCCAGAACGACCGGATCGACGCCATGCTGGGCCGAATCCAGAACGAGCTGTTCGATCTCGGCGCCGATCTGGCCACGCCGCTGGAGCCGGCCCCGAAATGGGAGGCGCTGCGCATCATCGCCTCGCAGGTCGAGCGGATCGAGACCGAGATCGACTGGATGAACGAGAGCCTGAAGCCGCTGGACAGCTTCATCCTGTCGGGCGGTTCGCCCCTGTCGGCGCATCTGCATCTGGCGCGCACCGTCTGCCGCCGGGCCGAGCGCGACGCCATCCGCCTCATGGAATCGGGCGAGCAGGTGAACCCGGAGGCGGTCCGCTATCTGAACCGCCTGTCGGATCACCTGTTCGTCGCCGCCCGCCGGGCCAACGCCAACGGCGCCGCCGACATCCTGTGGAAGCCCGGCGCGACGCGCTGAGGCGGGCAGGAGAGGGGCCTTACTGCGCCGTCAGGCCCCCGTCGATCTTGAACTCGGCGCCGGTGACGAACTTGGATTCGTCCGAGGCCAGGTAAAGGACGCAGTAGGCCACGTCGTCCGGTTCGCCGATGCGCTTGAGCGGAATGCCGCGCGCCAGCTTTTCGTGCGCCGTCGTCTCGTCGCCGCCGGCCATGGCGACGAAGGGATCGAGGATCGGGGTCTTGATGAAGACCGGGTGGACAGAGTTGGCGCGCACGTTCCAGCCCGCCTTGGCCGCCTCAAGCGCCACCGTCTTGGTGTAGAGCCAGACCGCCGCCTTGGTGGCGTTATAGGCCCCCATGCCCGGCGCCGCCGCCAGCCCAGCGATCGACGAGATGTTGACGATTGAGCCCGCGCCAGAGGCCCGCAGATGCGGCATGGCGTGCTTGCAGCCCAGCATGACCGACTCGATGTTGACCGCCTGAACCAGCCGCCAGTTGTCCAGCGTGTCCTGCTCGGCCCAGGCCAGATGGCCGCCGATGCCGGCGTTGTTCACCAGGATGGACAGGCCGCCCATGTCCTCGGCGGCGGCGGCGACCACGCGAACCCAGTCATCCTCGCGCGTCACGTCCTGCTCATAGGCGAAGGCGGAGCCGGGGGTTTCGGCGTTGATGCTGTCGGCCAGGGTCCTTGCCCCGTTCAGGTCGAGGTCGGAGACGGCGACCTTGGCGCCCTCGCGCACCAGCATCCGCGCCATGGCCTGACCCAGACCGCCCGCCGCCCCGGTGATGAGGGCGGACTTGCCCGCGACGCGCCCAAGACGAGGGGCGCTCACTCGACCAAGCCTTTGACGATCTCGTCGATGAAGCGGGCCATGGCGACATCGCGCTCGGTGACGCCGCCGGCGTCATGGGTGGTCAGCAGCACCTCGACGCGGTTGTAGACGTTGGACCATTCAGGATGGTGGTCCGCCTTGTCGGCCAGCAGGGCGACGCGGGTCATGAAGCCGAAGGCGGCGTTGAAATCCTTGAAGCGCAGGCTGCGGGCGATGGCCGGGCGCGGATCGTCGGCGCGGCGCCAGTCGGGCAGGCCCGCCAGAACTTCGGTCACGTCGAGGGCGGTCATGGGCGTCTCCTTGATTTTGTTCAGGCGTATCGCGCCCCCGCAAGGGCGACAAGCCGTGACGCCGCGTCAACACAGACGCTCTCCTCCCCCGCTTCGCAGGGGAGGATCGAATCTCAGCCTGTCATCTGCGACGCTTCCCCGGATGACGCCGACCGCGCGAGGCGTTACACCCGCATCCATGACCCAGGCCGATCCCTCCCCCTCCTCCGGCAAGACCTCCTCCTTCGGCTTCCGCGACGTGGATGCGAAGGAAAAGGTGCAGATGGTGCGCGGGGTCTTCAACTCCGTCGCGTCCAACTACGACCTGATGAACGACCTGATGAGCGCGGGCGTGCACCGTCTCTGGAAGGACGCTGCGGCGGCCAAGCTGAACGCCCGGCCCGGCGAGGTCATTCTCGACATGGCCGGCGGCACCGGCGACATGGCGCGGCGCTATTCGAAGATGGCGCGCGCGGCCCAGCAGCGGCGCGGCGGCGAGGACGCCACCGTCATCGTCATGGACTACAACGCCGAGATGATCCTTAACGGCGTGGCCAAGGGCGGCGAGCCCGAGATGGCCTGGGGCGTCGGCGACGCCATGAACCTGCCCTTCCCCGATGCCTGCCTGGACGCCTATTCGATCAGCTTCGGCATCCGCAACGTGTCCGACGTGGCGGGCGCCCTGAAGGAAGCGCGCCGCGCGTTGAAGCCCGGCGGCCGCTTCATCTGCCTGGAGTTCTCGCACCCCACGACCGGCGCCCTGCGCAAGGCCTATGACGCCTGGTCCTTCCACGCCATTCCGCGCATCGGCGAATGGGTCGCCAAGGACCGCGACAGCTATCAGTATCTGGTCGAGAGCATCCGTCGCTTCCCGGATCAGTCGACCTTCAAGCGGATGATCGAGGACGCCGGGTTCAGCCGCGTCAGCGTCACCAACCTGTCGGGCGGCATCGCCGCCATCCACCACGGGTGGGCGATCTGAGCCGGCTGTCCGTCAAGACCCCGCCCGCCGCGCCGACGCCGGAGCCCGTCCGCGACCCGCTGGGCGCCGCCTTTCGCCTGATCGGCTGGGGCTGGGTGCTGGCGCGTCACGACGCGCTGATCCCGCGCGAGGTCAATCCGCTGCTGCCCGCCTGGACCCGCCCGTTCGCGCAACTGGTGCAGATGACGGCCAGCCGCAAGCATCGCGCCGGTCGCCCCGGTCAGCGCGTGGGGCAAGCCTTCGAGCACCTCGGCCCCGTGGCTATCAAGCTGGGTCAGGTTCTGGCCACGCGCGCCGACATCTTCGGCATCCAGTTCGCTCAGGATCTGGGTCGACTGAAGGACAAGCTGCCGCCCTTCCCGCTGGAGGAGGCGCGCGCCGAGATCGAGCGCTCGCTGGGCCGCACCGTAGAGAGCCTGTTCATCGACCTGGGCCAGCCGGTCGCCGCCGCCTCCCTGGCGCAGGCGCATCCGGCCTACCTGGCGGACGGTCGCAAGGTGGCGGTCAAGGTGCTGCGTCCCGGAGTCGAGCGCCGCGTGGCGCGCGGGCTGGATTCCATGCGTCTGGGCGCCAAGCTGGTGCAGAAGTTCGTCGAGCCCGCCCGGCGACTGGAGCCCCAGGCCTTCGTCGAGATCATCGCCCGCGCCCTGTCGCTGGAGCTGGATATGCGGCTGGAGGCCGCCGCCGCCTCGGAACTGGCCGAGGTCATGGCCAAGGACGACTTCATGAGCGCGCCCGCCGTCGTCTGGGACGGGGTGGGCAAGCGGGTGCTGACGCTGGCGTGGGCCGACGGCCTGCCGATGACCGACCCGGCGCTGGAAAGCCTTCCCGGTCTCGACAAGGACGCCCTGGCCGACAAGGTGGTGCGCGGCTTCCTGGTCCAGGCGCTGGACCACGGCGTCTTCCACGCCGACCTGCACGAAGGCAATCTGTTCGCCGACGCTCCGGCCCAGGTCACCGCCATCGACTTCGGCATCGTCGGGCGACTGGGCCCGGCCGAGCGGCGCTACCTGGCCGAAATCCTGTGGGGCTTCATCAGCCGCGACTACGACCGCATCAGCCGGGTCCATTTCGAAGCCGGCTACGTGCCGCCGCATCATTCGGTCGACACCTTCGCCCAGGCCCTTCGCGCGGTCGGCGAGCCGGTCATCGGTCGCCAGGCCAGCCAGGTGTCGATGGGCCGACTTCTGGGCCAGCTGTTCGAGATCACTGCCCTGTTCGACATGCACATGCGGCCCGAACTGGTGCTGCTGCAAAAGACCATGGTCTCGGTCGAAGGCGTCGCCCGTCGTCTCAACCCTGACCACGACCTGTGGGAGGCGGCCAAGCCGGTGGTCGAGCGCTGGATCAAGCGCGAACTGGGTCCGCAGGCCCAGATCAAGGAGACCATCGAGGAGGCTCTCGCCACGCTGAAGGCTCTGTCGCATCTGGCGCAGAACCCACCGCAATCTCAGACGTTAGTGATCGAGAAGGCCGGAACCCGGCCCTGGGTGGTCGCCGCCGTCACCGTCGCCGTCTGTGCCTCGGTCGCCGCCCTGGTCCTGACACTCTGGCCGATGATCGTCGCCTGACGTTTCTTCGGAGCCTGCCGCCTATGAAGACCCGGATCTTCGCAGCCGCCGTGATGGGCGCGAGCCTGCTGGCCCTG
Source organism: Brevundimonas sp. NPDC007368 (assembly GCF_042869015.1). Taxonomy (NCBI): domain Bacteria; kingdom Pseudomonadati; phylum Pseudomonadota; class Alphaproteobacteria; order Caulobacterales; family Caulobacteraceae; genus Brevundimonas; species Brevundimonas sp. NPDC007368. Next base: position 171,483 of record NZ_JBIAFA010000004.1, on the reverse strand, counting down.
CCTGCGGCGGCGCAGACGGCGGCGGCCACGTTCCCCAACAGCTTTGGCGAACCCGACGCCGTGCAGGCGCCGCCGCCGGCCCCGGCCTCAGGCGAGGCGCCCGACATCGCCCGCACGCAAGGCGCGCTTCGCGCTGTGATCGCCTCGCTGCAATCCGACGAGATCGACTATTCGGTGTTCAGCCCCAGTCTGGCCGAGCAGATCCGCAGCCGGGCCGCCGAATTCGCCCCGCGCGTGCGGCAGCTCGGGGCCGTGCAGGTCATGGAGTATCGCGGCCAGCAAGACGGAGCCGAACTGTTCCGCGTGGTGTTCGAGAAGCAGGCCACCGATTGGGTCATCGCGTTCGACAACGAGGACCGGATCAACGCCCTGCTGTATCGCCCGGCGCGCGGCGACTGACGCGGATCTGAGCCTTAGTCCAGCGACGGCTTGCCACGTCCGCTCTTGATGCTTGAGCGGGTGGACTTGGCCTGCAATCGCCGTTCCTTGGATGCCCGCGTCGGTCGGGTCGGCACGCGATAGACCGGTTTGATCGAGGCCTCGGCCACCATCTCGTCCAGGCGGGCGATGGCGTCGGCCCTGTTGCGCTCCTGGGTGCGGAAGCGGACGGCGGTGATCAGGATGACCCCGTCCAGCGTCAGACGACTGCCCGCCAGCTTCATCAGCCGCGCCTTGACCGGCTCGGTCAGGCTGGGCGAGTTCCTGACATCGAACCGCATCTGGACGGCGGTCGACACCTTGTTGACGTTCTGGCCTCCGGGGCCGCCTGCGCGGAAGAAGCGGAACTCCAGTTCGTCCTCGGGAATACGGCTCACAGGCTGACTTTCCGTGCACGGACGACCGCCGTATCAAGGGCTTGCAGGAAGCGCGAGCGGTCGGCGTTGGAGAAGGGCGGCGGGCCGCTGGTGGCCACGCCGATGGAGCGCAGATGCTCGCCCACCATGCGCCCGGCCAGGGCCGAGCCGATGGAGTCGGGGGTGAAGGGCTGCCCGTTGGACTTCAGCGCCTGGGCCCCGGATTTCAGACAGCGGTCGGCCAGGGGAATGTCGGCGGTGACGACGATGTCGCCGGTGACGGCGCGCTCGGCGATCCAGTCGTCGGCCACGTCAGGCCCGGCGTCGACCACCACCTGTTCGATCATCGGTTCGCGCGGGACATTGATCCAGGCGTTGGACACCACAAAGACCTTGAGCCCGTAGCGGCGGGCCACGCGATAGACCTCCTCCTTTACGGGACAGGCGTCGGCGTCGATGTAGAGGGTGGTGGGCATGGGCGTCTTATGGCGTGTCGCGAGCCAAGGGTGAAGGTCGGGGTTTCTCCTCCCCACATTGTGGGGAGGTGGATCGGCGGCGCAGCCGACGAGACGGAGGGGCTCGGTCGAGCTTGGCGAGAGGCCCCTCCACCACTTCGTGGTCCCCCTCCCCACGACGTGGGGAGGAAAGAAAAAGCGCCGCGACCTTTCGATCGCGGCGCTGATGGTCGTGCAGAAAGCCGAAGAGCTTACTGCGGATAGGCCACCGGCATGGCCCCTTCGCCGCCGGTGCGATAGCGGTCGCGCAGCAGCAGGTTGCGGGCCTGCAGCGGCTGCTCCACGCCGTCGATGAAGACGGCCGAGGGCTGGCTCAGCGGCTCCAGCGGATCGCCCGACCAGACCACCACATCGCCCGCCGCGCCCGGCTTCAGCTCGCCGAACTGGCCGTCGAAGCCGAAGATGCGGGCCGGATTGACCGTGATCGCCTGGATGGCGGCGGCGAAGGGCAGGCCGTGCGAGACGGCGTTCCCGGCGTTGTAGCGGATGTCGCGGGCGCGATGGGTCGAGCCCTCATTGCCCTTGATGGCGATGACCACGCCCGCCGCGTTCAGCGCCGCCGCGTTCTGCATCCGCGCCGCCCGCATCTCGAAATTGCCGGGCAGGTTGGTGATCGGGTGCAGCAGGACCGGGACCTTGGCCGCCGCGATCTCATTGGCGACCAGCCAGCCCTCGGCGGCACCGTCGAGGATGACCTTGACGCCCTCCTCGCGGGCCAGACGCAGGACCTGCTGGATGTCCGAGGCGCGATTGACGCTGACGATCAGCGGCATGGAGCCATTGGCCACCGGGATCAAAGCCTCGAGGTCGGCGCGCGACAGCGACAGGTCGCGAAGCGCGGCGCGGTCATAGGCGGCCTTGTTGCGGGCGTAGAGGCGGACCTCGGCCAGGGTCTCCTTGAACAGGACGAACTCGGCCCCGCGCGCGCCGCCGGCGACGCCCTTGCCGGCCTCGCCGAAGGGGGCGACCATGGCCACGCGCGGCTTCACCAGAATATCGGCGCCGCCCAGCTTGATCACCGCCGCCTGGCCCGCGAACAGGCCCGGCGACTGATAGCCGCCGTGACCGGCCCCGGCGAAGTCGCTGTCGTCATGGCTGTGGCCGCCGCCCGAGCCGGCGTGCTGGGGCGTGACCACGGCGCGGGTGACGCCGCCGAGGCGAGCGACCGGCAGGGTGAAGGACCAGGGGTCCAGGCCATAGGACAGGTCAAAGGCGGCGCTCAGGGTGTTGGCGCTGTTCGACAGGTCGTTGGAGCCGCGCACCGAGCCGACTTCCGAACCGCCGAGGCCGGAGTCCACGGCGACGAAGCCGGGGGTCACGATCTTGCCGCGCGCGTCGATGGCGCGCATTCCGGCCGGGGCCGCGCCGGTCCCGACGGAAACGACCCGGCCGTTGCGCACGACGACCGTGCCGTTCTCGATCACCGAGGTGCCGGTCAGGACCCGGCCGCCGGTGATGGCGACGTCCTGCGCCGCTGCGGGACCGACGAGGGCGAGGGCCGCGACAGCGCCCGCCAGAAGGGTTTGGATGCGCATGGTTCAGCGAGCTCCCTGGGCGACGCCGGCGGCGGCTTGGCCGAAGCCGGGCTGACCCAGTTCGAAATCGGATACGGGCTGGAAGGCGGGGTTGGACCGGTCGAAGGCCAGGCCGCCGTCGATGAAGACCTGATCGGCGCGGGCGTAGACCGAGAAGGGATCGGCGCTCCAGATCACCACGTCGGCGCGTTTGCCGGGCTCCAGCGAACCGGTCTCCTTGTCGATGCCGATCGAACGGGCGGCGTTCAGGGTGATCCAGCTGATGGCGTGCTCTTCCGAGATGTTCATCCCGGCGCGGCGACCGGCCGACAGGGCGGCGGCGGCTTCCTGATTGAGGCGCTGGGTCAGTTCGGCGTCGTCGGAGTGGATGACGGCGCACGAGCCCTCGGGCGCGTCGGTCAGGGCGGCGTTCTCCTCGATGCCGTCCAGAGCCTCCATCTTGAAGCCCCACCAGCCGGTCCACATGGCGGCGCAGACGCCTTCACGCGCCAGAAGCGGCGCGATCTTGTAGGCCTCGACCGCGTGGTGGAAGGTGGTGACCTTGTAGCCGAACTCCTTGGCCACATCGAGCATGACCGCCATCTCGTCGGCGCGGTAGCAGTGGTTCTGGACCAGGATCGACCCGTCCAGGACGCCCGCCAGGGTTTCCAGCTGCAGGTTGCGGGTCGGGGGCGTGCCTTGACCGGTCTCGCGCCACTTGTCCCACTTCTCCTTGTAGTCCCGAGCCGAGATGAAGGCGGCGCGATAGCCGGCGACATTGCCCATGCCGGTGGCCGGCGACTGGTTGCGGCCGCCATAGACGCGCGACGGGTTCTCGCCGCAGGCCATCTTCAGGCCATAGGGAGCGTTCGGGAACTTCATGCCCTGCATGGTGACGGACGGCACGTTGCGCACCGTCACGCCGCGCCCGCCGAACAGGTTGGCCGATCCGGGCAGGATCTGGAGCGTGGTCACGCCGCCCGCGCGGGCGGTGTTGAAGCCCGGGTCCTGCGGCCAGATCGAATGCTCGGCCCAGACCTGGGCCGTGTTCGGATTGGTGGCCTCGTTGCCGTCGCTCATGCCCATGACGCCGGGCGAGGGATAGACGCCGAGGTGGCTGTGGATGTCGATGACGCCCGGCGTGACGTAGCGACCGCGCGCGTCGACCACCTTGTGGCCCGCCGGAACCGGCGTGCTCGCCCCGCCGACGGCGGCGATGCGGCCGTCGGTGACGATGACCACGCCGCCTTCGATCTTCTGACCCGTGCCGGTCAGGACCGTGGCGCCGACCAGGGCCAGGTTCTCGCGCGGCAGGCCGCGATAGGTCGAGGGATAGGGGTCCGTGTTGGCCCAGCCGTCCAGGCCCGGGGCCATGGTGCGGTCTCTGGGCGCGGCCGAGGCCGTCTCGGTCTTGGGCTTGGCGTCGCCGGTCGTGGCGCAGGCCGACAGGGCCAGGGCGCCGAGCGCGCAGGTGAGGACAGCGAGGCTTGGGCCCCGCAGACGGTTAAGCAACATGGGCGAGACCCCCTCGCGCCCGCATGCGGCGGGCTGACAACGGGACGGCATACAAAGGGGGTTCAGCGTCGCCGTAAAGGGGAATTGTCAGGAGCCGGACAAGCGGTCGCGGACCTCGGCCTCGTCCAGCCCCTCGATCTCGATCATCTTGAGCCGCGACTGGCCGCCGCGCGCCAGGGTCACGTCGCGCTTGGGCACGCCCAGGGCCTTGGCCAGAAAGGCGGTCAGGGCGGCGTTGGCCTCGCCCTCGACCGGCTGGGCGCGGACGCGGACCTTGAGCACGGGGCGGCCGTCGGGGTCCACGTCCCAGCCGTCGATGCGGTCGGCGGCGGCGCGGGGCGTCAGCTTGATGGCGAGGCGGGCGGTCATGGGAAGGTGTTTGGCCCATTCGAGCCCTGCGGCCAACTCCCTGATGTCATCCCGGACGAAGGCTCGCCTGCGAGCCGAAGATCCGGGACCCAGGCGGTGGAGCCTTGACTGGAGATGTCGCGTCTGGAGCCGGCGACTGGGTCCCGGATCGGCCTGGCGGCCGTCCGGGATGACGGCAGGAATGGAACGCCAACTAAAAACGCGCCGGACGGTCTCCCATCCGGCGCGCTTCATGTTCAGCCTGTGAAACCGATCAGCCCAGGGCGGCCATCAGCTCCGGCACGGCGGTCTTGTAGTCGGCGACCAGGCCGAAATCGGCGATCTGGAAGATCGGGGCGTCGGCGTCCTTGTTGATGGCGACGATGACCTTGGAGTCCTTCATCCCGGCCAGGTGCTGGATGGCCCCCGAGATGCCGATGGCGATGTAGAGGGCCGGGGCCACGACCTTGCCGGTCTGGCCGACCTGATAGTCGTTGGGGGCGTAGCCCGCGTCGACCGCCGCGCGCGAGGCGCCGATGGCGGCGCCCAGCTTGTCGGCCAGGGGCTCCATGACGGCGTGGAACTCTTCGGCCGAGCCGAGAGCGCGACCGCCCGAGACGATGATCTTGGCGGCGCCCAGTTCGGGGCGGTCCGACTTGACCATTTCCTCGGAGACGAAGCCGGTCTTGGGCGCTTCACCGGCGGCGACGGTCTCGACCGAGGCCGAGCCGCCTTCACCAGCGGCGGCGAAGGCCGTCGGACGCACGGTGATGACCTTCTTGGCGTCGGCTGACTGCACGGTTTCCAGGGCGTTGCCGGCGTAGATCGGGCGCACGAAGGTATCGGCCGAGACGACCTCGACGATGTCCGAGATCGGCGCGACGTCCAGCTTGGCGGCCAGACGCGGGGCGAAGTTCTTGCCGTCCGTGGTGGCGGGCGACAGGACGGCGTCGTAGCCGGCGGCCAGCGGCAGGACGGTGGCTTCGACGGCTTCGGCCAGACCGTGAGAAATGGCGTCGCCCTCGGCCAGCAGGACCTTGCGCACGCCCGTGATCTTGGCGGCGGCGTCGGCCACGCCCTTGGCGTTCTTGCCGAGGACCAGAACATCCACGTCCGACGACAGGGCCAGGGCCGCCGTCACGGTCTTGTGGGTGGTGTCGCGAACGGTCGAGCCGTCGTGGTCGGCGATGACGAGAACGGCCATTACAGAACCCCTGCGTCTTTGAGCTTGGAAACCAGTTCGGCCGCATCGGCGACCTTGACGCCCGCCGAACGCTTCGGCGGCTCCGTCACCTTCAGGACCTTCAGGCGATCCGCGACATCGACGCCGTAGTCGGCGACCGCCTTGACCGCGATCTCCTTCTTCTTGGCCTTCATGATGTTGGGCAGGCTGGCGTAGCGGGGGGTGTTCAGGCGCAGGTCCACGGTGACCACGGCCGGCAGGGTCGCCGCCACGGTCTGCAGACCGCCGTCGACTTCGCGCGTCACGGTCGCCTTGCCGCCGTCAATGACCAGCTTGCCGGCGAAGGTGGCTTGCGGCCAGTCCAGCAGGGCGGCCAGCATCTGACCCACGGCGTTGTTGTCGCCGTCGATGGACTGCTTGCCCATCAGGACCAGATCGGGCTTCTCTTCATCGACCACTGCCTTCAGCAGCTTGGCGACGGCCAGCGGCTCCAGGTCTGCGTCGGACTGGATCAGCAGGCCGCGGTCGGCGCCCATGGCCAGGGCGGTGCGCAGGGTTTCCTGGGCCTGGGTCACGCCGATGGAGACGACGACGATTTCCGTCGCCGTGCCGGCGGCATGGTGTTCCTTGCCTTCCTTCAGACGCACGGCCTCTTCGACGGCGATCTCGTCGAAGGGGTTCATGCTCATCTTGACGTTGGCCAGATCGACGCCGGTCTGGTCCGCCTTGACGCGGGCCTTGACGTTATAGTCGATCACCCGTTTCACCGGGACGAGTACCTTCATGAGCCTATCCACTTGGTCATCGAAATATGGCCCGAGGGATTGGACCGGGGAAACCGGCCTGTCAACGTAACGCTACGTGAACTGCGGTCGTGTCGCGGGCGCATTTTTGATCTATGAGACCTGCATGAAACGCTTCCTGACCAATAGCCGCCTGAACATCCTGTTTTTCAGCCTGTTCGCCGTCATGGTGGCCGGGGTCTTCGTCTTCCAGCACTTCTGGATGGAGCCGGGCGAGCGCTGCGAAGCCCAGGGCAAGTGGTACGACATGGAAAGCCGCATCTGCGCCCAGCCCATCTCGATCGCCGAGATCACCGGCCGCCCCATCGGCGTCAGCCGCGCCGAGGCCTCGGCCGAGAAGAACAGGGAGCTGGTCGAGATCGAGGATCAGCTGAACGCCCAGAAGCGCGCCCGCGACGCCGCGACCGAAGCCGAGCGCGCCCGCGTCGCCGCCCTGCAACAGCGGTAACCCCTCTTCCCCGAGGGCGGGGAGGGATAGGTCAAAGAAAAACGCCCCGGCCTTTCGACCGGGGCGTTTTCATGTTCAGGCCTGACCGTCGCGGATCCGCTTCAGGTCCGGCGCCAGGGCCTCGTCGGTCAGGATGGCGATGGCCTCCTCGACGGTGACGATGGTCTGGGCCTGGCTGCCCAGGCGGCGGATGGCGACCTTGCCTTCCTCGGCCTCCTTGCGGCCGACGACGGCGATGGCGGGCACCTTGCCGACCGAGTGTTCGCGGATCTTGTAGTTGATCTTCTCATTGCGCAGGTCGATCTCGGTGCGCAGGCCCGCGGCGCGGAACTTGGCGACCACTTCCTCGGCATAGCCGTCGGCGTCCGAGGTGATGGTGGCCACCACGGCCTGGGTCGGCGCCAGCCACAGGGGGAAGGCCCCGGCGTAGTTCTCGATCATGATGCCGATGAAGCGCTCGAAGCTGCCCAGGATCGCGCGGTGCAGCATGACCGGACGGTGCTTCTGGCCGTCCTCGGCGATGTAGGTCGCGTCCAGACGGTCGGGCAGGACATAGTCCAGCTGGATCGTGCCGCAGGTCCATTCGCGGCCGATGGCGTCCTTGACGATGAAGTCCAGCTTGGGCGCGTAGAAGGCGCCGTCGCCCTCGGCGATGACCGGCTCGACCCCGGCGGCGCGGGCGGCTTCGGCCATCTGGGCCTCGGCCTTGTCCCAGAACTCATCCGACCCGGCGCGGACGTCGGGACGGGTGGCCAGGTTGATGTAGGCCGTTTCCATGCCGAGGTCGGCGTGGACGCTCTTGGCCAGCTTGATGAACTCGGCCGTCTCGTCGACGATCTGGTCTTCGCGGCAAAAGATGTGGGCGTCGTCCTGGGTGAAGCCGCGCACGCGCATCAGGCCGTGCAGCGAACCGGACGGCTCATAGCGGTGGCAGGCGCCGAACTCGGCCATGCGCAGCGGCAGTTCGCGATAGGACCGCTGGCCCTGATCGAAGATCTGCACGTGGCCGGGGCAGTTCATCGGCTTCAGCGAAAGGGTCTCGCCCTCCACCGTCTCGCAGACGAACATGTTGGGACGGTACTTCTCCCAGTGGCCCGAGGCCTCCCAGAACTTGCGGTCCAGCACCTGGGGCGTCTTGACCTCGACGTATCCGGCCGCGTCCAGGCGGCGGCGCATATAGGCCTCCAGAACGCGCCACAGGACCCAGCCCTTGGGGTGCCAGAAGACCATGCCGCGGCCCTCTTCCTGCATGTGGAAGAGCTCCATGGCGCGGCCCAGCTTGCGGTGGTCGCGCTTCTCGGCCTCCTCGATGCGCAGCAGATAGGCGTCCAGGTCGGCCTGGGTCGCCCAGGCGGTGCCGTAGATGCGCTGCAGCTGAGCCTTGGACGAGTCTCCGCGCCAGTAGGCGCCGGCCAGCTTGGTCAGCTTGAAGGCCTTGCCGACAAACTTGGTGGTCGGGAAGTGCGGCCCCCGGCACAGGTCGGCCCATTCGCCCTGCTTGTAGACGGTGATGGTCTCGGTGCCCGGCAGGTCGCGGATCAGCTCGGCCTTGTAGGTCTCGCCCACCGATTCGAAATGCTTGATCGCTTCGTCGCGATCCCAGACCTGACGCTCCAGCGGGGCGCCTCGGTCGATGATCTCGCCCATCTTCTTTTCGATCTTGGCGAAGTCGTCGGTCGAGAAGGGCTCGTCGCGGGCGAAGTCGTAATAGAAGCCGTCCTCGATGGCCGGGCCGATGGTGACCTGGGTGCCGGGGAAGAGCTCCTGCACCGCCTGGGCCAGGACGTGGGCGGCGTCGTGGCGGATGGTCTCCAGCGCCTCGGGATCGTCGCGCATCAGCAGGCGGAAATCGCCGTCGCCGTCGATGACGCGGTCCAGGTCGCGCTGCTCGCCGTTCCAGACGACCAGAGCCGCCTTCTTGGCCAGCGAGGGCGAGATGGCGGCGGCCACGTCGCGGCCCGTCGAGCCGGCCGGATACTGACGCACGGCGCCGTCGGGGAATTTCAGTTCGATCATGACGGTCGTTCTTTTTCGGTCTTGGCGGGCGGTACGGGATCATAGCCCGAACCGCCGAAGGGATGGCATTTACAGAGACGGCGCACAGTGAGCCATCCCCCCCGAACCGGCCCGTGCTGGAGCAGGGCGTCGCGCCCATAGTCCGAACAGGTCGGCAGGAACCGGCACGACTGGCCGAAGAAGGGGGACAGCGTCACCTTGTAGCCCCGATGGGCCGCGCGGACGCTGCGTTCGTAGAGAGACATCTGTCCCTTCGCCGGGGGCTCTGTTTCGGGTTCGCGCCGCTTATCCCTCTTCATCGCAGGGGGATCAACCGGACGAAGCCTTCAGGCCGCGCCGGCGAGGCGAGTTCGCGTATCGCTGTGGTGTTTCGCCAAGGCCTGATTGACCGCGTCGAGCGTGGCTTCCAGCGCCACCATGGTCGAGGCGTGACGCGCCGGGTAATCAGCGACCTGCTTGAGAACCCGCAGACCCTCGAAGCGGCCTTCGGGGCCGTCGCCGCCGGATTTCAGCATGGCCAGCATGGCGTCGCGGGCCTCGACGATTTCCTGGGCCGATGCGCCGAGGATGCTTTCGCCGACCACGCCCGCCGCCGCCTGGCCCAGGGCGCAAGCCTTCACCGTCTGGGCGAAGTCGCTGATGCGGCCTTCGCTGTCCAGCGTCACGTCGACGATGGCCCTCGATCCGCACAGCTTGGCCACGCGCTCGGCGCTGCCTTCCGGCTCAGCCAGCCGCCCGCTGTGCGGCAGGTTGGCCGCCAGCGACAGGATGCGCGCGCTGTAGAGGTCGTCGATCATGGGCGGAAGATAGGGCCGATAGACGCAAGAGAGAAGATGCGATCCTCCCTTGCGAGCGAAGCGAAACGGGGGAGGGGGACCATGCGCAGCATGGTGGAGGGGGCGAAGGGCCGAGCGCGGGGGTTGGGGGCTTGCCCCCTCCACCGCTTCGCGGTCCCCCTCCCCCGCTGCGCAGGGGAGGATTGAATCAGCCGCCCTGAACCGAGGACCAGGTGCGGGCCGGGCCGGCGGTTTCAGCCGCCGCGACGGGCGCGGCGCCGGACGCCGCCGCCGTCCGCTCCGCCAGCCAGCGCAGGTTGGCGTCGGCGGCCTCGGGCGGCAGGTCGCGGCGCAGGATGGCCTCGGCCTCGGCGGTCTTGCCCTGCAGACCCAGCGACAGGGCCAGGTTCTGGCGCACCTTGAGCGTCGCGGTCGGCTGGGCGGCGGCGCGGCGCAGCAGGATCTCGGCCGAGGCGGCGTCGCCTTCGCCCATGCGGGCGATGGCGGCGTTGGTCAGGACGTCGGGATTGTCGGGCGACAGACGCAGGGCCTCGGTCCAGGCCGTCTTGGCGTCGTCGGGACGGCGCACCTGCTGATAGGCCACGCCCAGCAACGACAGGGGCCTCCAGTCGCGCGGCGCGGCGGCGCGGGCCTGCTCCAGCGTCGCGATGCCGTAGAAGGCCTGACCCCGCGCGATGTGGGCGCGGCCCACCTCCAGCATGGCCTCAAGATTGGCGGGCTGGACGGTCAGGACGTTCTGCGCCGTCTCGGCGGCCTGATCGAACTGACCCATTTCGCGCAGGGCCTGGGCCATGCGGACCCCGGCGACGGGGTCCATGGGATTGATCTGCTGTTCGTTGGACCAGAAGACCGAGCGGCTGAGGGCGTCGGCGCGGTCATAGCTGGCCCGCGTTGCGGCGTCGGCGGGCTTGCGCGCCGGAGCGGCGGCGGTCGTCGGGGCAGGGGAGGTCTGGGCCTGAACGACGCCCGACAGAGCCCAAAGGGCCAGCGTCATGGTTGCGGCGGCGGCGGCGGTGCGCGACATGGAGAGGGTCCGGACGGTTTCCTGCGGCCCCAGGGTCGCGCCTTCGGGTCAAGGTTTGGTTAATCGGCCTTAACGGCCGGAAAGGCTCGCCCCCATGTCCGTCGTTCACTCCGACCTGCTGATCGCCGCTTCCGAAGCCGCGCGCCCCGTGCGCGTGGTCAAGACCGGGCAGGCGCTGACCGGCAAGTCCGCCGTCTGGGCCGAGGCCAACGGCTTCACCGGCAAGGCGGGCCAGCTGCTGATCGTCCCCGGCGACGACGGCGCGGCGGCCGAGGCCCTGTTCGGCGCCGGCGAGGCCTTCGAGCCGATGAGCGCGCGGTCGCTGCCGACGCGCCTGCCCGCCGGCGACTGGCGGCTCGACGGCGTCGAGGGCGAGACGGCGACGCAGGCCGCCCTGGCCTTCGCCCTCGGCGGCTATCTGTTCGACCGCTACAAGGCCCGGCCCGAGCGCGGCCGCGCCCGTCTCGTGGCCCCCGCCAGTCTTGACCTGATCGAGACCCTGAACATCGCCGCCGCCGCCGCCCTGGCCCGCGAGATGGTCGACACTCCCGCCGCCGACATGGGGCCGCTGCAGATCGAGACCATCGCGCGCGAAATCGCCCAATCGGCGGGGGCCGTTCTGACTGTCGTCACCGGCGACGCCTTGCTGGAAGACAACTACCCGGCCGTCCACGCCGTCGGCCGCGCCGCCGCCCCGCACCGCGCCCCGCGCGTCGTCGAGATCGGCTGGAAGCTGGACCGGACCGACCTGCCGCTGGTGGCCCTGGTCGGCAAGGGGGTGGTGTTCGACACCGGCGGTCTGGACCTCAAGCCCGCCGCCGGGATGCGCAACATGAAGAAGGACATGGGCGGCTCGGCCCACGCCCTGGCGCTCGGCCGACTGATCATGCAGGCCGACCTGCCCGTGCGGCTGGTGGTGCTGGTGGCCGCCGTCGAGAACGCGGTGTCCGCCGACGCCTTCCGCCCCGGCGACATCCTGTCCAGCCGCAAGGGACTGACCATCGAGATCGGCAATACCGACGCCGAAGGCCGCCTGATCCTGGCCGACGTCCTGACGCGGGCGGGAGAGCACAATCCTGACCTGACACTGGACTTCGCCACCCTGACCGGCGCCGCGCGCATGGCGCTGGGGCCGGAGCTGCCGCCGCTTTACACCGACGACGAGGCCCTGGCCGAGGGCATTCTCAGCGCCGGGCGCGCGGTGGGCGATCCCCTGTGGCGGATGCCGCTCTGGGCCGGCTATCGCGCCTCGCTGGACAGCGAGATCGCCGACATCAGAAATGATTCCGCCGCCTGGGCCCAGGCCGGATCGGTGACGGCGGCCCTGTTCCTGCAAAAGTTCGCGCCGACGACCGGATCATGGGCGCACATGGACATCTTCGCCTGGAATCCGCGCGCCCAGCCGGGGCGCCCGGAAGGCGGCGAAGCCCAGGCCCTGCGCGCCTGCTACCGCTACCTGCGCGACCGATTCGCGAAATAGCCAAGGCTGTTAACGCCCGATTTGGCTTCGGAGTTTACATATGACGGTTCACCCGCGTGAACCGACGCCGAGGCCCTGTTTGTCCGACCTTCTGGCCCTTCTCCCGCCCGGCCCGCCTCTGATCCTTCGGGACGGAGAGCGGATCGTGCTGGCCGAACAGGCGCTGGAAGGCCTGATGCCGGCCGAGGCCTATGTGCGGCTTGAACCCATGCATTGCCGGGTGCCGGTCGCCGACATCCTGTCGGACGCGGATCAACGCATCGACCAGCTTCTGCACGGCGAGGCCTTCGACGTCCTGCATCGTCAGGACGACCGGGCCTGGGGGCGCGCCCGTCGCGACGGCGTCGTCGGCTGGGTGGCGCTGGAGGTCCTGGCGTCCGGCGCCCCCCTGGCCCGTCGTCGTGTTTCCTCCGTGTCCGCCGCCCTGCCGCTGAACGCCCTGGTGGGCGAGGCCGCCGAAGGCGTCAGCGAGGCCGATCTGCAAGCCGTCGGCGACTTCGAACGCGAGCCGGTCGCCGTGGCCGAACGTCTGCTGGGTCGCCCGCACGCCCTGGGCGCCCGCTCCTCGTTCGAAACCGATTGCTCGGGCCTGGTGCAGCAGGCCTTGCTGGCCTGCGGTCTGCCCGGCCCGCGCCGCTCCGACGCCCAGGCCGACCTCGGTCGCCCCATCGCGCGCGCAGAGGCCCGGCGCGGCGATCTGGTCGTCTGGATGGCGCCGAACCGCGACCACGACTGGACCGGCCACTCGGCCATCATGGTCGACGCCGATCAGGTCATTCACTCCACCGGCGTGCGCGGCGGCGTCGTCATCGAGACCCTGGCCGAGGTCGAGGCCCGCCTGACCGGCGAAGGCTTCGCCTCGGCGGTTTTCCGGCGGATCTGATTTTCTAATTTCCCCTCATCCCCGCGGAGGCGGGGACCCAGTCCTTTGGCCGCATTCGCCTGCGCCGACCCCCGAACGCAGAAAAGGCGGCCCGAAGGCCGCCTTTCCCGTCGTCTTGAATATCTGACGCTTAGGCCGTCGGAGCGCTGGTCGCGGCCGGCGGGGCGGCCGGGGTGGCCTGGGTCGTGGCCGGAGCCGCGCCCTCGGCCGCCGGAGCGGCGGCGCCTTCGGCCGCAGCCGCGCCTTCAGCCGCCGGAGCCGCCGCAGCGGCGCCCGGTTGGCGGGCCGGGTCCGACGCCGGGATGGCGACGCCGCCCGAACCTTGGGTGCGCAGCCAGGCGATCAGGTTGATGCGGGTCTTCTCGTCGCGGATGCCGGCGAAGGACATCTTGGTGCCCGGGACGTAACGGCCCGGCGCGGTCAGGAAGTGATCCAGTTCGTCATAGCCCCAGGTCGGAGCCTCGGCCTTGTGCTTGGCCATGGCGTCCGAATAGGCGAAGCCGGCGCGGTGCATGACCGGACCGCCGAGGACGCCGTTCAGGTTTGGACCAATGCCGTCGGCGCCGCCCGCATTGGCGGTGTGGCAGGCCTGGCAGCGCGCGAAGGCGGCTTCACCGGCGGCCAGGTCGGCGGTCGGCAGGACCGTGCCCCAGTCGATCGGGAGGGCGGCAGGCTCGGCGCCCGCGGATTCTTCCGGCGCGTCCACAAAGTAGCCCATCTTTTCCGGCTGCTTGGTGTGATAGACCATGCCCGAAACTTGCTGGACCACCAGGATCACAAAGGCGGTGCCCAGGCACGCGCCCATAATCTTGTTCCACTTCAGATCGCCGCTCATGCGCGTCGTCGCTTCCCGTCTCTAATGAGCCCCCCAACCGCGAAGCGGCCTCAGGCATTCTTGCGTCGGCGTCTCTTACACGCTAGCGCGACCTTCGCAACCGGCCCGGGCGTTTCCGGGCGTCGCAGGACGTCGTCAAGTCGATGAATCCGCTGATAATGATACCCGCTCGCATGGCGGCGACCCGTTTGCCGAACAAGCCGCTGGCCGATATCGGCGGCAAGCCCATGATCGTGCGGGCCTGGGAGCAGGCGGCCCTATCCGGCTTCCGCGTGGCCGTGGCGGCGGGCGATCCCGAGATTGTCGAGGCGGTCGAGGCGGCGGGCGGTTTGGCCGTTCTGACCGATCCCGACCTGCCCAGCGGCTCGGATCGTATCCGCGCGGCGGTCGAGGCGGTCGATCCTGACGGCGCCCATGACCTGGTCATCAATATCCAGGGCGACATGCCCTTCGCTTCGCCGGATCTGGCGCGGGCCTGCGCCGATCTGCTGGCGCGCGAATCGGCCTGCGACATCGCCACCCTGGTCGCGGCCGAGGCCGACGTCTCGGACCGGACCAATCCCGACGTGGTGAAAGCCGTCCTGGCCCTGCCGGAAGGCGGAACCAGCGGCCGCGCCCTCTACTTCACTCGCTCGACCCTCTACGGGGACGGTCCGATCTGGCGCCACGTCGGCATCTACGGCTACCGCCGCGAGGCTCTGATGCGCTTCTGCGCCGCCCCGCCGTCGCCGCTGGAGAAGCGCGAGAAGCTGGAGCAACTGCGGGCGTTGGAGATGGGCCTGCAGATCTGGGCCTCGGTCATCGACGAAGCCCCGCTGTCGGTCGACAATCCGGCGGATCTGCAAGCGGCAAGGAAGCTGGTCTGATCCAACCTTCCTTCTCCCCTTGAGGGAGAAGGTGGGGCCGAAGGCCTCGGATGAGGGGTATCGACGCGACGCTTGAATTCAGCGTCGCCCAGCCGTCGAAGTCATTTGTCGGACGCCGAAGCGCTCACACCCCTCATCCGTCTCGCTGCGCGAGCCACCTTCTCCCTCAAGGGGAGAAGGTCTCTATTCTTGCGCCCAGCTTTCCAGCAGCCGCCGCGCGATCGCGAACGGCGGCGGAGCGTGGATCGTCCCGTGCGTGCCCGCCAGCACCGCTCGCGCCTCGGCCCGCGTCAGCCAGGCCACGGCCTCCAGCTCGGTCTGGTCCGGCGCGGCGTTGTCGTCCGTGACCTCGGCGATCAGGCCGATCATCAGCTGGGCGGGGAAGGGCCAGGGCTGACTGGAATGGTAGGCGACGCTCGACACCGTCAGGCCCGCCTCCTCCATCACCTCGCGGGCGCAGGCTTCCTCGATGGATTCGCCGGGCTCCATGAAGCCGGCCAGGGCCGACATCCGGCCCTCGGGCCAGATCGCCTGGCGCCCCAGCAGACAGCGGGGTTCGGCGCCGCCCTTGTAGACCGGCAGCATGATGACGACCGGATCGACGCGCGGGAAATGCTCGACGCCGCAGGCCGGGCAGACGCGTCGCCAGCCGCCCGAGGCCTGATCCGTCGCCTTGCCGCAGGCGGCGCAGAATCCATGGCGGCGGCGCCAATCGAACAGGCTCTTGGCCGTGCCCGCTATCGCGACATCGGCTTCCGGCAGGGCGGCGGCGGCCGCGCGCATCTCGATGAACTGACCCAGGCCCCCGGCGGGGCCGGTGGTGGGGTCGATCGAGCTCTCGAACTCGACCGCAAACACTGGCGCGCCCTTCCACAGACCGAGGAAGACGTCGCGGTCGGGAACCAGATCGCGTCCATGCCCCAGTGAGAGCCAGACCAGGCGCTGCCCGCCCTCATGATCCTCGACCAGAGGCCGACCCTCCCACAGCACCATGGCCATGGCCTCGGGGTTGGCCTCCTGCTCGCCCAGCCAGGCGGCGTCGTTGCGAAGGTCGCCCGAGCGGTCGAGCGGATTGCCGGAGAAGACGTTGCGATAAGGCATGGCGCTTCATACCCCCGACAAGACGACGCGGGGAGGGGTCTTGATTCCCGCGTCGCCAACCGTCATATCCCTCCTCGGAGATCGCGGGCGAAGGCTTCGCCAATCTGGTCAGGGCCGGAAGGCAGCAGCCACAACGAATTCCCCTTCGGGTCGCGGTCTCCACCCTCTCATGAAATTTGGCGCTATCGTCGATCACGCGGTGATCGGCTGCTTGAGCGCGCAATGACGGCTAACGTTCGTTGTGCGGCGGCGCGCCGCGTGAGCGCGGCCTCAGATCGGCAGCGCCGTGGTGCACTTGATCTGTTCCATGGCGAAGGACGAGCTGACGTCCACCAGCGGGGCGATCTGGATCAGGCGCTTGTAGAAGCGGTCATAGGCGGCGATGTCGCTGACGACGACCTTGAGCAGATAGTCGGTCTCGCCGCTCATCCGATAGAATTCGACGACTTCCGGCATGGCCGACGCGCCCTGGGCGAATCGTTCCAGCCATTCGCCGTCGTGGTGCCGGGTGCGGATGGCGACGAAGACCACCAGCACCAGATCCAGCTTGTCGCGGTTGAGCAGAGCCACCCGGCGCTCGATGAAGCCCCCGTCCTCGAGGCGACGCACCCGTTTCCAGCACGGGGTCTGGGACAGCCCGACCCGCTCGGCCAGCTCGGCGATGGTCAACGACCCGTCGGCCTGCAACTCGCGCAGGATGCGAAGATCGGACGGATCGAGAGAATGCTTCACCGGACAGCCCCGCTAAGCCCCCGTCGGGACAGCCCATCGACGCGGAACTGGAGCGGCCGGCGGGAATCGAACCCGCGACATTCAGCTTGGGAAGCTGACGTTCTACCTCTGAACTACGACCGCGCTGGGGGGACCATAGAGGTCGGGGCTGAAAAGAAAAAGCCCGGCGCGGGGCCGGGCCTGGGGAAAATCGAGTGGTGTGGACCTCGTCAGTCGCTGAGCCGTTCGACCCGAATTCCACGCTGTTCCAGTTGGGCCTGCAGGCTGTCGGCGCCCGCCAGATGGCCCGCGCCGACCGAGATGAAGGCCGTGCCCGAACCGGCGAGGAGCGTCTGGATCTGGTCGGCCCAGGCCTGGTTCCGGCGCGTCAGCATCACGGCGTACATTTCCGGCGATTCCGCCTTCATTTCCTGGCCGATCAGGCGGTCCAGACCTTCGACGTCGCCGGCGGACCATGCGGCGACCATGCGGCCGAGCATGGCGTCCGCCTGATCGAACTCCTTGAGGCCCGAGCGCAGCAGGGCCAGCTGGGCGTCCTCGGTCATGTCGGCGACGAAGCCGATCTGCTGGGGCGCGGTCTCGAAGCCCTTGATGGGCTTGCCGGTGGCGGCTGCGCGGGCGTGCAGGATCTGATCCCCGCCGTTGGCCGCCACGTAACCGGCCTTCTGGATCGAGGCGAGGGCCAGTTGCAGACTGGCCAGCCAAGGGCGCAGCGGATCCAGCTGGGCCGCTGTCGCGCCGACGGTGCGGGCGGCCGCGTCGAGATCGGCCGTCTCTTCCGCCGTCAGCAGGCTGGACAGGGGGCGGTCGGGCGAGACGCCCTTGGCCTGGATGATCGGCATGACGCCCGACTGGTCGCTTAGATCGGCGATCTCGAACCAGTATTCGTCGGCGCTGGCGAAGGCCCGGTCGACCCGCGTCGTGCCCCAGGGCGTGTCGGGCTTCAGCACATGGACCGTGCCGAACAGGTAGAGGGTGGAGTCCTCGTCCTTGACCACCCACAGGCCCGGACCCGAACCGGCGGGCGCGGCGACGACGGCGGCCGGGGCGACGGACGAGGTCTGCGCCATCGCCGAGGGCGCCAGCAGCAGGGCGGACAGCGCCGCCCCGACCGTCAGGGCTGATCGAAGGCCGTCAGACAGTAGGGCGATGCGCATGGGGAACTATTCCTCGTCCGAGAAGATGGATTCGATCGGCAGTTGAAACAGGCGCGCGATCTTGAAGGCCAAGGGCAGGGAGGGGTCGTAGCGCCCCGTCTCCAGCGCATTGACGGTCTGGCGGGAGACGCCCAGCTCGGTCGCCAGGTGCGCCTGGCTCCAGTCGCGTTCGGCGCGCAGGACCTTGAGGCGATTGTTCATGCGAGCCTCCTCAGCGCCGCGCCCACCACCACCATGCCCAGGCGACGCCGTAACCGATCAGCATCAGGGTCAGCATGGCGAAGGCGCCCGTGGCGGCGTAGGCGGCGGGATCGACCCGGTCCGAGTACCAGGCGGGAATATTGATCGCGGCGGCCTGCGGAAGCGAGGCCATGATGACCAAGGCGCCGCCCACGGCCATGCCGCTGGATCCGCCCCAATACCAGGCCCACTTGTGCGCTTCCTGCGCCGCCTCGTCGATGGAGGACATCCACTTCAGACTGACCCACATGGCGATCAGCATGGTGATCACGGCGAAAACGCCGACGGTCCAGAGCGCGGCTGAACTGGACATGACGTCCTGACCGCTGGCCTTCATGAAGCCCAGCACGCCGCCGGTGACGAAGGCCGCCAGAACGACCAGCCCGAGCCCCACGGCGGACTGGATGAGAAGTTTACGCTTGCCGGCCACGCCGCCCCTCCAAAGTTGACAAGTGTGTTTTACACCAGCCTCGTGCGCCGTCAAGCAAGCCCTAGTCGGCGGGCGCGTTCAGCAGTTCGGGGCGGCTGAGGGCGCGCGGCGACTGTTCGACGGGCGGCAGTTCCGGCAGGTCCTTGCCCTCGTGGTCGACCTTGAGGTCCTCGAACCGGCGCGCCGACACCATGACCTGGCTTTCCAGCGAGCCGACGAACTGGTTGTAGCGCCCGACCGCCGCGTCCAGCGCCTTGCCGACCGAGGCGGCGTGGCCGCCCATGACTGACAGGCGCTTGTAGAGCTCCTTGCCCAGCTTGGCGACGTCCTCGGCGTTCCTGGCCTGCTCCTCGGCGCGCCAGCCATAGGCGACCGCCTTGCACAGGGCGAACAGGGTGGTCGGGGTGACGATGACGACGCGCGAGGCCATGGCCGTGGTCATCAGGTCCGGCTCGTGATCCAGGGCGGCGGCCAGGAAGGCGTCGCCGGGCACGAACATGGCGACGAAGTCCGGGCTGGGCTTGAACTGGTCCTGATAGGCCTTGGACGACAGCTGGCGCACGTGGGTCTTCATGCTGGCGGCGGTGCGCAGGGACATGGCCTGGGCCTGGGCTTCGTCGTCCCCATCGGCCTCGTCGGCGAAGGCCAGGGACACCTTGGCGTCGATGACGAACATGCCGCCGCCCGGCAGTTTGACGATGAAGTCGGGGCGTTGCTGACGCCCCTCGTCATTGGCCGAGGAGTTCTGCTCCTCGAAGTCGAAGCGCCCCGCCATGCCGGCGGCTTCCAGCACGTTGCGGCAGGTCTGCTCGCCCCAACGGCCGCGACGGCCGGTATTGCCCTTCAGGGCCTCGGTCAGGCGGCGCGCCTCGTCGCGGGTGGCGGTCGAGGCGGTCATGAGGGCGGCCAGTTGCTCCTTCAAGCCGCCGGTGTCCTCGGCGCGGGTCTTCTCCAGGGCGGCGACGTGCTCCTGGAACTTGGCCAGGGTCTCGGAGACCGGCTTGAGCTGGGCCTCCATGCGCTCGCGGGCGACGCGGTCCTGGGCCTGGAAGGTTTCTGTTGCGCGGGCCACCAGCTTGGTGGCCACGGCCTCGGCCGACTGCGAGGCCTGGGCCTTGAGGAACTCGGCCATGGAGTCACGGCTCTCCTCCATCAGCTCCAGCCGGGCGTCGGCGGCGTCCAGCGCCCCCTTGGCCTTCTGCCAGCCCATGAAGGCCCAGAAGAAGCCGGCCACAGCAGCCACGGCGACGACCAGCAGGATGAGTTCGAGCGTGTTCATGCTCCGTTCCTAGCCGGAGTCGGAGGCTGATAATAGCCTCCCTCTCCCGATGGGAGAGGGCTTGAGCGCACGAGAGCGTCAGCGATCGTCCTTGCGCGAAAGGGTGAGGGTTTGCGGGTGAAGTCGGCCGAAGGCCGCTGTGCGACGGCTCACGCCGACTGAAGGCTTGAACCCTCACCCTTTCGCCTGGCGGCTCGCCTTCGGCTCTCCGAGGCTCAAGCCCTCTCCCATCGGGAGAGGGAATTCTACGCCGGCCGTCGCGCCCGTAGGGCCTGGACGATGGTGCCGTCGTCCAGCCAGTCCAGTTCGCCGCCGACCGGGACGCCGCGGGCCAGGGACGTGACCTCGACCCCCGCAGCGGACAGGCGCTCGGCGAGGTAGTGGGCCGTGGTCTGGCCGTCGACGGTGGCGGGCAGGGCCAGGACGACCTCGCGCGCCTCGCCGCCTTTCGCTCGGCCGATCAGTTCGGCGATGCGCAGCTGTTCGGGCCCGACGCCGTCCAGCGCCGACAGCAGCCCGCCCAGAACGTGATACTTGCCGCGAAAGGCGCCCGAGCGCTCCATGGCCCACAGGGCGCCGGCCTCTTCAACGACGCAGATCAGGGCGTTGTCGCGGCTCTGGTCCGAGCAGACCGAGCAGGGGTCGCGCGTGTCGGGCGCGCCGCAGACCGAGCAGTTGACGACCTTGTCCGCTGTCTCGGCCAGCGAGGCGGCCAGCGGCACGAGAAGTTGCTCGCGCCGTTTCAGCAGGGCCAGGGCCGCGCGCCGGGCCGAGCGCGGACCCATGCCCGGCAGCTTGGCCAGAAGGCTGATCAGCCGCTCGATTTCCGGGCCGGCGGAGGCGGCCATCAGCCCATCCTCCCCTGCGCAGCGGGGGAGGGGGACCATGCAAAGCATGGTGGAGGGGGCGGGGCCAAGCGACTCGGTGAGAAATCAGATGCGGCTGGGCGCGACAAATCTCGAGGGTCGAGCTTGAGGCCGCCCCCTCCACCGCCTGCGGCGGTCCCCCTCCCCCGTGAACGGGGGAGGATCAAAGAGGGCCAGCGCATCTCAGCCATCAGAAGAGTTTCGGCATTCCCGGGATGTTCATCCCGGCCATGGGGCCGGCGGCCTCGCGCATCAGGGCGTTGTTGACCTCGTCCAGCTTGCGCTTGGCGTCGGCGTGGGCGGCGACGATCAGGTCGGCCAGGATTTCACCCTCGCCGGGCGCCATCAGGCTGTCGTCGATCTTCACGGCGGTGATCTCGCCGGGGCCTTTCAGGGCGATGGAGACAAGGCCGCCGCCCGAGGTGCCCTCGGCGGTGGTTTCGGCCATCTTGGCCTGGGCGTCCTGCAGCTTTTGCTGCATCGCCTGGGCCTGTTGCATCAGGGCGTTGAGGTCTTTCATCCCCCCTAGATAGGGCGATCCGCAGTCCGGCTCCAGACCCTCTTGCAGAACAGGGATTCAAATCAGCAACAGATTTTGTGGCAGTGCTCTTGACGGCGGCGCGCGACAGGCCATATTCGCCACAACTGAAGTTGCTAATCCTGTTCGGGAGCTTTTTTCATGGCCTTCGACGCCCTTGCCGCCCGCGACGTTCCGGTTTCCGATTCTGTCCTGGCCCAGCTGTTCACCGAGGCGCGCACGCGCAACGGCTGGAGCGACCGCCCGGTCTCCGAGGACCTGATCCGCAAGCTCTACGACCTGACCAAGTTCGGCCCGACGGCGGTGAACGCCACGCCCGCCCGCTTCGTCTTCGTGACTTCGCCCGAGGCCAAGGCCCGCCTGTCGGTCCACATGAGCGAGGGCAACCGCGCCAAGACCCTGGCCGCCCCGGTCAACCTGATCATCGCCCAGGACATCGATTTCCACGAGACCCTGCCCAGGCTGTTCCCGCACGCGCCGGGGGCCCGCGACTGGTTCCTGGACGAGGCGGGGCGTCGCGAAGCCGCCTTCCGCAACGCCTCGCTGCAGGGCGGCTATCTGACCATCGCGGCGCGCGCCCTGGGTCTGGATGTGGGGCCGATGTCGGGCTTCGACGCCGCCGGCGTGAAGGCCGAGTTCTTCCCCGACAGCAATGTCGAGCCGAACTTCATCATGAACCTGGGCTACGGCACCGACGAGAACCTCTTCCCGCGCTCGCCCCGCCTCGACTTCGAGGAAGCCGCGCAGATCCTGTAAGCGCGAAAGCGGCGAGGACGATCAGTCGTCCTCGCCCGCCTCGTCGTCCTCGGGGATGGCGGGCATTTCCACCGCCGGGGCCAGGGTCTTGATCTCCTTTATCTCGGCGCCGGGGAAGGCCTGCATGATCGACACCACAAAGGGGTCCGCCTCGACCGCCGCACGGCGGGCGGAGCGGGCCTTTTTCTCGATCTCGATCAGGGTCTCGCCGCCGCCCTGGCCGTTGGCGGCGATCAGCCAGGTGCGCCCGGTCCACTCCTTGAGCCGCGAGGCCAGGCGTCGCGCCAGATCGACGGGCGAACCCGCCGCCGGTTCATAGACGATGGCGCCCGGCTTGAACGACACCGGCTTCACATAGCGCTCGACGTCCATCTGCAGCGTGATCTCACGCTTGTCGCCGATCAGGGCGACCACGGCCTCGAAGGTCTGGGGATCGGGAAAGGCCGGCTGGGCCACGGGCCGCGCCGCCAGCATGGCCGAGGCGCCGCCGCCTCCACCGCCGCCGCCGCGCGGACCGCCCGCGCCGCCGCCCGGCAGGGTCCCCCCCGACTGGATGGCCTTCAGCGCCTCTTCCGGTCCCGGCAGGTCGGCGGCGTAGGCCAGACGCACGATGGCCATTTCCACGGCGTCGGCCGGGTTGGGCGCGCGCCGCACCTCGTCCAGGGCCTTGAGCAGCATTTGCCAGGTGCGCGACAGGGTTCCGGCGGAAATCGCCGCGCCGAGCGCCGTCAGCTTCTGCGCCTGATCATTGGGCAGGCGGGTGGCGTTGGGGCCCAGCATCTTGGCGACCGAGGCCGCGTGGCAGTGCTCCAGCAGGTCATTGGTCACCTGCACCGGATCGGCGCCATAGCCGTAGAGGGTGCGGAAGTTTTCCAGCGCCTCGGCCGTGCGTCCGGCCATGATGGATTCGAACAGGGCGATGGTCTGGGTGCGGTCGGCCAGACCCAGCATGTCGCGCACGGTCGCGGTCTGCACCGTCGCCCCGCTCTCGGCCTGAACCAGGGCCTGATCCAGCAAGGACAGGCCGTCGCGCACCGAGCCTTCGGCCGCGCGCGAGATCAGCGCCAGGGCCTCCTGCTCGATCTTCATGCCTTCGCGGTCGGCGATGCGGCCCAGGTGGCCGACCAGGACTTCCGGCTCGACGCGGCGCAGGTCGAAACGCTGGCAGCGCGACAGGATGGTCACCGGGACCTTGCGGATCTCGGTGGTGGCGAAGATGAATTTGGCGTGGGGCGGCGGCTCCTCCAGCGTCTTCAGCAGGGCGTTGAACGCCTGCGTCGACAGCATGTGAACCTCGTCGAGGACATAGACCTTGTAGCGGGCCTCGACCGGCGCGTAGCGGACGCTCTCCAGGATGTCGCGGATGTCGTTGACGCCGGTGTGGCTGGCGGCGTCCATCTCCATGACGTCCATGTGCTGGCCGGCCATGATCGAGGCGTCGTGCCGGCCGTGGGCGGTCAGGGCCAGCGACGGCTTGTCGATGCTGTCCGTTTCGTTGTTCAGGGCGCGGGCCAGCAGGCGGGCGGTCGTCGTCTTGCCGACGCCCCGCACCCCGGTCAGCATGAAGGCGTGGGCGATGCGGCCGGTGGCGAAGGCGTTGGTCAGGGTCCTGACCATGGCCTCCTGACCGATCAGGTCCTCGAAGGCGCGCGGGCGATATTTACGCGCCAGAACCTTGTAGGCGCCGTCGTCGGCGGGCTCGTCCGCGAAGGGCTCGGCCTTGGCGGGCGGGGGCGCGGCAGCGGCGACGGGCGCCGCTACAGGTTCAGGCGCAGCGGCGGGAGCGCCGAACATATCGTCGGTGTTCTCGTCCCGCTCGGGAACGTCCTCCTCCCAGGGAGGGCCATCAAGACTCGGATCGACGTCGCTCATGATCCTGTCTTAGCGCGAGAGGGCGCGGTCGCGCACCCCCTCGCGAGAGACGCAGCTCACAGATCGGTGGGCAGACGCCCGCCGTTGTCCCTGATCTTCTGAATCACCTGGGCGTGCAGCCAGATGTTCATGCTGGCGCTGTCCGACTTGTCGCCGGTGTAGCCCAATTCGTCGGCCAGTTCCTTGCGTTCGGCCAGCGAGGATTCCAGCCCGACCAGCTTCATCAGGTCGACGATGGAGGTGCGCCAGTTCAGCTTCTGCGCCTTCTGGTCGTTCATGAAGTCGAGGATGCCGGCGACATCGACCTCGGGCGCCGGGGCTGCGGCGGCGGGTGCAGCGGGCGCGGCCTGAGGCGCGACAGGCGCCGCAGTCGGCGCAGGCGCGGGCGCCGCCGGTGCGGCGGGCTCGTCCTTCTTTTTCTTGAAAATGCCGCCGAGAATGGACCCGAGAATGCTCATTCGCCTGCTCCTGAAAGGGTGAAGTCCTTTCAGCGGGTCAGGGCGTTTCCGGTTCCGTGACGCTTGCGCGACGCCTCAGTCCAGCGAAGCGAGCGCTGTCGCGAACCGCTCGAAATTGCCCGCGTTCAGCCCCGCGACATTGATGCGGCCCGAGGCGTCCACATAGACAGCGTGGTCCTGGCGCAGGCGATCGACCGAGGCTTCCGACAGGGGCAGCAGGGCGAACATGCCGCGCTGACGCGACAGGGCGGACAGATCCAGTCGGGGCAGGGGCAGGGCGGCCAGCTGCGCCCGCAAGGCGTTGACGCGCAGGCGCATGGCGTCGAGTTCGGTCCGCCACAGACCGGTCAGCTCGTCCGACGACAGGATGATCCGCACCAGGGCGGCGCCGTGATCCGGCGGGTTGGACCACAACAGGCGGGCGTGACCGGCGGCGACCTGGGCTAGGTTGGCGGCGGTGGCTTCCGCCTGGCTGAGCATCAGCAGAACGCCGGTCCGGTCGCGATAGAGGCCGAAGCTCTTGGAGCAGGACAGGGCGATCAGCGCGCTCTCGCAATGCTCCAGCAGGATCCGGACTCCAGCCACGTCGTCTTCGACACTGTCGCCCAGGCCGGGGTAGGCCAGGTCGATCAGGGGCAGCAGACCCTTGGCGGTTGCGATCTCGGCCACCGCGCGCCAGGCGTCGGCGTCCAGATCCACGCCCGTGGGATTGTGGCAGCAGCCGTGCAGCAGGACGACATCGCCCGGCGCCGCCTGCGCCAGGGCCTCGTCCAACGCGGCGCGGTTCAGGCCGCCGTCCGCCGTCAGGTGATCGAAGGTCCGCGCTGTCAGGCCGCAGGCGGCGATGATCGGCAGGTGGGCGGGCCAGGTGGGCGTGCCGATCCACACCTGGGCCGAGGGATTGGCCTGGGCGATGATCTGCAGCGCCAGGCGCAGGGCGCCGGTCCCGCCCGGCGTCTGGATGCGCGACATCCGGGCTTGAAGCGAGGGCGAGAGGTTGGGGAAGGTCGCGGCTTGAAGGCCGAGCGCGAAGGCCGCATCGCCGGCCGGGCCGACATAGCCCTTGGAGGTCTGCTCGGCGTGCAGGAGGGCCTCGGCCGTCTTGACCGCCTTCATGATGGGAATGGCGCCGGTCTCGTCGCGATAGGTGCCGACGCCCAGGTCGATCTTGTCGGGGCGCGGGTCGGCCTGCATCAGCCGGCCCAGCATCATGAGGCTGTCGGTTCTGGCTGTCGGCAGGCGATCAAACATCGGCGGCGGCCGAGGCTGCGGTGGTTTGTTCGGCGCAGGCCGACTTGTTGCGGTGGGTGACCATGCGGTGATGCAGGTCGGTCACCACGCCGCTGCCGGTGCGGACGCACAGGCCGGGGATCAGGGCGTGAACAAAGCAGGCCGCGGCCCCCTTGAACATGGCGGCCCCGAAAGAGGCCGACATGCCCATGTGTTCGAAATAGCTTTCGCCGACGGACCTGGGGTGTTCGGTGAACAGGCTCTTGAACATCTCATCCTCCGGCTGAAGGCGTGAATGTCTCCCTGTTTGGCGAGAAATAGTTTCCGAAATCGCGCGCGCCTGGCGTGAAGCGCGATATCAATTTTCTCCATAATGGCGAAGATCGCGAAGAAATATCCGAGCGTCGGGCGCAGGCCTGGCGCTTCGGCGACGACTCCAGTCGGGCGGAACGCTGGGGGGCGTGCGATTCCGCGGTGAGGCCGTCGCGCCGAAGCGCCCATGTTTGAGCGAAGCCGTGGATGCGTCTTCGCCCGGCCCGCCCTTTGGCGCGCCGATCCCGCTAGCGCGGTGGTGGCGATCGGCGTGTCAGGGTCTGGATGGCGTGCGAACCCCGGGGGAGGAGGGGCGTGCGCCGTGGTCCTGGCGTGCATTGGCGGCGCGACAGGTTTCAACTCGGGGAGAAGTCTAACGGGGGCTTTTCAGCGTCGATCCGGGGTCTGCCAGGGCGCGGCGTTCCGGGAGATCCTGAAAAAACTTCGTCATTTCAGCAATTTGTATTATTAACCTATTGTTAGTAATCGCTGTTTCACTTCAGCTTATGCATATTGATCTCCAAGTATTGATTGCGTGGTTTTGAAAGCAGTATTAATTATATCCAATACATGGGCGTGACGGTGGAAATTACGTTGCGCCATGTTCTTTGGCATCACCAATCTGTGGGATGTAACCAAGAATATTTTGAGGTATGGTGAAATCCGTCAGGATTGTGGCGTTGCGTGAAGCGGGTGGTGCAACAACCGGTCGGACGGGGGCGGCCTGAGCTTGGAGTGTCGGTGTGAGACAGGGTTCAGTTGAGGCCGGCTTCGCCCCTGAGGCGTCGCAGGAGCCATTCTGGTTTTCGGCCGATCGTCGCGTGTCGGGCGATCGACGCCGCGCGATTTCGACCGATGAGGGCGCGCCGAACGCCCTTTGCGGTCGCGCCCTGGCCAACTGGGTCGACGGCGAGCGTCGCGCCCGTCTGATCGTCACGCGCGATCTGGACGTCATGTGGATGAACGAGGCGGCGCGGGCGCTGCGCGACGACGGCGAGGCCTTCGAGGTCTGCGACGGTCGTCTGACGCCGCGCTCGCCGATCATCGCGGGTCTGGTGGTTGCGGCCCGGCCCGAGGAGGCGGGTTGCGCCGTGGTGCCGGGCGAGGGCGGTCGTCACTGGGTGGCCTGGGCGCGTGAAGTCTGCGCCCCGCCCAACGCCCTGATCGGTCTGACGCTGCAGAGGGCGCGCAGCGAAGTCCGTTTCCAGGCCCTGATCGAGAACCATCTGCTGACGCCGTCCGAGGGACGGATCATCGAAATGCTGCTGGCGGGGGTCGAGACCGGTCGGATCGCCCAGGCGCTGGATATCTCCATCGAGACCCTGCGCACCCACCTGAAGCACGCCTATCAGAAGCTGGGCGTGCGCAGCCGCGGCGAACTGTTCGCCGAGGCGCTGAGCTTCGTCGGCCCCTAGAGCGCTGGCCCGCTTAGGCGGCGGGGGTGCCGGTAACGGCGGGGGCGGGCGCGGCGATCGCCGGTGCGGCTGCGGCGGGATCAACCTGGACCAGCAGCGGCCCGAGGGCGAAGGCGGCGGCGGCGGCGCCGGCCGACAGGGCCAGAACCGCAACCACGGCATAGGCCGCCAGCGAGCGCGAGCGGCGGCGCCGAAAGCCGCCGGACTTGACCCCGCGAATGATGACGAAGGGGCCCTTCGAGAAAGCCTCGGAGCCGATGATATTATGCTGGGACAAGAACGCGCTCCCCGACTGTCCAGGAATGGATCAGTTCAGAGAGCGGCCCGATAAGGCCAAAGGATGGCGAACGCCGGTCCCCTGGTCGGTTCAACTTCCGAGGGTGACGTTGATCATGCGTCCGCCGCGCGTCTGGACGCGCTTCATGACCACGATGATGTCGTCTCCCGCCTTGACCGGCGAGATCAGGAACCAGCTGCCGTCCGGCAGGCCGGAGAAGCGGAAGGCGTTGTCGGCGCAGGGCTGGGCGCGTTCATAGGAGCGGTAGTCGGCGCCCTGTTCGCCGGCCGAGCGCGCGCGCACCACGGCGGCTGGCACGGCGGCGCGCTCGGTCGAGCCGTAAAGGCGCTGCATCCGGGCGCGCGTATAGCCGGTGTCGGGGATCAGGCCGACATTGCCGACGCAATGGAAGCTCTTGCCGTCCTGGGCGTAGGCGACGCGCCCCTCGATCGAGGCCTGACCCGTGCGGGTCGACCAGGCGAAGGCGTCGGCGCTGAACTCGGTCGAGCCGGCGCCGGTCGCGCCGCCCATGGGCGTGGTGGCGCAGGCGCTGAGCGCCAGGCCGCCCGCGAGGACGGCGGCGAGGGCGAGGGAAGGGCGACGGATCGACATGGAGGGAGCTCCCGGAACGCGTTTCAAGCTCCACGGGAATGACGCCCGAAGGCGAGACGAGTCAAGGTTGCCCGGCGTCGCGGGCTGGGCCAAAAGGGCGCCGGAGACCGGACGCAGAGACCGGCCGAGAAACGTTTTCAGGGGCTTCATGACCGTCACCATCGACGACATCCGCGCGGCGCAGTCACGCATCGCCGGTCAGGTCGACCGCACCCCCGTCCGCTATTCGCGTCGCCTGTCCCAGCTGACCGGCGCCGAGATCTGGATCAAGTACGACAACCTGCACTTCACCGGCAGCTTCAAGGAGCGCGGCGCCCTTAACCGGCTGCTGCAGTTGACGCCGGAAGAAATGAAGCGCGGCGTCGTCGCCGCCTCGGCCGGCAATCACGCCCAGGCCCTGGCCTATCACGGCGGCCGTCTGGGCGTGCCGGTGACCATCGTCATGCCCGAGGGCACCCCCTTCGTGAAGGTGGACGGCACCCGCGCCCACGGCGCAAACGTCGTCATCCACGGTCTCGATTTTTCAGGCTCGACCGAGGAGGCCAGGCGGCTGCAGGTCGAGCACGGTTATGTCTTCGTTTCGGCCTTCGACGACGAAGGCATCGTCGCGGGGCAGGGGGTCTGCGGCCTGGAGTTCGTCGAGGACGCGCCGGATCTCGACGCCCTGATCATCCCCATCGGCGGCGGCGGTCTGATCGCGGGCAGCGCCATCGCCGCCAAGGCGATGAAGCCCGACATCAAGATCTTCGGCGTCGAGGCCGCCCGCTATCCCTCCTTCACCGCCCGTCGTCGCGGCGAGCCCGCCAGATGCAGCGGTCAGACCATCGCCGAGGGCATCGCCATCAAGGCCGTAGGCGAAATCCCCTTCGCCCTGGCCGACAAGCTGATCGACGAGGTCTTTGTCTGCGAGGAGGCCGACTTTGAAAAGGGCGTGGCCCTGCTGGCGACGCTGGAGAAGACGGTGGCCGAGGGCGCCGGGGCCGGCGGTCTGGCCGCCATCCTGGCCAACCCGGAACGCTTCAAGGGCATGAAGGTCGGCATCGAGCTGACCGGCGGCAATATCGACGCCCGCATGCTGGCCGTGGTGCTGAACCGCGAAATGGTCCGCGAGAAGCGCCTGATCGTCTATCGCATCCTGGGCGACGACCGCCCCGGCATGCTGTCGGCCATGGCCGCCGTGATCGGCGGATTGGGCGGCAATATCATCGACGTCGTGCACAACCGGCTGGCGCTGGACGTGCCGGCCAAGGGCGCCGAGTTCGACATCATGGTCGAGACCCGCGACGCCCGTCATGCCGAGGAAATCGGCGAAGCCCTCAAGGAACGTGGCTATGAACTTCGCATGGGCTAAGCCCGCACTCGTCGCGGCCTCGGCCGCCGCCCTGCTGGCGGTCGCCGCCTGTAACCGCCAGCCCGCCGTGTCCGGCGCGGATCTGGCGAAGAACGCGGAAGAGGCCGCCGCCTTCATGAAGAGCAACGCCTCGGCGGAAGGGGTGCAGACCCTGCCGTCGGGCCTGCAGTACAAGGTGGTCGCCAGCGGCCCGGCGGACGGCGTCCATCCCGACCGCAACGATCTGGCGCGCGTCGACTACGAAGGCAGCCTGACCGACGGCACCGTCTTCGACAGTTCGTTCAAGCGCGGCTCGCCCGCTGTCTTCAGCCCTGAGCAGGTCGTGCCCGGCTGGACCGAGGCCCTGCAACTGATGAAGCCCGGCGACGAGTGGCTGCTCTATGTCCCGCCGGAACTGGGCTACGGCGAAGCGGGCGGCCCGCCGTTGATCCCCGGAAACGCCGTCCTGGTGTTCCGGCTGAAGCTGCTGGATGTCGCCCCGGTGCCGGGCGGCGGTCGCGGCGTGGGACAGGCCGCAGTCTAAGACCCTTCTCCCCTTGAGGGAGAAGGTGGGCGCCGAAGGCGCTCGGATGAGGGGTGTCAGCGCTGCGCTCGAAACGCGCGGCGCTGACGTCGATCTCTTCTATCAGGGCGCCGTCGTCACCCCTCATCCGTCATGCTTCGCACGACACCTTCTCCCTCAAGGGGAGAAGGACCATTCGGCTTTGACGCTCTCGTCTTCTTCGCCCGCCAGCCGCGCCTCGCGCAGCGCGGCGAACCGCTCTCCATCCAGCCGCGACAGCGCCCAGACCGCCGCCCCGCGCACCACGGGCGCCGGATCGTCCAGCAGGGTCTCGACCGGGGCGATCAGATCAGCGTCGGCCGAGTTCCCCGCCGCATAGAGGACGTTGCGGATGAACCGGTCGCGCCCGATGCGCTTGACCGGGCTCCTGGTGAACAGGGTGCGAAAGGCCGGATCGTCGAGCGCCAGCAGGTCGGCCAGCCGCGGCCCCTTCAGGCTGTCGCGGGCGTGCAGTCGCGCCTCCGACGCGCCTTGCGCGAACTTGTTCCACGGACAGGCCCCCAGACAGTCGTCACAGCCATAGATGCGCGGCCCCGCCGCGATGCGGAACTCCACCGGCCACGGGTCCGCAAACTCGATGGTCAGATAGGAGAGGCAGCGCCGCGCATCGATCTGGAAGGGCGCGGGAAAGGCGTTCGTCGGACAGGCGTCCAGACAGGCGGTGCAGCGGCCACAGTGCTCGGTCTCAGCCTTGTCCGGCTCGATCTCGGCGGCGGTCAGGATGACCCCCAGGAACAGCCAGTTGCCGTGCGTTCGGTTCAGCAGATTGGTGTGCTTGCCCTGCCAGCCCAGACCGGCGCGCTGGGCCAGGGGCTTTTCCATCAGGGGGGCGGTGTCGACGAAGACCTTCACCTCCTGGCCCAGACGCGCGGCCATCTGCCCCGCCAGGATCTTCAGACGCCCCTTGATGACCTCGTGATAGTCGTCGCCGCGCGCATAGACCGAGATATAGCCCGCCGACCTGTCTTCCAACTCCGGCAGGGGATCGGCCTCGGGGCCGTAGTTCATGCCCAGGACGACAGCCGTCTTCGCCCCGTCCCACATGGCGGTGGGGTGGGCGCGGCGCTCCAGCGTCGTCTCCATCCAGCCCATGTCGCCGTGACGGCCCGCTTCGACAAAGTGGGCCAGCTTCTCGCCCGCGCTCCACGGTTCGCTGGCCGAGGCGAAGCGGCACACGCCGAAGCCCAGTTCGGCGGCGCGTTGTCGGATGAAGATGCGGGGATCGGCCGCCATGAGGCTCGTTTGATGCGGTTGAGTGAGGGAGTCGAGTCCGTTGACACCTCCTGCCGTCATCCCGGACGGCCGTCAGGCCGATCCGGGACCCAGGCGGCGGCTTCATGCACGGTGGGGGCGATTGATTTCCACCGTCTGGGTCCCGGATCTTCGGCCCGCTGCGCGCGCCGTCGTCCGGGATGACGGCAAGGGAGAACCTCAGAAGTCGAGGTCGGCGTACCAGGTCGCCGGATGGACGCCGGGGAAACGGTCGCTCAGCAGGGTGCGGAAACAGGGCCGCGACTTCAGCTTGGAATACCAGGTCTTCAGCGACGGATAGGAGGCCCAGGTGATCTCGCCGAAATAGTCCAGCACCGACAGGTGGCCCGCCGCGATCAGATCGGCCTGGCTGAGCCGACGCCCGGCCAGCCATTCGCGCCCGGCGGCCAGGCCTTCCAGCATGGCCAAATGAACGCGAAGCGCGTCGCGGCCCTCGCGCAGCATCCGCGCCTCCGGCGGACCCAGCCGCAGCAGGGGCTTTTCCATCCGCTCATGCAACAGGACGGCGTCCACCTCGTCGATGAAGCGGCGGTTGAACCAGGTCGCCAGCCGCCGCGCCTCGGCGCGCTCGCCGATGTCGGCCGGCATCAGGACGTCGCCCTTGGAGCGGTCCTCGATCCAACCGAGGATGGCGTCCGTCTCGCAAAGGGTCAGGACCTTGCCCTTTTCGGCCACGCTTAGGACCGGCGGCATGCCCGAGGGATTCAGGTCGAAGACGGGGCAGTCCTCTTCCCACGGCTTGATCGGTTCTTCGCCGAAATCGATGCGCGCCTCGCCCAGGGCCAGACGCGCCGTGCGCGAGCCGGGATGGAAGGCGAAATGATAGAGGACGGCGGGCGCGGACATTGTTCCACCCATGCGCCTATGCACGTTAAGGCTCCGTTTACCGCGACGCCGCGTCGCAGCCTATGACCAGGGGCCGGGGCGGGTCGCCAGGGGCTCGACCGGGGCCTCGGACGCGGCGACGGAGGGGGCGGCGGCGTGGAGTTCGGCCCGGCCGCGCGGGTCGGCGTGGATCAGGATGTCGGCGTGGGGGAAGGCGGCCTGGATGCGCTGCTCGGCCTCGACCACGATGGCGTGGGCCGCCTCCAGCGTCAGTTGCGGGTCCAGATCGACGTGCATCTGCACCATCAGCACCTGCCCGGCCATGCGGGTGCGCAGCTGGTGCAGGCCCGAGATGCGGGGATCGGCCAGGACGGCGGCGGTGATGGTCACGCGCGCTTCCTCGGGGCCGGCATGGTCCAGCAGGTGATCGGCGGACTCGCGCAGCAGCGAGATGGCGCCCCAAAACAGCCAGACCGCCACCACCAGACCCGCCGCCGCGTCCAGCCCGGGCGCGCCCAGATAGGCGCCCGAGATCACCCCGATCAGCACCACGACATTGGCCGCCAGATCGGCGGCGTAGTGGGCGCGGTCGCCCGCCATGGCCAGGGAGGCGGTCTTCTTCAAGGCTTGGGTCTGCATCCACACCAGCCACAGGGTGACGGCGATGGAGGCGACGACCACGCCGACGGCCCAGCCGCCTGCGGCGACCGGGCGGGGATCGAAGATGCGCTGCACCGCCTCCCAGCCGATGAAGACGGCGGAGGCGAAGATCAGGCCCGCCTGCACCAGACCCGCCAGAGCCTCGGCCTTGCCGTGGCCGTAGCGATGCTCGGGGTCCGCCGGGGCCGCCGCCCAGCGCACGGCGAAGAAGGTCGCCAGGGAGGCGATCAGGTCCAGTGCGGAATCCGCCAGGGTCGCCAGGATCGACACCGAGCCCGAGGCGCCCAGGGCGAAGGCCTTCATCACGATCAGGATCGTCGCCGTGCCCACCGACAGGGCGGTGATGCGGCGGGTCGTGGCGTGAGCGTCGTCGAGGGCGGAGGCGGTCATCCCCGCCCTTGTCGCGCAAAACCGCGCATCCGCCAATGGCGGCGTCTTGTCCGGGGCGCTAAGGAAGAAGCCTGCCCGGGGCGGACGAACCGTCGCCGGTCGAGACGGAGTTTCCATGGCGGACTGGCTGACGGCGATCCTTCTGGGTCTGGTCGAGGGATTGACCGAATTCATACCGGTGTCGTCCACCGGACACCTGCTGCTGCTGGGGCATTTCCTCGGCTTCGAGAGCACCGGCAAGACGTTCGAGATCGTCATCCAGCTGGGCGCCCTGCTGGCCATCATCAGCGTCTATTTCAAGCGGCTGTGGACGCTGGCGACGCGCTGGCCCTTCGATCCGGCCGCGCGGCGCTTTCTGATCGGCCTGCTGGTCGCCTTCCTGCCCGCCGCCGTCATCGGCTTCTTCGCCTACGGTTTCATCAAGACGGTGCTGTTCGAGACGCCCCTGGTCATTTGCATCGCCCTGATCGTCGGCGGGCTGCTGCTTCTGTGGCTGGATCGGGTGGACAAGTTCCCGGTCTATCTGGACGCCGACCGCTATCCGATGCGGATCTATTTCCTGATCGGCCTCTTCCAGTGCCTGGCCATGATCCCTGGCGTGTCGCGCTCGGGCGCCACCATCGCCGGCGGCCTGCTGCTCAAGACCGACAAGCGTTCGGCGGCCGAGTTCAGCTTCTTCCTGGCCCTGCCGACCATGGGGGCGGCGGTGGCCTATGACCTGTTCAAGAACCGCGACGTTCTGGACTTCAGCGACTTCGGCTTGATCGCGGTGGGCTTCGTCGCCGCCTTCCTGACGGCCCTGGTGGTGGTGCGCTTCCTGCTCGACTTCGTGTCCAAGCGCGGCTTCGGCCCCTTCGCCTGGTGGCGCATCGTGGTGGGCGTGGCGGGGATCGTCGGTCTGGCCGTGACCGGGGCGCTGTAACTTTCTTTCCTCCCCGCTCTGTGGGGAGGGGGACCGCGTAGCGGTGGAGGGGCTCCTGCGAAAGCGGCCCCTCCGTCACGTCGGCTTCGCCGCCGCGCCACCTCCCCACATGGTGGGGAGGAGAGGTCAACGCCCAAAGAAAAGCCCCTCGGGACAGCGTCCCGAGGGGCTTTTTGTAACTGGCCCCGATCAGGCCGCCGCCGGGCTTTCGGCGTACTGGCCGCCGACGCGGTAGCGGAACAGATAGCTGGGGGCGATGGCTTCCAGACCCGTAGCCCCCACGCCCAGTTCGGCCAGACCCTGGGCGCCCGGCGAGACGAGATTGTCGTTCTCCAGCAGCAGGACCTGGTCCTTGGTCAGGGCGGGCTTCAGGCCGATCGCCGCCGGAATCTGCGCCAGCGACCCCAGGATACGGGCGGCGAAGAAGGGCACGGGGACCAGGAAGCGATCGCGGTTGGTCTCGCGCAGGATGAACTTCAGGATGTCCTTGAAGGTCCAGACCGACGGTCCGCCCAGCTCGAAGGTCTTGCCTTCGGCTTCCGGCGAGACGGTGGCGCGAGCGATGGCCTCGGCCACGTCGCCGACATAGACCGGCTGGAACTTGGTCACGCCGCCGCCGATCAGGGGCAGGGCGGGCGAGAAAGTCGCCATGGCGGCGAACTTGTTCAGGAAGGCGTCTTCCTTGCCGAAGATGATCGACGGGCGGATGACCACGGCGCCGGGGAAGGCGGCGCGCACGGCGGCCTCGGCGGCGCCCTTGGTGCGGGCATAGGCGGCCTTGCCGTTCACATCGGCGCCCAGGGCCGACATATGGGTCAGGCGCTTGACGCCCGCGGCCTTGGCGGCCTCGGCGACGTTGACGGCGCCTTCGACGTGCAGGGCCTCGAACTTGCGGCCGCCGGTCTCGAACAGGATGCCGACCAGGTTGATCACGGCGTCGGCGCCTTTCAGCGCCTCGGCCACGGCGGCCTTGTCGGTGATGTCGCAGCGCACGGTCTGGACCTGGCCGACGTCGCCGGCCATGCGCAGTTCATAGGCCAGGGCCGGCTTGCGCACGGCGACGCGCACGCGCCAGCCGCGCTTGGCCAGGGCTCGCACCACCTGGGTTCCGACAAAGCCCGAGCCGCCGAAAACGGTGACCAGTCCGGGGGCGAAATCAGCCATCTGAGCGCTCCAACGCCAAACCCCGGCCGCAACGGGCGACCGGAGGAGAATTCCATGGGCGGGGCTTAACCGATGCGCCGCCCCGCCGCAACGCACAGCGGGGCGAGTTGGGCCTTTAGTCCGCCCTGTAAACCACCCGACCATCGACCACGGTCAGGACCGCATGGCCCTTGGGGATGTCGGCGGCGGGCACGGTCATCAGGTCGATGTTGAAGGCGGAGAAGTCCGCCCGCTTGCCGACCTCGATGGTGCCCAGCTCCTTCTCGCGGAAGCTGGCGTAGGCGGGCCACAGGGTGAACATCTTCAGCGCCGTCGCCCGGTCCACGGCCTCGTTCGGGCGCCAGTCCGGCCCCTGGAAGCCGTTGAGGTCGCGCCGCGCCACGGCGGCGTAGAACTCGATCAGGGGATCGCCGCGCTCGACCGGGGCGTCCGACCCGCCGACCACGATCACGCCGCGATCCACCAGGGTATGCCAGGCATAGGCTCCGTCCAGTCGGGCGTCGCCCAGTCGGTCCGCCGCGAAATGCAGGTCGCCGATCGCGTGGCTGGGCTGCATCGAGGCGATGATCGGCAGGTCGTCGAAGTAGTGATAGTCGCTGGGCCGGATGATCTGGGCGTGCTCGATGCGCCAGCGCGGATCGGCCAGCTTCCACTCGGTCTTGGGCACGGACCGCAGCGCCTCCTCGTACCAAGCGGCGACGTCGTGGTTGCCCTGATCGCCGATGGCGTGGGTGGCGATCTGGACGCCGGTGCGCAGGGCTTCCTGATACAGGGGCATGACCGTCTCCCGCGACGCCAGCATCAGGCCAGACGTGTCGGGGCGATCCGAATAGGGCTGAAACAGCTTGGCCCCGCGCGAACCCAGGGCGCCGTCGGCGTAGAACTTGACGGCCCGGGTGATGATCCGCCCGTCGTCCGCGTCGCGCGGTCCGCCCGCCATCAGGGCGCGGGCGTCGCCCATGTCGATGCTGTTATAGACCCGCAGCGGCGCCTCGCCCTCGCGCGCCATCGCCTCCATCAGGGGCACGTCCTTCCACGGCGCGCTCATGAAGTGGACCCCGGTCCAGCCGTAGCGGGCATAGACGCCGAAGCCCGCGCGATAGGCCGCGCGTGTCGCCGCCGCGTCGGCCTGGGGCATGAGCGGCTCGACCAGAACCATGGCTCCGTCCACCAGCAGACCCGTCGGCTGGCCGTCGGCGTCTTTCAGGATCTCGCCGCCCGAGGGGCCGGGCGTCGCCGCATCGACCCCGGCGGCGCTCAGCGCTGCGCTGGAGACGGCGACCGCATGGCCGTCGGCGCGGCTCAGCAGCACCACGCGACCGGGGGCGGCGGCGTCCAGATCGGCGGCGGTCAGGAAGCGTTTCTCGGGCCAGTGGGTCTCGATCCAGCCGCGCCCGACGATGACCCCCTCGGGGTGGGCCCTGGCCCAGTCGCTCAGCCGCGCCATGGCCTCGACGACCGAGGCCGAGCCTTCCAGGTTCAGCGTCATCTCGCGCCAGCCGATGCCATCCAGATGGGCGTGGCCGTCGGTGAAGCCGGGAAACAAGGTCGCGCCCCTCAGGTCCACGACCTCCAGCCCGTCGCTCGAAGGCGCGCCGGCCGCCGCGCCGACATAGGCGATCCGCCCGTCGCGTACGGCCACGACCTCGGCGGTGGGCGCCGCCTCGACGCCAGTGTGGATGGTCCCACCCCGGATCAGCAGGTTCTGGGCGAAGGCGGCGGGCGCGGCGGCGGCCATCAGGGCGGCGGCCAGCGGAAGGGTCGTCTTCAGGGTTCGGAACATCAGCGCCTCCAGGTCGGGGGCAGGGGAGCCGCAGCCGGGCTTGGCGTCAAGCGATCCTGCGCGCATCATCGCCGCATGAAGCTGTTCACCATCGGCTATGAAGGCTCCACCCAACCCGAGGTCATCGAGCGGCTGAAGGCGGCGGGCGTCGAACTGGTGGCCGACGTGCGCGCCGTGGCCTCGTCGCGCATCGCGGGCTTTTCCAAGACGGTGCTGGGCGAGAGCCTGAAGGCCGAGGGGCTGGACTATCTGCAACTGCGGGCGCTGGGCACGCCCAAGGCCGGGCGCGACGCGGCGAGGAAGGGCGACGTGGCGACCATGCACGCCGTCTTCAACGCCCATATGCAGGAGCCCGACGCCGAAGCCGCCTTCCAGCAGCTGCGCCATGTGGCGAGCGAAAAGCGCGTCGCCCTGCTGTGTTTCGAGGCCGAGGCCTGCGGTTGCCACCGCGCCGTCCTCGCTGACCGGCTGGCCCGCGAGGACGGGGTTGAGGTGGTGGATCTGTAACTGATCCTCCCCTGCGCAGCGGGGGAGGGGGACCATGCGCAGCATGGTGGAGGGGGCGAGATCATGGCCCCGCAGCTTGGAATTTTGGACCTCCGAAAGCGGCGATCCAGGGGCTGAGGGCGGCGGCTGCAGCCGCCCCCTCCACCGCTGCGCGGTCCCCCTCCCCCGCCTGCGGGGGAGGATCTTTTCGTTACGGACGGCCCACCAGCTGGTCCACCGAACCCGTCGTGACAGGGTGATAGAGCGGCCGGGCCTTGGCGTAGATGCGCGTGGCGTTGGCCCGGCCCCAGTCGCCTTCGTTCCACAGGGTCTGGAACAGGGGCAGGACGAACTTGCGGCGGCCCTGGCTGGTCAGGAAGCGGTCGGCGGTGGCGACGGCCGGTTCATAGCGGTGCGCCAGGGCGATCTGCAGCCAGGCGAAGGTCAGCTCGGCGTTGCCTTCATTGGCCAGGTTCAGCGTCTTCTCCAGATCGGCCAGTTGCGCCGTGGTCAGCCAGTCGGCACCCGCCGCCAGACCTTCGGGGCGCCAGGCCAGGAAGCGCTGGCGCTGCTGGGTGTTCCAGTTCTTCCAGTCGATGGCCGAGGCCGGGCCCTTGTCGGCGAAGAAGGCCTTGGCCTGTTGATCCACGGCCTCGAAGGCGTGGGACACCGGCGGGACCCAGTTCGACGGCATGCCGGGCTGGTAGATCCAGTTCTCCAGCTGCAGTTGGGCCTCCAGCGCGGCGTCGCCCTTGATCAGGTGCTCGCGGATGTCGGCCAGGAAGCCGACGTCGGTCATGGGCTGGAAGGCGTGGCGGTCGAAATAGCCGCGCAGCCAGGCGTCGAAGGTCTCGCGCCCGACGATGCGCTCGATGGTGCGCAGCATGGCCGCGCCCTTCTCATAGGGCACGCCCGACAGGCCGTCGTCGGGGTCGCGTCCGGTCAGGTCGATGTGAAGTTTCGTATCGTCCGGCGCCGTGGTCGCCAGCTCGGCTGACAGCTCGCCCCAGCCCAGAACCTGCTCCTGCATGGCGCGGTCGCGACCATAGAGGGCCTCCATGATCCGGTTCTCGAAATAGACCGTGGTGCCTTCGTTCAGCCAGATGTCCGACCAGGTGGCGTTGGTGACCAGATTGCCCGACCAGCTGTGGGCCAGTTCGTGCGCCACCAGCGAGACCAGCGACTGATCCCCGGCGATGATGGTCGGGGTGGCGAAGGTCAGGCGCGGGTTCTCCATCCCGCCGAAGGGGAAGCTGGGCGGCAGGACCAGCAGATCATAGCGGCCCCAGCGATAAGGGCCGTAAAGCGCCTCGGCCGCGTCCACCATGCGCGGGGTGGACTGCAGTTCTGCGCGGGCGGCTTCCAGGCGGCTCGGCTCGGTCCAGACCCCGGTGCGGCCGTCGAACGAGGCGAAGGCGATGTCGCCGATGGCGATGGCCATCAGATAGGGCGGGATCGGACGATCCATGTCGAAGCGCCAGGCCTTCTGACCGGCAACGGCGGCTTCGCCGGCCGGCGTCAGGTGCTCGGCGGACATGACCACGGTCAGGTCGGCGGGCGCGACCACGCGGGCCGAATAGGTCTGGCGGATGCCGGGGCTGTCCTGGGTCGGGACCCAGGTGCGGGTCAGGATGGCCTGGCCCTGGCTGAACAGATAGGGCTTCTGCCCACCCGCCGTCTGCTGCGGGCTGAGCCACTGCAGGGCCGCCGCGTCGGGACGGGTGGAATAGTCGACGACGACCTTCTGCACTTCGCTACCGGCGAAGGCGGGCAGGTGGACGGTCAGGGCCTGACCCTTGATGGCGTCCACGGCGCCCAGCTCATGGCGCAACGGGCGGCCCTGGGCGTCGCGCACGCCGCGGATGTTCAGGTTCTTGGTGTCCAGCACGACCTCGGTCGCGCCGACGCGGCCGGTGACGTCCAGCGTCGCCGAGCCCGACAGGGTCTTGGCCGCGAAGTCGGCGGTCAGGTCCAGGGCCACATGGCCGACCCGCGCCTCGGCCGGGCGGGCGTTGGAATGGATGTCGTCAGCATAGGCGAAGGCGGGCGTCGCAGGCGTGGCGGCGGGCGCGGTCATGTCCGATCCTCCGGGCGCGGTGGCGCAGGCGCCGAGGGAAGAGACAAGGGCGGCGGCGAGGGCGAGGGCGGAAACCTGCCCAACCAGCTTCAGGGTCATCGAACGCTCCGTATTCAGATGCGTGCGAAAAGGCTCCCTCGCGCCGGAAAGATCAAGCCTTCGCCGGCATCGGCCGCAGGTGGTGGGCCTTGAACAGGCGTCCCTTCTCGGCGGCCAGAACCAGCAGCAGGGCGACGACGCCCAGCGCCGCGAACCCGACCGTCATCGGCACGGTGGTGCCGTCGAAATGCTGGCCGATCCAGAAGCCCAGCAGGGCCCCGCCGATGGTCGAGATGAAGCCCTGGGCCGAGGCCGCCGTGCCGGCGATATGACCCATGGGCTCCATGGCCATGGAGCCGAAATTGCCGGCGATGAAGCCGAAGCAGAACATCTTGCAGGCCTGAAGCGCGGCGAAGACCCACAGGCTGTCATGCCCGGCATAGGCGATGGCCGCGTGCAGCAGGCTGAAGCCGATGAAGCCGAACAGGGCCGTGTGGGCGATCAGGCGCGAACCCAGCCTTTCCACCATGCGCGAGTTCAGCACCGAGGCCAGGGCGATGCCGCCGGCCACCATGGCGAAGACGGTGGTGAACAGGCCGGGCGACTTGAAGACGTCGAAAAAGATCTGCTGCGAAGAGTTGATGAAGGCGAACAGGGCGCCGCTGATCGCCGTCATGGCCAGGGTGTAGCCCATGCCGATGCGGCTGCTCAGGGCCTGACCAAAGGCGCCGGCGATGCGCTTGACCTTGATCGGCATGCGGTCTTCGGGGTGCAGGGTCTCGGGCAGGCGCAGGGCGGCCCACAAAAGGAAGCTGCCGCCGAACAGGGCGAAGAAGCCGAAGATCCAGCGCCAGGGCGCCACCAGCATGATCAGCTGCCCGACGGTCGGCGCCAGGATGGGCACGCCCAGGAAGACCAGGAAGCTCAGCGACATGACCCGCGCCATGGTCCGCCCGGAATAGCGGTCGCGCACGATGGAGACGGCCAGCACCCGTGTCGCCGCCGAGCCCAGGCCCATGCCGATGCGCGACAGGATCAGCCACTCGAACGAATGGGCGAAGGCGGCCAGGATGCTGAAGCCGACATAGAGGCCGATGCCGATGAAAAGGATAGGCCGCCGACCGAACCGGTCCGCCAGCGGGCCGTAGAACAGCTGCGCCCCGCCGAAACCCAGCAGATAGGCGGTGATGACCCACTGGCGGGTGTTCTCGTTGACCACGCCCAGATCCTCGCCGATGTGCGGCAGGGCCGGGAGCATGGCGTCGATGGCCAGGGCGTTCATCGCCATCATGATGGCGATCAGGCAGACGAATTCGGCGAACCCCGGCCCCTTGGGAGCGGCGGT
Organism: Brevundimonas sp. NPDC007368; assembly: GCF_042869015.1. Taxonomy (NCBI): domain Bacteria; kingdom Pseudomonadati; phylum Pseudomonadota; class Alphaproteobacteria; order Caulobacterales; family Caulobacteraceae; genus Brevundimonas; species Brevundimonas sp. NPDC007368. Next base: position 130,311 of record NZ_JBIAFA010000004.1, on the reverse strand, counting down.
GGTGGTGGTCGGGGCGGAGGTCATCGGGACCAGATGCGGGCTGCGTCAGGCTGACGCAACCCCGGATCGTCATGAATTTTGCGTTGCAACAAGACAGGGCGGCGCTCGGGCTGAGCCATTTGGTCATGCCCTTCGTCTCCCTGCCGTCATTCCGGGGCGCGCAGCGAACCCGGAACCCAGGCGGTTGCTTATGTCTGCGTCCTGCCCGGGGCTGGCGCCTGGCCCCCGGATCGCCCCTGCGGGGCGTCCGGGGTGACGGCGAGGAGGCCTACTCCCGCACCTGAATCCGCGCCACGACCGACATGCCGGGGGCCAGTCGGGCTGCGGCCTCCTGACCCGGATCGATGGAGATGCGGACCGGGATGCGCTGGGCCACCTTGGTGAAGTTGCCGGTGGCGTTGTCGGGGCGGATGACGCTGAACTCGGACCCGGCGGCGGGCGAGATGCGTTCGACCTTGCCCTTCAGGGGTTGTCCGCCCAGGGCGTCGACCGAGATCTCGACGGACTGGCCGACGCGGATGTCGCGCATCTGCGTCTCCTTCATATTGGCCGTGACCCAGACCGTATCGGGGACCAGAGCGGTCAGTTGCGTGCCGACCGCGACCTGCTGGCCGACGCGTACCGCGACCTCGCCCAGACGTCCGGCGCGCGGAGCCTCGATGCGGGTATTGTCCAGGTCGATCTGGGCCAGACGGACCTGGGCGCGGGCGTTCTCGACGGCGGCTTCCAGCGAGCCCTTGCTGACGACCGCCGAGGTGACGCCGGTCTGGGCCACGCCTTCGGCGGCGCGGGCGGCGGCCAACTGGGCCTCGGCGGCGCGCAGGGCGTTCTGGGCGGTATCCACCTGGGCCTGGGCCACCCAGCCGCCGGCGAACAGGGTGCGCACGCGCTGGGCGTCGGCGCGCGCCTTGGTCACGGCGGATTCGGCGCCGGCGATGGAGGCGCGGGTCTGGGCGACCGACCCGCGCGCCGATGCCTGGCTTTGGGCGGAGTTGGCCAGGGCCGCTTCAGCGGAATGCAGGGCCGCCTGCGCCTGTTCCAGACGCTGGCGATAGATGCGGTCGTCGATGGTCGCCAGCAACTGGCCGGGCTGGACCGTCTGGAAATCCTGCACCTCGACCGAGGTCACATAGCCGCTGACCTGGGGACTGATGACGGTCACCTGGCCGCGCACATAGGCGTTGTCGGTGGTCTGCGGCCCCCCGTCGAACGGCGGCAGGCGCCAGGCGTGCAGGATCAGACCGACCCCGACCAGGGCGATCAGGACCAGCACCACGCTGATCATGACCCTGCGTCCGCTGGACGGTTGCGGAGCGGCGGCGGGCGGCGGGGGCGCGGCCGGAGCCGGAGCGGCGGGGGCTTGAGCAGGGGCGGGAGTGGCGTCGGTCATGGTCGGGTCCGGGTCATTCGACAGCGGCGGCGGCGGCGGCCTCGGCCGCCTGGCGGTTGGCGGCGCGGCGCGCCTCGATACGGGGGCGGAAATGGTTCGCGGCGACCCAGAGCGCGCCGACGGCGGCGGCGCCCGAGATCAGCAGGAAGACGTCGTTGTAGGCCAGCACCTGAGCCTGCTGACTGACCTGCTGCTGCAGCAGCTTCAGCGCCGCGCCCTGGCGCTGGGCCGCGTCGCCGAGGGTGTGGGCGTAGGCCCCGCCCAGCTGCTGCAGCCGCAGCACCACCTCGGGATCGCCCAGGTCGATGTGCTCGGCCAGCTGGTTGGAATGATACTTCTCGCGGATCGTCTGGATCGTGCCGATCAGGGCCGAGCCCATCAGGCCGCCGATGTTCTGGCCGATCGAGAAGACGACGATGAAGCTGATCAGGTTCTTGCCGCCGCCCTGCAAGACCTTGCCGAAGCCGATGATCATGGTCGGGCCGATGAAGAAGGCGGCGGCGAAGGCGAGCAGGGCCTGGCTGAAATAGAGGTTCACCGGCCGGGTCAGCACCGTCGCATGGCTGTCCATGAAGGCGCCGACGGCGATCAGGGCGAGCGCGATGGAGATGGGCTTCCACAGCTTCATGGGATTCAGGGTCAGGGCGCTGGTCAGGGTCCCCGCCGCCGTGGCCAGCAGCATGACCCAGAACAGGCCATGCATCTGGTCATTGCCCAGACCCATCTGTTGCAGGAAGCCGACCGCGCCGGTCGTCTGCTCCGACAGGACGATCCGCACCAGCAGGATGGCCAGCAGCAGCCGCACGATGTCGCCGCCCGCCAGCCATTTCAGGTCGATCAGCGGATTGGCGCGGTTGTACTCGATGACGGCGGCGGCGGTCAGCAGGACCAGGGCGCCGACCAGGGCCCAGCCGATCCACGCCGCCTCGGTCCACCAGACGATGCGACCCAGCCCCAGGACGGCCGTCAGCAGGGCCACGCCCGGCGCGAACAGGGCGAAGGTGACGAAGTCCAGCTTCTCGAAGGTCTTCACCCGCTGCGACGGCGGCATCTTCAGCGCGAAGACGGCGGGCAGGGCGATCAGCACCAGCCCCAGGTCGAACATGTAGACCGCCCGCCACAGATCATGGTCCAGCAGCGGCCCGACCCCCAGCCGCGCCAGGGGGATGGCCAGGCTGGACAGGCCCACGCCGATGATGATGCCCTTCAGGCGGTGCTGCGCCGGGAAGGCCTGGATGATGTAGAGGATGCCCAGGGTCGACATGCCCGCCGCCGCGATCCCGGCGATGCCGCGCACCACCAGGGTCGAGCCGAAGTCCTCGAGGAAGAGGTGCGCGGCCGCCGTGGCCAGGAAGACCATCAGGATGATCTCGGTGAACAGCCGCAGCCCGTACTGCATCCGGAACTTGACCAGCAGCAGGTTCATGCAGGCGTTGGTCATGACGAAGATGACGGGCAGCCAGGTCGCCTCGGCGATGGTCACGCCCAGATCGCCCGCCAGCTGCGGGATGTTGGCCGTCACCGCGGCATTGCCGAGGCTGCCGGTCAGGGCGACCAGAATGCCCACGGCGGCATAGGCCCAGCGCATCGGCGTCGAATGGTCGGGCGTGGCGGGCGAGCCGGGCAGGGCGGGCCGCTCGTGCGGCTTCAGCGTCGCCAGATACTCGTCCCAGGGCAGGTTCCAGTCGCGGCGGCTCATGTGAGCGGCTCCGGCCGAGGCCGAACGGCGTCCAGCACCAGCTCCAGCGCCCGGCGACTCAGTTGATCCCGGTCGGCCGCCCCGACAGTGCGCGACGGCGCCCCCAGCATCAGGGCCAGAACGCGCGTGTCCTCCACGCTCAGATCGGGGCGCACCCGTCCCGCGGCCTGCGACACCGCCAGCGCTTCGGCCCCCGCGCGTTTCAGCCCGCTGCGGATCGGGGCCAGGGCTTCGTCCTTCAGATCGCGGATGGCGCTGGCCAGGCCCGCGCTCTGGATCATCAGCTCGACCATCTGGCCGAGAAACCACAGGAAGACCTCGGGATCATCGAGGCGGGCCTGGGTGCGTTCGTGCAGGTCGTCGATCTGTCCCACGAAAACCGCCAGGGCCAGTTCGGACCGGTCGGCGAAGTTGCGATAAAGCGTCGCCCGGCCCACGCCCGCCTGCTCGGCGATGACGTGCAGCGGCGTGTCCAGCCCGTCGCGTGCAAAGGCTTCAGCGGCGGCCGTCAGCAGGGCCTCGCGGCGTTCGGCGGCGTCTTTTCGCAGGGGACGGGTCATGAAGATCGCCAAGTGGACACTTGTGTCCGCTTAATCAAGAGCGGTCGGACTCATTCTTTGTTTCGCTGTGTGCGGGCGCGGGCGAATCCCTCCTTGCACAGCGGAATGCGCCAGAACGGCTAAGGCTGCGTTCCGGGCGATGATGATGACGAAAGGGGGGCGCGCCCTCGGGCGCTCATCCAGATGTGGTGCCGGTGGCCGGGCTCGAACCGGCACTCCTCTCGGAACAGGATTTTGAATCCAGCGCGTCTACCAATTCCACCACACCGGCACAGGTCTGGGAGGCCGCGCAATCTAGCGAGGGAATGCGCCGGGTCAATCGCCAGGCCTGGAAAATCAGCGCATCATGAAGTTGGTGCGAAACACGACGAGCCGGGGCGAGACGGGGGCGCCGTCCGACGACTGGAGCCGGGCGTCGTCCGTGCTCTTCAGCGCCTGCTTTCCGAAGCCGCCGTCAACGGGGAACTCGCTTTCCACCAGGCAGGCGTCCAGGCGTCCGTCCGGCAGGGCCATGCAGGACAGCATGGCGAAACCGGCGGTGTATTTCGCCGGGAAGGGATAGGCGGGCCGCGGCGGGCGCGCCCAGGTCACCCTGGGCGACTGTCCGTATTCGTCGAGGTCCGGCAGAGCGGCGTCCCGAGCGTCGACCAGAGGCCGGTTGCAGGCGGTCAGGGTCTCGTCCACGGCGGTCGAGGAGCGCGGCAGTTCCAGATCATGCCGCAGGTTGCGGCCCGGTCCGGCGCCGTCGGGGACCACGATGGACACCTTGCCGCCTTCGCGCAGCTTGCGGGCGAAAGGCGCCGGCAGGGCGCTCAGGGCTGTGGAGCGGACGGTCGCGACATTCCAGGTCTCGGCGTGGAAATGATCGTCATAGGAAATCCGCAGCACGCGCGTGTCCCGTCGGGGCGCTTCGGGCAGGCCCGACACCAGGGCGTCATAGACGCCGTCGGAACAGCGCAGGATGACGCTGACGCCGCTGTCGAGGCTGACGTAGGCCGCGACCATCTTCTTGCGCGGATCGCGCACCATGTCCCAGTCGGCAGGCGGATTGACTTCGGCCGGCGCCGGGGGCGCAGCGTCCTGGGCCGCCGCTGGACCCGACATGGACAGGGCTGAAAGAAGCGCCGCCGTCGCGATGTGTCGAACAGGGCTCATGCTGCAACCTCCACATGGCTGTCGGTTCCGCCCGCGAGAACGCGGCGGGCGCGGATGTACATCTCGACGCGCTGCATGACGATCAGGCCGATCGCGAACAGCATGAAGGCGTCGGTGACGACCACGGCGTCCAGATGCCAGGCGGCCGCATTGGTCTGCATGACTTCCCGCAGGCCCGCCCGCGCGGCGAACAGGCCGATCACCAGAATCAGCCCCAGGGGCGAGGCCTGGGCCTTCAGCGAGCCGTCGGCCTCCTTCTCGATGGTGATGGTCTTGCCCCGCCACCAGCCGGCGACGCCGCCCAGGGCCAGGGCGACCACGAAGGCGATCCAGGCCAGGGGGCCGAAATGCGGGTGCTGGGTGTTGGCCCACAGGCCGAAGCCGATCGCTGTGGTGACCAGCAGGGGCATGACCCACAGCAGGTGCGGCCGCAGGGTCCGTTTGCGCCGGTTGCGCAGCAGGATGATGATCAGGGCCACGGCGATGCCGATCAGCGGGCCCATGGTTTGCGGCGACATGCGGAAACTCCCCTCCGAGCGCCGTCAGCCTAGCCCGGCGAACGGCGCTCGAAAAGCGGAGATCAGGCGGGCGCGACCGTCTGTTCGATGGCGCCGAAGATGGTGTGGTGCCTGTCGTCCAGCATCTCGATGCGGACGGTGTCGCCATGCTTGAGGAAGGGCGTCTTCGCCTCGCCGGTCAGGATGGTCTCGACGGTGCGGACCTCTGCGATGCAGGAATAGCCCAGACCGCCCTCGGCCACCGGCTTGCCCGGACCGCCGTCGGCGTCCTTGTTCGACACCGTGCCCGAGCCGATGATCGACCCGGCGATCAGGGCGCGGGTCTTGGCCAGGTGGGCGATCAGCACGCCGAAGTCGAAGGTCATGTCCACGCCGGCGTCGGCCTGACCGAAGTCCTTGCCGTTCAGCTGCACCGACAGGGCGCCGGACAGCTTGCCGTCCTTCCAGCGATCGCCCAGGGCGTCGGGCGTGACGAAGACCGGCGACAGGGCGCTGGCCGGCTTGGACTGGACGAAGCCGAAGCCCTTGGCCAGTTCGCCGGGGATCAGGTTGCGCAAGCTGACGTCGTTGACCAGACCGACCAGACGGATCGAGGCCAGGGCCTCGTCGCGGCTGGCGCCCAGGGGCACGTCGCCGGTCACGACCACGATCTCGGCCTCCAGGTCGCAGCCCCAGGCCTCGTCCTTCAGCGGGATGGCGTCGCGCGGACCCATGAAGTGGTCCGAGCCGCCCTGATACATCAGCGGGTCGGTCCAGAAGGTCGCCGGCATCTCCGCGTTGCGGGCTTTGCGCACCAGTTCGACGTGGTTCACATAGGCCGAGCCGTCGGCCCACTGATAGGCGCGGGGCAGGGGGGCGGCGGCGTCGCGCTCGTGGAAGCGGGCGCGCGGAACGGCCTCGTGCTCCAGGCTCTCGGCCAGGGCGCGCAACAGCGGCTCGCAACGGTCCCAGTCATCCAGCGCCGCCTGCAGCGTGGGCGCGATCAGAAAGGCGTCCGTGAACCAGTTCAGGTCCTTGGAGACGACGACGAGGCGGCCGTCACGGCCGTGCTTGAGCGAGGCGAGTTTCATGGGGTGAAGCTAGTCTTGGGCGAGGGGATTGGGAAGCGGAGACATGGCTGGCGCGGACGCCGTTCGATCAACTGTTCGGGGGCGCGATGACGGCGCGGGCCTCGGCGCCGGTGCGCAGGGCCGGGTCGCGCACCTCGACCTCGACGGCGATGGCGCCCGCGGGCTCGTGCGCCCACAGGTAGCGGCGCTCGATCTCGACCGCGCGGCCGGACGGGGCCATGCCCTCATAGACATCACCCCAGGGCGTGATGGCCTTCATCTCGACCCACAACAGGCCGCAGGCGGCGTCCAGTTCCTCGATGGCCATTTCCGACAGTTCGTCGGCATGCGGGGCAGGACGGTTCGGGGTCACAGCCATCGGCGGACCTTTCCTTGATAGGCTTGATACTCGGCGCCAAATTTCGCCGTCAGATAGCGCTCCTCGCGGGCGACGACGAAGCGGTCGATCACGATCAGGCAGGGGGCCAGCATGGCCAGGGCGACCGGGCTGTCCATGGCCAGGGCGAAGCCGGCGTAGGTGATCGCGAACCCGACATAGATGGGGTTGCGGCTGTACTGGTAGAGGCCCCCGGTCGCGAGCGCCGTGGTCGGCTTCCACGGCTCGGGCGGGGTGCCCAGACGGCGGAAGGTCCCCGCCGCGATCCCGTCCAGCAGCAGGCCGCCGATCACCAGAATGAAGGCCAGGCCGCGTCGCCAGTCGACGTCGAGGCCGAGCGACGGCTCGCTGACCAGCCGCCCGATCCCGAACCCGGCCAGCAGGAAGCCGAGATAGATCAGCGGCGGCGGGGCGATGACGCCGGGATGGTCGGGCGTGCTCATATCGTCTGCCCCGAGGGCGCGGTGAAGTCGGAGGTCGGGGCGTCGCCGGTGTTGATGACGTCCGAGGGCTCGAAGATCATCACCTCGGCCTCCTCGTCGGCGGCGGTGCGATGCTCGACGCCGCGCGGCACGACGATGAACTGGCCGGGCTCCAGCGTCTCCACGCGATCGCGGAACTCGACCCGGAAGCGGCCCTTCCAGACCAGGAACATCTCCTCGGCCTCGGCGTGGCTGTGCCAGGGAAAGACCCCCTGAACCTTGACCAGCCGCACGTCCTGCCCGTTCAGTTGCGCGGCGACGCGCGGCCGCCAGTGGTCGGAAAAGCCGCCGAACTTCTGCGCCAGATCGACGACCTGCCCGGTCATCGCGAGGCGTCCTCATCGGCGTAGATGGCGACGCGCGCGGCGCGGCCCGAACCGGCCTCGCCGCGATACATGCCTGAGGTGTTCATCGAGAAGGCGACCGTCCCGTCCTTGCCCATGACGATGACGCCGCCGTCGCCGCCGATCGAGGCGACGTCCGCGATCTCGGCGTCGGCGGCGGCCTGAACGCCCATGCCCGCGGCGGTGCGGTGGCAGATGTCACGGGCGACGGTGGCCCGGATGAAATACTCGCCCGATCCGGTGGCCGAGACGGCGCAGCCGTCGGCGTTGGAGGCGTAGGTGCCCGCGCCGATCACCGGCACGTCGCCGACCCGGCCCCACTGCTTGGCGGTCATGCCGCCGGTCGAGGTCGCGGCGGCCAGACGGCCCTGACTGTCCAGGGCCACGGCGCCGACGGTGCCGAACTTGCGCTCGTCCAGCGGGGCTTCATTCAGCGAGGCCAGCGGGACGGGCCGGGACAGGGTGGCCGGTTCCGGCGGCGCGCCTTGCGGGCGCGGCGGCAGGGGCAGGCCCTTGTCGCGCAAGGCCTTCAGCAGGGCCTGCCAGCGGCTCTCGGTGAAGAAGAAGCCCGGCTCGACCTGTTCCAGACCAGCCGAGGCGGCGAAGGTCTCGGCGCCCTCGCCGATCAGCATGACGTGGGGAGACCGCTCCATCACCGCCCGAGCCGCCGCAATGGGGTGACGAGTGCGGGTCAGGCCGGCCACGGCCCCGGCGCTGCGGTCGACGCCGTTCATCACGGCGGCGTCCAGTTCGTTCTTGCCGGCGGCGGTGAAGACCGCCCCGCGCCCGGCGTTGAACAGGGGATTGTCCTCCATCGTTTCAACCGCCGCCTGAACCGCGTCCAGCGCCGAGCCGCCCTGGGCCAGCACCGCCGACCCGGCGTCCAGCGCCGCCTGCAGACCGGCGCGATAGGCCGCGTCGCGTTCCGGGCTCAGGTTGGCGCGCTCGATGACGCCCGCCCCGCCGTGAATGGCCAGCGACCAGGTCGGCGCCTCCTGGGCAAAGGCAGGCGACGCCAGCAGGATCAGGACGGCTGCGGCGGTCAGGGCGGATTTCATCGACGGTTTCCCCGGTTGACGGCGCCCCTCAGCGCCGGTGGTGCAGTCGTTTCCAGATGCGGTAGCCGAGGATGGGGGCGAAGCCGCAGACCAGCGCCGCCAACAGCACCATCCAGAAGCCTCCCCCCAGCCAGTATTCCCCGGCCAGCGCCCCGGCCCCGGCCGCCAGAAGCGGACCGAGCCAGGGCAGCCAGTGCGGCGGCCGCATCTTCATTCAGGCGTCGACCTTGATGACGCCGCGACGGATCTGGTCCAGCTCGATGGAGTCGAACAGGGCCTGGAAGTTGCCGTTGCCGAAGCCTTCGTTGCCCTTGCGCTGGATGATCTCGAAGAAGATCGGGCCGAAGGTGTCCTGGGTGAAGATCTGCAGCAGCAGGCCTTCCTCGTCCGAGCCGTCGATCAGGATGCGGTTCTTGCGCATCCGCTCCACGTCCTCGCCGTGACCCGGCAGGCGTTTGTCGATCAGTTCGAAATAGGTCTCGATCGTGTCCTGGAAGTCCACGCCGCGAGCCTTCATGGCCTCGACCGTCTCGTAGATGTTCTCGGTGGTCAGGGCGATGTGCTGGATGCCTTCGCCGTTATAGCGACGCAGGAACTCCTCGATCTGCGAATTGTCGTCCTGGCTCTCGTTCAGCGGGATGCGGATGGCGCGGTCGGGCGCGATCATGGCCTGCGAGAACAGGCCGGTGGCCTTGCCCTTGATGTCGAAATACTTCTGCTCTTCGAAGTTGAACACCGAACCATAGAAGCCCGACCAGGTGCGCATCTCGCCGCGACGCACGTTGTGGGTCAGGTGGTCGAGGATCTCCAGACCCATCGAGTTCTTGCGCTCGGCCTCTTCCCAGCCCTCGATCTCATCCCAGGCGTCATACAGCGAGCCGTGCTCGCCATACTGGTCGATGACATACAGCAAGCTGCCGCCGATGCCTTGCAGGATGTAGGGATAGTCGTTCCCCAGGGCCCCGCCGTGGACGCCCTCGGCGGCGCGGGCGCCGCGCGCCAGCGCGCCCTCATAGGCCGCCTTGGCGTCGGCGACGCGGAAGGCCATGCCGTTGGCCGAGGGACCGTGGTCCTTGGCGAAGTCCGCCGCCTGGCCCTTGGGGCTGCGGTTGACCAGCATGGTGATGTCGCCCTGTTTCAGGCGCACCGCGTCCGTGGTCGGGTTCACATGGGTCTGGGTGAAGCCCATCAGCTCCAGCCGGGCGATCATGGCTTCCGGCTCGGGACCGGTGAATTCGACGAATTCGAAACCGTCCACGCCCAGCGGATTTTCCTGGTCGAGTTTGGCGGCGTCCATCATGGCGCGTCTCCTCATACTGTCTTTTAGGGCGACCTCTGCCGCCGATTGGGGCGGAACCTAATGGGCGGCCCCGGTCGGGCGCAAGGCGGGGCTGCATCGAAACAGGACACGTTGCGGTGTCGCAGCCGCCGATCAACGGGTGCGCGCGGGCCTTCATCCTGCTAGGAGCCGCAGGCTCAACCGGGACGCCTGTATGCTTCGCAAGCTTTATGACTGGGTCTTCTCCCTGGCCCGCCACCGTCACGCGACCCGGTCGCTGGCCGTGGTCTCCTTCGCGGAGAGCTCCTTCTTCCCCATTCCCCCCGACGTCATGCTGGCGCCCATGGTGCTGGCCAAGCCCGAGCGCGCCTATTTCTACGCCACGGTCTGCACCATCGCCTCGGTGCTGGGCGGCCTGCTGGGCTACGCCATCGGCTATTTTCTTGAGCCGGTCGGGATGTGGATGCTGGCCGTTCTCGGCAAGGCGGATGCGTTCGAGGCCTCCAAGGCCCTGTTCCAGCAGCACGGCGCCTGGGTCATTCTGATCAAGGGGCTGACGCCGATCCCGTTCAAGTTGATCACCATCGCCTCGGGCATCTTCCAGTTCAATCTGGCCCTGTTCGTCGCCCTGTGCGTGATCACGCGCGGCGCCCGCTTCTTCCTGGTGGCCTTTGTGCTCAAGCGCTGGGGCGAGCCCATGCTGGCCGTGATCGAGAAAAGACTGGCGCTTTTCACCGTGCTTTTCGTGGTTCTGCTGGTCGGGGCCTTCTTTGCCGTCAAGCTGATCGGACACTGATCGACGCGGGCCTCGGCTGAGGCTAAGAAAGGCGCCATGACGCGCCTGTATCAACGCCTGACCCGCTGGTGGACCGCCTTTGCTCTGGCGGCCTCTCTGGCCATGCTGGGCGCGGCCCACGCCTTCGAGCGGTTCGCGGGCCTGGCGCCCTGCAACCTCTGCCTCAAGCAGCGCGAGGTCTATTGGGCCGCCGTGGCCATCGCCGGGGCCGCCACCTTCTGGGCCGTGTTCAGCCGCGCCAGCCGCGGCACGCCGCGCATCGCCTCCTTCCTGCTGGCCGCCGTCTTCTTCACCGGGGCGATCACGGCCGGCTTCCATGCCGGCGGCGAGCTGAAGTGGTGGGACCTGCCGGCCACCTGTTCGGCCATCCCCTCGACCACCATCGACCTCAGCGCCCTCAGCGCCCTGGCCGACGGCACCGCCGAGATGAAGCCCATCGTCGGTTGCGGCGACGTGCCGTGGAGCCTGTTCGGGATTTCCATGGCGGGCTGGAACTTCTTCGTGTCCCTGGCGCTGGCGATCTTCAGCCTGCTGGCGGCGAAACGTCCCAAGGACGCGCGCGCGCCGAAGGCGTAAGGAAGCGATCATGACCGAGGCATCCGACACCGTCGCCGCCGCTCGCCGCATCCCCCTGGCCCGCCCCGGCGTGGGTCAGACCCGCGCCCGCATGGCCGAAATGCTGCGCGTCGATCACGCGGGCGAGTTCGCCGCCGTCCACATCTACCGCGCCCAGCGCGCCGTGCTGGAAGGCCGCAAGGGCAAGGCCGCCATCGCCGCCGACCTGACCGAGATGGAGGGGCACGAGGCCGTCCACCTGGCCCGCTTCGAGGCCCTGCTGACGGAAAACCGCGTCCGCCCCACGGCCATGATCCCGCTGTGGAAGCTGGCCGCCACGGCGCTCGGCGCCGGCACGGCTCTGATCAGCGAGAAGGCCGCCCACGCCTGCACCGAGGCGGTGGAGAGCGTCATCGAAAAACACTATGCCGACCAGATCGAGGAGGTCCGCGAGCGCGATCCCGAACTGGCCGCCGAACTGACGAAGTTCCGCGAAGAGGAACTGGCCCACCACGACCACGCCATCGAACACGGCAGCCGCGAAGCCCCGGCCTACCGCCTGCTTTCCAGCGTCATCAAGGTCGGCTGCAAGGCCGCCATCAAGATCAGCGAACGGATCTAGCGCCCTTCTCCCCTTGAGGGAGAAGGTGGGCGCCGAAGGCGCTCGGATGAGGGGTGTCAGCGCGACATTTTTCTAGTGTGCGCAATGCGCTCTGCCTTCGCTTTTTTCCGACTGCGCCGACACCCCTCATCCGTCAGCCTTCGGCTGCCACCTTCTCCCGCAAGGGGAGAAGGATCAGGCGGCTACATCAAACGCCAGCATCATGGTCCGCTGCACGGCGTTGAAGTTGTCGTCGGACAGGATGTAGAGGCGCGTCCGGTCGCCGCGCCGCTCGGCTGCGATTCCCTCGAAATTGTCCGTCGTGCCCGGCAGCTTCAGCTCGATCAGCACCGGCCCCAGGGTCCCGTCCGCCGCCATCCGCCGCACCCGCGCCCGCACGTCGATGGGCGCGCGATAGGAGCGCTGCACCACGAACCAGCCGCCCGCCGGATCGCGATCCATGCCGGTGATGCGATAGTCGCTGTCGAGCAGCGGCGTCTCGGGCGGGGCGGTCACAACCGCGCAACGCAGGGCTGAACAGTCCCAGACCCCGCCGGACTCGCCCGCAACCCGCCAGCCGTCGCCGGAGGCCGCCAGCCCCTCCATTCCGTCATTTTCAGCAAAGGGGAAGTCGGGCCGTCGCACGGCCTGCGGGTTTCGCATCGCGGTCAGCGGGCCATAGTTCCAGATACGGTGGTCGCGCTCGAAGCTGACCAGCAGGTCGCCGCCGGTGGTGATCGCCAGCCCTTCGGCGTCGCCCTCCATCTTCTGGCTGATCGGCGTGCCGTCGGTCAGGGTCAGGCGGCGCACATGCAGGCCTTCCAGTCCGATCAGCCGCCCGCGCCCGTCCAGCGCCAGCTTGCCGCGCGCCAGATCGCCGACGTCGGAGACGCTGATGAAGCCGCCGTCGCCGGTCAGCTTCAGGTCGGACAGGCTGTGCAAGGGCGAGTCCATGCCCGCCAGCACGGTCACGCCCCCGGCGAAGCGCACGCCTTGCCCCAGCGCCGCCGCGCCGGGCAGGCCCAGCCCGACCGTCCGTGTGGAGGCGCTGACCGGCGTCCAGCCATCGGCCTCGGGCGTGGGCGACCACGGCTGCGAGGTCACGACCGCGCCGGCGCAGGCCGCCAGCGTCAGCGCCGCCAGCGCCGCGACATAGATCCGCCGGTTCACGCCGCGCGTTTCCCCGCAGATCGGGCCACGGTCTTGGGCTTGGCCTCGAACAGCTCGGCCAGCTTCTCGGTCATGACGCCCGCCAGTTGCTCGACGTCGACGATGGTCACGGCGCGGCGATACCAGCGGGTCACGTCGTGGCCGATGCCGATGGCGATCAGCTCGACCGGCGACTTCGTCTCGATCTGCTCGATCACCTGACGCAGGTGCTTGTCCAGATAGAGGGCGGCGTTGGCCGACTGGGTCGAGTCGTCCACCGGCGATCCGTCCGAGATGACCATCAGAATCTGGCGCGACTCGGTGCGTCCCAGCAGCCGCTCGTGCGCCCAGGTCAGGGCCTCGCCGTCGATGTTTTCCTTCAGCAGACCCTCGCGCATCATCAGGCCCAGGTTCTTCTTGGCCCGGCGCCACGGCGCATCCGCCGACTTGTAGATGATGTGGCGCAGGTCGTTCAGGCGGCCGGGGTTGGCCGGCTTGCCGGCGCTGATCCAGGCCTCGCGCGACTGGCCGCCCTTCCAGGCGCGGGTGGTGAAGCCCAGGATCTCGACCTTGACCCCGCACCGTTCCAGCGTCCGCGCCAGGATGTCGGCGCAGACCGCCGCCACCATGATCGGACGCCCGCGCATCGAGCCCGAGTTGTCGATCAGCAGGGTCACGACCGTGTCCCGGAACGGGCTCTCGCTCTCCATCTTGAACGACAGGGGGCTGGTCGGATCGGTGATGACGCGGGTCAGACGGGCCGTGTCCAGCACGCCTTCTTCCAGATCAAAGGCCCAACTGCGGTTCTGTTGCGCCATCAGGCGGCGCTGCAGCTTGTTGGCCAGGCGCGACACCACGCTCGACAGGGTGGCCAGCTGGGCGTCCAGCAGGGACCGCAGCCGGTCCAGCTCCATCGGATCGCACAGTTCCTCGGCCCCGATGGTTTCGTCATAGACGGATGTGAAGACGCGATAGGCGTCGACGGCGCGCCCGTCGTCGAGGCTGTCCTGACGGTTGGGCAGGGCGCCTTCGTTCAGTTCGGGGCCGTCGTCCGAGGCCTCGCCGTCGGGCTCGGCGGGGGCGCCGTCGGGGCGGGTCTGGCGCTCGTCCTCGGCGGACTGGTCGTCGGCCGTGCCTTCCAGCGACTGGCCGCCTTCGCCGCCGTCCTCTTCTTCCTGTTCCTGCTCGTCGGGCTGATCCTGCTGAGACTGGTCGGGCTCGTCCTCGCCCTCCTCGTCGTTGGCGTCCTCGGCCTGACCGTCGCCGGGGTCGAGGTCCAGCGCCCGCAACACGTCCTTCAGTCGGGCGGCGAAGGCCGTCTGGTCATCGGCCACGGCGGCCAGGGCGTCCAGTTCGGCGCCCGCCTTCAGCTCCATGTTGGAGCGCACCAGGTCGAGCATAGATTTGGCGCCGTCCGGCGCGGCCTCGCCCGTCAGCCGTTCGCGCACCAGCAGGGCGGCGGCCTCGGCCACCGGCACCCGTTCGGCCTCGGCCCTCAGGGCGCCCGACTTCTCCAGCCGGGTCAGAAGCGCGGCGTTCAGATTGTTGCGCACCCCCTTCAGCTCGCGCGCGCCGACGGCCTCGACCCGGGCCTGTTCGACGGCGTCAAAGACCTCGGCCGCCGTCTGGTCGATCGGGCGCAGCCTGGCGTTCAGCCCCTCGTCATGATTGGCCAGCCGCAGGGCCAGGCGGTCGGCCTGACCACGCAGGGTCGCGCTTTCGGGCGCGCCGGGATCACGCGGCGGATGGGGCAGGGTCAGGACGCCGTTCGACAGCCGCGGTCCGTCCGAACCGAAGTGGACCTCCAGCTCGGCCTGCTCGGCCAGGGCGCGCGCGGCATTGGCCAGTGCGCGTTTGAAGGTCTCGGTCGGGGTCTCTGCGGCGGCCATGGCCCACACATAGACCACCCCGCGCGCGGGGGAAGGGGGCGGGCGCTACTTCGCCTTGCCGCCGGCCTCCTTCTTCGGCCTGACGCGAGCATACATGGCGTTTCCAGCTCCTTTCTTCACATCGAAGCGGCCCGTGTCGCGGATCAGGTCTGACAGCTTGGCGTAGCCATAGGTGCGCTGGCTGAAGTCGGGATAGGTGTTCCTCAACCGGTTGCCGATGGGGCCGATATGGACCCAGCCGTCGCCGTCCTCGTCCATGTCGGCGATGGCGGCCGCGATGGCTGCGGTGATCAGGGGGACGGCCGCGGATGGTTTGCGACGGGCGGGCGGGGGCGGCGCGGCGTCACCGGTCGTCGCCGAAGCCGGGATCGGCAGGTCCTCGGTGTAGATGAAGCGAGTGCAGGCCTGGCGGAAGCTCTCCGGCGTCTTCTGTTCGCCAAAGCCGTAGACCGGCACGCCCTGCTCGCGGATGCGCGCCGCCAGCCGGGTGAAATCGCTGTCCGACGACACCAGGCAGAAGCCGTCGAACCGCCCGGAGTGCAACAGGTCCATGGCGTCGATCACCAGGGCGATGTCGCCGGAGTTCTTGCCCTTGGTGTTGGCGAAATTCTGCTGCCACTGGATGGCCCAGAGCGGAAGAACGTCGACCCACCCCTTCAGCGAGGGATTGGCCGCGTCTCCATAGATGCGTCTGGCGCTGGCCTCGCCCAAGGTGACGATCTCGGTGAACAGGGCCTCCGCGATCCGGGCCGAGGCGTTCTCGCCGTCTATCAGTACGGCCAGGCGCGGCGCGCGGGCGGCGGTGGGCAGGTCGGTCGGCATGGACGAGGCCTTCTGGATTTACACGCCGTCAGCCTCGACCCGCGGGCGGGCGCGGTCAACCGGCGTCGGGCGTGCTACAGCAGGCCATGACCAATGCACCCCTGCGCCGCCTGATCGACCTGCCCGGCGTCGATGATCTGGAACTGAAGGCGCTGATGAAGCCGCGGTACGCCGACCCCGACGCCCGCGACGAGTTCCCCGAGATCGACGCCCTGACCGGCTCCCTGTTCGGCCTGAGCGGCGATGCGGCCGAGGCTGTCGCGCTGCCGGACGACTGGGACGATATCCATCGCCTGTCCGGCGCCGATCTGGCCGAGGCCTTCGAGGCCCTGGGCTGGGACGTGACCGACAAGCGCAGGAAGCCGCTGCGTCTCATGCCCCACTACGCCCTGCCTCTGGCTCTGGCCATTCGCGGCGTCGCCGGCGAGCTGCCCTTCGTGCCCGAGCCCGATCACCCCACGACCGACTGGGGCGCGGGTCTGGCCGCCGACGCGGCGCGCTTCCGCAAGCGCTAGCCCAACGAAAAAGGCCGGCGGGTCGCCCCGCCGGCCTTTCCGTTCGTGTCGACTGACGGGCCTTACTGGGCCGTCGTCGGGGCCGGAGCCGAGCGGACCTCGACCGGCAGACCCAGGGCGTCCAGCTGCGGCTTGACCACCGAGGCGTCGCCGACCACCACCCAGACGAACTTGGCCGGGTCGATGGCTGCGCGGGCGGCGGCGTCCATCTGCTGGGCCGTCAGGGCGTTGATGCGGCCGGCCAGGGCTTCCTGATAGCCGTCGGGACGGCCGTACAGGGCGTTGGAGCGCAGGGCGCCCAGGACCTGGAACGAGGTCTCATAGCTGCCCGAGAGGCCGCGCGTGTCGCCCAGCACGGTGCGGTCGCGTTCGGCCTGGGTCACGCCGTCGGCGCTCAGGAAGCGCTCGTACTGACCGATCAGGGCGGCGATGGATTCGCCCGTGCGGTTGGCCTGAACCGGTGCGTTGACGATGTAGGGCGAGCGGTTCTGCAGGGTGCTGACATTGCCGCGCACGCCGTAGGACCAGCCCTTGGTCTCGCGCAGGTCGGCGTTGATCCGCGACAGGAAGTCCGCGCCCAGCACGGTGTTGGCCGTGGTCAGGGTCAGGATGTCGTCGGTGCCCGACACCGGCAGGACCTGACCGCCGTAGATCAGCGACTGCGGCGATTGCGGACGGTCGATCAGGACGATCCGCGCCGAGGTCTGGGGCAGGGCGGCGTTGAAGGCCTTGGTCCCCTTGGCCGAGGTCGGCGCGCGCCAGTCGCCGAAGGCGGCTTCCAGCTGCGGCTTCAGTTCGGCCAGCGGCAGGTCCGACACGACGAACAGCTTGGCGTTGTCCGGACGGATCCAGGCGGCGTGCTCGGCGACCAGATCGGCGCGCGTCAGGCCGCGAACGACGGCTTCGTCGCCCGAGCCGCTGAACGAACGGCCATAGGGGTGGCCCTCGCCATAGATCAGCGGCGGCAGGGCGCGGCCGGCGATGGCGGCCGGTTGGGTCTTCTCATTGGCCAGGCCGGCCAGACGCTGGGCGCGCAGACGCTCGACCTCGGCCGGAGCGAAGGCGGGGTTGCGCACCACGTCCGACAGCAGGGTCAGCGACGGTTGCAGGTTGGTGGTCACGGTCGACAGGCTGGCCGTGGTGCGGTCCATCGACGAGCCGACCGAGACGCTGGCGCCCAGACGTTCCTGGGCCTCGGCCAGGGCCTTGGAGTCGCGCGTCGTGGTGCCTTCCTGCATGACGTTCAGCATCAGGGTGTGGGCGCCCAGGCGGTCGGCCCGGTCGGCGGCGACGCCGGCGTCGAACTCCAGGGCCACGCGGGTCACCGGCACGGTGGTCGAGCGGGCGTAAACCACCTCGATCCCGTTCGACAGGGCGGCGCGCTCGACGGCGGGGAAGTCGACGTTGGAGACCTGGCCGATGGCCGGCGTGGCTTCGCGGGCCACGCGCTGGATCGGCGCGGCCGGGGTCGGGGTCGCGCCCGACGGGGCGGCGGCGGCGTCGACATAGGCCTCACGCTCGCCCGGCTTGACGATCTGGCTATAGACCGGGCGGCTCAGCCACTTCTTCATCGCGGCCTGAACCTGGGCCGGGGTCACCGCCGCATAGGCCGCCAGCTCCTTCTTGTAGAAGTCGGGATCGCCCGAATAGAGCTGGCCCTCGGCCAGGACCGAGGCCTTGCCGTTGGCCATTTCCAGACCCTGGATGCGACGCGAGGCGTACTGCGTCACCACGCGGTCGATCTCGTCCTGGGTCGGGCCGTTGGCGATCAGGTCGGCCAGGACCTCGTCCATGCGCTTGGCCACGGCGTCGGCGTCGGCGCCCGGCTTCACCATGGCCGAGTAGCTGAACATGCTGACGCGCTGGAAGGTCTGGTTGCCGGCCGAAACGCTGGAGGCGATCTGCTCGTCGCGCACCAGGACATTGTCCAGACGCGAGCTGGCCAGGCCGCCCAGCACCGAGGCGCCGACGCTCAGCGGCACCGAGTCCGGGTCGTTCAGGCCCGGCGTCGTCCAGGTGCGGCTGATGCGGGTCTGGGCCACGCGGTCATGCAGCACCTGCTCGACCGGGGCCGCCAGGGTCGGGACGTCGGCCGGAACCGGGGTGTGCACCGGGCCGCGCGCGATGGCGCCGAAGTAGCGCTGGCTCAGTTCGCGGGCCTTGGCCTCGTCGATGTCGCCCGACAGGACCAGGATGGCGTTGTTGGGGCCGTAGTTCTGACGGAACCAGTCGCGCACCGTCTCCATGCTGGCGGCGTCCAGATCGGCCATCGAGCCGATGGTCGAGTGGCGATAGGGGTGACCCTCGGGGAAGAGGGCCTCCAGGGTGGCGTAATAGGTCAGGCCGTAGGGCTGGTTGTCGCCCTGGCGCTTCTCGTTCTGGACGACGCCGCGTTGCAGATCCAGCACCTCCTGGCTGACCTGCCCCAGCAGATAGCCCATGCGGTCGGATTCCAGATACAGGGTGTAGTCCAGCGCCGGGGTCGGCACCGTCTGGAAGTAGTTGGTCCGGTCGAACCAGGTCGTGCCGTTCAGGCCCGTGGCGCCGGCCGCGTTCATCGTCTGGATGTGGCTGGACGGCGAGTTCTCCGACCCGCCGAACATCAGGTGCTCGAACAGGTGGGCGAAGCCGGTCGAGCCCTTGGGCTCGTCCTTGGAGCCGACATTGTACCAGACCGACACCGCCACCACCGGCGCCTTGCGGTCCTCATGGACCAGAACGGTCAGGCCGTTCTCCAGCTGGAAGCGCTTCCACGGAATGTCGACGCGGGCGACCAGTTCGGACACCGGCGCACCGCGCAGCGGCGTGGCCGAGGGCGCACTCACGGCCGTCGCGGCGGCGGGCGCGTGGGCCAGAACGGGCGAAGCGACGGCCACAAGGGCGGCCAGCGCGACGGAAGAGGCGGCAAGACGCATGGATTTCAGTCCCCAACAGATAATGCTGGGGGCGGACCTTAACTGTGCATCACCGAACGGCAACGCGACACATGCGTCCATGAACGATTGTTCATGTTCAGGTCGCCGCCTTCAGCGCCTCCAGCGCCGCCTGCGCCTCGCGCATCTCGCGCCGGGCCTCGGCGGCCTCGCGCTGGGCCTCCGTCACCACGTCCCGGTAGACGTCCCTCTCTAGCTTCAGCTGATCCCAGTAGAGGGCCTTCAGCTCATACTGGGGGTCGTCGTGTTTCGACTCCGGCGTCAGGGCGAAGCGCGCGCTCATCATTTCCGCATTGAAGCGCGCCGCCAGCAGCACCTCCAGCGGCGTGTTCTCGAAGCTGTGGGTCTTCTCCTGCCGGTCCATCAGCCGCACATAGACCTCGGCCAGTCGCGCCAGCCCCTGGGCCTCGGGCAGCCGCCGCATCAGCATGGCCCGGCCCGAGGCGATCATCGCCGTCGAGGCCAGAACCGCCGCCTTGCCCTCATGCGCGTCCTCGGCCGTCAGCGGCCCGAACAGGGCCTGGGCCAGCGCCGCCTCGGCCGCGGCTTCCTGCTCCACCCTGGCCTTTTCGGCCTCGCCTTGCGCCGCCTCGCGCGCCTTGGCTGTCTCGATGGCGATCTGATCGCCCCAGTCGCGCTTGGTCGCGCCGTGCACGGTGATGCGCTTGCGCAGGGCATGGCCCGACACCCGCCACCGCTCGCTCAGCTCCGGCACGGTCGCCCCGTTGCGGTACTCGTCGAGAATGATCTCCCACGTCGCCCCCGACAGCCGATAATGGGCCGGCTTGTCTCCGGCGCCGGGCGTCGGTGCCTTCTTGGGTCGGCGGAAGGGAAACTCGCCGCGAGGCGGCTCCGGGGCGTCTGTCATGCGTCAGAGGATAGACCCGCGCCCGACCTCGGCTGGCAAAAGACTCGGAACGGCCCGCCAGAGCAGGCGCGGCCTTGATTCAAGGTGCTGATAATACCCCAGGCGACCCACCCGCCCCCGCCTGGTCAACCCCTCACGGCAAAGCTAACCTCTGGTAGGCGGAGGGGCCATGATCGACCCATCAAAAGTAGGAACCGACTGGCGGGCCGACGAACTCGACGCCATCGTCGCCGAGTATTTCGCCATGCTGACCGCTGAGCTGGCGGGGCGCGCCTTCGTCAAGGCGCACCACGCCCGCGACCTGATGGCGCGCACCGGGCGTTCGCACCGCTCGGTCGAGTTCAAGCACATGAACCTGTCGTCGGTGCTGGCCGATCTCGGCCTGCCGACGATCCGCGGCTACAAGCGAAAGGACAATATCCAGGGCGCGATCTTCCCCGCCGTCGAACGCTACCTCGATGCCCACCCCGACGCCTGGAGCCTGGGCCTCGCCGCCGAAGCCCGTCCAGGCTTTTCAGACCCAGCCGCCGCCCCCTTTTCCTCCCCATGGAATGGGGAGGGGGACCGCCCCCGGGCTTCGCCGCAGGCGAACCCGAGGACAGGCTATGCGGTGGAGGGGCCTCTCGCCTCAGGAAGCATCCTCCCCATCACCGCCCCGCCGCCGCTCGGCCCCGGTCGCAAGCCCCGCCCCGAGGGCCTCGCTCGCATCGTCCGCAAATACGACCCCGCGGCCCGCGACCACCGCAACCGCGTCCTCGGCCAGTGGGGCGAGCATCACGTCTTCCACCACGAACGCGCCTTCCTGACCGCCCATGACCGCCCCGACCTGGCCCGCAAGGTCGAATGGACGTCTCAGGAGCACGGCGACGGCGCCGGATACGACATCCGCAGCTTCGACCCGGCGGGCAAGGAGCGCCTGATCGAGGTCAAGGCCACCCAAGCAGCCGGTGATCCGGTAGGCTTCGCGTAGGCTGAGCGTGAGCCTTGGGCTCTCTCAACCATCTCAGCGCGGTGTTTCGTCTTGGGCGTTTCGAACGTTCCGATCAGACCCGATAGCTCTCCCCCTGTCAGACCTGCTTGACCTGCGAAGTAGAATATCGGCAGCCAGTCGCGGTTGGTCGCGGTGGCGGCAAACCGCAGATATTCAATCGGGGCGAATACGACCTCTTGGTCAAGGAAGTTTCGAAGGACGTCCTCGTCGGTGATAACGCGCCTTCCTGACGCAGACGCAGCAGTTGCGTCAGTTGAAGTGATTTCGCCAAGAATTTTGAGGGCCGGTCCTCCGTTTATTTCGTCGAAATGCCCTTCACGAATGAGGTTAACTCGATCAAGCAAATCCTTATCGACAACGAGCGGTCGGTCGCCGACCGACACGGATCCGTCTAGTGTGCTCAGCACCGCCGCGTTCTCGGGTCCGATTTCTGCAATGCGTCGGGTCGCCATCGCAAGCGCCCTGAGCCGCCGAGCATCGCGATCGTCGAGAAGCGTACGGAGATCGCCGAATTTGATATTCGCCGACTCGGCTGGGTAGCGAAACAGGATCGCACCGTCCTCTAGGCGGTCGCCTTGTCGATAGACAATGACGGGTTTGTCTGGGTGCGCTTCGACGTCGACAAATCCGATTTCATGCCCACCAACATTGAATACGCCTTTCGAAAAAGTTGGTGTTGGCTGCAAATGCGCCTTCACCGCGTTGGTTAGCTTTACTAAGTCCATCTTGGTGAAGCTATCATCGGCCAAGCCGACGACCCGGCTAGACTTGTCCTCGACGCCGAGCAGAATGGTGCCGCCGCAGTTGTTGGCCATCGCGGCGATGGCCCTGACGATTGGCGTCAGCTTCTTTACGTCGATCTCGCGCTTGCACTCGATCCGCTCGGTCTCGCCTCCAACAAGGCGCCATCCGGATGTGGCCTGCTCGAACATGGCAGCCAACTCATCGCGCCTCTGAAGCGGCTGCGGGGGTGACGCGGGTGTTAGTGGCGTCGTTTTTTGCGATGTGAGAAAAGCATCAAGGGCAGCGGCTGGAGCCTTGGCGACGTTTGCGCCATACGTACCCTGTCGGATTTGGGTGATACGCCCTGAGTTCACAGGTCGGTCGGGGCGATTGAAGAAGAACTGGATGTCCCGGTTCTTCATCTCCCTATCGAGCATCGTCTTGATGAGGCCGACTTCCTCATCACTTATACTTCGCGTCGCCATGCCGAACCAATTCACTTGAGTTCGGCTATCGTTGCTCACTCAGTGTGGAATGTCACGCATGCGGCATCACGTTTAAAGTCGGTGCCCTGAACCACGATTTTGATTCAGGGCTGGATGCCGCCCCCTAATCCTCGTCCATCTTCAGCGCCGCGATGAAGGCTTCCTGCGGGATCTCGACCTTGCCGAATTGGCGCATGCGCTTCTTGCCGGCCTTCTGCTTCTCCAGCAGCTTCTTCTTGCGGGTGGCGTCGCCGCCGTAGCACTTCGAGGTCACGTCCTTGCGCAGGGCGCGGACGGTTTCGCGGGCGATGATCTTGCCGCCGATGGCCGCCTGGATCGGGATGACGAACATGTGGGGCGGGATCAGCTCCTTCATCTTCTCGACCATGCCGCGGCCGCGCGTTTCGGCGCGGGCGCGGTGGACCAGCATCGACAGGGCGTCGACCGGCTCGGCGTTGACCAGGATGCTCATCTTGACCAGGTCGCCGACCTTGTAGTCGGTGATCTCGTAGTCGAAGCTGGCGTAGCCCTTCGAGATCGACTTCAGGCGGTCGTAGAAGTCGAACACCACCTCGTTCAGCGGCAGCTCATAGACCACCAGGGCGCGGCTGCCGACGTAGGACAGCTCGACCTGGGTGCCGCGGCGGTCCTGACACAGCTTGATGACGCCGCCCAGGTATTCGTCGGGGGTCAGGATGGTGGCCTTGATCCACGGCTCGCTGATGGTCTCGATCTGCATCACGTCGGGCAGATCGGCCGGGTTGTGCAGGTCGATCTCGCGTCCGTCGCGCAGGCCGATCTTGTAGACGACCGAGGGCGCCGTCGCGATCAGGTCCAGGTTGAACTCGCGGCTCAGGCGCTCCTGGATGATCTCCAGGTGCAGCAGGCCGAGGAAGCCGCAGCGGAAGCCGAAGCCCAGGGCGGCGCTGGATTCCATCTCGAAGGTGAAGCTGGCGTCGTTCAGGCGCAGCTTGCCGATGGCGGCGCGCAGGTCCTCGAAGTCGGCGGCGTCGACCGGGAAGAGGCCGCAGAAGACCACGGATTGGACGTCCTTGAAGCCCTTCAGCGGTTCGGCGGTCGGCTTCTTCTCGTCGGTGATGGTGTCGCCGACGGCGGCGTGGGCCACTTCCTTGATCTGGGCGGTGATGAAGCCGACCTCGCCCGGGCCAAGCTGCTCGACCGGGGTGTTCTTGGGCAGGAAGACGCCGACGCGATCGACCAGGTGGGTCGAGCCCGACTGCATCATCTTGACCCGCATGCCGGCCTTCAGCACGCCGTCGAAGACGCGCACCAGCAGGACCACGCCCAGGTAGGGGTCGTACCAGGCGTCGACCAGCATGGCCTTCAAGGGGGCGTCGATGTCGCCCTTGGGCGCCGGCAGGCGGGTGACGATGGCTTCCAGCACGTCCTCGATGCCGATGCCCGACTTGGCCGAGCACATGACGGCGTCGGAGGCGTCGATGCCGATGACGTCCTCGATCTGGGCCCGCACCCGGTCCGGCTCGGCGGCGGGCAGATCGATCTTGTTCAGGACCGGCACGATCTCGTGGTTGTTGTCGATCGCCTGATAGACGTTGGCCAGGGTCTGGGCCTCGACGCCCTGCGAGGCGTCCACCACCAGGATCGAGCCTTCGCAGGCGGCCAGCGAGCGCGAGACTTCATAGGCGAAGTCAACGTGCCCCGGCGTGTCCATCAGGTTCAGAACATACTCCAGCCCGTCCTGGGCCTTGTAGTTCAGGCGCACGGTCTGCGCCTTGATGGTGATGCCGCGCTCTTTCTCGATCTCCATGTTATCGAGGACCTGTTCCGACATTTCCCGCGCGGACAGGCCGCCGGTGTGCTGGATCAGCCGGTCCGACAGCGTGGATTTGCCGTGGTCGATGTGGGCGACCACCGAGAAATTGCGGATACGTTCGATAGGGGGCGTCGTCATGGTCGCGCGCTTAGCATCCGGCGCGCGCAAACGCCATGCGTCGGGTGTGCGAGGCGATTTTCTGGCCGAGCGCCGCGAGGGATAGAGTTTATTCCGGGTGGTCGCCTGATCAAATGATCCGACCTGCTGCGCCCGGCCGCCCGGCGCCATAACAAATGAGGTTCGGCGTCGCGGAGGCGCCTGAAGAATGTACGTTTTTGGGCCAATTCCCCTGCCGCGCGAATGGGGAACGAGGGTCTCTCAGAGCGATTGGGTTGTCCGGAGGTGGAGGAACCTCCGTATCCATTTTGATCTGGAGGCTAACGATATGCGTGCCAAATTGATGAGTTCGGCAGCTATTCTCTTGGGGGTGCTGACCTTTGCAACTGTGGCTTCGGCCCAGGCTCATCCGGACCCGAACGGGACGGATGACTCGTATAACAGCCAGTCGCAGAACGACATCGATGACTCGTTCAACACCAAGAACGACGCTTCGACCAACACCAAGGTCGACGATTCCTTCAATAGCGACTCTTCGACCAACACAAAGGTTGATGATTCGTATAACAGTGACGCTTCGACCAACACGAAGTATGACGACTCGTTCAACGATAACTCGAAGACCGACAATTCGGTGAACACCAAGACCGATTATGACGATTCGTTCAACACCAAGACTGACTACGAAGATTCGTTCAACGATAACTCGAAAACTGATGTTGACGATTCTTACAACACCAAGGTTGACGACTCGTACAATACGGACAACTCGACCAATACCAAGGTCGACGACTCGTACAATACGGACAACTCGACCAATACCAAGGTTGACGATTCCTACAATACGGATAATTCGGTCGATAACTCGGTAGATGACTCGTTCAACACCAAGGTGGACGACTCTTACAACACCAGGGTGGACGACTCTTTCAATACCGATAACTCGACCACGAACTGGAATATCCGGGTGTCCCTGACCAACCAGGACCTCGACGCCACCGTAAGCGGCCAGAGCTTCGCGGCGGGCGGCAGCGATCACCATATCGGTACGCTGGCCACCGGCAATATCGGCCAGGACGGCGGCGCCTTCGCCGGCTTCGCCGGCATCCAGACGGTGAGCAACAACACCGGCATGGGTTCGATCGGCCAGGCGGCAACGGCCGTCAGCGCCAACGCCAATGTGACCTTCGGCAACGGCGGCGCACTCTAAGCCTGCAGTCGGCGGCCGGGTTTCCCGGCCGCCGATCTCTTCTGGGAGGAAGCCATGCTTATCGTTCTAACAGCCGGGCTGCTGTTCGCCGGCTCGGATCCTGCTCCCCCGCCGCCGCAAGTCGTGCCGCCCGTCGCGTCGCAAACCGTCGCAACGTCGACACCGGCCGCCATCCAGCCTCTGGACCTGGAGGAACTGCACGATCTCAACGGTCGTCAGGGCGTCGTGGTCGTCATCGCCAGCGATCAGCTGCTAAAGGCGACCAACAGCGGCAACAGCGTCAACGCCAATAGCGTCGGTTCCGGCGGCATCACCTTCGCGGGCGGCGCCTTCGCGGGCTACAACGGCATCGGCAATTTCGTGATGAACACCGGCCACAACAATAATCTGCAAGGCGCCATCACGATCAACATCGTCACGACGGGGCCCACGCCGTGAAACGCACGGGGGGTCATGGCTTTCGTGGCGGCGCGGGCCTGACGCTCGCGGTCCTGTGTACGGCCTGGCTGGGCGCGGTGCCTGCGGGCGCAGAGGTGATCCTCAGCAACGGTCCCGCGCAGTCGCGGCTCAACGTCGTCAGCTACCGTGACATTCCGTTCCGCACGGTGGTGCGCCAGCGTTACGACTTCAGCTGCGGCTCGGCCGCCCTGGCCACGCTGCTGCGCTATCACTACAACCGCGATGTCGGCGAGGAGCAGGTGTTTCGCGCCATGTACGCCGCCGGTGATCAGAGCGTGATCCAGCGCGTCGGCTTCTCCTTGCTCGACATGAAGAAGTTTCTCGAAGCCAACGGCTATCAGGCGGACGGCTTCCGGCTGAGCCTGAAAGACCTCGAAGACATGAACCGGCCTGCGATCGTCATGATCGACACGGCCGGCTACAAGCATTTCGTGGTGTTCAAGGGGGACGATGCGGGACGCGTCCTGGTCGGCGACCCCGCCCTGGGGCTGAAGATCTACACGCGCGAGCAGTTCACGGCGATGTGGAACGGCGTCGCCTTCGTGCTTCGTGAGCCCGCGGACAAGTTCAACCAGGCGGCGGAATGGACGCCCTGGAACCGGGCGCGGCTCGGGCAGGCCCTGCCGAACAGCTCCCTGGCGGAGCTGACGCGGGAACTGCCGCCGCTCTACCAGGTCACCACGCGTTTCCCTCTAGATCCGTTCCTGAGGTGATGGTCATGCGACGCCCATATTCTCTCTCTCTTTTGATGGCCCTGACGGCCCTCGCGCCGGTCGTCCTGACGACGACCTCGGTGGCCAGAGCGCCGACCTGGGACCAGCCGGTGGCTCCGGAGGACGGGTTGCGGTCCTATGTCCCTGGACCGGAGCACGCGCCCCAGGCCGAAGCCAAGGGACCCCAGGCGCTGTCCGATGAGGAACTGTCGGGGCTGCGTGGCGGCTTCGTCACCACCAACGGCTTCACTTTCGGCTTCGGTGTCGTCATTCGCTCCTACATCAACAATGAGTTGGCGCTGAAGACGCAGCTGACCTGGACGCCTGCGGGGCCTGTGACCACGCAGGTGCAGGGCAATGTGCCCGGCGTGACGGACCTGGCCAGCGCCGTGACCGCGTTGGTAAGCAACGGCATTGATCTGACCGCGATCACCGGCGGCGTGCCTGGCCCGGGTGGTGCGGGCAGCGCGGGCGGCACAGCTAGCGCCGGCGGCGCAGGAACCCCAAGCGGCGCGAGCGGCTCAAGCGGTGCAGGCAGCGCAGGCAGCGCAGGCAGCGCAGGCGGTGCGGACAGTGTGGGCGGCGCAGGCAGCGCAGGCAGCACAGGCAGCGCAGCCAACACGGGCAACGCAGCCAACGCAGCCAATACAGCTAATACAGCTAATACAGCTAATACAGCCAACACCGTCGTCGCCGGAGGAATCATCGGCGGCGTTGCATTGGTGGACGGCAATGGCGCGACGGCCCTGATCCACAGTGTGACGGCGGGCCAGCTGCAGAGCCTGATCGTCAACAACGCCAACAATCGCAATCTGCGTCAGGACATGGAGCTGAATCTATTCCTGCCCGATCTGGCGACGATTCAGGCCAACAGCGTCGCGCAGCAGCGTGTTTCCCAGTTGACCTACGACCTCAACACATCCCTGGTGGGATCCTTGGGCCGCTGACGACCCCCGCTCTCGCGAGCGGAGGTCTGGGCGCGGCTAGAAGGCGATCGGCAGCCGCAGGACGAACCGCATATCCGGCGCGTCTTCCGTCACCCCGAACTCGAAATTGCCATTCAGGCTGAAGCGGTCGGTCAGCAGATAGGACATGCCGAACTGCAGGGCGCCGACCTGCAGGGAGTCGGACTTCTCGACGATGTCGTTCAACTCGCTCGAGGTGGGACGAATGTAGCTGTGCTTGTAGCCCAGGGAGAACGAGAACTTCGGATTGAGCGAGAAGCCGAAGCCGATGGACATGCCGATCGCATCGCCCGGATCGACCTCGCCGATCGTGATGCCGCCCTCGGTCTTGTTGATGTCGCGCGGCAGGTGGGCGAAATAGCTGACGCTGCCGAAGATGACCGCCGGATCGCTGGGATAGAGGAAGCTGAGGCTGGGCTCCACGCCCCAGAAGCCCGAGCCGGTGGCCAGGCGAGTGGCGACCCCGAACTCGTCGCGCGGAATGTCGAACGGCCCTTCGCCGGTGTCGCTCTTGGCGCGCAGACCGGCGATGAAGATCGGACGACCGCGTTCGCCGCCATTGATCTGATAGCGGACGGAGGCCTCCACGTCGCCGATGCCGTCGCCGCTCAGGTCTATGGTGCGGGTCACGGCCTCATCGCGCTGCTGGACGGTGGTGATGGTGTCGTTGCGGCGGATGTAGCTGGCGCGCAGGTCCACTTCCATGCGCGAGGTCAGGCCGTACTTGGCGGCGATGTTGACCGCGCTGGTGTCGCGGTCGGCCTCGTTGGCCTCGATCACGCCGATCTGGACGCCGGGCACGATCTCGATGCCGCGGAAGACCAGGCGGTTGGCGCTGGAGCGCGTGTATTCCGTCGACAGGTCCAGCGACAGCTTGCCGGCGCGGCTGAGCACCGCGATGCCTTCCGGAATGGCCGCCAGTTGCTCACGTCGGGCCTCCATTTGCGCGGGGGCGACCGGCGGAGCGCCGGACGGCGCCGGGGTGGGCTGGATCTGGCCGTTGGGGTTCACCTGGCTGGCGACCTGGGTCGGCGGCGCGGCGCCGGTCTGGCCGGGCGCCTGGCCGGCGCGCAGGGCCGCCATGTCGCGGTCGGCGAAGATGGCGCGCCCCGAAGCATCGGTCTGGACGCGCCAGCGGCTATCGACCTCGGATGCGGGGTCCCCGGCGGTCGAGACCGTCCCGGCGGCGCGCTCGGCCAGGAGCGTTTCCTGGGCCTCGATCCGTTTCTGTTGATCGAGCACCAGAGCTTCCAGCCGGGCCACCCGCGCGGCCAGATCGGCGTCCTGGGCAAAGGCGGCGGCTGGGCTGATCAGGGCGACTGTCGCGACCGACGCCAGCAAAAGGCTGGATCGGATTCCCTTTCGACGAGAGCCGCGCAGGTCGCGCTGCCGAGGCGAAGGACGATGCAGGATCATGACGCTCTCTTTCTCTTGCTACAGGGGATCAATGAAGGACGGGGTAGTCGGCGCCGTAGTCGCAGGCGGTCCGCAGGTAGGCTTCGTCCAGAATGGTCAGCCAGCCGTTCTGCATGGAGATCAGGCGGCTGCGCTTCATCTGGCCAAGCGTTCGGCTGACGTGCACCAGGCTGAGTCCGAGGGCGTCGGCCAGGGTCTCCTGGGTCAGCGGCAGGTGCATCCGATCAGCGCTGCACAGCCCCGCGCGCTGCAGGCGATCGCGCAATTCCAGCAACAGATGTCCGATGCGGGCCAGGGCGGACTGCCGGCCCAGCCGCACGACATGGTTCAGCAGGCAAACGTCCTCATAGCGACGGGCGGCCACCAGCGCGCGGCGCAGCCGATCATGACGCGGGTCCTGAAGACTGAGGATTTCGCGCAGCATGACCGCATCGACGCATTCGACGCGCGTCAGGGCCACGGTGGTGGTCTCGTCCAGCGGGCGAGGCTCCGCGCCCAGGCCCAGGCCGTCCCCCGGCAGCAGGAAGCCGAAGATCTGTCGCTGGCCGTCCGCCAGGGTGCGCTGGCGGCAGGCCCAGCCGCTGAGGATCAGGCGCGGGGTCACCGCCCGGCCCTCGGCGCTGAAGGCTTCACCTGCCGCTATGACTTCCTGGAAGACGCACAGGCGACGCACCAGGGCGCGTTCCTCTTCGGACAGGCGGGCGACCGTGTTGAGTATGCGCAGGGCCGCCGTGTCCGTGGGCACGGACGCGGTGCGTCGCACGCTGAGCGTTCGCGACGTCATGTTCGGCATGCCTTCCTGCGCGGCGACGGCCCTCCAGCCGTGCTGCGCCCCTCCTTCGCCAAATGCATATCCGGCGCTCCTCCGTCCGGCCAAACGGCCGCCGAACGCCGGTGTTCCGTTAAGTACGTAGAAACACGTATTTCCGCGCCAGGGCGTGACGGCGAGGCTTCGGTCGGGAGGCTGTGAGCCTAGAGCAGAGCTTTCCCCGCCACATAGACAGCGACCAGGATGATCAGTCCGGCGAACAGGCGGCGGCCAAGGGCGGCGTTGGCCCCGAGGTGTCGGGCCAGGGGCAGGCCGAGCAGGGTTCCGATCACGCCGCCGGCGGTCATGGCGCCCACCAGGGGCCAGGACACCAGGCCCGACAGGCTGTAGTTGACCGCCGTCGTGGCGCCGAAGGCGGCGACGCTGACCAGCGAGGAGGCCTGCGCCAAAGCCAGGGTCATGCCCGTCGCGCCCATCAGGCCCGGCACGATCAGAAAGCCGCCGCCGATGCCGAAGAAGCCGGCGGCGGCGCCGACGCCGGCCCCCGACAAGGCGACGCCGGGCGCCAGGCGGGGCGACAGGCGCACCGCCGCCGAGCCTTCGCTGCGGGCCGGGCGCAGCATGGCCAGACCCACCGCCGCCATGGCGAGGGCGAAGAAGAGCAACAGACGCTCCCCGTCTATCGCCTTGGCGATCGACGAACCGAACCAGGCGCCGGTCGCGCCGAACAGGGCGAAGGTGAGGGCGCAGGGCCAGCGCACGCGGCCGGCGCGCGCCTGACCGGCCAGGGCGGTCAGCGCGTTCAGCGATACCCCGGCCGCCGAGACGCCGATGGCGACATGCGGATCACGTACGCCGACGACATAGAGCAGCAGGGGCACGGCCAGCACCGATCCCCCGCCGCCGAAGACGGTCAGGAACAGGGCGACCACCCCGCCGCTGAGGGCGGCGAGCGCGAGTTGGACGGTTTCCACGGTCAGCTCCGCTTCAGGGCCCGGTTCCAGGGGGCGAGCAGAAGCAGACGCGCCATGCCGCAGAACCCGGTGGCCCCGGCCACGAACAGACCCGCGCCGACGAAGGCGCTCAGACCCCAGAAGGCAGGATGGATCGTCACGCCCAGAAGCCCGCCGAGCAGAATCAGCCCGCCCGCCGCCATCTGGACCTGACGCATCAGCTCCAGCGGGGCCTTGGCGTCGATCCGGGTCGGCAGTCCGGCCTTCTTCCAGGCGTCCAGACCGCCGTCCAGGACATAGGCCGGGCCTGCCACGCGGTCGGCCAGGCGCTGGCAGTTGACGCCGGTGCGGTTGCCGGAGCGGCACATGAAGACCACGTCCTGCCCCGCCTTGAGGGTCAGGTCGGCGGCCTCGAAGGCTGACAGCGGCGCCGGCAGGGCGCCGGCGATGTGGTCGCGGGCGTATTCATCCGGCTCACGGATGTCGATCAGACGCGCCGCGCCGGACTTCAGTCGGGCGGCCACGTCTGCAGGGGACAGGGGGATCAGGGTCATGGCGGGGTCCTCAGGCTTGCGGGGGGCAGTAGATGTCGGCGAGCACGGCGATCACCTTCAGGGCGGCCGGGTCGTGGATACGGTAGAAGACGGCGGTGCCGTCCCGACGCGTGGCCACCAGTCCGTCTTCGCGAAGGCGGGCCAGATGTTGCGAAAGGGCGGACTGGGACAGACCGGCCAGCAGTTGAAGCTGCGACACCTGCAGTTCGCCGCTGCCGAGTTGGCACAGGATCATCAGTCTGTGCTCGTTCGACAGCGACCGGAGCAGTCGCGTCGCCTCGCCGGCGCTTTGCTGGAACTGCTCCAGTCCTATGGATTTGTGTGTGATCATGGCGGGCAATATATGCGTCATTGCTAAATTAGCAATTGCTAATATATAGGGCGCTGCAAGGAGATCGTTTCATGACCCAGGCCGCACCGTCCATTCCCCACGTCGTCGGCGTTTTCGATCCGGCGACCCACACGATCAGCTATGTGGCGGCCGATCCCGTCACCGGGGCGGCGGCGATCATCGATCCGGTGCTGGACTTCGATCCGGCGGCGGCGCGCACCTCGACTGTATCGGTGGACCGCCTGCTGGCCATCGTGGCCGAGCGCGGCTGGCGTCTGGAACGGGTGCTGGAGACCCACGCCCACGCCGACCACCTGACGGGCGCTGACGTTATTCGCGTTCGCACCGGAGTCCCCATCGGCATCGGCGAGCGGATCAAGCAGGTTCAGAAGACCTTCGGCGACCTGTTCGAGGCCCTCGACGTGACGCCGGACGCCGGGGTCTTCGACGAGACCTACGCCGACGGCGACCGCTTCCGTCTGGGTGAGCTGGAGGTCGAGGTCCTGCACACGCCGGGGCATACGCCAGCCTGCGTCAGCTATCGGATCGGCGACGCCCTGTTCGTCGGCGACACCCTGTTCATGCCCGATTACGGCACGGCGCGCTGCGACTTTCCCGGCGGCGACGCGCGGACCCTGTATCGTTCAATCCAGCGGCTGCTCGCTCTGCCAGATGAGACCCGCGTCTTCGTCGGTCACGACTATCTGCCGAAAGGACGCGAGGTCTTCGCCTGGGAGACGACGGTGGGCGCCCAGAAGGCCGGCAACATCCATATCGGCGGGGGGCGGTCCGAAGACGACTTCGTCGCCATGCGCGAGGCCCGCGACGCGACGCTCAGCCCGCCGCAGCTGATCCTGTCGGCGCTGCAGATCAACATTCGCGCCGGCGCCCTGCCGCCGGCCGAGCCGTCGGGGCGCCGTTTCCTGAAGACGCCGCTGAACGCCCTCTGAGGGTTCGGCTCGCGCCGGCCCTGGTCGTCAGTCCTGGGGGATCACCGCGCGGATGACGCGGGCGGAGGACGGACGGCCGGCGATGCCGCGCTTGGGATCGACCACGACACGCAGGTCGCCGTTGGAATAGCTGACCGAGGCGCGTGTGCCCTCGATCACGGTGATGCTGCGCAGGCGATCCAGGAAGGGGCGGGCGCTGGGCGAGCGGGCGATACGGACCACGGCGTCGGTGGTGACGATCAGGGCCTCGATGCACAGGGCTTCGGACTCCTGGCCGTCCAGATTGATGCGGACCAGCCGGCCCAGAGCCTCGCTGACCAGGCTGCTGCGCCGGGTCATCAGGTTGAACATCTGCACCGGCCCCAGGCTGGTCGGCTCAAGGCTGACGGCGGGGCCGGTCAGGGAGACGGGCGAGCCGCCCGGATTGCGCGTCGTATAGACGGTGATGCCGCCCGAGGGGGTGACGCGCAGGACCTGCTCGCCGGCGTCGTTGCGATAGATGGTGTCGCCACGCGGCGCCGAGGTCGGGCGCAGGGCCCAGGTCTCGGTCGAGCGCTCGAAACGAAGCAGGGTCAGGTTGCCGGCCCGGTCCAGCATGAAGGTCTGGCCGGCTTCGGAGGAATAGCGGCCGGGCGGGGGCAGGGTGCGGGTCACCGACTGGTCGCGAATGACCCGGCTCTGCTCGGTCTGGACGTTGGAACGCAGTTGCGCCGCCGCCGGGGTCGCCGACAGGCAGACGCCGAGCGCCATCAGGGCGGCAAGCTCGAGGCGCACGCCTCCGACCGTCCTGGCGCGGGGCGCCGGGACGGCGAAGCATGGCGGATTCTCCGCCGCAACCTCGACCGTAGTCATCATGGTTGAAGTCGTGGAACGCCCGAACGGCGGATTTTAGGCAAAGCCGGTTCAGCCAACCAGGTACTGGCCGCCGTTCAGCGAGAGGGTGCAGCCTGTGACATATCCGGCACGTTCGCCCGACAGCCAGGACACCATGTCTGCGATCTCCTCGCCCTTGCCCAGGCGGCCGACGGGAATCTGGGCGATGATGCCGTCCAACACCTTCTGGTCCATCGCCCCGACCATTTCCGTGTCGATGTAGCCGGGCGCGATGCAGTTGACGGTCACGCCCTTGCGCGCGTTTTCCAGGGCCAGGGCCTTGGTGAAACCGATCATTCCTGCCTTGGCGGCGGAATAGTTGGTCTGGCCGATCTGCCCCTTCTGACCGTTGATCGAGGAGATGTTGACGATCCGGC
The DNA here is from genome assembly GCF_042869015.1 of Brevundimonas sp. NPDC007368. Classification (NCBI taxonomy): domain Bacteria; kingdom Pseudomonadati; phylum Pseudomonadota; class Alphaproteobacteria; order Caulobacterales; family Caulobacteraceae; genus Brevundimonas; species Brevundimonas sp. NPDC007368. Next base: position 96,571 of record NZ_JBIAFA010000004.1, on the reverse strand, counting down.
CGAAGCCCCGGTCGCGCATCCCGTTGATCACCTGCCGCGTCATGTTGAAGACGCTGTCCATGTTGACGCGGATCACGTCCGACCACTGATCGGCGCTCATCTTGTGGAAGAAGCCGTCACGGGTGATGCCGGCGTTGTTCACCAGGACGTCGATGGGGCCCAGTTCGGCCTCGACCGCCTTCACCGCCCGCTCGCAGTCCTCGAACGAGCCGACATTGCCCTTGACCACCATGACGCCCAGTTCGCGGGCGGTGGCCTCTGCGGCCTCGTTATTGCCGGAATAGCCGGCGGCGACGGCCAGGCCGTCTTCTCTCAACCGCTGAACGATCGCCTTGCCGATCCCTCGGGTTCCCCCGGTCACCAGAGCCACACGCGCCATGATCCCTCCCCTGTAGTGACGACGCCGCATCGACGTCGCCCTACCCTCGGCAACCCGCCCTGGATTGGCAAGGGGGAAGCGGCGGCGCGAGGGCGTCGTTACGCGGCTTGATCAATCTGCGCCATGTCGATGACGAAGCGATAACGGACGTCGGACTTCTCCATGCGCGCATAGGCCTCGTTGATCTGATGCGGGGCGATGGTCTCGATGTCGCAGACGATGCCGTGGGCGGCGCAGAAGTCGAGCATCTCCTGGGTCTCGCGGATGCCGCCGATCAGGCTGCCGGCGACGCTGCGACGACGCCACAGCAGGGGCATGGCGAAGACCGGCAGGCCCTCGGTCGTCAGTCCCAGCATGACCATGGTTCCGTCGCGCGCCAGCAGGTTCAGGTGGCTGGCGATCTCGTGGGTGGCGGACACGGTGTTGATGATCAGGTCGAACTTCTCGGCCGCCGCCTTCATGGCGGCCTTGTCGGAGTTGATCAGGAAGTGTTTGGCGCCCATGCGCTCGGCGTCGGCCTTCTTGCGGTCCGAGGTCGACAGGACGCTGACCTCCGCTCCCATGGCCACGGCCAGCTTGACCGCCATATGGCCCAGGCCGCCCAGACCGACGACCGCCACCTTCGATCCCGGCCCCACCTTCCAGTGACGCAGCGGGCTGTAGGTGGTGATCCCCGCGCACAGCAGGGGCGCGGCGGCGTCCAGCGGCAGGCTGTCGGGAATGGACAGGACATAGTTCTGATCGACCGTGATCCGGTCGGAATAGCCGCCCTGGGTGATCGTCTGGCCGACCGCCTCGCCCTTGGGATCGGGCGAGCCGTAGGTCTGGGTCATGCCGGGAACGCAGTACTGCTCCTCGCCCGCCTGGCACGAGGGGCAGGTGCGGCAGCTGTCGACCATGCAGCCGACCCCGACCCGGTCGCCTTCCTTGAAGCGCGTGACATTGGCGCCGACCGCCGTCACGACGCCGGCGATCTCGTGGCCCGGCACGATGGGATAGCGGGTGCCGCCCAGGTCGTTGTGCACGACGTGCAGGTCGGAATGGCAGACGCCGCAATACTTGATCTCGATGGCCACGTCGTCGGGCCCCGGGTCGCGGCGGTCGAAGCTGTAGGGCGTCAGGGGCTGGTCGGCGGCGGTGGCGGCGAAGGCGCGCGTGGCGATCGGCATGGGGACGTCCTCAAGCTGGGCGGGAAGGCGCGCCGCAGATGGGACGCGCCCCGCGTCGCCGCAAGACGACCCGGCCGCTATTTCAGTTTCGCGATCAGCGCCTGGGCCGCCGCCGGGTTCCGCACCTTGGCCCCCGAAATGAAATAGGCGAAGACGTCGCCGCGCTTGGCCCACTGGCGGGTCTGGGCCGCCACGGCGTCCAGTTCGTCCGAGGTCATGCCCGTCGGTTCGTCCTCGCGGCTGGACATCAGCCTAGCGTAGCTGAAGTCGGCGGTGGCCTGGTCGATCTGCGGCCAGGTCGGTTCCTCGGCGTCGACGGCATAGACGATGGCCGCGCCGTATTTGGCCGCCAGATCATAGAATTCCTGACAGGCGAAGGTCGGATTGCGCACCTCCAGGGCGTGACGCAGCCGCACCCCGTCCTTTTCCCTGGGGAGCAACTTCAGGAAGCCCTCGAAGTCCTCGGCGTCGAACTTCTTGGTCCCCATGAACTGCCAGTTGATCGGGCCCAGCTTGTCGCCCAGCACAGTCAGCCCCTGCGACAGGAAGCGCTCGAAGCTCTCGCCGCCCTCGGACAGCACCTTGCGATTGGTGCAATAGCGGCTGGCCTTGACGGCGAAGACGAAGCCTTCAGGCGTCTCGTCGCGCCACTTCATCCAGCTGTCGGGCTTGAAGGTGGAATAATAGGTGCCGTTGATCTCGATGCTCGTCAGCGCCCGGCTGGCGAACTCCAGCTCGCGCTTCTGCGTCAGGCCCTCGGGATAGAAGACCCCGCGCCACGGCTCGAAGGTCCAGCCGCCGACGCCGATGTGGATGGAACCTGTCATGGCCGAGCCTCCGTGAATGCGGACCTCTTCATGCACCCGAGCCCGGGCGACGGGCAACCGGCCGCGTCAGGACGCGCCAACCGCGGCGGCGGCCATGCGGGCGGGGTTCAGAATGCTAAGCCCAGCCAGGAAGAGATAGAGGGCGATGTGCAGACCCACGGTCAGCGCGAACACCCAGGCCCGTCGCGTCAGGGCGGCCGGAATGACCAGGACCAGATAGATGGCCAGGTTGAGCCCGTAGCTGGCGGCCACTTGCAGACCGCTGCTCTTGGATAGGTTCACGCAGACCGCGCCGACCAGCATCATCAGGTTGGCCAGGATCAGCAGCAGCATGACGGCGCGCTTGTTGGCCCAGAAGTGGGTGTCCAGATCCTGCACCTCGTCGTCCGGCTCGGGGAAGATCAGGCTGGTGGCGACGAAATAGACCGTGGCCACGACCAGGCCCGCGATCAGAAGACCATAGCTGTAGGGGGCGGTGCTGAAATTGGTCCAGGCCGCGTCCCAGAAGGTGGCGATGTCCAGGGCGACGAAGGCCGCCAGCACCGGCGTCTTCCAGCCGACCTTCACGGTCTTGCGGTGCTTGAAGGCCCGCGCGACCCCGGTGGCGATCACCGCCACCGACAGACCCAGAACCAGGCCATAGAAGCTGAAGAAGAATTCGAATGCGCTCATGTCGGCCCTCCGCTGTACCGCTTAGGGCTTGGGCGCTTTCTCGTCCATGTCGCGGGGCGGCGAGGCCTCGCTTTCGTCGGCCGGCTTCTTGCCGCCCCCGAACTTGATGACGCCGAAACCGAGCGCCAGGCCCAGCAGCAGGCCGATCGCCATGTTGTCGATCAGGGCGCCGAGGACGACGCCGATGATCAGCCCCATGGGAAGGCCCACGACCACGGTTTTCTTCATCACGCACCCCCTGCGATTCCGGCCGAGCCGAAGAGGTCGCATCAACGGCGCGACGGCGCCTTTCGTCAAGCGCGCAGGAGTGGCGTGCGGTGCGGTCGGGGTCTATAGCGCCGCTGTCGTGGGAGAACTGTGCGCGTGCCGGAACTGACGCCTGAGATCATCGCCCTTCTTGGTCTGGCGTCGGTGATCGCCGGCTTCATCGACGCCATCGCGGGCGGCGGGGGACTGATCTCGCTGCCGGCCCTGCTGTCGGTGGGGCTGAACCCGGTGGCGGCCATCGCCACCAACAAGGTTCAGGGCAGCGTCGGCACGGCCTCGGCCCTGTGGAACTTCTGGCGAAAAGGCCGCGTCGATTTCCGCCTGATCCGCTGGCCCCTGGCCCTGGTCGGCGTCGGGGCGGGGCTGGGGGCCTTCGCCGTGACGCTGGTGGACACGCGCTGGCTGATGATTGTCCTGCCGGTTCTGCTGATCGGCATCTCCCTCTATTTCCTGCTGGGGCCCAAGGCGTCTGACGAGGACGCTCATGCGCGGCTGACGCCGCTGGCCTATGCCTTCGTGGCGGGCGGGATCGGTTTCTATGACGGCTTCTTCGGGCCCGGCACCGGCTCCTTCTTCGCCCTCAGCCTGGTCATGCTGCTGGGCATGGGGCTGACGCGGGCCACGGCCCATACCAAGGCGCTGAACCTGATGAGCAATGTCGTCGGCATCGTGGTGCTGGCGGCGGGCGGGCACGTGGTCTGGGCCCTGGCGGGGATCATGGCCGTGGGCCAGTTCGTCGGCGGACGGCTAGGCTCGCACGCGGCCATGCGCTTCGGCCCGCGCCTGATCCGGCCCCTGCTGGTGATCATCTCCCTGGCCATCACCGCGCGGCTGCTGTCCGATCCGGCCAATCCGCTGCGGGTCATGATGACCGGCTGGTTCGGCTAGGTCGGCGTCAGCATCGTCAGGGCGGTCAGCAGGTCGCGGGCGGTGACCGGCTTGGCCAGGTGCAGGTCGGCGCCGGCCTCGCGGGCGGCGTCGCGATGCTCGGCCATGGCGTTGGCGCTCAGCATCAGGATCGGCGTGCGCGGCGCGTTCGGCCGCTCGGCCTCCATGGCGCGGATGGCGCGGGTGGCGCTCAGCCCGTCCATGCGCGGCATCTGCATGTCCATCAGCACCACGTCGAAGCTTCCGCTCTCGCAGGCGGCGACGGCCTGGGCGCCGTCCTCGACCGTGACCAGTTCGGCGACATGGCCCGCCAGGATCAACTGGACGACGCGCTGATTGACCGGGTGGTCCTCGGCCAGCAGGACGCGCAGCCCTCGCGACGGTTGGGGGGCGACGGCCTCGCGGGCGTCATAGTCCCTCAGGCTTCGGGCGCGGGGCAGGGGCAGTTCGACGCGGAACCGGCTGCCGACGCCGGGCGTCGACGCCCCCTCGATGCGCCCGCCCATCATCTCGGTCAGCGAGCGGCAGATCGACAGGCCCAGACCCGTGCCGCCGAAGCGCCGGGTGATGGAGGCGTCGGCCTGGCTGAAGCGCTGGAACAGCTGGGCGGCGTGATCGGCGTCAAAGCCGACGCCCGTGTCCTCGACCTCGAAGCTCAGCAGGGTCGGGGCCCCGTCGTTCTCGGACAGGGCGAAGCGGACGGTGACGGCGCCCTGGTTGGTGAACTTGACGGCGTTGGACAGCAGATTGCCCAGGATCTGGTTGATGCGGACGCTGTCGCCGATGAAGGCCCCGCGCGCGTTCTCGGCGCGCTCGACGTGGAAGCCCAGCCCCTTGTCCTCCGCCCGCATCCGCAGGGTGTCCAGCGGGGCGGCCAGGGCCTCGTTCAGATCGAACGGCCGCAGTTCCAGCTCCAGCTTGCCGGCCTCGATGCGCGAGACGTCCAGCATATCCGAGACCAGCCGTTCCAGCGTCACGCCCGAGGTGCTGATCAACCCCACCATCTCGGCCTGCTCGGGCGCCAGATCGGTACGCGACAGGGCGTCGACTATGCCGATCACGCCGTTCAGAGGCGTGCGGATCTCGTGGCTCATATTGGCGAGAAAGTCGGACTTGGCGCGGTTGGCGGCTTCGGCGGCGGCCTTGGCCTCGATCAGGGCCTGTTCGGCAGCCATCTTGGCGGTGACGTCGCGGGCTACGGCGTAGATGCGGTCGCCGAACTTGCGCGCCCGCCATTCCAGGGTGACGTAGTGGCCGTCGCGGTGCCGGTAGCGGTTGACGTGGCCCTTGACCGGGGCGTCGGGGCGGCGGTTCTCGACCTCGGTCGCGCTATCTAGCGTGGCGGCCAGATCGTCGGGATGGACCAGACTCAGGATGGCCCGGCCGATCAGATCTTTCGGCTCATAGCCGAGGGTCGAGGCCCATGAGGCGCTGACCCGTACGATGATCCCCTGCAGGTCGCGTATGACCAGCAGGTCCAGGGACACGTCAAAGAAGGTCGCCAGGTCGGCGGCCTCGTCGCGGGTCGACTGCGGCTTTCCCGTCAAGGAGGGGGCGGCCGTGGCGATGGTCATGGGCGATCCTTGCGTACTCGCCGTCATGTCTAAAGGTCGCCGGTTAAGGCCGCATTTCCATCGTGTGACAGGGGAGCGCGGGCAGCGCGGATCAGTAGGCGAAGTCGCGATAGATGCGGCTGACGTCGCCCTGCCACTCGCCATGGTACAGCTCCAGCAGACGGTCGGCGGGGGTCACGCCGCTGTCGGCGATGTCTTCCAGTTCCGACAGATAGCCGCGCTCGTCGACCATGCCGCCGCTGAAGCGTGCGCGGTTCTTCAGGCCGTGCTTGGCGATCTCGACCAGGTCGACGGCGATGTCGCGCACGCTGCGGCCCGCCACCTCGGCCTTGAGGCCCAGACGGGTCACGTCGCGGCGCAGACGCTCGTGGTCGGCGATGTCCCAGTCCTTGCACAGGTCCCAGGCGGCGGCCAGAGACGGCGCGTCGTAGAGGACGCCGGCCCACAGGGCGGGCAGGGCGCAGATGCGGCTCCACGGACCGCCGTCGGCGCCGCGCATCTCGAGATACTGTTTCAGGCGCACTTCGGGGAAGAGGGTGGTCAGGTGGTCGGCCCAGTCCTTGGCCGTGGCGCGCTCGCCCGGCAGGGCGTCCAGACCCTCGGTCATGAACTTGCGGAACGACTGGCCCGACAGGTCGACGTACTTCTCGCCGCGCTTGGCGAAATACATGGGGGTGTCCAGCGCATAGTCGGCGTAGCGCTCGTAGCCGAAGCCGTCGGCGAAGACGAAGTCCAGCATGCCGGTGCGGTCCGGATCGGTGTCGGTCCAGACGTTGGCGCGCGCCGACAGGAAGCCGTTGGGCTTGCCTTCGGTAAACGGCGAACAGGCGAACAGGGCCGTGGCGATGGGCTGAAGCGCCAGCGAGGTGCGGAACTTCATCACCATGTCGGCTTCTGAATCAAAGTCGAGATTGGCCTGGATGGTGCAGGTGCGCAGCATCATGTCGAGGCCCAGCGAACCCTTCTTGGGCATGTAGGCGCGCATGATGCCGTAGCGGCCCTTGGGCATCACCGGCACGTCCTCGCGCCGCCACAGGGGATCGAAACCGGCGCCGAGGAAGCCGAGGTTCAGCTGGTCCGCGACCTGCTTGACCTCCATCAGGTGCTGGCCGGTCTCCGAACAGATGTCGTGGATGGTCTGCAAGGGCGCGCCCGACAGCTCGAACTGGCCGCCCGGCTCCAGGCTGATCGAGGCGGTGAAGCCCTCGGCGTTCTTGCGCTCCAGGGCGATGACGTGGCCGGCTTCCTCGACCGGCGACCAGCCGAAGCGCTGCAGGCCCGTCAGCATGGCCAGGATGCCGTTCTCGCCCTCATAGGCGGGGCGGCGCAGGGTGGACTTGTCGAAGCCGAACTTCTCGTGCTCGGCGCCGATGCGCCATTGGTCGGCGGGCTTCTCGCCCTTCGACATGGCGTGGATCAGTTGCTCTTTCGAAAGCGGCGCCGTGTCGGACATCTGTAACCCCTGCTGTCGCGGCTAGATGGGCGAGGATACGGCCCCGCTCAAGAGGCAAGGCGATAAACTTCTATCGTTCCCAGTCGCCGACAGCCGCCTGCCAGAGGGTCAAGGCGGCGATGGCGGCGGTGTCGGCGCGCAGGATGCGCGGGCCCAGAGACACGGCGGTGGTGAAGGGGAGGCTACGCAGCCGCTCGCCTTCCTCCGGCGAGAAGCCGCCCTCGGGGCCGATCAGGATGGCCCACTTGCCACCGCCCGCAGCGGTCAGGGCCGAGACGGCGGGCGCGCCGCCGGTCTCGTCGCAGAACATCAGGCGGCGCGAGGCGTCCCAGCCGTCCAGCAGGGCGTCCAGCTTGACCGGATCATCGACCAGGGGCACGTCCAGCCGCCCGGTCTGCTCGGCGGCCTCCTCGGCGATGGCGTCCAGCCGGTCCAGCCGCAGGCGGTCAGCGTTGGTGCGATGGGTCAGGACCAGCCGCACGCGTTTGGCGCCCAGCTCGGTCGCCTTCTCGACGATGGTTTCGATCCGCGCCTTCTTCACCACGGCGACGATCAGCTCCAGATCGGGGCCATGGGTCTGTTCGCGCACCTGCTCCTCGGCGCGCAGGATGACGCCCTTCTTCAGCACCTCGGCCACGCTGGCGCGCCATTCGCCGTGGCGGCCGTTGAAGACCAGCAGGTCGTCGCCCGCCTTCAGCCGCATCACCTGGGTCAGGTAGCGCGACTGATCGAGGGTCGGAGCGACGGCGTGGCCGGGGGCGAGGTCTGAAGTAACGTGAAGGCGTATCATTTTTTCCGCTCATCCCCGCGGAAGCGGGGACCCAGTGAGAGCCTCAGAACAGGTCGTTGAACAGATCGCGCCAACCCGGATTGGTTCGCTCGATGAGTTCCAGTTTCCAGACGCGATTCCATTTCTTGATCTGGCGTTCGCGAATGAAGGCGTCGTGCCGGGTCGGATGAAGTTCGTACCAGACCAGAACGGCGCACCCATACTTGGCCGAAAAGCCTCTGAACACCTTTTCGCGGTGCTGCGACGTGCGTTCGACGATGTCGTCGGTCGAGCCGGTGTAGAGGGCGCCGTTCCGCCCGTTGGCGACGATATAGGTGAAGAAGGCCACGATCTGCCCCGCAAAAGGACTGGGTCCCCGCTTTCGCGGGGATGAGCGGGTAAGGTAACGCAGTTACTTTCTATGTCAGCCGGTCGCGCTGGGCGGGCCAGACGGGGGGCAGGTCGGTCTGGCCCTGGGCGTGGCGCAGTTCGCGTTCCAGCATCCGGCTCATGGCGTCCAGCGGCAGGTCGTTGGGATCGTCGCCGAAGGGGTCTTCCAGTTCGTCGCCCAGGGCGTCCAGACCGAAGAAGGTGTAGGCGACCAGCAGCGACACAGCCATCGTCCACCACCCCAGAGCGGGCGCCAGGGCGAAGGGCAGCATCAGGCAGAAGGCATGGGCCGTCCGGTGCAGCAACAGGGCGTAGGCGAAGGGCAGGGGCGTGGTCTTGATCCGCTCGCAGCCGGCCAGGACATGGCTCATCTCGGTCAGCCGCAACTCCAGCACCGAATAGCGGATCGGGTCGATCAGGCCGTCGCGCAGCAGTTCGGCGCACTGGCGGCCCACGCCGGTCAGGGCGGCGTCAGTGGCGTGGGGCGCGGGCTCGACCGGCGTCCAACGGGCGATCTCGCCCGTCTCGTCACGGTCGCGCAGGCGGGCGGCCAGGCCGAAGACGAAGCCGCCCATCCCGTTCAGCATGGGCGTGCGGCGCTCCTCGGGCAGCAGGGCCGTCTGGCGGATGAAAGAGCGGACGGCGATGATCAGCTCGCCCCACAGCTTGCGCGCCTCCCACCAGCGGTCGTAGCAGGCGTTGTTGCGAAAGCTCATGAAAATGGACAGCGCCAGCCCGATCAGGGCGAAGGGCGCCGCCGCCAGATGCACCGGCAGGTCGGGCCGTTCTCTGTGCAGCATCACCGCCGCCACGGTGATGACCACGGTCAGGGCCAGCCGTCCGACCACGCGCGGCAGGATGGACCCGTTCAGGGCGAACAGGATTTCCAGCGGGCCGGGGCGGGAGCGGACGATCATGCGCCACCCCTTACCCTTGTGCCGGGCCGTTTTACAGCGTGCGCGCGATCAGCAGCTTCATGATCTCGTTGGTGCCGCCATAGATGCGCTGGACGCGGGCGTCCTTGTAGAGCTGGGCGATCGGGTACTCGTTCATGTAGCCGTAGCCGCCGAAGAGCTGGAGCATCTCGTCGATGGTCTCGCCCTGGATGTCGGTGACCCAGTACTTGGCCATGGAGGCAGTGGCGGCGTCCAGCTGGCCTTTCAGGTGTAGGCCAATGCAGTGGTCGACGAAGACCTTGGCCACCGTCAGCTTGGTCTTGACCTCGGCCAGCTTGAACTGGGTGTTCTGGAAGTCGATCACCCGCTTACCGAAGGCCTTGCGCTGCTTGACGTAGTCCAGCGTCGCTTCCAGCCCCCGCTCGGCGGCGGCCACGCCCTGCACGGCGATGTTCAGGCGCTCCTGCGGCAGTTGCTGCATCAGCTGGACGAAGCCCTGGCCCTCGCCGCCGCCGATGGCGTTCTCCAGCGGCACCTTGACGTCGTTGAAGAAGAGCTCGGAGGTGTCGTTGGCCTCCATGCCGATCTTGTGCAGGTTGCGGCCGCGCTCGAAGCCTTCGGCGCCGTCGGTCTCGACCACGATCAGCGACGTGCCCTTGGCGCCTTCGGCGGGGTCGGTCTTGGCGACGACGATGATGAAGTTGGCCAGCTGGCCGTTGGTGATGAAGGTCTTGGAGCCGTTCAAGACGTAGTGGTCGCCTAGCTTGACGGCGGTGGTCTTGATGCCTTGCAGGTCGGAACCGGCGCCCGGCTCGGTCATGGCGATGGCGCCGACCAGTTCGCCAGACGCCAGGCGCGGCAGCCAGCGCGCCTTCTGCTCGGCCGTGCCGTAGTGCCAGACGTAGGGCATGACGATGGCGTTGTGCAGCGAGATGCCGAAGTGGTCCGCGCCCTTCCAGCCCAGCTGGCGCATCAGCACGACCTCGTGGCGATAGTCGCCGCCGAAGCCGCCGTCTTCTTCCGGTAGGCTGAGGCCCAGCAGGCCGGCGTCGCCCGCGTCGTTCCACAACTGACGCGGCACCGAGGAGGCGGCGATCCACTGCTGGAACTTCTCGGGCGGGGCGTGCTCGTCGATCCATTTGCCGACGCTGTCGGAGAAGAGGGTGATCTCCTCATCAAGCATGAAGTCGGGTTCGGGCGTGTTGAGCACGTTCATGGTCGCGTTTCCTGCGGGCGCGGTTCGGACTCTGGCGGTCGTCTGGGCGCGGTCGATAGAGAAAGGGCCTCCCCCGCGTCGGCGAGAGAGGCCCTGTGGTTCAGTGGCGGATCAGAAGGCCTCGGCGGGCATCTGCATCAGCACCTCGGCGCCGGTCTTCAGCTTGGTCAGATGGGCGGCGGCGTCGGGCAGGATGCGCTCGACGAAGTACTGCCCGGTCTGCAGCTTGGTGACGTAGTAGGGATCGGCGTCGCCGGCGGCGATCTTGGCCTGGGCCGACTTCGCCATCTGCGCCCACATATAGGCCAGCGCCGTCAGGCCGAAGATGTGCAGGTAGTCGGTCGAGGCGGCGGCGGCGTTGTCCGGGTTGGCCATGCCGTTCTGCATCAGCCACATGGTGCCGTCCTGCAGCTTCTTCTTGGTGTCGGCCAGGCCGTCGACGAAGGGCTTGATGGCCTCGTCGGCGCCGTTCTCGGCCACGAAGGCGTCGATGTCGGCGAACCAGCTCATGATGGCGCGGCCACCGTTCGACGGCAGCTTGCGGCCCACCAGATCGAGCGCCTGAATGCCGTTGGTGCCCTCATAGATCATGGTGATGCGGGCATCGCGCAGGTACTGCGAGGCGGGGAAGTGCTCGGTATAGCCCGAGCCGCCGTGGACCTGCATGGCCAGGCTGGCGACATGGAAGCCCTTGTCGGTCAGATAGGCTTTCAGCACGGGCGTGATCAGGCCCATGTAGTCCTTGGCCTTGGTCGCCGTGGCTTCGTCCGAGGACTTCTGCAGGTCGGCTTGCAGGGCGGTCCACAGGATGAAGGCGCGACCGCCTTCGACGAAGGCTTTCGACTCCAGCAGCATCCGGCGCACGTCGGGGTGGACCATGATGGGGTCGGCGGGGCCGTCCGGGTTCTTGGCGCCGGTCAGGGCGCGGCCCTGCAGGCGGTCGTTGGCGAACTCGACGGCGGCCTGATAGGCGGCGTCGCCGATGGCCAGGCCTTGCAGGCCGGTGCCGAGGCGGGCCTCGTTCATGACCACGAACATGTTGTTCATGCCGCGGCCTTCTTCGCCGATCAGCCAGCCCCTGGCGTTCTCATAGGCCATGACGCAGGTGGCGTTGCCGTGGATGCCCATCTTGTGCTCGAGGCCCGCGCACTGGACGCCGTTGCGCTCGCCCAGCGAGCCGTCCTCGTTGACCAGGAACTTGGGCACGACGAAGAGCGACAGGCCCTTGATGCCCGGAACCGCGCCTTCGACGCGGGCCAGGACCGTGTGGATGATGTTGTCGGCGAAGTCGTGCTCGCCCGCCGAGATCCAGATCTTCTGGCCGGTGATGGAGTAGCTGCCGTCGCCGTTCGGCACGGCCTTGGTGCGGACCATGCCCAGGTCGGTGCCGCACTGCGGCTCCGTCAGGTTCATGGTGCCGGTCCATTCGCCGGTCGCCATCTTGGGCAGATAGGTCTGCTTCAGCTCATCCGAGGCCGAGGCCTCGATGCCGTGATAGGCGCCCGCCGTCAGACCGGGATACATGGAGAAGGCCGCCGAGGCCGCCGCCGTGAACTGACCCACCGCCATGGACACGATCGAGGGCAGGCCCTGACCGCCGTATTCCGTGCCGAAGGCCAGGCTGGTCCAGCCGGCCTCGACCATCTGGTGATAGGCTTCCTTCCAGCCCTTGGGCGTCGTCACCACGTCGCCTTCGATGGTGCAGCCTTCCTGATCGCCCGGACGGTTGATCGGGGCGATGACCTCCTCGGCGAACTTGCCGCCTTCCTCGATGATCTGGTCGATCAGGTCGCGCGACAGATCGGCGTCGGCGAAGTGGTTGGCGTAGCGTTCGACCTCCAGCACGTCGTGCAGGACGAAGGACAGGTCGCGGACAGGCGCCTTGTAGGCCATGATCAGGCTCTCGCTTTGAAGGGCTGGAATTGATTGTCGGGGTTGAGCCGTTCGCTCAGCAGGCTGGCGTATTCGTCCGCCCCCGGCAGCAGGTCGGGGCGGTGTTCGCCCAGCTTGGACTCCATCCAGGCGCAGGCCTCTTCGGCCGTCTGGATGGCGCCCTCGATGTCTTCGAGTTGTTGCTTCAGCGCCTCGACCTGGGCGCGGTGACGGCGCAGGGCCACGGCCATCTGATGGACGTTGTGGTCCTTGCGGTCATACAGATCCAGCATCTCCTGGATCTCCTGCAGGGTGAAGCCGATGCGGCGGCCCCGCAGGATCAGCTTCAGCCGGGCGCGGTCGCGGCTGTCATAGACTCGCGTCTGGCCCTTGCGGGCCGGGGTCAGCAGACCCTTGTCCTCATAGAAACGCAGAGCCCGCGCGGTCGCGCCGAACTCGCGGCACAGGTGCCGGATGGAATAGGTGCGGTGATCGTCTGCGGTCGCCATGCGTCATCCATAACTTGACGCGGACGTAAAGGGAAGCTTCTCGCGCCGCCCCTCGACAAGTTGTGAACAGCGGGCGCTGCAAACGCAAATCGGCCGCGGGGAGCTTGCGCCCCGCCGCGGCCGATCCGGGGAGGAACTGTTGGGGTGGTCTAGTGGCGGCGGAACCAGAAGACCGGCGCCGTGATGGCGATCAGGAAGAGGTTGGTCAGGGCCAGGCCGATGTCCAACTCCGTGGCGTGCAGGATCAGCATGATGCTTTGCAGCGCCAGCAGGCCGACGCTTGCGGTCAGCAACAGCGGGCGACCGAAGCGCCAGGAGATCAGCGGGGCCAGCATCATGACCGCCAGGACGATCTCCACCACGCCCAGGCCGCGCACGAAGTTGACGCTGGCCATGGCGGGCCAGTGCATCAGCACGGTCAGGTTCTCCATCGACTCCGTCAGCTTGGCGTAGCCGGCGGCTATGAAGAACATCGTGATCCAGCCCTGGAAGGTCCACAGGGTCAGGTTCAGGTAATCGGCTTTTGCGCGGGATCGGGGCGTCAAGGTGGTCGAGGTCATGGTCGAAACCGGGGAGGTTTGATTGGTAACAGTTGCTAGATCAGATTGCGGGGTCCCGTCGTCAAGGAACTGTAACAATCTGTGAACCGGGGTAGGCGCGACCTGCGGCGACGGCGTGGCTGAAACCACAATTCCCCGTAATCCGACAGTGATCGTCAAAAGGCATTAGGCCGCGCGAAGCGGCCTGTCAACGCTTGATGACATCAACTGATGACATGAGGTGTCGGTGTAACGAAATCCGCTCATCCCCGCCTCCGCGGGGATGAGCGAAATTATAGGGCCCAGGCCTGCCGTGCCGCCTCCAGGCGGGCCAGCTTGGCGTACAGCGGCGACCAGTCGTCGCCCTGATCGATCGCCGACCAGACAGCCTCGACCTCGTCGATCAGCATTTCCTCGGGCTCGGCGGAGGCGAACATCGGATGCTCCAGCCGCTCGGGCCGGTCGGGCTCGTGCTCCAGCAGGGCGAAGCGGAAGGCGTCGAAGGCCTCGCCCTGATAGGCCTTGCCGCGCACGCCGCCCAGCGCCCGCGCGCCGGAGCTGAAGCCGCCGAACCAGTCGAAGAAGAGGGGCTCCCAACGCAGGGCCTCCCCCTTGTCGCGCAGCAGGGCCAGGCTTGCGTCCAGCAGTCTCTGGTCCGCCGCCTCGCCCAGGCTCTTGACCCCCAGCCTGTTCAGGAAGGCGGCGCGCAGGTGGCGGATATAGGCCGGCCCAAAGCCGTTCAGCGCCTCCGTCAGGGCCGCAACCTGCGGCTCGGCGATCAACTTCAGGCAGCCGGCCAGCTGGGTCAGGTTCCAGAATACCGCCTCGGGCTGGCGCGCGAAGGCGTAGAGGCCGGAATTGTCGAAATAGGCGGCGGTGAAGGCCGGGTCATAGTGGGGCAGGAAGCGCCACGGACCGTAGTCGAAGCTCTCGCCCGTCACGTTCAGATTGTCGGTGTTCAGCACCCCGTGGACGAAGCCGGCGGAAATCCACTTCGCCGTCAGCCGCGCCGAGACCTCGACCACGGCGGCCAGGAAGCCGGGCGCGTCACCGGGCGTGACCGAGGGATGATACAGGCTGCGGGCGTGCTCCAGCAGGACTTCCAGTTGATCCTTGCGACCATAATAGGCGGCGCGCTGGAAGGTCCCGAAACGGATGTGGCTGTGCGACAGCCGCACCATGACCGCCGAGCGGGTGGGCGAGGGCTCATCGTTCCGTTCCAACGCCTCGCCGGTCTCGATCAGGGACAGGATGCGGCAGGTCGGAACGCCCAGGCTTTCCAGCATGGCGGCGGCCAGGACTTCGCGCATCCCGCCCTTCAGCGTCAGCCGCCCGTCGCCGCGCCGCGACCAGGGCGTCTGGCCCGAGCCTTTGGTTCCCAGGTCGAGAAGTCGACCTGGAGGGGCGCTATCGCTCGCGACGCGGTCGCTCGCTGCTTGGGCGCCGCCCACCTCCCGCAGTTGCGCCGCCAGAAACCCGCGGCCGTCGCCGAGGTCGGGGTTGTAGGTGCGGAACTGGTGGCCGTGATAGCGCATGGCGACGGGGGCGGGCTGGCCGGGCAGGGGATTGAAACGGCCAAAACCGCTCAGCCATTCGTCGTCGCTCAGCGTCTCCAGCCCGACGTCCGCCGCCGCACGGTCGTTGCGGACTCGCAGGATCGTTTGGGGGAAGTCCGCCGCCGACACCGGATCGCCGAAGTCGGGGCCGAGATCGAAGAAGCGCGGGTCGGGACGATAGGCGGGGGAGACGGGCATGAACTGGCAGATGCGCGTTCGTCGCTCGGTTCGCAACCGCAACATCGACGGTCGAGTTGGTCTTGAACCTGTGGGTGGGTCGGCTATTTTCAACAGCAGAGATCAGGTCCCGCTTCGCTTGTCGTGCGTCGGGGCCAGGCTGGCGCCGTCCTTTGATGTGCGAATCCGGTCCGGCGTCCGTCGATAACCTGACGCCACGACAGTCCTTTTGATTTCGGAGACCGCCGTGGCCAAGAAGCTCACGCTCGACTTTCTTAAGACCGAAGCCGGTTCCGGCGCGGTGCTCGGCCTCGCCGCCGTCGCCGCCCTGATCGTCGCCAACTCGCCTATGTCCGCCGACTACTTCGCCTGGCTGAAGAGCGTCCACGTACTTCAAGTCGGCCCGCTGCGGCTGGAAGAGACGATCTCCGGCTGGATCAAGGAAGGCCTGATGGCGGTCTTCTTCCTCGTGGTGGGGCTGGAGATCAAATACGAGATACTCAGGGGCGAGCTGAGCAATCCCAAGAAGCTGGCCCTGCCGATCATCGCGGCCCTGGGCGGCATGGCGGTTCCGGGCCTGGTCTATCTGGCCGTCGCAGGGGCGCTGGGAGGGCCGTCGCAGGGCTGGCCTATCCCCCTGGCCACCGACATCGCCTTCGCCCTGGCCGTCTTCGCCATGGTGGGCAAGGGCCTGCCGTCATCGCTGCGGGTCTTCCTGCTGACCCTGGCCATCGTCGACGACCTCGGGGCCATCGCCCTGATCGCGGTCCTTTTCAGTCAGGGCGTGCAGTGGCTGCCGCTGCTGGGCGTGGCCGGGGTTCTGGCCGCCCTGGCCCTGATCGGCCGTCGCCGTCTGGCCGGCCCCTTCTGGGTCCTGGGCTTCGGCGCGGTCTGGTATCTGACGGTGATGTCGGGGCTGTCGACCTCGCTGACGGCGGTGGCCTTCGCCATGATCGTGCCGGTCGCGCCGCGTCCCGAGACCTCTCAAAGCCCGCTCAAGGAGGCGATGCACGACCTGCACCCCTATGTCGCCTTCCTGGTCCTGCCCCTGTTCGCCTTCGCCAAGGCGGGCGTGTCCTTCGCCGGTCTGTCGCTGGAGCAGGCCTTCGCGCCCCTGGTCATCGCCATCGCGCTTGGTCTGTTCGTCGGCAAGCAGGTCGGCGTCTTCGGCGCCGCCTGGCTGGCCGCCAAGCTCAAGATCGGCGACAAGCCCTCCGGCGCCAGCTGGCTTCAGCTCTACGGCGTCAGCCTGCTGTGCGGCATCGGCTTCACCATGAGCCTGTTCATCGGCGTCCTGGCCTTCCCCGGCGCGGTGGATTCGCCCGTGCAGATCGAGGTCAAGCTGGGCGTTATCGGCGGATCGGTGCTCTCGGCCCTGGCGGCGGCGTTGATTCTGAACCTCGCGGCGCGACGTCAGCAACAAAGGCAAGCCGCCTCAACTGCCAAGATCTTGCAGTGAACGTTGATAATATTGACCTTGCGTAATCGATTTTTGTCGCTTTCTCGCCACACGTAGAGCGACGTTGGCTGAAATCGCCATTCGCAGCTTTGCGGCTTCTTGTCGCTTTCCCGACCCTGGCTTACCCCTGTTCATGGAGAATTCACGCCGTTCAATGAGCGTGGATCGACAGGGACAGGAATCGCCACGGTCGCCGCGGGCGGCCGGGCCACAGAGCCGGGGAGCCGCCATATGCGTTTCAACAACATCCTTCGCT
Source organism: Brevundimonas sp. NPDC007368 (assembly GCF_042869015.1). Classification (NCBI taxonomy): domain Bacteria; kingdom Pseudomonadati; phylum Pseudomonadota; class Alphaproteobacteria; order Caulobacterales; family Caulobacteraceae; genus Brevundimonas; species Brevundimonas sp. NPDC007368. The sequence continues at coordinate 79,703 of NZ_JBIAFA010000004.1, read as the reverse complement.
GCACCGCGTCGGCCGCCGTCGTCGGCGTCGTCGCCTTCGGCTTCGCCGGCGCCGCCTCGGCCCAGGAGGGGCCGACGACGATCGACGACATCATCGTCACCGCGCAGAAGCGTGAACAGAACCTGCAGGACGTGCCGATCGTGGTCACGACCCTGTCGCAGGAGGCGCTAGACGGCGCGGGCGTGCGCGACATCAAGGATCTGCAGATCCTGACGCCGGGCATGACCGTCACCTCGACCCAGTCGGAAGCCTCGACCACGGCCCGTATCCGCGGCGTCGGCACGGTCGGCGACAACCCCGGCCTGGAAAGCTCGGTCGGCGTAGTCATCGACGGCGTCTATCGTTCGCGCAACGGCGTCGGCTTCGGCGACCTGGGCGAACTGAGCCGCATCGAGGTGCTGAAGGGGCCGCAGGGCACCCTGTTCGGCAAGAACACCTCGGCCGGCGTCATCAACATCATTACCGAGGCGCCTTCGTTCACGCCCGGCTTCAACGCCGAGGCCACCTACGGCAACTTCAACGCCTGGGGCGTGGCCGGCTCGGTCACCGGACCGATCACCGATCAGATCGCCGGTCGCCTGTATGTGGCCAAGCGCGAGCGCGACGGCTTCTATGACGTGGTCACCGGCGCCGGTCCCCGCACCGAGAAGGACGACCAGAACCAGAACTTCTGGACCGCGCGCGGCCAACTGCTGATCCTACCGTCCGACGAGGTGTCGATCCGTCTGATCGCCGACTACTCCAAGCGCGACGAATACTGCTGCGTCTCGACCCAGGTGCGCACCGGCCAGACCTATGGTGCGGTCACGGCGGTCGGCGGCCAGCAGCAGCCTCCGGCGCCCGGCTTCGGCGCTCTGCCCTTCTCGCGCACGGCCTACGCCAACCGCAGCACCGCCCAGACCATGGAAGACATGGGCTTCTCGGCGGAAGCCAACATCGACATCCCCTCGTGGGACGCCACCCTGACCTCCGTCACTTCCTGGCGGAACTGGGAGGGCATCAACGCCATGGACCTCGACTATACGACGGCGGACCTGCTGTATCGTGTCGATGACGGCGGTTACGGCTTCGAACTGGACAACCTGACCCAGGAATTCCGCCTGGCGGGCTCGACTGACAAGCTGGACTGGCTGGTCGGCGTCTTCGCCACGCGTGAGAACATCAGCCGCAACGACAGCTACTGGTACGGCGCCGGCTATACGCCCTTCCTGTCGCTGCTGATCTCGTCGCAACTGAACGCCGGCACGGGCGGCGCCATTCCGCAGAGCGGCAATATCATCGGCTGCCTGACGCGGGCCGGCACCACCCCGACCTTCCTGGCGGGCTGCCTGCTGAACGGCGGCACCTCGACTTCGGGACCCCTGGCGCCGACCGGGCCGGGCTTCGGCGTCGGCCACGGGGTGCAGGACCACTATAGCCAGCGTTCGGACTCGCTGGCCCTGTTCACCAACAACACCTGGCATGTCACCGACCAGTTCGATGTGACCCTGGGCCTGCGCTACACCCAGGACAAGAAGCGCCTTCTGGGCGTGCAGGACAACCTGGGCGCCAATGGCGCGGCCTGCGGCGGCGCCCTGGGCAATGTCACCAACCTGACCAACGCCTTCATCGGCGCGGGTCTGACCCCGGCCGCGGCCGCCGCCAGCGCCCAGCGCGTCGCCGGCAACGTCTGCCTGCCCTGGGCCAACCCGCTGTTCGACAACCGTCGCATCTCGGAAGAGACCGACGACGGCGAACTGAGCGGCACGATCAAGGCGGCCTATCGCTTCAACGACTCGGTCATGGCCTACGGCTCCTACGCCCGCGGCTACAAGTCGTTCGGCTATAACCTGGACCGCGTGCAGACGGGCATCACGCCGACCGCCTCGTTGCTGTTCCCCTCGGAAACCGTCGACAGCTTCGAACTGGGTCTGAAGAACACCCTGTTCAATCGTACGGTCCTGCTGAACCTCACCTACTTCAACCAGAAGTTCGAGGACTTCCAGCTCAACACCTTCCTGGGCACGGCCTTCGTTGTCGAATCCATCCCCGAGCTGAAGTCGCAGGGCTTCGACGCCGACTTCGTCTGGTTCACCCCGATCGAGGGCCTGTCGCTGAGCAGCGGCCTGACCTACACCGACACCAAGTACGGGGACTTCGTCGCCGCCGACCTGACCAACCCGGGCAACTTCCCGCAGCTGTCGCTGCTGCCCGGCGCGCGGGCGTCGTTCGCGCCGGAATGGTCGGCCACGGGTTCGGTCGCCTTTGATCGTTCGATCGGCTCGGGCCTGAAGGTCGGCTTCAACCTCTCGGCCAAGTACTCGACCGAATACAACACCGGTTCGGACCTGCTGCCCTACAAGATGCAGGACGCCTTCACCCTCGTGAACGGCCGCGTCACCCTGGGCTCGGAGGACGAGCGCTGGGCCCTGGACATCTGGGCGCAGAACCTGACGGACGAGGAGTACAAGCAGGTGGCGATCAACGCCCCGCTGCAAGGTTCGGCCTTCCAGACGACGGTCCAGCCGAACGGGACCTACTTCAACCCGGCCCTGGACACCCAGACCTACAACGCCTTCATGGGCCAGCCGCGCACCTACGGCGCCACCCTGCGCGTCAAATACTGATCGGCCTTCGCCCTCGCGGCGAGGTCAGGGCGGCCCGGAGCGATCCGGGCCGCCTTTTCTTTTGACGATCTGAGCCGGACCGATCTTCGGACCTTGGCGGAAAGCCTCCCCGAGGTCGCGCATGAAAAAGCCCCCGGAGATCGCTCTCCGGGGGCTCTTCGTCTGGAGGTGTATTCAGTCGTGCAAGGCAGTCGCCTCGCCCGGCCGGGTGCCGTCGGCCAGCTTGCGCTGTCCGGCGAACATGCGGCCCAGAACCCGGCGACCAAAGCCGGCGATGTCGTCGACGATGGTGAAAATGGCCGGGATATAGAGCAGGGACAGGAAGGTCGAGGAGATCAGACCGCCCAGGACGGCGATGGCCATGGGCGAGCGGAACTCGACGTCGGCGCCGATCCCCATGGCGATGGGCACCATGCCGGCGCCCATGGCGAAGGTGGTCATCAGGATGGGGCGCGCCCGCTTGTGGGCGGCGTCCATGATGGCCTCGCGCCGCGTCATCCCCTCCTTCTCGGCGATGATGATGTAGTCGACCAGCAGGATGGAGTTCTTGGCCGCGATCCCCATCAGCATCAGCACCCCGATCAGGGCGGACATGGAGAAGCTCTTGCCGCCGATCACCAGGCCGATGAAGGCGCCGCCGATCGCCAGGGGCAGGGCCGCCATGATGGTGACCGGATAGGCGAAGCTTTTGAACAACAGGGTCAGGACGGCGTACATCAGCAGGATGCCGGAAATGAAGGCGATGCCGAATCCGACCAGCATTTCCTGGATGAACTCGGCGTCGCCGGCGGGCACCTGACGCACGCCGGTCGGCAGGTTCTTGACCGAAGGCAGACGGTTGACGGCCTGTCCCGCGGCGCCGGTGGTGATACCGTCCAGTTCCGCCGTGATCGAGGCGATGCGTGAGCGATCCTGACGGCTGACGGTGGCCGGGCCGGCGCCGAACTCGATGTCGGCCACGGCGCTGAGCGGAACGGAGGCGCCCGAGGCGGTCGGCACGCGCAGGTTTTCCAGCACGTTCAGATCCTCGCGGGCCTCTTCGGTCAGTTGCAGCCGGATCGGGATCTGGCGGTCGCCCAGGTTGTACTTGGGCAGGTTCTGCTCAATGTCGCCAATGGTGGCGACACGCACGGCCTGGGAAATGCTGCCGGCCGAAACGCCCAGCAGGGCGGCTTCGTCGGGGCGCGGCGTGACCAGGATTTCCGGTCGGGCGATGGCGGCGGTGTTGACTACATTGGCCAGCCCCGGCACGCCGCGCATCTCCTCCTCGACCTTGCGGGCCGCGGCTTCCAGGGTCGCCGGATCATCGCCCAGGATGGAGAAGGTGTAGCTGGTGCCGTCGCCGGGGCCGCCGCCCTGCTGGGCGATGCCGGCCCGGATGCGGGCGCCGGGGATCTGCTTCAGTTCGTCGACCATGACGCGCTGGAAGGCTTGCTGGCTGAGCGCCCGCTCGCCCTTGGGGGTCAAATCGGCGTAGATGTTGGCCTGACCCACGTCCTGACCGCCGATGGCGGCGTAGACGGAGGTGACCTCGGGCCTGGCGTTCAGCCTGGCGGTGACCTGATGCACCACGGCGTCGGTCTGGCGCAGGGTCGAGCCAGGCGGCAGTTCGACCTGGAAGGCGGCGCGGCCTTCGTCGCCCGGCGACATGAACTCGAAGGACATCTTGGCCACGACTGACAGGCCGATCGAACCGATCAGGAAGAGGGCGCCCATGACGAACACCTTCCAGCGGTTGCCCAGGCACCAGTGAAGGGCGCGCAGATAGCCCGCCATCCAGAAGGGGTCCTTGTCCTCGTGCTTGGTGTGCTTCAGCAGATAGGCGGCCATCAGCGGTGTCAGCGTCCGCGCCACCACCAGCGAGAAGAAGACGCTGATGCAGGCGGCCAGGGCGAAGGCCTTGAAGAACTGGCCAATGATGCCCGGCATGAAGCCGACGGGAGCGAAGACGGCGATGATGGTCCCGGTCGTCGCCACGACGGCCAGGCCGATCTCGTCGGCGGCTTCAAAAGCGGCGTCGTATGGCGGTTTGCCGTCCCGCATGTGGCGGACGATGTTCTCGATCTCGACGATGGCGTCATCGACCAGGATGCCGATGGTCAGGGACAGGGCCAAAAGGGTGACCACGTTCAGCGACTGATCCATCGGCCCGAGCAGGGCGAAGGTGGGGATCAGCGACATCGGCATGGCGGTGGCCGCGATCAGGGTCGCGCGCCAGTCACGGAGGAAGATGAAGACCACGATGACGGCCAGAACGGCGCCCAGCAGCAGGGCCTCCAGCGAGGCGAGGTAGCTCTCCTCGATGTATTTCACGCTGGAGGTGACCTGTTCGATGGTCAGCTCGGGATGGGCCTCGTCGATCTTCGCCACCTCGGCGCGGACCTTTTCGGCCACCTTGACCTCGCTGGCCTCGCGGGAGCGCAGGAAGTTGAAGGTCACGGCTTCCTGGCCGTTGTAGCGGGCCAGACGGCGGGGCTCGCCCCACTTGTCGACCACGGCGCCCAGGTCGCCCAGGCGCACGCTTCTGCCGTCGCCCAGCGGCACCAGGGTCTCGCGCAGTTGCTCGACTGAACCGGCGGCGCCCAGGGTGCGGACGGCGCGCTCGGACCCGGCCACGGTGACGCGGCCGCCGGGCAGGTTGTTGTTGACGTTGGTCAGGGCCTGGCTGACCTGGGCGGCGGTGACGCCGTACGACGCCAGGCGCACGGGGTCCAGCTCGACGCGGATTTCGCGATCGACGCCGCCCGAGCGATTCACCTCGCCGACGCCGCCAAGCGCCAGCAGGGCGCGGCTCATCTCGTTGTCGATGAACCAGCTGATCTGTTCCGGCGACATGGTGGGCGAGCGGACCACATAGGTGATCAGGGCGTCGCCGGTGATGTCGATGCGCTGGACCGTGGGCTCCTGCATGTCCTGCGGCAGGGAGCCGCGCACGCCGCTCATGGCGTTGCGCACGTCGTTGGTGGCGCGTTCCGTGTCGGTGCCCAGCTCGAACTCGATGGTGGTCGAGGACACGCCGTCGGTGACGTTGGAATAGATGTGGCGCACGCCCGACAGGCCGGCGATCGAGTCCTCGATCACCCGCGTGACCTGGACCTCCATCTCAGCCGGGGCGGCGCCCGGGCGGGCGGCGGTGACCGAGACCAGGGGGAAGTCGATGTCGGGGTTGTTGTTGATCCGCATCCCCATGAAGCCGGTCACGCCCGCCAGGGTCAGCAACAGGAACAGCAGGATGATGGGGATGGGGTTCTTGATGGCCCAGGAGGAGATATTGTTCATGGCCGGGCCTTACTTCGCGGCCGGAGCAACGGTCGGTGCGGCAGTCGGGGCGGCGGCGATCGTCACCTTGTCGCCCTCGTTCAGGAAGCCGGCGCCCTGGACCACGACGCGGACGCCGGGCTCGATCCCGCTGACCGAGGTCTGGTCGTCGCGCCGCGACAGGACCGTCACCGGGCGGAAGTGGGCGGCGCCTTGCGTATCCAGAACGAAGACCCCCGACTTGTTGCTGCGGTAGAGGACGGCTCCGGTAGGCACCACGGTCGCGGGCTGGGCGCCGGCGTTGATCGAGGCGCGGGCGAACATGCCGGGCTTCAGGCCGCTGCCGGGCGACAGGGTGATGCGGGCCAGACCCAGGCGGGTCTGGGCGTCGACCTCGGGGGTGACGATGCGGATCGTGCCGGAGGTGGCGACGCCCTCGTTGGAGGTGATGGTGGCGGTCTGGCCGGCGCGCAAGGCGGGCAGATCGGTCTCGGGCACCTGAGCATCCAGTTCCAGACGGCCGTCGCGGACCATGCGGAAGAGCTGGGTTCCGGCCTCGACGATCTGACCCTTGGTCACGCTGCGGCTGATGATCAGTCCCGAGACGGGGGCCTTGATCTCGCTTTGGGCCAGGCGGGTGCGAGTTTCCGACAGCGAGGCGCGGGCCGAGGCCAGATTGGCCTGCGAGGCGCGCTGGTTGGCCAGGGCGGTGTCCAGCGAGGCCTGGCTGAGGAAGCCGCGAGACTTCAATTCCTGGGCGCGGCCGAGCGCGGCGTCGTCGCGGGCGGCGTTGGCTTCGGCGGTCTGTACGCCTGCCTGTTGCTGACGCAGCTGGGCCTGCAGCAGGGCGTCGTTCAGCTTGACCAGGACCTGACCCTGACGGACGTAGGAGCCCTCATCGACATAGACGCCGACGGCGGTCAGGCCGCCGGTCTCGGCGCCGACCGGCACCTCCTCCCAGGCCGAGACGCTGCCCGAGGCGACGATGACGCGCGGAAGGGCGACCTCGGTCGCCGTGGCGACGCTGACCGTCTGGCGCGAGGCGCCCGCCTTTTCTCCGGCCTTGGACTTGTCGTCGCCGTGTCCGCCGCAGGCGGCGAGCGTCAGGGCTGCGGCGGCCATCAGGAAGAGGGCCGGGGTGCGAGGGGTTTTCGCCACGTGCGAGGATCCTTGAGAGGGTCGGGGCATGGCGTGCGAACCTTCTGTTCCACGCCGGAACGCAGTTAGGGATTGGGCCCGTTCTTAGCGTTTCAGCGAGCCGTTCTCAAACCTCGCACGGCAGGATTACCGCGAAGTAATCCTGCCGTCTTTTCGGCTAGGGACGGTCCCGGTCCGGCAGGGCGGCGACCTCGGCTTCGGACAGCTTCTTGACGATCCGCGCGTGGCAAGGCGTCGCCGGCGGCGTGCCGCCCGAGAAGACGATCTGGGTCGAGTCGCCGGTGCACAGGCGATCCAGTCCGCGTTGCGGCCAGAAGGCCATGCCCATGGCGTGGTCCATGTCGCGGCAGGCGCCCGAGACCTGGAGTTCAAACACGGCCTTGCCGATGCCGCGCACGAACACGGTCTGGTCCGACGAGCGAACCCGGAAGCTCTGGACGTCGTTCTGGAAAAGACACTGTCGCTGGGCGGCGGAGGTCGAGGCGGCGGTCGGGTTAGAGGCGGTCGGGGCGCAGCCGGCCAGGGCGACCAGACTTGCGGTGGCGGTCAGAAGTGCGGGGATGAGGCGGGGCATGTGAGGCTCCTTGAAAGCGCTGCGGTTCCCTAACGCCGAGAAGATGAACCTTGGCTGTCTAAGCGCGCGAAGCGGCGTGCGGGTTGCCTGAGCCCGGCGGAAATCGGCCGGGCGCGAGGCGGTCGGCCGCTGTGTTTTGCAGGGGAGACGGCTGGTTCAGGATGCACGCCGCCAGATGCTCGCCGAGCAGGGGGGCGACGCAAAAGCCGCGCGAACCGAGACCGGTCAGGGCGTAGAGGTTGAGGCGGCCCAGAGCGCCGACGACCGGCAGACGGTCCGGCGTGGTGGCGCGCACGGCCTTGCGGGTCCGGACGGGGCCTGCGGTCTCGACCTGGGCCGCGAGCGCGGGCAGGGCGGCGCTGAGGGTTACGAGATTGCGCGCTGAAGCCTCCTCCGTGGGGAGGGTGTCCACCTGCCCACGGTCGTGGGTGGCGCCGAACAGCAGGCCCTCGCCCGTGGGCACGGCGTAGCCGCCCCAGGCGACGGGCGGAGTGGTCGGATCCTCGACCCAGTCGGCCTGACCGGCGACCGGGGCGAGGGGAAGGTCGGGCGCGAGGGCGGCTGTTCCCCAGCCGGCGGCCAGGACCACGGCGTCGGCTTCGATCAGGAGCGCGCCGTCGGCGTCGAGCAGGGCCCAGCCCTCGCCTTCGGGCTGGAGGGTCTCGACGGCGGCGCTAAGGCGTTCGGCGCCCGCCAGCCAGGCTTCGAGCACCGCCGAAGGGCGCAGGGCCAGCGCGCCGCGCATCATCAGGCCGCCGCTCTGGACGGCTTGGCCGAGGTGTTCGGCGCAGGCGGCGGCGTCGAGACGGGTCATGGCGTCGTAGGGCCACAGGTCCTGGGCGGCGATCTTGTCGAAACGTGCGGTGTCGCGGGGCGCCTGCTCCAGTTGCAGCACGCCCTCGGCGATCACGGCGTCGGGCAGGGCGCGGTAGAGGTCACGGGCGCGCTCCAGCGCCTGGGCGTGCAAGCCGGCGATCAGGGCGTCGCCGGCGTCGAGGCGCGGCGTGACCAGGGCGGCGGGAAAGCCCGAGCCGCCCGCGCCGGGGCGTTCGGCCTCGATGACGGTGACGCGGGCGCCGCCGGCGATCAGGGCGCGCGCGACCGAGGCCCCGGCGATCCCGGCGCCGACGACGGCGATATGGCGTTGCGGGCGGGCGGGGGGCGGGGGCGAGGGCAGATGGGCCTCCAAGCGTTCGCGCTTGCGGCCGTGGCCGGGCTTCTTCTCGACGACGAAGCCGTGCTCGGCCAGGCCGCGCCGCACGGCGCCCGCGACGGTGAAGGTGGCGACCCGCGCGCCGGGGGCGGAACGGGCGGCGATCAGGGCCATGATCTCGGACGACCACATGCCGGGGTTCAGGGCGGGCGAGAAGCCGTCGAGGAACCAGGCGTCGGCGACGCCGGACCATTGTTCCAGCGCCCACTCGGCGTCGCCGACGGCCAGGTCGATGGTCGCGTTCCACTGCGGCAGGTCGAGGCGGTGGAAGCCGGGCGTTCCCTCGGGCCAGACGGCGAGGAGGGCCTCGGCGGTCTCGGCCAGTTCGGGCCAGGCGGACAGGGCGCGGGCGGCCTCGTCCCGGATCAGGGGGAAGCCTTCGACGGAGAAGACGTGCAGACGGCCGTTCTCGGGGCGGGCGCGACGCCACAGGTCCAGCAGGGCGACGATGTTCAGTCCGGTGCCGAAGCCCAGTTCGGCGACGGTGAAGTCGGCGCGGTCGGCCCAGGCCTGGGGCAGGCCGCAGCCGTCGAGGAAGACGGCGCGGGTCTCGGCCAGACCGTCGTCCTTGGAGAAATAGACGTCGCCGAACCGGCCTGAGCGGGGCGAGCCGTCCTCGGCCCAGACCAGCTGTGGGGAGGCGTCGCCGGGGGACTGTTCGCGCGGGTCGTCGGTCATGGCGGGGCTTTAGCCGTCAGGCGTCCGGCTGGATAGCGGGCACGAAAAAAGGGGCCGTCCGAAGACGACCCCTTTCCGCATCGCGACCCGGAGGCCGCGATCCAAGACGTAAGTCTTAGTGAGCGGCGGCCGGAGCGGCAGCCGGAGCAGCGGCGGCCGGAGCAGCAGCGGCGTCGGCAGCAGCCGGAGCAGCGGCGGCAGCAGCGTCGGTGGCGGCGCCAGCAGCGGCGGCGGCGTCGGTGGCGGCGGCGTCGGCGGTGGCAGCGGCGTCCGTGGCGGTGGCGGCGGCGTCGGTGGCGTCGGCGGCGGCGTCTTCAGCCTTGTCGGTGGCGGCCGGTTGGCAAGCAGCCAGGGCCAGAGCGGCGGCCGAAGCGGCGATCAGAGCGGTGATGCGCATAGTTGTTATCCTTCAGAAGGTAAAAGCGAGATCATGAACCCTCGCTAGGGGGGAGATAACGGGATCGTGAGCAAAACCGCAAGCGAAATTCTCACGGGTTCGTGAAGTCTCGTTATTCCCAGCAAAAAGGCCGCCCCGACATCCCGTCGGGGCGGCCTTTTCACGGTCTTTGGGGGACCGATTTTTTTAGTGCGCGGCCTTCTCGGCGGGCGGCGGAGTCGTAGCGGCGGCGGCCGTGTCGGCGGCCGTCTGAGCGGCGTCGCCGGCCGAGGCGGCGGCGTCGGTGGCGGCGCCGGCGGCGGCCGTGGCGGCGTCAGCGGCGGTGGCCGCGGCGTCGGTGGCGGTGTCGGCGGCCGCGTCAGCGACAGCGGCGGCTTCTTCGGTCTTGGGCGCCGGCTGCTGGCAGGCGGCCAGCGAGAGGGCGCTCAGGCCCGCGGCGACGATCATCAGGCGACGGATGGTCATGTGACTATAGCCCCTTTGACTTCAAGTTTCGGCGGGACCATCCCGCCGATGCAAGGCGTAACGCGAGATTGCAGGGTTCGACAAGCCCGGACCGGCCTCAGGCCGGGGGGACCGGACGGGCGGCCGGATCCATGGGGTCGGTCGGCGGCCTGTCCTCGGGGAGGGGCGGCGGTGTCTGGGCGGGCGGCGAAGTCGGCGTCGTCGATTCGCCGGGCGGAGGCGCGGCGGAGTCCGGCGCCGGTGCGGACGCGGCGCCCTCGGCGGGGACGGCCGCCGATTCGGCAGCCGGGGCGGCCGGCGCCGGCGACGGCTCGTCTTCGCACGCCGCCAGGACCGTTAGGGCGCTGGCGCTGAGAAGCAGGGCGGGCAGGGCTTTCATGCAGGGCTCCACAGGAATGCACGCGAACGTGACCTGTGGAGAACCGTCGTGAGCGATCCGTGTTCCCTCCGTGAACGGAAGGGGAGAAGACCGGTCAGGCGTCCGTCGGAGCGGCGGCCAGGGCCTCTTCCATTTCGGCGAAGGACGGCTGGGCCGTCGAGGGGATGTCGCCGCGGCCGATCTCGACCGAGATCTGGGCGGCGTTGCCGTGCAGGTGGGCGACCAGCACCGACTGGATGATCTTGTAGTAGGCGCCTTCCTCTTCGATGATCGCGTTCAGGCGCGCGGCGAAGGGACCGACCAGGCCATAGGCCAGGAACACGCCCAGGAAGGTGCCGACCAGGGCGCCGCCGATCATGCCGCCCAGGACTTCCGGCGGCTCGGTGATCGAGCCCATGGTTTTCACGATGCCCAGAACGGCGGCCACGATGCCGAGCGCCGGCAGGCCGTCAGCCAGGTTCTGCAGGGCGTGAGCCGAGGCCAGGGCCTCGTGGTGGTGCTTCTCCAGCTGCTTTTCCATGGCGTCCTCGATCTGATGCGGATCCTCGAGGTTCATGGTCATCATCCGCAGGGTGTCGCAGATGAAGTCCGTGGCGAAGTGGTCCTTCAGCACCTTGGGGTACTTCTGGAAGATGCTGCTCTCGGCCGGCTTCTCGATGTGGCTTTCCAGGGCGATGACGCCCTTGGACTTCATCGTCTTGGTCAGCTGGAACAGCAGGCTCAGCAGATCCTTGTAGTCCTGCTTCTTCCACTTGGGCCCGGCGAAGGTCTTGCCGAAACCTGCCAGCGACGCCTTGATCACCGGCAGGCTGTTGGAGATCAGGAAGGCGGCGACGCCGGCACCGCCGATGGCCATGAACTCGTGCGGCAGGGCGTGCATGATGACGCCGAACTTGCCGCCCGCCAGGACGTAGCTGCCGAACACCATGGCGAACAGCATGATGATGCCGATAATCTGGAACATGGCGGGGTCGGACGTCCTGCGGGAGAAAGCTCAGGACGCCCGTTATCGGCGTTAATGCTTAAGGGCGCGTTTCACGAATCCCGGTTCGGGACGCAATGAAGGCGCGAGATGTCGCAGGCGTCGGGCGCCTAAAGCCGGGTCGTGCCGTCCAGAATGGCCTCATAGGCCTTGGCGGTCAGCTTCTGGTAGCCGGCCTTGCCGCCGCGCACATAGACTGGGCCCTCGACCTTCTCCAGATCGAAGCCGTCGGCGACCAGATCGACCTTGCGGTATTTGAAGGTGCCGGTGGTCTCGGCCGACTTCATCAGGCGCAGGAAGACCGGACGGGCGTAGGGCGGCAACTGCTCATCGGCGTAGGCGGCGAAGGCGGCGGGATCGAACTTGCCCTCCAGCACTAGGCCGGCCATCCCGGCCTTGCCTTCCTGGCCGGGGACGACGACGCCGTAGGCGATGACTTCCTGAACGCCGGGGGCGTCGTGCAGGCGCTGTTCAACCTCGGCGGTCGAGACGTTCTCGCCCTTCCAGCGATAGGTGTCGCCCAGACGGTCCATGAAATAGAGGTAGCCGTCGCGATCCTGGCGCATCAGGTCGCCGGTGCGGAACCAGCGATCGCCCTTCTTGAAGACGTCGGTGAGGATCTTCTTCTCCGAGGCCTTCTTGTCGGCGTAACCCGAGAAGTCGTGACGGATGTCCGCGGCGATCTGGCCGATGGCCTCGCCGGTTTCGCCCGTCGCCACCAGACGGCACATGCCGTCGGCGCCGCGGATCGGCTCGCCGGTTTCGGGGTCCAGGGCGATCAGGCGGATGTTCAACTGCGACTTCAGGAAGCCCGGCACGCGGCCGATGGCGCCCGCCTTGCCGTCGAAGTTGAACAGGGAGACATTGCCCTCGGTCGAGCCGTAGAACTCCATGATGTTCTTGATGCCGAAACGTTTCTGGAACTCGGTCCAGACGTCGGGACGCAGGCCGTTGCCGAAGGCCAGGCGCAGCTTGTGGGCGCGCTCGTCCTCGTTGGGCGGGCAGTTGACCAGATAGCGGCACAGCTCGCCGATATAGACGAACATGGTGGCGCCGGACGTCTTCACGTCGGGCCAGAAATGAGTGGCCGAGAAGCGGCGACGGATGATCATCCGACCGCCGTTCAGCAGGATCGATCCGACCCCCACCAGGCCGCCGGTCGAGTGATACAGCGGCAGGCAGTTGTAGAGGGCGTCCCTGGACGTCGAGGCGGTGGCCCCGGCGAAGGCGCGCATATAGGTGCGGGCGCGCGAATGCGGGATGCGCGCTGCCTTGGGCAGGCCGGTCGTGCCCGAGGTGAATATGAACAGGGCCGTGTCGCGGTTGGTCAGACCGCTGCGCAGGCCCTTGTCCGGGCGAACGGAGGAGGCGCTGCGCACGGCGTTGTCGATGTCGCGGCGCTCGTTGGTCTCGTCTTCGTCGGCCAGGCCGTGGACCCAGACCATCAGGTTGCGGTCGATGAAGGGGCGGGCCTCTTCGACCGCGCGCCAGCTTTCCTGATCGGTGACGACGTTGAAGGCGTTGGAGATGGTCAGGCAGTGGGCCAGGGCCTGACCGGTCAGATTGGTGTTGATCAGGGCCGTGGCCACGCCGACCTTGGAGAAGCCGATCCAGGCGGCCAGGTATTCGACCCTGTTGTGCATGACCAGGGCGATGACGTCCGAACGCTTCAGGTTCCGCGCCTTGGCCCAGTGGGCGTAGCGGTTGGCCAGGGCGTCCAGCTCGCGATAGGTCAGGCGGCGGTGTTCATCCTCGAGCGCGACATTGTCGGGAAACTTGTCGACGGCCTCCTCGATGTCGTCACAGACCAGGACGTCGCTGTCGAGAGTGATGGGCTTGATGCGCTTCAGGAGGCGGTACAGCCCGCCCGCGAATCTCATATCGCGCCGGATGTTCGCTGCCAGACCCATGGTTGCGCCGCCTCTTCCCGAGTTTATGACTTTCAACGGTGATGAACGGGCGGCGACGGCGGGTCAACAGGTAGCAAGCGCACATCGCCACAATGTTTCATCGGCGCGATGCTTGAGCCTCGTTTTCGATGACGTTGGGTAAGGTTGATGCGCGACGTTACGTCAACCTGTGCGGCGATCAACGGCGAGAATGGCCGAAGAAATGACGGCTGGATGACTTGATCACGCTTTCGCCTGAACTGTGGCGCCAGTGGTGTTTCTTGGGGGCGATGACGTTATTCGCGGAACCACGCTCTTTTGACCGGGTTGAGTGGCCCTGGATCAAGGAGAAGACATCATGTCCGTGACCTATACTGATCAAATTCGCCCCGCCGCTGACCGCCTGGACAGCGAGGCCTATGTGCCCGTCTATGCCCGCCGCAGCGGCCGGATGTCGAAGAAACCCGTGAAGACGTGGATGATTCTGGCCCCGTTGGGGGTCTTGGTGATCGGGGGCGCGGCGGCGGCCATGCTGATGCAGACCGGCGAGGAGGCGACGCCTGCGGCCATCGAGGCCGCGACGCCTGCGCCGCCTGCGCCGCTGGTCGCGCCGGAAGTCTCGCCTGAGGTTTCGTCGCTGACGGCGGCTCCGATCGCGCCGGCCGAGTTGACGACGGCCACGCCCGCGGCTCCGTCGGTCGCCGCCCCGGTCGAGCGTCGCGCGCCCCCGGCGCCGACCGCCCCGGCCAGGACCCCGCGCGCCGCTCCCGTCGAAGAGGCGGAGGCGCCGATCGTGTCGACCGGACCGCAGCCCTATCTTTCGGTCGCGCCCCAGGCTCCGGTCGTGACGCCGCCGCCGGCGCCTGTCACGCCCGCCGCGCCGCCCGCGCCCGTCATCATCGTTCCGACGACCTGATCGTCGTCCGTCAGGAAAGGTCCGGCTCGCGCCGGGCCTTTTCCTTCGCGCTCAGGGCTGTGACGGGGTCACACGCCAGACCACGTCACCGACGTCGTCGGCCACGAGAAGCGCGCCCAAGCGAACGCCCAGCACCCCGACCGGGCGGCCCATGGCCTCGCCTTTCTCGTTGCGGAAGCCGGTCAGGACGTCCTGCGGCGGACCTGCGTGCTTTCCTCCGCTGAAGGGGATGAAGATGACCTTGTAGCCGGCGGGCGGGTTGCGGTTCCACGAGCCGTGCTGGCCCACGATGGCCCCGTTGCGCCACCGAGGCATCAGGGCGCCGGTGTAGAAGGTCAGACCGAGCGAGGCAGTGTGCGAGCCCAGGGCGTAGTCGGGCTTGATGGCCCTGGCCACCATGTCGGGGCGGGGCGGCCGGACCCGTGCATCCACCGTCTGGCCGTAGTAGCTCCACGGCCAGCCGTAGAAGCCGCCCGGCGTGACCGAGGTCATGTAGTCGGGGACCAGATCGTCGCCGATCTCGTCGCGCTCGTTGACCGCCACCCACAGCCGCCCGTCCTCGGGGTTCCAGGCCATGCCGACCGGGTTTCTCAGGCCCGAGGCGAAGACGCGCCGCGCGCCGGTCGCCGGATCGATTTCCAGCACGGCGGCGCGGTCCACCTCTTCGTCCAGGCCGTTCTCGCCGACATTGGAGTTGGACCCGACACCGACATAGAGCTTCGAGCCATCCGCCGAGGCGACCAGGCTCTTGGTCCAGTGGTGATTGCGGCCGGCGGGCAGGTCCGCGACCTTGACCGGCGCGACGGTGATCTGCGTCTGGCCGGTTTGATAGGGGACGGCGACCACGGCGTCGGCGTTTGCGATGTAAAGGCGCTCGCCGACCAAGGCCATGCCGAAGGGCGAGGTCAGGCCGGACAGGAAGGCGGTCTTCAGTTCCGCCACGCCGTCGCCGTCGGCGTCGCGCAGCAGGCTGATGCGGTTCGCGCTGGGCACGCCCGCGCCCGCCTTGCCCATGACCAGGCCCTGAACCCAGCCGCGCAGCCCGCCCTTCTTGTCGTCCGGCTTGGGCGGGGCGCTGCTTTCGGCCACCAGGACGTCGCCGTTGGGCAGCTCATAAAGCCAGCGCGGATGGTCCAGGCCCGTGGCGAAGGCGTTGACCGCCAGACCCTGCGCCGCCACCGGGGTGCGGCCTGCGGGCCAGCCGACGGCGGGGGCGATCTTGACGGTCGGGATGGTCTGGGGCCGGGCCTCGGGCAGTTGCGGGTCGGCGCCGAAGCCGACGCTTTCCGGCAGGGTGCTTTCCGTGCCGCAGGCGGCGAGCGCCGTCAGCAGGGGCAGGGCGGCGACGAGGCGGCGACGGCTCATGGGCTTGTCTCCTCAGCGTTCGGGCAGGGCCGGGAACTCCAGGCGGCTGACATCATACCCCAGTTCTCCCGCCCTTCGCCTCAGCCGCGCCAGCTGATCCGGCGTGGGGACCTCGCGGGTGTAGATGAACAGCTTGTCGAAGGTCGGGTCCGACGAGATGAACCAGCTGTAGTCCTCGGCCCGGTCCAGCACCCAGTAATCCCAGGTGATGAAGCCCCACAGGTATCTGACCCGCAGCTTGGCGTTCATGCCGGGGTCGAGGATTTCGCCGCGACCCTCGATGGCCTTCTCGCGGCCCTGGGGCGTGCCGACCTGGCAGGTGTCGCGCACGGCGACGCGGGTCGGCGGGCTGAAGACGTAGTGGCTGGCCCCGGCCACGCAGCCGTCGGTGATCTTCATGGGCAGGCGCGCCACCTCGTGCCAGCGGCCCGACCACAGGCGCTGGGCGTCGACGGGCTTCAGCGGCTGGGGCGCGCGGGTTTCGCTCATGGACGGGGCCGTGGCGCAGGCGGCCAGGGTCAGGACCAGCATGAGAACCAGGGCGGCGGCCGGCGCCGCAGCGGCGAGGCGACGCAAGGGCGGGGCGGCGACGGGCATGGGAGCCTCCGTGTGACGAACACAGGTTTACGTCCGCCGTCCCCTGTCGGATGACTTCGGTTGGAAAACCTGTCGGCGGCGGGCCTTGAGCGCGTCTCCACGCCTTCCTATCTGCGCAACCTGAGCCGGGAGGGGCCATGCCGTCAGTCATCACCATTCAGGGTCTGACCAAGACCTACAAGTCCGGTCATCAGGCGCTGAAGCGCGTCGATCTGGAGATCGAAAAGGGCGAGATCTTCGCCCTGCTGGGCCCGAACGGCGCGGGCAAGACGACGATGATCTCGATCATCTGCGGCATCGTCACGCCTTCGACGGGGACGGTGGTCGCCGACGGCCATGACATCCAGAAGGACTATCGCGCCGCGCGCACCAAGATCGGTCTGGTGCCGCAGGAGCTGACGACCGACGCCTTCGAGACCGTGCTGGCCACTGTCACCTTCAGCCGGGGTCTGTTCGGCAAGGCCCCGAACCCGGCCCTGATCGAGCGCATCCTTCGCGACCTCAGCCTGTGGGACAAGAAGGACGCCAAGATCATGACCCTGTCCGGCGGGATGAAGCGCCGCGTCATGATCGCCAAGGCCCTGAGCCACGAACCCGACATCCTCTTCCTGGACGAGCCGACGGCGGGCGTGGACGTGGAGCTGCGCCGCGACATGTGGGGTCTGGTGCGCCAGCTGCGCGATCAGGGCGTCACCATCATCCTGACAACCCACTATATCGAGGAGGCCGAGGAGATGGCCGACCGGGTGGGGGTCATCCTCAAGGGCGAACTGATCCTGGTCGAGCAGACCGCCGTCCTGATGAAGAAGCTGGGCAAGAAGACCCTGACTCTGAACCTGCAGGAACCGATGGCGGCGATCCCGCCGGAACTGGCCGAATGGGATCTGAGCCTGAAGAACGAGGGCGGGGAGCTGGAGTACGCCTTCGACGCCCACGCCGAGAAGACCGGGGTGCCGTCGCTGCTGCGCCGCCTGTCCGATCTGGGCGTCGCCTTCAAGGACCTGAACACCCGCCAGAGCTCGCTGGAAGACATCTTCGTCAGCCTGGTTCACCGCGACGGGGAGAGCGCGTGATGACGTTCAACGGACATGGCGTCTGGGCCATCTATCGCTTCGAGATGGCGCGGGCCCTGCGCACCCTGTGGCAGTCGATCGTGACGCCGGTCATCACCACGGCGCTCTACTTCGTCGTATTCGGCGGGGCCATCGGCAGCCGCATGGAAGAGGTCGGGGGCGTGCCCTACGGCGCCTTCATCGTGCCGGGCCTGATCATGCTGAGCCTGTTCACCCAGTCGATCTTCAACGCCTCCTTCGGCATCTATTTCCCGAAATTCACCGGCACCATCTATGAGATCCTGTCGGCGCCCGTCAGCCCTCTCGAGATCGTCATCGCCTATGTCGGGGCGGCGGCGACCAAGTCGGCCGTGCTGGGGCTGATCATCCTGGCGACGGCGGCCCTGTTCGTGCCTTTGCAGATCCTGCACCCCTTCTGGATGCTGGCCTTCCTGATCCTGATCTCGACCACCTTCAGCCTGTTCGGCTTCATCATCGGGGTCTGGTCGCAGAGTTTCGAGCAGTTGCAGATGATCCCCATGCTGATCGTCACGCCCCTGACCTTCCTGGGCGGGGCCTTCTACTCGATCGACATGCTGCCCGAGGCCTGGCGCACGGTGACCCTGTTCAATCCGGTGGTCTATCTGATCTCGGGCTTCCGCTGGGCCTTCTATGGCGTCGGCGACGTCAGCGTGGGATTGAGCCTGACGGCCACGCTGGGCTTCTTCTTCGCCTGCCTGGCGGTGGTCGGCTGGATCTTCAAGACGGGCTATCGTCTGAAGAACTGAGGTCGATTCAGCGTGTCACGAAACCGCCGAACTCGCTCAGCAGTTTGAGGTCTGCCGACCTACCGTGATGCGCGCCGCCCGGCGCCGGAGCCCGAATGTCCGACGCCGACGACAAGCCCGTTCCCTTCGCCCGCCGTCAGGTGCAGTGGGGACGCCCGCCACAGACGACCTTCATGGCCGGGCCTCTGCCGCGCGGCACGGGTCTGATCCCACCGGCGCCGCAAGCGCCGAAGCCTGCGCCCCGTCCGGCGGCTCCGGCGGCGACCTCGCCGCGACCGGCTCCGTCGCAAGGTTCGAGCGGGGTCTTCGGCGGCTCCCTGGTGCCGCAGCGCCGCGCGCCGCAACCCGCCGTCGGACCGACCCTGCTCACGGCGCCGATGCCGACCACGCCGACGCCACCGCGCCCTGTCGCCCCGTCGGCGCCCGTCGACGCCACGCCCAGGCCCCTGCCGGCGGCCCCGCTTGTGGCCCGCGACCCGCAGCCGGCCCCGAAGCCGACGGTCGCGCCTAAGCCGACGCCTGCTCCAGAGCCCGCGCCCGCGCCTCGCCCAGCTGTCGCGCCTGAGATCGCGGCGCCCCGGGCGGTGACGGCCGCGAAGGCCCCGGCGCGCAGCCGCACGCCGCTCTACGTCGCCGCCGCCGTCCTGGTGGTGATCGGGGCGCCCCTGGCCACCTGGCTGATCACGCGCTCGAACAGCGAACCGGTCGCGCCGTCGGCGCCGGCGACTTCCGTGCTTGAGACGGCGGCCGCCCCGGCGACCGAGGCCGTTGCGCCCGACGCGGCGCCGCTGACGCCCGCCCCGCCGCCAGCCGCCGCCCGTTCCTCCGCCCCCCGCCGGGCTCAATCGGCCTCGCCGGAAACCCTGGCGGCGAACAGGGCCGCGCGCCCCGCCACGACGCCCCCAGCCACGACGCCTCAGGCCACGACGCCCCAGGCCGCGGCGTCTGTCGCGCCCGCGCCGGTCGCCCCGCCGCCGGTCGTGGTGGTCGCGCCTGCGTCGGAGCCGGCCCCGCCCGCCGGTCCCCCGCCCACCGCCGCGCGCCCGGCCCAGAGCGACCCGGACGCCCCGGTGGTCACCAAGCCCCAGCCGCTGGACTAGGGCGCCAAAGGGGCGGGAGGCGCTTGTCCGGCCTGTCGGGCTTGGCTATGGCCGGGGTCTGAGAGGGCGCGCTGGTCGGGGCGCTCTGCCGTCCCCAGTAAATGTCGCGCGAGTCCAGCCTATG
This sequence comes from Brevundimonas sp. NPDC007368, assembly GCF_042869015.1. Lineage (NCBI taxonomy): Bacteria > Pseudomonadati > Pseudomonadota > Alphaproteobacteria > Caulobacterales > Caulobacteraceae > Brevundimonas > Brevundimonas sp. NPDC007368. The sequence goes on along the minus strand of NZ_JBIAFA010000004.1, from coordinate 60,162 downwards.
CCTACCTCCAACCCAGCAGCCTTCGCCGTGCGTCTCGGCGGCGAGGGGCATAGGGGCGAGACGGCGGCCTCGGTCCGGGCTCTGCTGAACGCGCACGCCGACGGCCTGGTTCAGGCCTTCTACGACACCCTGCTGGACGACCCGGAGGCCAAGGCCTTCCTGCATCACTCCATTGTTCAGGAGCGGCTGAGCCGGTCGCTGCACGACTGGCTGCTGGACCTGCTGGACACGACCGGCGACGCGAACGACGCGGCCTTCATCGCCCGCCAGATCAAGATCGGCGAGGTCCACGCCCGCATCAAGATCCCGGTCCACCTGGTCATGGCCGGGGCCTCGGTCCTGAAGGCCCGTCTCGCCGACCTGCTGGAGAACGAGGCCGACGGCTTTCGCCAGTTCCGCCTGATCGACGAGCGCATCGACGCGGCGATCCGCCTGATGAGCCAGTCCTATGTGAAGGGCACCATGAACCGGGCCCGCCTCGACGAGGCCTATCGCCTGTTCTCCCTGGATCAGGACGTCAATCTGGAGCGCGAGAGCCAGCGCGCCAGCCTGATGGAGTGGGGCCAGAAGACCCTGTTCCGCATCCTCGGCAACGGCGCCGGCGACGGCCGCGAAGCCATGGCCAACTCGCCCTTCGGCCTGTGGATTCGCCACCGCGCGGGCTTCCTGTTCGAGACGTCGCCGCATCTGGCTGCGCTGAACCAGGCCATGGCGCGGATCGACGGGGTTCTGCTGCCCCGGCTGGAGCCCGACAGCGGCGGCGATCGCGCCGAGGCCCTGAAGGCCCTGCAGACGGCGGTCGAGGAGGTCGCCTATCTGCTGAACGAGATGTTCCAGGTCCTGGGCGACATGGAGAACGGACGCGATCCCCTGACGCGGGCGCTGAACCGGCGCTTCCTGCCCTCGATCCTGAGCCGCGAGATCGGGTTCGCCAACGCCAACAAGAGCGCCCTGTCGGTCATGCTGATCGACGTGGATCACTTCAAGACCGTCAACGACACGCGCGGCCACCAGGCCGGCGACGAGGTGCTGCGTCAGGTCGCCGAGGCCATCACCGAGAACGTCCGGCCCAGCGACTTCGTCTTCCGCTACGGCGGCGAGGAGTTCCTGGTGGTGCTGGTCGAGACCCGGCTGGATCAGGCCATGACCATCGCCGAGCGCGTCCGCGCCGCCCTGCAGGGACGCGCCATCAAGGCCGGCGGGCTGGAGCCCTTCAGCGTCACCGCCTCGATCGGCGTCGCCGAGCACGGCGGCCACCCCGACGAGAACTACCTCATCAAGGCCGCAGACGAGGCCCTGTATCGCGCCAAGAACACGGGCCGGAACCGCGTCGAACGAGGCTAGTGTCCGGGCCGGGGCGTCTGCTCGGCCAGGGCCGGCACGCGGGTCGCCTTGCGAATGGCGTCGGTGAGCAGGTCGCGGTCGAGGGCGCTCTGGATCGTCGGCTGGTTCGAAAACGCGATGAACTGGGTGCCGTAGATCTGCGGCCGGCCCGTCGCCAGCAGGTAGCGATCCAGACTGGCGGCCGCCAGCCAGGCGCCGTCCGGTTCGCCTTGGCTCAGGGCGGCGGTGGCCAGGGCGTGGGCCAGCAGAAAGTCTTCGGGCCGGTCGCCATGCTGGAAGATGAAACCCGCTCGCCAGTAGTCCCTGCCGGACCGCACCTTGCCTCGGTCCAGCATGGACTGGACCTGGTCCCGGCGCTCGGCGTCGGCGAGGCTTTCCATCAGATCGGGCCCGCCGTGCTTGCGCGCGGCTTGATCGTCCCTGAACAAGGCCGCTAGCGCCCGGTTGTCCGCCACGGCCACGGGCGCGGGTGCGTCGTCAGTGCGAGCCGAGGGACCGCTGGCCGTGAGCAGGAGCAGGGCCGCGAGGAGGGGAGCCAGAGGTTTCATGCCCCCGATAAGGGGAACGGCAACGCTTGGCGCAAGTCTGGGTATCTTTGTTCTGTGATCTCGGGCGAGGGCCGGTCGTCCGGATGGACAGGCCCTTCTACTCCAGGCGGTAGAGCAGGCGGCTAATGACGAGACGGCCAGGCTCCACACCCGGTCCGAGGCGCAGGCGCGAGGAAGGCAGGGCGTCCAGGGTGGCTTGCCCGAAGCCGACGCGCGGCGGGTTCTCCATTTCAATGCGGCAATCGCGCAGTCGGCCGCCCTCGGCCACAATGCAGCTGAACAGGACCTCTCCAGCGCCGGCCGACATGGCGCTGTTGGGATACTGCGGCGTCGCGAGCCTCTGCCAGATGTCGGGATAGACGCCGGGACGTTCGTAGGGCGGATCGATCTCGATCAGATCGTCACGCGGATCGTCCAGCCGGGTCTCGCAGGCGGCGAGGACCTGATCGAGGCCGTCAGCGTCAGATGGGAGAGGCAGGTCGTATCGACGGGCCTGGGCGGTCTCGCTCCTGGCTGGCAATCGAACCGACGCCGTACCGCCCTTTCTCAAGATGCGCGCGACATGGACGGGGCGGCTGGCGAAGATCATGGGCTGATTGGCCAGGTTGAGCCAGGTCTGTCTCTGATGCTCCTCGCCTTGCACCGCCCATTCGAGCCGACGAGTTTGCGGGCCGGATTCGGTCGGCACGCCGGTCATCATGACGTCCAGGCGCCTGTTGCGGCATCGGACGACAAAGGACTGGCCGCTCTCATAGCTGGCGCTGGCGATCAGGGCGCCGCCGGCCTCCGTCAGGGTCCAGCCGTCCTTGTCCTGCGCGGCCGCCGGAGTGGCGGCGAGCAGGGCGGACAGAAGGGTTGCTGCGGCGATCATGCCTCAAATAGGCGCATGGAGGCGGCCCTATCGCAAGGTCAGGTAGCCGCGTTCCACCATGCGGCGCAGGGCCTCGTAGGCTTCGGCCAGTTCTTCATAGGCGGTGCGGGCGGCGGTCAGGCGGGCGGTCTGGTCGGGGGTCACGGCCGAGCCGGATTCGGACAGGCGCAGGGCCTCGGCGGCCCAGCGGGCGCGGGCGTTGGCGGTCAGGACGGCCAGCTTCTGGAAGGTCCCGGTGTTCACCTGCGACAAGGTCTGGCTGATGACCTCGCGGTTCGAGATGAAGGCGGCGTAGTCGATCTGCTCCAGCAGGCCGCGCAGGCGGCGCTGCTCCTGCGGGTCCATGTCCTGGGGCTCGAAATGGTCGCGCTGGCGGCGATAGCTCTGGGTCAGCACGGTCGACATCGGCGGCGCTCCACTGGGCGGTCCACGCGGACTGCGGCCTGAGGCTGCGCCGCTTCGGTTAACGGGTCGTTTGCATGCCGGTAGGGGCCAGCTTCAGCCGCTCGCGGTCGGGGGCGCCGAGGCCGCGCGGGCAGGCCATGGGCTGATAGGTTTTCGAGTAGCAGAGCCGCGCCTCGCGGAACCAGCCGTCGGTGGTGGCGATGAAGACCCCGTTGCGGGGCAGGCCGGGGTTGGCGGCGACGAAGGCGTCGCGGATGGCGCCGGCGGTCAGGCGCTCGGCCGGAATGGCCTCCAGATCGGGCTTGTTCAGGCCGTTCCACATCCGCGCGGCCTGTTCGAAATAGGCCTCGGGGCTGTCCCAGCCGCAGGTGCCGTGGGCGGCCCATTCGTGCTGCTGCAAGGACGGCGAGGGGGTCATGCAGAAGTGCTTCTTCACCGTCGCCACCGGGATGGCCGGGCCGGGGGCGGCGCAGTAGCGCGGGTGCCGGTTGTCGGCGCCGTTGGGCCACAGGCCGTGCAGGGTCAGGCCGAACTGGTTCCGGGCGCACTGGTAACGCTCGTCCGGGTAGTCCTTGCCCGAGCGGCAGGCCTGGGGCGACCAGCTGACGGCCAGCATGTTGAAGGCGACCGGCACGTCGGCGGCGACCTCGTCGGCGGGCGGCGTATAGGGGCGGGCGGGCTGCAAGTCGGCGGGGACGGCGCAGGTCGCGCCCTCGGCGGCGGTCATGACCGGGGACGACAGACGCGGCTCGCAGGCGGCCAGCAGCAGGGCGGCGCCCAGAACGGCGCCCGGGACGCGGGACTGGATCAGCAGGGTCGGCCGCATCAGGGGCTCCGGTCGGGTCGGCGGGAAAAAATGACGACTAGACGCTTCACGCCATGGGGTCGAGACGGAACCCGGCGCCCGTCTCGCCCATTGATAAGCGTGAGCATAGGGGACCCTGTGATGCCTGAACAAACCGCCTTTGAAGCCGCCCTGGAAGAGGCGATCGCCCTGTTCGAGCAGGGCGAGGCGATGAACCAGGCCCGCTTCGACGAACTGCTGGCCGAGCTGGAGGCCCGCCGCCCCGATCTGGAGGCGGTGCCCGAAGACGACCCCCGCGCCGCCCGCGCCCGCGAGCTGCAGGCCCGGGCCGACGAACTGGAGCGCCGCGCCGCTCTCGGCCACGGCCAGATGGACGAGGTCAACACCCTGCTGACCCCCTTGATGGGGAAACGGTAGCTCCGCCACTGGCGCGCCCGATCAGCAACACCATATGGTGCGGATAACTCGAGGAACCGCACCATGACCGACGCCGCCCCCGCCCTGAAGACCCTGAAGATCGACTTCGTCTCGGACGTGGTCTGCCCCTGGTGCGCCGTGGGGCTGGGCGGGCTGACGACGGCGCTGGACAAGCTCAAGGGCGAGGGGATCGCCGCCGACATCGCCTTCCAGCCGTTCGAGCTGAACCCGCAGATGGCGCCGGAAGGCGAGAATATCGTCGAGCACATCGGCAAGAAATACGGCTCCACCCCCGCACAGTCGGCCCAGAACCGCGAGATGATCCGCGCCCGCGCCGCCGAGGTCGGCTTCGACATGCGCATGGGGCCGGACAGCCGCATCTGGAACACGTTCGACGCCCACCGCCTGCTGCACTGGGCGCATGAGACGGCGCCGGAGAAGCAGGAAGCCCTGAAACACGCCCTGTTCACCGCCCACTTCACCGACAACCGCAACATCACCGACGCCCGCGTCCTGACCGAGGCCGCCGAGGCGGCGGGGCTGGACCGGGCCGAGGCGGGCGAGGTCCTGGCCTCGGGCCGCTATGCCACCGAGGTGCGCGGCGCCGAGGAGCTGTGGCGGGCGCGGGGGATCACCTCGGTGCCGGCCGTGGTCGTCGAGGGCAAGTATCTGATCAGCGGCGGCCAGCCGGCGGCGGCCTTCGAACAGGCCCTGCGCCAGATCGCGGCGGAGGTCTAAACCCTTTCGTCATCCTCCGGCGAGCGCAGCGAGACCGGGGGACCCAGCGGCGCCCGACAGGGCGACCCGAAGGGCGGCGCGTAGCAGCCAAACCATCACGCTCGACTTTGCTGCAAAGATCGCCTTCGGCGCCGCTGGGTTCCCCGGTCGGCGCCGCTGCGCGGCTTGCCGGAGGATGACGGAGGCAGGGTCAGGGCGGGGCTGGCTCGACGGGAAAAACAGAGTCCAATTCGTCTGAATCGTCTGAAATCGCCCCCTCGGGGTCGAGGCGGGCCTTGAGCGCGGCCATGCGCGCCTCGATGGCGCGGCGGCCGGCGTGGTCGTCGGGGGAGAGGGCGGCGGCGTCGCGGGCGACGGCGGCGACCTCTTGCAGGTCCTGCTCCAGGGTGGAGAGGGGGGCGGGTTCGGCCTTGGGTTCAGCGGCGGCCAGAAGGGCGGGGTCGCCCAAACTCACGCTGGAAAGCGCGCGCCAGGTGCGCAGCCAGGAGGCGGCCTCGGCGGCGCGGCCGCGCTGCAGGGCGCGGTTCAGCCGCATCAGGGCCTGGGCCGCCATCCGGGTCAGGTCGGGCGGGGTCGCATCGGCGTCCTCGTCCTGCGGATCGGGCCAGACGTCCTCGATGTCGCTGCGGCGCCAGCCCTCGCGCGCGGCGCGGGACCGCAGGGTCCCCAGCTTCAGGTCATAGCGGGCGCAGACGGCCTCGGCCGCGTCCCCGGCCAGATAGTCGCGCCGCGCCGCCGCCCAGACGGCGTCGGAGCGGATGCGATAGCCGTCGGCCCCGGTCCTCTCGCCGCCAGGATCGCCCGCAAAATCGCCAATCGGGGCCGCGTCGGCATCGGCGGGCGGCGCCGTCGAGGGGCGGATGTGGTCGGGGATGTAGGTGGCAGCGCCGTGCTCATCCTGCTCCCACCGCCCCGAGGCGATGATGCGGGGCTCGCCCTCGTGCCAGTAGGTCTCGTCGTCCATCTCGCCGCCTCCTGCCTGAGCGCAGCAGGATGGCGGACGGGTGCGTCAGGATCGGACGGGGGGCATCAAAGGGGAGGCAATACGCGCCATCTAAGAAGATTTCTCACCCTGTACTTGCCGGTGTTGAGATTCCATCCCTCTTACACGGCGGAGCAGTTTCGATTTAACCATCTGGTCGCTTTCGGCGGCATAATCTTTTCGAGCTTCAGACAGCCGAAGATGTGACCCTTTTGGTAGTCGGATGCCTGATGGAGTGACGACTATTCCAGTTACAACGCCTTCTCCGTTTGAGTATCGACGTTGTTTTTTGTTGTTTAGGCGGAGTCCAGTCTTGTGGATTTCTTGCTTGATTGCCCATATAAGCGAATCTGGTACATTGTTACCTGAAACAGTAATGTCGTCCATGTAAACAGTGAGCCTGCAACCCGCCTCGTTGGCGATCCTCCCTGTGGCTAGCCACATATCTTCATGGGCGAGGTAGGCGAGTATGGGGCTTAACGGGCTTCCTGTTGGCAGTCTTCCGTCAATCGTTGCAAGCGATGCAAGCGTCCACGCCGTATCTGCTGGCATCAAAAGGCGCTTGTTGAAGAACCAGTAGATGCGTTTCCATGTCGTGGACGGAAAGTATGCGGACACATCCATGGTCACGATATGAGCCGCGCCAACATGCTGACGAGCGTTCGTTACATATGACCTGCCCTTTACAGGGCAGGTAAGAAAATCAGGTGGATCGATCATGCTGAGGATAGTCGCCAATCGCGACTGAACCCTCTTTAGCTTGGGTTTGGGGTTCTCAATGTGGCGCTTTTTGCCTTTGTCGTTGATGTCGTCCCATTCGGAATAACCTTCTGATCCAAGCTTTGAGAGCGACTTTAGAGACCGAACATCGGTCTTAAGTAGTGTCGCTAGTTGGCGATGGTTTCCGAGTTTGTGAAGTGGGGACTGTTTTAGAGGGTGTGTTCGGGGAAGCGTCTTCACTGTCGTTTCCTTCCCGCGAATGAGCGTCAATATAGTCCATTATCGCGAGAACCTTCTTTGAAACAAAAGTTCTCGCTCGTTCGGAGGGCTTGTCACCATCCATCTGTTCGGAGAAAAATAATATTGAAGATAATGGAATTTCCAGAACGTCTGCGTACCCATGCAAAAGATTCAGGGTCGGTTCCTTCTTTCCGGATTCAATCTCCGAAATCCAAGATTTCGTTACGCCAAGCCTCTGAGCGATTTCTGTCTGAGATAATCCTTTAAATCTTCTCAGAAGTCTCAGAGATTTACTAATCATATGACCTCCAGTTGGGCAACAAGACTGGGTGGCTTTGGGCTACTTTTCAAACAGTTTGATGATCTCTACGGTCAGTCGACCGATGGAGATAATCATCTGAGCTGTCTGGATATTGAAGAAATGGCTCTGCCAAGACTTCTTTACCTTTGCAGTCCGCTGCCCCTGCCGTTGGTCATCATCAGGACCCGACATTTGGGTTCTCCCTAATCGCAGGCCCGCACTATGCGGGTCTGTCTCGCCAATGACTCGGGAGAAGAGAACAGCAGTTTTTACCCAGCTTGCACCTGGCGCGCCTTCGCCAGGCGCGCCGCTCTCGAGGGGGAAGGGAGGCGCCGAGGCGACCCACCATGTGCCCTTGAGACGACGGGAAACCTAAGCCCCCCACGAGCCGCACTGGCGCGGCTCAAAGTATGGCGATCCCTCTACCTGTTGATGACTAAAGCAATATGGCCTGAGGTTCGCGCGGTGTCAACTGAGTTCGCTGGTAGCGAACTTTTTTGTTTTCTCGTCTAAACCTTCACCTCCACCACGCCGCCCCCCGCCCGGAACTTGGCGCTCATTTCGGCCATGCCGGCTTCGGCCTCGGCGAGGCTGGCGCCCGCGTCGTTCTGGGCCTTGGCGGCGTCGCGGATGTCCTGGCTGATCTTCATCGAGCAGAACTTGGGGCCGCACATGGAGCAGAAGTGGGCGGTCTTGTGCGCCTCCTTGGGCAGGGTCTCGTCGTGGTATTTGCGGGCGGTTTCGGGGTCGAGGCCGAGATTGAACTGGTCCTCCCAGCGGAACTCGAAGCGGGCGCGTGACAGGGCGTCGTCGTGCATGCGGGCGGCGGGGTGGCCCTTGGCCAGGTCGGCGGCGTGGGCGGCGATCTTGTAGGTGATGACGCCGTCCTTGACGTCCTGACGGTCGGGCAGGCCAAGGTGTTCCTTGGGCGTGACGTAGCAGAGCATGGCCGTGCCGAACCAGCCGATCATGGCCGCGCCGATGGCGCTGGTGATGTGGTCATAGCCGGGGGCGATGTCGGTGGTCAGCGGGCCAAGCGTATAGAAGGGCGCCTCGTGGCAGTGCTTGAGCTGCTCGTCCATGTTGGCCTTGATCTTGTGCATCGGCACGTGGCCGGGGCCTTCGATCATGACCTGGCAGCCCTTGGCCCAGGCGATCTTGGTCAGTTCGCCGAGGGTGCGCAGCTCGGCGAACTGGGCCTCGTCATTGGCGTCGGCGATGGAGCCGGGTCGCAGGCCGTCGCCGAGGCTGAAGGAGACATCATAGGCCCGCATGATGTCGCAGATGTCCTCGAAGTGCTCGTAGAGGAAGCTCTCCTTGTGGTGGGCCAGGCACCACTTGGCCATGATGGAGCCGCCGCGCGAGACGATGCCCGTCACGCGCTTGGCCGTCATCGGCACGAAGGGCAGGCGCACGCCCGCGTGGATGGTGAAGTAGTCCACGCCCTGTTCCGCCTGTTCGATCAGGGTGTCGCGGAAGACCTCCCAGGTCAGGTCCTCGGCGATGCCGTTCACCTTCTCCAGCGCCTGATAGATGGGGACGGTGCCGATGGGGACCGACGAGTTGCGGATGATCCAGTCGCGGATGTTGTGGATGTTGCGGCCCGTCGACAGGTCCATGACGTTGTCGGCGCCCCAGCGGGTGGCCCAGACCAGCTTGTCCACCTCGTCATCGACGCTGGAGAGAACGGCCGAGTTGCCGATGTTGGCGTTGATCTTCACCAGGAAGTTGCGGCCGATGATCATCGGTTCGACTTCGGGGTGGTTGATGTTGTGCGGGATGATGGCGCGGCCGCGGGCGATTTCTTGGCGCACGAACTCTGGCGTGACGAAGTCGGGGATCGAGGCGCCGAAGTCCTCGCCGTCGCGGATGCAGGGGGCGTTCTGCTCGCGGCGCAGGTTCTCGCGGATGGCGACGTATTCCATCTCGGGCGTGATGATCCCGGCCTTGGCGTATTCGTACTGGGTGACGGGGCGGCCCTCGACGCCCTTGAAGACCTGATGGTTGGAGACGTCGAAGCGGGGGGCGAGGTGCTTGCCGCTGGCGTGGCCGTTGTCCTCGGGTTTGACCTCGCGCGGATGGGCGACGGGGGCGATGTCGCCGCGGTCTAGCTGCCAGCTGGATTTGACCTTGGGCAGGCCGCGCTTGATGTCGATCGTGACGTTCGGGTCGGTGTAGGGGCCGGAAGAGTCGTACATCGTCACCGGCGGCTCGTTGGCGCTGGGGTGGACGGCGACCTCGCGGAAGGGGACGCGGATGTCGGGGTAGAGTTCGCCCGCCACATAGACCTTCACGCCGCCGGCGCGGGGGCCGGTGGGGATGCGGCCGGTCTCGGCCTCGACGGCCTTGCGGGCCTCGGCGAGGGGGAGCTCGATGTTCGGCTCGTGCGGCTGTTCGGTCGTCGGCGTGACGTTGATGTTCATGGCGGCCTCAAAACGTTTGAGGTCCGCCGACGTCGGGCGTGCCGGTCCTGTGGCGTGAAGCCGGGGCCGGAAGCGTACTCATCCCTTCGCCGGCATGACCCGGATCAGGTTCGACGGGTCAGAGGAGAAACCTCTATCTCAGCCGCTCGATTGCGACCCCCCGGAGAACGGCGCGACCCTAGCCCGTTTCGGGGGTAGGTCAAGCGAGGCGGGCGTGGCAGGAAGGGGAATGATCCTTTCCCGCCCCTATGAACCCGAGGACATGGCCGGCTGCCTGGCCCTGTTCGACAGCAATACGCCGCGCTTTTTCGACGTCAGCGAGCGCGAGGGCTTTGTCGGGTTTCTGAACGATCAGGCCCTGCGCTGGCCCTATCAGGTGGTCGAGCGGGACGGGCGGATCGTCGGCTGCGGCGGCCATGCGGTGGAAGCGGACGGGGTCAGCGTCGCCCTGTGCTGGGGCATGGTGGACAACAGTCTGCACGGCCAGGGCCTGGGACGGGTGCTGACCGAGGCGCGGATCGCGGCGGCGCGGGCGACGCCGGGGATCCGCCGCGTGATCCTGAACACCAGCCAGCATACCCAGGGCTTTTATGCGCGGTTCGGCTTCGAGGCGGAAAAGGTCACGCCTGACGGCTTTGCGCCCGGCATCGACCGCTGGGACATGGTGCTGAGGCTGGATTGAGGGAGAGGGGGGGCGGTCCGGCTTCTCAGTCGGGGGGGCGTTAAGGCCGGACCGCCACAGACGACATCGGGGTTGGGGGGCGTCCGATGTGTCCGATGCAATAACAACGGACCTGAAACTTGGTTCCGCAAGAATTCGCGCGTTCACCATGATTGTTGAACGCGGGTCGGCGAGGGGGCGGTTTCCTTCGTCAGCGAACGGTTGAAAGATGTGTTTTCGAACAAGACAGAGGCGCGCGGGATGAAGACTTTAGGCGTTCTGGGCGGCATGGGGCCGGCGGCGACGGTGGCCTTTCTGGCGCGGGTCCAGGCCCTGACCCCGGCCAGGGGCGACGAGGACCACGTGCGGGTGCTCATGGACATGAACCCCCAGGTGCCCAACCGGCACACACAGCCCGAGGCGGCGGGGCGAACCCTGGGCGAGATGGCGGCGCGGCTGCGCGATGCCGGAGCCGAGGTCCTGGCCATGCCGTGCAACACTGCCCATGCCCACGCCGGGGCGATCCGGGCGGCGGGCCTGCCCTTCATCGACATGGTGGTGGAGACGGCGCGCGTTGCGGCGGCAGGCGGCGCGACCCGGATCGGGGTGCTGGCGACGCCGGGCGGCGAGGCGCTCTATGCCGAGGCCCTGGCGGCCGAGGGCGTGGAGATGGTGCGGCTGTCCGAGGCGGCCGACCGGGCGCGTTTCATGGCCGTGGTGTTCGGGGTCAAGGCGGGCGATACGGGGCCGCAGCAAAGGGCGGCCATGCGGGGCCTGGCGGCGGCTCTGGTCGCGGCGGGGGCGCAAGGGATCATCGGCGGCTGCACCGAGGTGCCGCTGTTGCTGGACGCCGCCGACGTGGCGGTTCCGTTGACGGACTCGGCCGAGGTGCTGGCGCGGGTCTGCGTTGAGACGTGTCTCTGACAAAAGCTTAAGTTGCCGGGAGCGACCGTCGAGGCGAACGCTTCCGGCTTTGCAGCAGCGAGGTAGGGATCATGAGCCTGTGTCTTCATGTCGTCGCGACCGTGTTGGCGCTGGGGGCCGCCGGGCCGGTCGTCGCCCAGGAGGCGGCCTTTCCGCAACGCCTGCCCTCGCCGGGCGGAGAGGTCATCATCCCTTCGGCGGGGCAGAAACGGGCGCACGATGAAATCGGCTATGCGCCCGCGCGTCGGGTCGGCGACGTTCTGTATGTATCGGGGCTGGTGGTGTTCCGCGCTGAGGGCGAGGGGAACGACGTGACGGCCTTCGAGGGTCAGGTGCGCCGCGCCCTGCGCCAACTGAACCAGACGCTGCGGGCGGCGGGAAGCAGCCTGGACGACGTGGCCATGCTGAACACCTTTCACGTCTGGGACGGGCCGGGGTTCGCGGGCACGCGCGATGAGCAGATCGCGGTCCTGTCCAAGGTCTGGCGCGAGTTTTCGCAGGGACCGCGACCGGCCTGGACGGCGGTGGGGACCAGCGGTCTGCTGGGCGGCGAGGGCAGCATTGTCGAGATCCAACTGATCGCCCATTCACCTGCTCCGCGCGACTGAGGCGCTTGCGGCGCTCGGCCGGTCGGGGCAGGGAAGGGCGGTGAAACAGTCTCTCATCATTGATTGCGATCCCGGCGTCGACGACGCCACGGGGTTGCTGACCGCCTTCGCCTCCCATGACCTCGACCTGCTGGCCGTGACCACGGTGGGGGGCAACGTCAGCGCCGAAAAGACGGCGCGCAACGCCCGCATCCTGCGTCAGATCGCGGGGCGTGAAGATGTGCCCGTCCACGCCGGGGCCGAGCGGCCGCTGAGGCGCGAGCCGGCGGGGGCGGGCGAGTTCCACGGGGCCGAGGGGCTGGGCGATCTGGCGCCGTTCGAGCCCGCCGCGCCGACGGCCGAGGGGGCGGCGGCGGAGGCCATCGCAAGGCTGGTGATGGAGCGGCCTGCGGACAGCGTGGCCCTGATCGTCATGGGGCCGATGACCAACCTGGCCCTGGCCATGCGGGCGGAGCCCAGGCTGGCGGACCATCTGGGGACGGTGGTGGTCATGGGCGGGGCGCGCGCGGAAGGCGGCAACATCACCGCCAGCGCCGAGTTCAACATCTGGGCCGACCCGGACGCGGCGGCGGAGGTCTTCGCGTCCGGCTGCCGGATGATCGTTCTGGGGCTGGACGCCACCCATCAGGTGCGCTCGACCGAGGCGCGCATCAGGATGATCGAGGCGGTGGACACGGCCTCGGGGCGGACGGCGGCGGGGATGCTGCGCTTCTCGCAGCGGACCGAGCGCGAGATCGTCGGCTGGGACGCCGGGCCGCTGCACGACCCCTGCACCGTGGCCTGGCTGTTGAAGCCGGAGCTGTTCGAGCTGGCGCCGTGCCGGATCGACGTGGAGACTGAGAGCGATCTGACGCGCGGCCATACGGCGGTCGAGTTCCGCGTCGACGCGGCGACGGCCAGGCATTTCTGGGCGACAAGGGCGGATGCGGACGGGGTTTTCGCCCTGATCGCGGAGCGACTGGGAGCAGGGCAATGAGGATCACTGTCGTCGGATCGATCAATCTGGACATGGTGGCGTCCGCGCCCAGTCTGCCCGCGCCGGGGGAGACGGTGACGGGGGCGACGCTGGCGCGCCATGCGGGCGGCAAGGGCGCCAATCAGGCCCTGGCGGCGCGGCGGCTGGGGGTCGAGGTCAGCCTGATCGGGCGGGTCGGTGAGGATGAGATGTCGGGCGCGGCCGTGGCCCTGATGCTGGCGCACGGGGTGGACCTGTCCGGGGTCGAGACGGACATCGCGGCGCCGACGGGGGTGGCCCTGATCGCGGTCGATCCGGGCGGAGAGAACCAGATCGTGGTCGCCGCCGGTGCCAACCACTTCGTCACACCGGAACAGCTGCCGTCACGGATCGAGACGCCGCTGATCGTCCAGCTGGAGCTGCCGATCGAGACGGTCGAGGCGGCGGTGGGCCGGGCCACGGACTTCGTCTGCGCCAACCTGGCGCCCGCCGCCCCGGTGTCGGAGGCCCTGCTGAGGCGGGCCGATCTGATCGTGGTCAATGAGACGGAGGCGGCCTTCTATGGCGAGGCCCTGCACGTCGGCGGCGGTCTGGTGGCGGTGACCAAGGGGGCGCGCGGGGCGGTCATGTATCGGCGCGGCGTCGAGATGGCCTGGGCCACGCCGCCGCGTGTCGAAGCGGTGGACGCGACCGGGGCGGGCGACGCCTTCGTCGGCGCCATCACCGTGGCCCTGCTGGACGGGATGACGCCGGATGCCGCCCTGCACTTCGCCTGCGCGGCGGGGGCTCTGGCCGCGACGAGGCCGGGGGCGCAGCCGTCGCTGGGCACGCGCGAAGAGGTCGAGGGGTTGTTGGCTTAACCCATCCTCCCCTGCGAAGCGGGGGAGTGAGGACCATCCGAAGGATGGTGGAGGGGGCGAGATCGCGCGTCGCGGTTTGAACGCCGGCGTTGATCTGCGTGGAGTTTAAAGGAGGGGGGATGCGTTCGCCCCCTCCACCGCCTGCGGCGGTCCCCCTCCCCCGTGAACGGGGGAGGATCCACAGGGCTTGGCGCCTAGCGTTCGTCGTACTGGCGCAGCAGGAAGAGGGTTCCGACGGCGGTCAGGGCGCCCAGGGCGAAGGCGGCGACCAGGGAGCCGGTGGCGGCGGCGGTGGAGACGGTGACCGGGCGCTTGGCGTACCATTCGACGATCTCGCCGGCGTGGGCGTGGTCGAGGCCCTCGTCATAGGCGTCGTCCAGATAGGTTTCGTCGGCGGCGGCCATAGGCGTCTCCTTATTGCCTGCGCTAAATCCCCGGCGCGGTCGGGCGGTTCCCAGTCGTGACAGAGGATCGCACATCCAGTAAAGGGCGCGCCTCACGTTTCAGAAATCTGGCAGCGAGATTCATGGCCGGCCACTCGAAATTCAAGAACATCATGCACCGCAAGGGGCGCGCCGATGCGCAGCGCTCCAAGCTGTTCTCCAAACTGTCGCGCGACATCACCGTGGCCGCCAAGTCGGGCATGCCCGATCCGGCCCTGAACCCGCGCCTGCGTCTGGCGGTCAACAACGCCAAGGCCGAAAGCCTGCCCAAGGACGTCATCCAGCGCGCCATCAACAAGGCCGCCGGCGGCGACGCCGACACGATGGAAGAGGTCCGCTACGAGGGCCGGGGCCCCGGCGGCGTCGGCATCATCGTCGAGGCCCTGACCGACAACCGCAACCGCGCGGCCTCGAACATCGGCACGGCCTTCAAGAAGAACGGCGGCGCCCTGGGCGAGATGAACTCGGTCGCCTTCATGTGGGACAAGGTGGGCAAGATCACCTATCCCGCCGAAGCCGGTACCGAGGACGCCGTGATGGAGGCCGCCATCGAGGCCGGCGCCTCGGACGTCGAGAGCGACCTGGTCAAGCCGGACATCTATGAGGACGCGCCGGGCCACGTCATCTGGACCGCCTATGAGGACCTGAACGAGGTGGCCGAGGCCATGTCCAAGGTGCTGGGCGACCCGAAGTCGACCGCCATCGTCTGGAAGCCGCAGTCGGAAGTGCCGGTCACTGGCGAGGCCGTCGGCACCCTGTTCAAGCTGCTGGACGCCCTGGACGCCGAGGACGACGTGTCGTCGGTCTATTCCAACGAAGACATCTCGGACGAAGACGCGGCCAAGTACGCGGGCTGATCGCTCCTGATTCTGCCGCCTAGCGGGGGCAGGTCTCCATCCAGTCCGGATCCGGCTCGGCGGCCCTGAGGTCGCCGAGCGTCGGGATGTTGCGCTCGGCGTCGGCGCTGACGGTGATGTGGGACATGGCCGAGGCCGTGGGCGCTTCGCGATTGTAGACTGTCAGGGCGAAGGGCGCGTGGCGCGGCGCCTCGACGCGCCAGACGCTGTTGCTCTCGCCCGCGCCGAAGGCGTAGCAGCCGATCGGATCGACGCTGGCCCCGCGCACCCGCAGGGCCTCGACCGGATCGAAGGGCACGGGTTCGCCCGTCGCCGACCATTTGAAGATGATCTGCGTCGTAGGCGTGCGCGTGGTCTCGACGTTCAGGTCCGCCAGCCGGCCCTGCGACGGCGAGGTCCAGCGGACCATGGAGGCGCGGCGCTGCACGTCGGCGGGGTCGAGCGCCGAAGGCGTGCCGGCGACGAAGACCGACAGGATGGCGTCCACCATCTGATTGGCGCGGGTGACCTTGGGCCATTGTTGGGCGCAGGCGCCCTCGGCGTAGCTGGCCATGTTGGCGGTTTCGGCCAGAATCTGGGTGCAGCGGGCCATGAACTGATCCTGCGTCTCCTGCGCGGCGGCGGGCGTCGTCATGAGGCAGGGCAGGCCGGCGAGAGAGGCTACGAACAGGGCGGCGCGCATGGCGGCTTCCTTTCGGCGATCGCTGATCGAGGAAGGATGCGCTCGATGACGGACCGGGGCAAGCGGAGCCGGGTCAGTGGCTGACCGCCCCGAGGAACAGGCGACGCGGCCGACCGTTGCCGTGGGATGAACCTGTCCGAGATCGAGAGTTTCGCCCTGCCCATCCTGGGCGCCGTCGTGGCGGGCGGGATCATCGGGTTCGAGCGCGAGTGGCGCGGTCGGGCGGCGGGGTTCCGCACCCACATCCTGGTCAGTTTGGCCTCGGCCCTGCTGATGCTGGCGGCCATGGGGCAGGCGGACTGGGCGTTTCGCGCCCTGCCGGACGAGAACATCGTCACGGACCCGACGCGGATGGCGCACGGGGTGCTGACCGGCATCGGTTTCCTGTGCGCGGGCGTGATCTTCCGCACCGGCTTTTCGATCCATGGCCTGACCACGGCGGCGAGTCTGTGGATCACCTCGGCCATCGGCCTGCTGTTCGGGGCGGGGCTGTTCACCCTGGGCGTGGTCGGGACGGTGACGACGGGGCTGATCCTGGTGGGGCTGCGGCTGGTCAGCGTGCGGTTGCCGGCGCGGGTGCTGACGGACGTGGAGGTGCGCTGGCGCCGCGACGGGCCTTCACCCGAGCGCGAGGTCGAGGCCGCGCTGAAGGCCATTGATCCCACGCCGCATCATGACCGGTTTGAACTGATCGAGCGGGGCGAGGTTGTGCGCCGCAGCTGGCGGATCAAGGCGGGGAGCGAGGTTGAGCTGAAAGCGCTGGCGACCCGGCTGTGCGCCCTGCCGGGCGTGACGGAATACGTGCTGGATCCCCGCGACGACTGACCCTTGCGGCAGGACGCGGCGCGGTCCACGGTGAGCGGTCCTGCGCAGCTTGAGGGGCGGACATGACGGTGGCCGGAGTATTGGACTGGGGCCTGATCGGGCCGGTGGCGGCGGCCATGGTCGCGGGCGGCCTGATCGGGATCGAGCGGACCTATCACGGACATCCGGCCGGGTTCCGCACCCATATCCTGGTCTGCATGACCTCCTGCGTCCTGATGCTGGCGGCCATGCATCAGGCGACCTGGGCCTTTGTCGCCCTGCCGGACCAGAGGCTGGTGATCGACCCGACCCGGATGTCGCACGGCATCCTGACGGGGATCGGCTTTCTGTGCGCCGGGGTCATCTTCCGCGAGGGCTTTTCGGTGCACGGCCTGACCACGGCGGCCTCGCTGTGGACCACCTCGGCGGTCGGGGTGATGTTCGGCATCGGCATGTGGGACCTGGGTCTGATCGCCGGGGGGGCGACCCTGCTGGTGCTGGCCATCCTGAGGTTCCTCGACGCTCGCCTGCCGCACGTGGGCGTGGTGGACGTGACCTTGCGCTGGGCGCGCGGGTCGGCGCCGGGCGAGGCGACCCTGCGCGGCCTGCTGGCCGACAGCGGGCTGAAGCCGGTGCGCGTCGGCCATGTGGTCAGCCACGACGGCCAGATTCACGAACACCACATCAAGGCGCGCGGGCCCATGCCCCTGCGGGTCGACGACCTGTCGGCGCGGCTGGCGCAGCAGGGCGGGCTGGCGGGGTTCTCGGTCATGCCCAGGGACGACTAATGGAACGACTAGGGCGCCGACTGGCGCTCTACATGCAGAAGGCGATGGCGGCGTCGAGCCAGACGGCGAGGCCGTGACGGCTCCACAGCCAGCCGCCCAGGGCCGCGAGCGCGATAAGGCCGACGCCGATGGCGAGGCGGCGGCTCATTCGGCGGGGACCGTTTCAGGGCGCACGACCGGGGCCTCGCGCACCGGGACATTGGCCAGGGCGGCCATGACGGCCAGGCCGATGGAGAGGGTCCAGATCGCCGTGTAGGAGCCGGTCAGGTCGAAGGCCACGCCCGCCAGCCAGGCGCCCAGAAACGCCCCGACCTGATGGCTGAGGAAGACGATGCCGGCGAGGGCCGACAGGTGGCGCACGCCGAAGATCTGGGCCACCAGACCATTGGTCAGGGGCACTGTGCCCAGCCACAGGAAGCCGAAGGTCGCCGCGAAGATCAGGGCGCTGGCCGGGGACAACGGAACCAGCAGGAAGACGGCGATGGCCACGGCGCGCAGGGCGTAGAGCAGGGTCAGCAGGCCCTTCTTCGACCTCTTGGAGCCCCAGGCGCCCCACAGCCATGAACCGGCGATGTTGAACAGGCCGATCAGGGCCAGGGAGGCCGCGCCGACCCCGCCCGACAGGCCCATGTCGCGCAGGTAGGCGGGCAGGTGGGTGCCGACGAAGGCGACGTGGAAGCCGCAGACGAAGAAGCCGAGGTTGAGCAGGGCGTAGCTGGGATTGGTCAGGGCCTCCTTCAGCGCGGCCTTCAGCGGCAGGCCGTCGCGGGCGGTCGGGGCCGGAGGCTTGCCCGCCAGGCCGAGCGCCAGAGGAATGATCAGGGCGACCAGACCCGCCATCACGAACAGGGTGAGGCGCCAGTCGAGCGCGTCGAGCAGGCCCTGCGCCGCCGGGACCACGAGGAACTGGCCGAAGGAGCCGCCGGCGGTGACAATGCCGAAGGCCAGGGTGCGCTTCTCGGGCGGGACGGCGCGGCCGACGGCGCCCAGAACCACCACGAAGGTGACGCCCGCCATGGACAGGCCGACCAGGGCGCCGAAGCCCAGCATCAGACCCAGGGCGTCGGCGGCGGTGGCCGCCACGGCCAGACCGGCCAGATAGACCAGAGCGCCGCCGACCGCGACCTTGCCCGCGCCATGCTTGTCGGCCCAGGCCCCGACGAAGGGCTGGATCAGGCCGAACAGCAGGTTCTGGGCGGCGATGATCAGGCCGAAGGTCTGGCGGTCGATCTCCAGATCCAGCCCGACGGGACGCAGGAAGAGGCCGAAGGACTGACGCACGCCCATGGACAGGGTGACGATGACGGCGCCGGTCAGGATCATGATCCAGGCGCGGCGCGACAGGCCGGAGGCGGGGGCCGGGGAGGCGGCGTCAGGCATGGGCTTCCAGCTCACTCAACAGGTCGATCAGGGCCGCTTCGCGCGGGCCGAGCAGGGCGGCGACGCGGGTCTGGGCTGTGGTCCAGTGCGGCAGGGCGTCGGCCAGCTTCTGGACGCCCTCCGGGGTCAGGCCGAGGGTCTGGCCGCGTGCGCCGGGCTCGGTCTCGGCGACGACCCAGCCCTGACGGATCAGCGGCTGCAGGGTGCGCCACAGGGCGCTTTTTTCATGCAGGGTGGCCTCGGCCAGGTCGACCAGACGCGAGGGACCAAGGCGGGCGAGGGTCCGCAGCACGGCGAACTGGTTGATGTTCAGTCCGACGTCCGTCAGCGCCTCGTCATAGAGGCGCGACAGGGTGCGCGAGGCGCGGCGCACGCGGCCGCAGATGCAGGGGGAGGCGACATCCATTGCATATGCAAAGCACGTGATCGTTGCATATGCAATACGAAAGGCGCGGCGCGCGGTCATTGTTCGCTAACCCTCTTTGGGGCAATAGGAACGGATGGCGAACGAAACGACTCGCATCCTGGGGCTGGATCCCGGCCTGCGCCGCACCGGCTGGGGCGTGATCGAAAGCGAGGGCAGCCGCCTGCGCTGGATCGCGCACGGGGTGGTGGCGCCCGCCGAGAAGGCGCCCTTCCCGGAGCGTCTGCTGCAGCTGCTGGAGGAGGTGGGGTCGATCTGCGCCGCCTATTCCTGTGATGAAGCGGCGATCGAGGAGGTCTTCGTCAACATGAACGGGGCCTCGACGCTGAAGCTGGGCCATGCGCGGGCGGCGGTCATGCTGGCCCCGGCAAGAGCGGGCCTGAGCGTGGCGGAGTACGCCCCCAGCCTGGTCAAGAAGGCCGTGGTGGGCGCCGGCCAGGCGGACAAGAGCCAGGTGGCCTTCATGATCAAGCGGCTGTTGCCGGCGGCCGGCGAGGTGAAGGCGGACGCGGCGGACGCCCTGGCGGTGGCGATCACCCACGCCCACCATCGGCGGAGTTTGAGTTTGAGTGCGAGCCTGAGGGGCGCGGCATGATCGTGATTTCTGCGATCCTCCCCCATAGCGAAGCGTATGGGGGAGGGGGACCACGAAGTGGTGGAGGGGGCGAGCCCCCCATGCTGCGTTTGAAGTCGCCCCCTCCACCATCCTGCGGATGGTCCCCCTCCCCCGCTGCGCAGGGGAGGATCAAAGCATGATCGGGCGTCTGAGAGGCGTGCTGGCCGAGGTCGGGGAGGTGGAGTGCCTGATCGACTGCGGCGGGGTGGGCTATGTGGCGGCCTGCGGGGCGCGGACCCTGGGGCGGCTGCCGGCGCCGGGCGACGAGACGACCCTCTATATTCACAGCCAGTGGAGCGAGGACGCGGGGCCGCGTCTCTACGGCTTCCTGTCGCGCGACGAGCGGCGAGCCTTCACCCTGCTGCTGGCCATTCAGGGCGTGGGGCCAAAGGCGGCGCTGGCCGTGCTGGACGTCCTGCCGCCGGGCGAACTGGCCTCGGCCGTGGCGCGCGAGGACAAGGCGGCGGTGGCGCGCGCCAACATGGTGGGCCCCAAGCTGGCCCTGCGCATCGTCACTGAACTGAAGGGCAAGGCCCTGGGGGACGGGCATTTCGCGCCAGTCGCGCCGGGCGTTCACGCCGACGTCGCCGCCGCCCCGCCGCCGCCGAGCGTGACGGGCGAGGCGGTCGCGGCCCTGTTGGGCCTGGGCATAGCCGAAATCAATGCGCGCCGGGCCGTGGATCAGGCGCTGATCCGGCTGGGGGATGAGGCCGAACTGTCGGCGGTGATCCGCGCGGCGCTGCAGGAGCTGGGGCGGTGACTTCTCATATCCGCTCATCCCCGCGGAGGCGGGGACCCAGTGCTTTGGCTATGGAATGCTGCGTCGGCTATGAAGGCGCGATGACTGTAGCCGTGCGTCGTGTCGTTCAAACCTGGGTCCCCGCCTCCGCGGGGATGAGCGGTCAATCATGAGCGAGCGTCTGGTGACCGCCGACGCCGAGCCGGGCGAGCAGCATGACCGCGCTCTGCGGCCGCAGACCCTGTCCGAGTTCGTCGGCCAGTCGGCGGCCAAGGGCAATCTGAAGGTCTTCATCGACGCGGCGCGCGGGCGATCCGAGGCGCTGGATCACGTCTTGCTGTTCGGGCCTCCGGGCCTGGGCAAGACGACGCTGGCGCAGATCGTGTCGCGGGAACTGGGCGTGGGCTTCCGCGCCACCTCGGGGCCGATCCTGGCCAAGGCGGGGGATCTGGCGGCCATCCTGACCAATCTGGAGCCGCGCGACGTCCTGTTCATCGACGAGATTCACCGCATGGCCCCGCAGGTCGAGGAGATCCTCTATCCGGCGATGGAGGACCATGTGCTGGACCTGATCATCGGCGAGGGGCCGTCGGCGCGCAGCGTGCGCATCGATCTGGCGCCCTTTACGCTGGTGGGGGCGACGACGCGGGCCGGGCTGCTGGCCACGCCTTTGCGGGACCGGTTCGGGATTCCGCTCAGGCTTGAGTTCTATTCGCCCGAGGAATTGACGGCGGTGATCCGGGGGGCGGCGAGGAAGATGGGCGCGGCCATCACCGAGGACGGAGCGATGGAGATCGCGCGCCGGGCGCGGGGCACGCCGCGTATCGCCGGGCGCCTGCTGCGCCGGGTGCGGGATTTCGCCGACGCTGAGGGCGGCGCGATCGACCGGCTGGCGGCGGCTCGGGCCTTGGCGCGGCTGGAGGTCGACGAGCAGGGGCTGGACAGTCTGGACCGGCGCTTCCTCAAGGCCCTGATCGAGAATTATGGCGGCGGGCCGGTGGGCATGGACACTTTGGCGGCGGCGATCGCCGAGGCGCGCGACGCGGTCGAGGACGTGATCGAGCCCTATCTGCTGCAACAGGGCTTCATCATGCGCACCCCGCGCGGCCGCGTGGCCTGCGCCAAGGCCTATGAGCATCTGGGGCTGACGGCGCCCCAGGTTCAGCCCGCGCCGCCGCCGGACCTGTTCGGGAAGTAGCCGCCTTCCTTCTCCCCTTGAGGGAGAAGGTGGCCCGTCAGGGCCGGATGAGGGGTGTCGGCGCAAGGGTGTATGGGAAGCCTTCAGCCAGGGTCTTCGCACCCCTCATCCGTCAGGCTTCGCCTGCCACCTTCTCCCACAAGGGGAGAAGGGTGAGGCGCAAATGATTCGCAAAAGGGCTTCACCGCCGCATCAAACCCGGCCATGCTCTACGGCGAAGGGAGACGGGTGATGGCGCGAGGCGGGATCGGGACGGACCAGAAGATCGCCGTGCTGGGTGCGGCCGTGCTGCTGCTCGGCGCTCTGAGCCTGTTCGCTGTGGGCCAGGGCGCGCGCTTCGGGCCGACGCAGGCGACGCCCGCAGAGCGGGCCCTGACCCAGGTCAGGACGCAGATGGGGCCGACCGCCGAGGTGCGCTATCTGGAAAACGGCAAGCGCCGGGCGGTCTGCGGCTACGCCGGGATCGCCGGGCAAAGGCAGGCCGTGGCCTTCGTCTCGCGGCCCAACCGCATCCTGATGGGGGACGAGCCCCTGGGCGCCGAGTTCGCCGACATGAAGGCCGAGTTCTGTCCGGGCTTCAACGCAGCTGCTCCGACGGCTAAGGCCTCGGTCACGACTTCCGCCCGGGGCTGACCGATGACCGACCAACCGACCGCCGGCCGTTTCGACGGACTGGATCACCTGCTGCCGGTGCGGGTCTATTACGAGGACACCGACTTCACCGGTCTGGTCTATCACGCCAATTATGTGCGCTATTTCGAGCGGGGGCGGTCGGACTTCCTGCGGCTGGCGGGCGTCGGCCATGCCGAACTGCTGGAGCAGGACGAGCCTCTGGCCTTTGTCGTGGCCGAGCTGAACATCCGTTACGCCAGGCCCGCGCGGATCGACGACGCCCTGGTGGTGCGGACCCGCTATGAGGCCATCAAGGGGCCGCGCCTGATCATCCGCCAGACGGTCGAGCGCGACGGCGAGGCGCTGTGCCGGGCCGATGTGACGGCGGTCTGCATCCATCTGGACGGGCGGCCGCGGCGACCGACGAAGCGGTTGGTGGCGTTGGTGGGGCCGTGGCTGACGGGGGAAGCCTCGCAATAACGAGGTTGTCAGATCGGCCCCCCGTGACGCAGGAGCCGACGACGGCTAGACCCGCCGCCATGAAACCGCCACGTCCGCCCGCTCGATAAGGTCGGACGACACCGGACCCACCCAAGGACCCCGCATGACCGCCCCAGTCGACGCCTCGCTGCTGAATCCCATCGAGCTGTTCATGACCGCCGACTGGGTGGTGAAGACCGTGATGGTCGGCCTGGCCGCGGCCTCGGTCTGGTCCTGGACCATCATCATCGACAAGGGCGTGCGCTTCGCCCGCATGAACGCCCGCGCCAGCGAGTTCGAAAAGCAGGTCGAGAGCGGCCGGTCGCTGGAAGACGTGGCGGCTCAGGCCGGCGCCCAGCCCGCCGACCCCCTGCCGCGCATGCTGGTGCTGACCCTGCAGGACTGGCGCGAGGCGCGTTCGCGCGGGGCCATGACGGACACGCAGGGCAATATGCTGATCGCCCGCATCGACCGGGCGCTGGATTCGGTCATCGCCCGCGAGAGCCAGAAGATCGAGAACGGTCTGGGCGTCCTGTCGGTGGTGGCCACCGCCTCGCCCTTTATCGGCCTGTTCGGCACGGTCTGGGGCATCATGAACGCCTTCGACAGCATCGCGGCGGCGGGCAACACCAATCTGACGACGGTGGCGCCGGCCATCGCCGAGGCCCTGTTCGCCACGGCCATCGGTCTAGCGGCGGCCATCCCGGCCTATATCGCCTTCAACGCCTTCTCGGTGTCGGCGGGCAAGTTCACCGGGCGTCTGGAAGCCTTCGCCGACGACCTGCAGTCGGCCATCGCCCGCCGTCTGGGCGCGCCCTCGGCTCCGCCGCCGCCCCCGCCGCCGTCGGCTGACCTGAACCTGCGTCGGGGCGTCTGATCCATGGCGATGGGAGGAGCAGGCGGCTCCAGCGGCGGGCGTGGTCGGCGCCGCGCGCGCAAGCGGCCGCTGAGCGAAATCAACGTCACGCCGCTGGTCGACGTCATGCTGGTGCTGCTGATCATCTTCATGATCTCGGCGCCCCTGCTGACCGTCGGGGTGCCGGTGGAGCTGCCCAAGACCGAGGCCAGCGCGGTCGAGACGACCGACAAGCCGATCACGGTCTCGATCGATCAGAACGGGGCCATCTTCATCGGCGAGGGCGAGGTCCGCTGGGAGAACCTGGCGATCCGCGTGGCCGAAGAGGGCGGCGACAAGGCGCGCGACAAGGCGGTCTTCATCCGCGCCGACGGCCGGGCCCCCTATCAGGCCGTGGCCCGCGTCATGGCGCGCCTGTCGGCCTCGGGCTTCACCAAGCTGAACCTGATCACCGACACCGCCGCTGACGAGACGACGGAGGGCTGACGGCTTTGCGTCGACCCAGTCCCGCCATTGTCGGATCGCTCGCGCTGCACGCCGGCGTGGTGGCGCTCGCCCTTGTCTCGTGGTCGTCGAAGGACGAGCCCAAGCCGCTGGTGAACTCGGTGCCGGTGTCGATCGTCTCGGACATCGAGATCGCCGCCGCGCCCGCCGACAACCCGCAGCCGGAGCCATCGCCCGAGGACGGGGCCACCGCGCCGGTCGAGACGCCGCCGGAACCGGTCCCGCCGGAGCCGACGCCGACCCCGCCGCCGCCTGCGCCGCGTCCGACCCCTGTGCCGCCGCGTCCCACGCCCAAGCCGCCGGAAAAGGCCCCCGCGCCGCGCCCGACGCCGACCCCGCGCCCCACGCCGCCGCGCCCGGCTCCGACCCCGCCGGCGCCTGCACGGCCCACCCCGCCCGCGCCTGCGCGTCCGACACCGCCCGCACCGGCTCGCCCGGCGCCGGCCAAGCCCGCGCCCGGTCTGGACCTGGACGCCCTGGCCGGCCCGCCGCGCCCGACGCCGAACCGGGGCCGTCCGGCCACGGGCCAGCAGGGCGCGGGTCAGGCCAGTCAGGCGACGGGGCCGCAACTGGCCGCCTTGGGCGCCCAAGTGACGCCTAACTGGAATCTGAACTGCGACATGCCGGGGATGGATGATCTGGTGATCCGCGTCACCGTGCGGCTGAGCGCCGACGGGGACATCATCGGCTCGCCGCGCCTGCAGGACACGCGCAGCGATCCGACCTGGCGGGCGGCTTCGGAAGCCATGTTGCGGGCGCTGCGGGCGACGTCGCCGTTCACGGTCCCCGCCGGTTTCCAAGCTCAGGACGTGCCGTTCCGGTTTGAAACCGCGCGTCAGTGCGGCGGTCGGTAAAATGTCAGGTTCAGCGATCCTCCCCTGCGTAGCGGGGGAGGATTGAGCTGGGGCGACGCCAAAGTCTGAAAGTCGCCCCATTCCGGGGCAAGCTTGTCTTTCACAAGCTGGTTTTTGTCATACGGTCTGGCGATAAGGACCGACGAGCCGTCTAACTCTGGAGCCATTCATGCGTCTGCACCTTCTCCTCGCCTCGGCCGCGGCGGTCGTGATGGCGGCCCCGGCGATGGTTCAGCCCGCGTCAGCGCAGACGCAGCCTCAGGCGACGCCTTCCTCCGCGCCTATGCAGGACGTAGTGGTGAATGAAGGCGTGCTGCGTCCGCTGCAGATCGCCGTCGTGCCCTTCACCGGCCAGAACGGGCCGCAGATTTCGAACGTCATCAGCGGCAACCTGAAGCGGTCGGGCTTCTTCGATCCGCTGAACCCGGCCAGCTTCATCGAGACCGGGCTGACCCTGGCCAATGCGCCCAACTTCCCGCAGTGGACCTCGATCGGGGCGCAGGCGGTGCTGTACGGCGGGGTGACGCCGCGCGCCGACGGGCGGGTGGATGTCGGCTTCCGCCTGTACGACCCGTACCGCCAGTGCCAGCTGGTCAGCTATCAGTTCACCGCCACCTCGGAGCAGTGGCGCCGGATCGCGCACAAGATTTCGGACGTCATCTATCAGCGCATGACGGGCGAGGCGGGCTTCTTTGACTCGCGCGTCCTGTTCGTGTCCGAGAGCGGCACCCAGCTGAACAAGCTGTCGCGTCTGACCATCGTCGATCAGGACGGCTACAACCCCGTCTTCCTGACCCAGGGCGACGAGATCATCATGTCGCCGCGCTTCTCGGCGTCCAACCCGGACGAGGTCACCTATGTGGCGCTCGGCAAGGACTACAGCCGCATCTATCTGTACAACCTGTCGACCGGCCGCCGCGAAAGCCTGGGCGAGTTCGACGGTCAGGTGCTGGCGCCGCGCTTCTCGAACGACGGGACCAAGATGGCCTTCTCGATCATCCGGGGCGGCAACACCGACGTCTATGTGATGAACCTGCGCACGCGCCAGCTGTCGCGCCTGACCAGCGACCCCGGCATCGACACCTCGCCGTCGTTCAGCCCGGACGGCAACCAGATCGTCTTCACCTCGGACCGTTCGGGTTCGGCGCGCCTCTACACCATGCGGGCCGACGGGTCGGGCCAGCGGCCGATCTCACGCGGCGGCGGCATCTATACGGCCCCGGCGTGGAGCCCGCGCGGCGACATGATCGCCTTCACCAAGCAGTCGGGCGGACGTTTCCACATCGGCGTGATGAAGTCGGACGGGACGGGCGAGCGCATCCTGTCGTCCAGCTATTTCGAGGAAGGCCCGTCCTGGGCGCCGAACGGCCGATACATCGCCTTTGCGCGCCAGAGCCCGGGCGGCGACACCCGTCTGTGGACCGTCGACCTGTCGGGCCGCGTGGTGGCGCAAGCCGGCTATGACGGACGCGGATCGGACCCGGCCTGGTCGGGGCTGCTGGACGCCCCGCCGGCCAGCCTGGGCATCGGGCAGGGGCCGGATTCCTGCCCTGCCTGATCCGTTTACGGCTTCGTGCGATCACGAGCGGAGCCATTCCCATAAACTGTGCGTTATCGCGTCTGGCGCGACGCGGCGCCGCAGTCTAGCTGACCGCAACAACAGCCAAGCTTGAGGCCGCCGTCCTCAGACCGAACCAAGGAGACGACCCGATGAACACCTCGACCCTGATCAAGCTGGCGACTGTCAGCGCCGCCGTCGCCGCCCTGGCCGCCTGCGCGCCCAAGCCCAAGGTTGAACCGGCCGTGCCGACGACCCCGGCCCAGCCGACCGGCCCGCAATACCCGACCGCCCCGACCGGCCCCGTCACCGGCGGCAACGTCGGCGCCGCCATGCCGGGCTCGGAGCAGGACTTCGTCGTCAACGTCGGCGACCGCGTCTATTTCGATCTGGACTCCTACTCGGTGCGCCCGGAAGCCCAGCCGCGTCTGGACGCCCAGGCCGCCTGGCTGCAGCGCTATCCGCAGGTCACGGTCCGCATCGAAGGCAACGCCGACGAACGCGGCACGCGTGAATACAACCTGGCCCTGGGCGCCCGTCGCGCCGAGGCCGTCCGCACCTATCTGATCCAGCGCGGCGTCCCCGCCGGCCGCATCGACACCATCAGCTTCGGCAAGGAGCGTCCGATCGCCGAGGGTTCGAACGAAGGCGCCTGGGCTCAGAACCGCAACGCCCACACCGCCATCGTGTCGGGCGCCCCGCGCTAAACACCGCGGAAGCGACAGAATGAAGGGAGGCGTCGGCTTTGCAGCCGGCGCCTCTTTTCTTTGAGGGCGTAGCGGATCAAAGTCCGCGCCGAATCCGGGGGGAAGTTGAGTGATTGATCTGGAAGCAGCGGGCGGCGCCATGACGGGCGGCATCATCGCGGGGGCCATCGAAAAGCCGACCGGCAAGGCGGGCGAGCATCACACGAGCTGCGCCGACTGCGGGGCCGAGGTCAGCGGCAACTTCTGCTCCAACTGCGGTCAGGCGGCCCATGTGCACCGCACCCTGCTGCATCTGGGCGAAGAACTGCTGCACGGGGTCATGCATTTCGACGGCCGCTTCTGGCGGACCCTGCCGCTGCTGATCCTCAATCCGGGGCGGCTGACGCGCGAGTGGGTGCAGGGTCGGCGCACGCGCTACGTCTCACCCCTGGCCATGTTCCTGTTCACCCTGTTCGTGATGTTCTTCGCGCTCAGCTTCATGCCGCATTCGGAGGTGAAGCTGCAGGGCCTGCCGGAGCAGATCGCCGCCCAGCGCGAGGCGATCGCCGAGGCCGAGGTGGTCGTCGCCGCCGCCCAGAAGGAGGTCGATGAGGCCACGGCGGCGATGGAGCCCGCCGACGGTTCGCCGCCTGCGCCCAACAGCGGGGCGCGGGCCGGGGTCGCCGCCGGGGTTCTGGCCGCCGCCCAGGCCGGGGTGATCAGCGAGAAGGCCAAGCTGGAACGGCTGGAGCATGATGCCGTCGAGGGCCGCAAGGACGGCCTGACGCCCGGGAGCTGGCAGGCGCAGGTGGCCGATCTGGCCGCCGACGTGGGCCAGGACGGCGAGGTCAACGGCCTGACCAAGACCGTGGCCAAGAAGCTGAAGAACCCGGACCTGGCGCTCTACAAGCTGCAGCAGACCGTCTACAAGTTCGCCTTCCTGCTGGTGCCCTTGTCGATCCCCTTCGTGGCCCTGATGTTCCTGTGGAAGCGGGGCTTCACCCTGTACGATCACGGGGTCTTCGTCCTCTATTCGCTGACCTTCATGTCGCTGCTGCTGATGGCGGTGGTGGTGCTGGCCACGACCATCAAGGGGGCGGGGCCCGCCGTGGGACTTGTGGCCAGCCTGATCGTGCCGGTGCACATGTTCGCCCAGCTGAAGGGCGCCTACAGCCTGAAGATCTTCTCGACTCTGTGGCGGACGATCGCCCTGCTGATCTTCTGCGAGATCGCGGCGACCCTGTTCATCGTCTCGATCATCTATCTGGGCCTCGGCCACTGACCTTTGCCTCGAACCCGGCCTTGCGAGCGCCGCAAATCGATGGGACGACTTGAGACATGCTGAAGCTGCCTTTTTCCAAATCCGCCGCCCTGACGGCCATCGGCCTGACCCTGATCGGGGGCGCGGTCGTGGCCCAGGTCGCGCCGATGGAGCCGGTCCAGTGGGACAAGCGCCGTCTTGACCAGCTGGACCGCAATGTCCGCCGTCTGGAGCGCGCCCTGACCCAGAGGAACGCCGCCGGTCAGCCCGTGCTGGTCGAGCCTGATCCCGAGGTCGTGGCCATGCAGGGCCAGCTGCAGATCATGGACCGCCGGCTGGCCGACGTGGAGCAGACCTTCCAGCGGATGAACGCCGACAGCGAGCGCCTGACCTTCCAATTGGACGAGGCGACGCGCGACAACGCCGCCCTGAGCCGTCGCCTGCGCGATCTGGAAGGCCGGGTCGAGCGCGCCGAAAAGGCGGCCGAGGAGCAGGCCGAGCTGAACGGGCCGATCGTCGCCAACTCGCCCACCGGCGACGCGGCCCAGGACCTGACGGCGGCGCTGCGCCTGCTGGGCACCGACGGCGTGCGCGGGCAGCGGGCGCTGGAGACGGTCATCGTCACCTGGCCCAATACGCCGCAGTCGCGTGAGGCCAGCAGCCGTCTGGGCGACCTGCACGTCGCCGCGCGCGACAACGCCGCCGCCGTGCCCGCCTACGCGGCCGCCCTGAACGGCTGGCCGCGCACGCCCTGGGCGCCGGAAACGACGCTGAAGCTGGCCGAGGCCCTGCGCGCCACCGACCGGGCCACACAGGCCTGCGGCGCCCTGAACGAGTTCACCCGCCGCTACGCCGACACGGCCACGGCGGCGCAGAAGACCCGCGCCACGCAATTGCGCACGCGGGCGAACTGCAACTGAGCCCAGACGACGCCGACAGCCTGACCGGCCGGGTCTTAGCCCGGCTGGACGCGCGGCTGGACGCGGAGCGGGACGAGCCGGTCGCGGTCGCCCTGTCGGGCGGGGGCGACTCCATGGCCCTGCTGCATCTGGCCGCCGATTGGGCCAGGGCGCGCGGGCGGCGGCTGCTGGCCCTGACGGTGGATCACCATCTCAATCCTGCAAGCGCGGACTGGACCCGGTTCGCGGGCGAGGCCGCTCGCGCGGTCGGGGCCGATTGGCGCGCCTTGAGCTGGGATGCGCCCGTCGTCGGGCCGGGCCTGACGGCGCGGGCGCGGGCGGCGCGGCATGGGCTGATCGCCGAGGCGGCGCGGGCGGCGGGGGCGCGGGTCGTGTTGCTGGCCCACACGCTGGACGACGTGGCCGAGGCCGACTGGATGCGGGCGAGGGGCTCGACGATCGGCAGGTTGCGCGAGTGGTCTCCGTCGCCGGTCTGGCCGCAGGGGCGCGGGCTGATGCTGCTGCGGCCCCTGCTGGATGAGCGGCGCGAGGCGCTGCGGGACGATCTGCGGGCGCGGGGGCAGGGTTGGATCGAGGATCCGGCCAATGCCGATGAGCGGTTCGGACGCAGCCGGGCGCGGGCGGCGCTGGCGGGCGTTCCGGCCGTCGCCCTTTCCAGCGTCATCCCCGGCCCTGT
Source organism: Brevundimonas sp. NPDC007368 (assembly GCF_042869015.1). NCBI lineage: Bacteria > Pseudomonadati > Pseudomonadota > Alphaproteobacteria > Caulobacterales > Caulobacteraceae > Brevundimonas > Brevundimonas sp. NPDC007368. The sequence goes on along the minus strand of NZ_JBIAFA010000004.1, from coordinate 30,022 downwards.
GCCGGGGATCCAGACACTCGACGACGAAGGATCATGCGGCGACGGATCAGCATCCAGGGGGATGTTTCTGGACCCTCGGGACAAGCCCGAGGGTGACGGAGAGAATGAGATCCGGGACTGCGAGCTTGGTCCGTTCGTCTGGGCAGGCGTGCTGCACATCCCCCGCGACGTGTCCGGCTCCACTCTGGCGGCGGTCCTGCTGTGCGCGGGGGGCGGGGCGGTTCCGCCGCGCGGGGAGAGGCTGGCGGCGTTGAAGGCGCGGCTGGCGGCGGGCGAGGATTTCGTCGCGGGCCTGTCGGGGGCGCGGGTCGAGGCGGAGGGCGCGACCGTGCTTCTGATGCGCGAGCCGGGGGAGATGAAGCGGCGCCCGCCTGCGCCTGTGGCGCTGGCGCCCGGCGTTCCGGCCGTCTGGGACGGGCGCTTCGAGATCACGGCCAGAGAAGGCGGCTGGCGGGTCGAGGCGGCGGCCGGGCGGTTGGCGCTGTTGGCCGAGGCGGATCGGCGCATTCTTGGGGGGCTCCCGGCGGCGGCGCGCGGCGCCTTGCCCGTTCTGGTTCGGGACGATGGAGACGGCCCGATTCTGGCATGGCGCGGGGCGACGGTGCGGGCCCTGGGCGCGCGGCGTCTCAGCCTGGCCTTGGGCGAAACGACGCAGGAAGCCGGCCTCTTTCACCCCATGCATGGCGAAACGCCGCCGACTGACCTATTTTCCTGGAAAGACTGCTGATCGACGGAGCGCCCCGGCGCGCGTCGAGGAACCGAGGACCGAATGAACCTGCGTAATTTCGCCATCTGGGGCGTGATCCTTCTGGGTCTGGTGGCGGTCTATGCCGCGATCAGCCAGAACGGCGGCACGCCCGCCATGCCGGGCGCCCAGGGCGCGGCGGCGGCGCGGCCCCAGGCCATCACCTATTCGCAGCTGATCACCGCCATCAACGGCCAGGAGATCAAGACGGCGACCGTACGCGGCGACACCGTCACGGGCGTGTACAAGAACGACAGCAAGTTCACGACCGTCACGCCCCTGCCCAACATCGACCTGGTCGACAAGATGCAGGCCGCCGGCGCCGCCGTGGACGTGAAGAGCACGCGCCAGCCCTGGTGGTCGGGCCTGCTGGGCCTGCTGCTTCCGGTGGCCCTGATCATCGCCTTCTGGTTCTTCATCATGAACCGGATGCAGGGCGGGGCAAAGGGCGCCATGGGCTTCGGCAAGTCCAAGGCCAAGCTGCTGACCGAGCACAAGGGCCGCAAGACCTTTGACGACGTCGCCGGCGTGGACGAGGCCAAGGACGAGCTGCAGGAGGTCGTCGACTTCCTGAAGGACCCGGGCAAGTTCCAGCGTCTGGGCGGCAAGATCCCCAAGGGCGCTCTGCTGGTCGGCCCTCCGGGCACCGGCAAGACCCTGCTGGCGCGCGCGGTGGCGGGCGAGGCGGGCGTGCCCTTCTTCTCGATCTCGGGTTCGGACTTCGTCGAGATGTTCGTCGGCGTCGGCGCCAGCCGCGTGCGCGACATGTTCGAGCAGGCCAAGAAGAACGCCCCCTGCATCATCTTCATCGATGAAATCGACGCCGTGGGTCGTCACCGTGGCGCGGGCCTCGGCGGCGGCAACGACGAGCGCGAGCAGACGCTGAACCAACTGCTGGTCGAGATGGACGGCTTCGAGGCGTCCGAGAACATCATCCTGATCGCGGCGACCAACCGTCCCGACGTGCTGGATCCGGCCCTGCTGCGTCCCGGCCGCTTCGACCGTCAGGTCGTGGTGCCCAACCCCGACGTTTCGGGTCGCGAGCGCATCCTGCGCGTCCACATGAAGGACGTGCCCCTGGCCGCTGACGTGAACGTCAAGACCCTGGCGCGCGGCACGCCGGGCTTCTCGGGCGCGGACCTGGCCAATCTGGTCAATGAGGCGGCCCTGATGGCGGCCCGCAAGGACCGTCGCATGGTGACGCACCGCGACTTCGAGGACGCCAAGGACAAGGTCATGATGGGCTCCGAACGGAAGTCCATGGCCATGAACGACGAAGAGCGTCGTCTGACCGCCTATCACGAGGCCGGTCACGCCATCGTCGCCATCAACGTCAAGATGGCGGACCCGGTGCACAAGGCCACCATCGTCCCGCGCGGTCAGGCCCTGGGCATGGTGATGCAGTTGCCGGAAGGCGACCGCTATTCCATGAAGTTCCAGCAGATGATCGACCGCATCGCCATCATGGCGGGCGGACGGGTCGCCGAGGAGCTGATCTTCGGTCCTGAGAGCATCACCTCGGGCGCCAGTTCGGACATCGAACAGGCGACGAAGCTGGCGCGGGCCATGGTCACGCGTTGGGGCTTCTCCGAGCGGCTGGGCACCGTGGCCTATGGCGAGAACCAGGGCGAGGTCTTCTTGGGCCACTCGGTGTCGCGCAGCCAGAACGTCTCCGAAGAGACCGCCCGGATCATCGACGAGGAGGTCCGCCGCATCGTCACCGAGGGCTGGGACGAGGCGCGCCGCATCCTGACTGACAAGGCCGAGGACCACGAGAAGCTGTCCCAGGCCCTGCTGGAGTACGAGACCCTGTCGGGCGACGAGATCCGCGACCTGCTGGAGAAGGGCGTCGCCCCGAACCGCGACGAGGCCAACGACACCGTGGCCGGACCCTCGGTCTCGGTGCCGGTGACGCCGGTCTCGGACGGCGTCGAGGTCGAGACGGCCAAGCCGTCGGAGCCCGCCGCCGCGCCGACGACGAGCGTGCCGACCGTCTGATCGTTCGGACGGGCTGAAAAGGATGAGGGGCGGGCCGCGTGGCTCGCCCCTTTTTCGTGCGTCCCTCCTCGCCCGCTCATCCCCGCGGAGGCGGGGATCCTGTGCCCTGGCCTCCAGCGCCCCCCGTTGGCCGAACAAGGCGCCGCTACCCCAACTCGGCGTCCGAAGCTCTCACTGGGTCCCCGCCTCCGAAGGGATGAGCGGAAAGTTTTCAAACAGACTAGTTTGTAATTTAGACTAGTCTGTGAAATATGGCGTTATCCGAAACAGGAGGACGCCATGACGGCATCCCAATTCGATCAAATCGAGCGCCTTCACGGCCTCGACGGGCTGCGGGGCGCCGCCCTGCTGCTGGGGGTGGTGCTGCACGCGACCCTGTCCTTCTTTCCCGCGCAGATCTGGATCGTGGCCGACGACCAGAAGTCGGTCTGGGCCAGCGGGCTCTTCTTCGTCATCCACCTGTTCCGCATGGGCAGCTTCTTCCTGATCGCGGGGCTGTTCGGCCACATGATGCTGAAGCGACGCGGTAGGGCCGGCTTTATCAAGGACCGGCTGATCCGCATCGCCGGGCCGCTGGCGGCCTTCTGGGGGCCGGTGCTGGCGGGGATTGTGGCGGTGCTGATCTGGAACGCTTCGCTGTTGGGGCTGACGGCGGCCGACGCCCCGCCGCCGCCGACCTATGACTGGACCAATATCCCCCTGACCCATCTGTGGTTCCTGTGGGTGCTGCTGTGGTTCTACGCCGCCCTGGTGATCGGGCAGGCCGTCGTCGCCCGACTGGATCGGGCTGGGCGTCTCGGACGAGGGCTGGACCGGCTGGCTGGTGGACTGATCACGCCGTGGGGGCCTTTCATTCTGGGCGCGCCGCTGGCGGTCTCTCTGTGGTTCGAGCCGAACTGGATCGCCTTCTTCGGCGTTCCGACGCCGGATGCGGGACTGGTTCCCGAGACCTCGGCCCTGATCGGCTTCGGTCTGGCCTTCGGCGTAGGCGTGCTGCTGGACCGTCGGCGCGACCTGCTGAAGCGGATGGAGGTCTGGGCCCCGGTCTGGCTGGGGCTGGCCCTGGGCGCGGGGACGACGGCCCTGATGCTGTCGGGCGGGCCGACGCCGATCCTGACGCCGATGACCGACCCGGCGGCCAAGGCCATGACGGCGGCGGCCTTCGGCGTGGCGACCTATGCCTCGGTGTTCGCGGTGGTCGGTCTGGCGCTGAGGTTCTGGTCGGGCCACAGCGTGCTGCGGCGCTATCTGGCCGACGCCTCTTACTGGATCTACATCCTCCATCTGCCGCTGGTGATGGCGGCCCAGGTGGTGGTGAAGGACTGGCCGCTGGTCTGGCCGGTCAAGCTGGCGATCGTCGGGGTCGGGGTCATGGCCGTGTCGCTGGCCAGCTATGAGCTGATGGTGCGCCACGGCTTCATGGGGCGCTGGCTGAACGGGCGGCGCGTGCCGTGGCGCCGGACCCGCGTCGGCGTCCCGCTCGCCGCCGAATAGCTTGCCAACCTTGGCGGCTGCGTCCATCCGAAGGGGGCAGCCGCGTCGCGCCAGGAATCACCCGATGACCGACAAGTCCCGCACGCCCGAAGCCGACCTCGCCTTCATGCGCTCGATCGTGGAGGGCAATGGGCGACCGCCGATGACCCTGGCCGTCTGTTATCTGGCGGGGGGGCTGCTGTACGGCCTGCAGTGCCTGTTCCACGTCGGCCAGGTGGTCGGCCTGATCCGTTGGCCCGACCTGGCCAATCTGATCTTCGTCGTCGGCATAACCGTGGCCTTTCTGGCGGTCCTGACCTGGGCCATTCTGAAGGACCGCAAGGCCGGGACGTCCAACCGGGGGCCGCTGGCGACGCGGGTGACCTCGGCCGCCTTCAGCGCCACCGGCATGGCCAACGCCGCCGTGATCATCGTCTTCGGCGTGGGGGCGGTGCGGGATCAGGATTTCGCCGTCTGGCTCTATTACGCCGCCATCGTCTTCGCCCTGCAGGCGGCGGCCTGGTATGTGGCCTGGGTGCTGAAGAAGAAGGGTTGGATGCTGGCGGTGTCGCTGGGCGGGTGGGTGACGGCGGTGGCCCTGGGCGTGCTGGTGCGTCAGCCGGTGGCCTATCTGGGCGTCTGCACCGTGGCCCTGTTCCTGCTGTTCGCCCTGCCGGGCTGGGCCCTGTTCCGGGACGCCCGCGCGGGCGCCAAGGCCGCCTGACGCCATGGGGCTGGCCGACGACTTTGGACGGATCGACGAGGTCATCCACGGCCGCATGCGGCTGGGGATCATGGTCTATCTGGCCGACGTCGAGGCGGCGGACTTCACCGAGCTGAAGACGGTGCTGGAGGCGACCCAGGGCAATCTGTCGGTCCACCTGAAGAAGCTGGAAGAGGCGGGCTATGTCGCCATCAGCAAGAGCTTCGTGAACAACAAGCCCCTGACGCGCATCGCCATCACGCCGCAGGGGCGGGCGGCGTTCGCCGCCTATCTGGACGCCCTGGGCGGGTTGATCGGGCGGAAGTAGGCTTCCCTTCTCCCCTTGAGGGAGAAGGTGGCAGGCGGGCCTGACGGATGAGGGATGCGAGCGCCGCCTACCCGACGAAGTCCGCAGCACACGGGATTGATCGACGGTCAGCCGCTGCGCCGACACCCCTCATCCGAGCGCCTCCGGCGCCCACCTTCTCCCACAGGGGGAGAAGGGGGTTAGCGGCGCAGGGCCTTTCAGTGGGCGACGGCCTCTATGGGGTCCTCGTCCTCGATCAGGATCGGGGTCAGCTTGCGGGTTTCGCCCGAGGGGTCGGGCCATACGATGGACTGGCCTTCTTTCAGGCCGATGAGGCCGGCGCCGACGTGCGACAGGATGGAGACGCGGCCGGCGTCGATGTCGGCCTCGCGCGGCAGGACCAGCTGGACGCGGCGCACCTCGGGGTGGCGGTCGTCGGCATAGTGCAGCCAGCGGTTCAGGCCGACCACGTCGCGCGGCATGTCGGCGTCGTCGCAGACCTCGGCGCGGTCCAGTTCCTGTTGCAGCAGGCCGGCGGGGCCTGTGCCGGGCAGGTCGCCGACCAGACGGTCCAGGGCGTCGAAGTCCGCGCGGCTGAGGAGGATGGCGGGCAGGGCCGGAGGGCGGCCGCGGGGTTTGGCGGTGGTCATGTCGGGTCTCGATGTTGAGTGGAAAAAATCAGGCGGCCGAGGGGCCGTCGTCGTCGCCGTCGTCCGCCGGGGGCGCAGGCGCGGGCGTCGGGGTCGGCGCAGGGCGGCGGCCGGGGAAGGGCAGGATGTCGGCGCCGCGCGGGGGCGCGACGGGATCGTCTTGACGGTGGGTCATGGCAGGCGTGCTCACGGGCGCCGGTGAGGCGAACGCGATCCTGATGGGTTGAAGACTAGGGAAGAAAGCGAAGCGACGCGCCCCGTAGCGGGCGACAGCGCAGGCTGGCCGCTACGGGTTAGATGCCTTCGACGCGGCGACCCGCGTGGGTGAGGCGTCGAGCCTGGCTGACGAAACGTTCCATAGTGGCTAGAGGCTGAGCCTCAGCGCGCGGAAAGTCAAACCGGCGCCCCGGGAGTTCTTGTCGCACACCGCACTATTGGGTGAAGAGCGGGCGGTGTGTGTCTAGCCTTCGTCAGCGTCGTAGGTGCCCGCGTCATACAAATACAGGGTCACTTCATCGGCAAAAGTTTGAGCCCATTGGATAGCGTCCGCGACCGACAGAGCCATGCGAACGGCATAGGTGTCGCCGAGTGCGCGGGATACGGCCGGATCAGCGTTGTCGTGTGTTCCGGCCACCTCGGGATTGTGATTATCGTGCCAGGTCGCTTCTGCTACGGCATCGACCGTCCGCCACAGGTGCCCGTTGGTTCGGCGGTCGATAATATTTGTGACCATGGAGCGACGATGGCGCCTCGACCCACCCTTGTCATGGGAATCGTCAACGTGACGCCCGACAGCTTCTCGGACGGCGGGCAGCACGACACGCGCGAGGCGGCGCTGGCCCATGCGCTGCGGCTGATCGCCGAAGGCGCCGATGTTCTGGATATCGGCGGCGAGAGCACGCGGCCCGGCTCGGACCCGGTGGGCGAGGACGAGGAGATCGCCCGCACCCTGCCGCTGATCACCGCCATCCGGGCGCGTTGGGACGGTATGATCAGCATCGACACCATGAAGCCGGGCGTGGCGCGCGCCGCCGTCGCCTCTGGGGCGACGATGTGGAACGACGTGACGGCGCTGACGCACGATCCCGACAGTCTGAGCACCGCCGCCGAGCTGGGCTGTCAGGTGGTGCTGATGCACATGAAGGGCGAACCCAAGACCATGCAGGACGACCCCCGCTATGACGATGTGGTCGCCGAGGTGGCGGCCCATCTGGCGGCGCGGGCCGAGGCGGCGATGAAGGCGGGGGTGGCGCGCGAGAAGATCTGGCTGGATCCCGGCGTCGGCTTCGCCAAGACGACGGCGCACAACCTGACGCTGACGGCGCGGCTGGAGGCCCTGGTCGAACTGGGCTTCCCGGTGCTCTACGCCGCCAGCCGCAAGCGGACCATCCAGGGTGTCGATGCGAGCGCGGTGGAGGCGACCGACCGGCTGGGCGGCTCGCTGGCCCTGGCGCTGGAGGGGGCGCGGCGCGGAGCGAGGATGGTGCGCGTTCACGATGTGCGCGAGACGGTTCAGGCGCTGAAGCTGCAGGCGGCGGTGGCGAAGGCAGGCTGAAACCGGTTGCCCCGGGGCGGCCGCTGGGTCATGCAGCGGCCATGTCCTGGCTGTTGTCAATCAATCCGTGGGCGGTGCTGATCGTCGCCGGTCTGTTCGAGGTCATGTGGGCTTCGGGCATCAAGTATGTGGGCGTGCAGCGGCCTCTGTTGTCGCTGGGCGTAGCCGCGGCCCTGGTGGCCAGCATGGTCGGGCTGTGGATCGCCACGCAGAAGCTGCCGGTGGGCACGGCCTATGCGGTATGGACCGGCATCGGCGCCGTGGGCGCGGCGACGGTCGGGGTCCTGGTCTATGGCGAGCCGGCGACGGCGGTGCGGGCGGTCTGCATCCTGTTGATCGTGGCGGGCATCGTCGGGTTGAAGCTGTTTTCGGGAGCGGCGGCGTGAGCGAAGCCAAGGGTCGAGTTCTTATTCTCGCGGGGTCTGATTCCGGCGGCGGGGCGGGCATCCAGGCCGACATCAAGGCGGTGACCATGCTGGGCGGGTTCGCCGCCACGGCGATCACGGCGGTCACCATCCAGAACACCCTGGGGGTTCACGGGGTCTATCCCCTACCGATCGACGTGATCGAGGCCCAGGCCAGGGCGGTGCTGGACGACATCGGGGCCGACGCCCTGAAGACCGGGATGCTGGGCTCGGTCGAGGTGGTCGAGGCGGTGGCGGGCCTGATCGACTATGCCGACAATGTGCCGACGGTGGTGGACCCGGTGATGATCGCCAAGGGCGGCTCGCCCCTGTTGGAGGATCGCGCGGTCGAGGCGGTGCGGCGGTTGATGGTGCCGCGCGCGGCGCTTTTGACCCCCAATGCGCCTGAGGCCGAGGCCCTGACCGGGATCGCCGTGGCTGACCTGGACGGGCAGCGCCGGGCGGGCGAGGCCCTGCTGGAGATGGGGGCGCGGGCGGTGCTGATGAAGGGCGGCCATGTGCCGGGCGAGACGGTGGTCGACCTGCTGCTGACCCGAGACGGCGAGACGGTGCTGGAGAGCGAGCGCATCGACACGCGCCACACCCACGGCACCGGCTGCACCCTGGCGAGCGCCTGCGCCGCCGGGATCGCCAAGGGCCTGCCGCTGCAAACCGCCGTGGCCGAAGCCTGGGCCTATGTCGCCGAGGCCATCCGCCGCGCGCCGGGCCTGGGGCAGGGGCATGGGCCGCTGGACCACGGCTGGCCGATCCGCTGAAGCCCTTCTCCCCTTGAGGGAGAAGGTGGGCGCCGCAGGCGCTCGAATGAGGGGTGTCGGCGCGACGGCTAGGAGTTGGGTCGGCCGGGCATGGCGACCTTCATCGGATGCGAGGCGCTCACACCCCTCATCCGTCAGCCTTCGCCTGCCACCTTCTCCCTCAAGGGGAGAAGGGAAGGGGGGAAGGGCTTGGCGGGGCGTTGGAATCGCCGTCTCTGCCGCCCCATGAGCCTTGAGACCCGACTGATCGATGTCGTCCGCGCCGACCCGGCGCTGATGCATGTGCTGACTGTAATGCGGGACCTGGACCTGCCGGATTGGCGGCTGTTTTCCGGCGCCGTCTATCAGGGGGTGTGGAACGACCGGACCGGGCGGCCCGTCGGCTACGGCATCAAGGATTATGACATCGGCTATTTCGACCCGGACACCTCGTGGGACGCCGAGGACGTCATCATCAAGCGGGTCGCCGCCGCCTTCGAACCGCCGTTCCGGGATCTGGTCGAGGTGCGCAATCAGGCGCGGGTTCACCTGTGGTTCGAGAGCAAGTTCGGCGAGCCCTATGCGCCCCTGACCTGCACCGACGATGCTCCGGCCCAGTTCGTGGCCCCGGCCTTCGCTCTGGCCGTGCGGCTGGAGAAGGACGACACGATCAGCGTGGCCGCGCCCTATGGCCTGCAGGACGTGTTTGACATGGTGATCCGGCCCAACCCCGTGCGCGGCCTGGCCAGGGGCTGGGACAAGGTGGTCGCCAGCGCGCGCGGGCGCTGGCCGGAAATCAAGGTAATCGAGCCCGCATAGGAAAAGGGCGCGACCCTTGCGGATCGCGCCCCTCGGTCGGGCCTCGGACAGGGAGGGATGAGGCCCGGTTCCCGCTCAGCCGTCAGTGGCGACGGCCGTTGTAGTCGTTGCGCTCATAGCGGACCTTGGCCGACAGGCGGTCGTAGCGACGGTTCAGGTCCTCGCGCTCCCAGCGGGTCAGGCCGCCGCGCATGTAGCTGCGCTCCAGACGGACCAGGCTGTTCAACTCGTCCTGCAGACGCGAGGCTTCGCGGCGGCTGAGCTGATGGTTGCGAATGCCCTGATCGATGCGGCGATCCAGGTTGTGCTTGCGCTGGGAAATCGAGTTCCAGCCGCCGTAGTTCTGTTCGTAGCCGTGGCCGCGCGAGGGACCGTGACGGTCGTACGACTGGGCGGCGGCGGGCAGGGCGGCCGAGGCGACGGCGACGGCCAGGGCGGGGATCAGCAGCTTCTTCATGGTCTTGGCTCCTTCGGTTCGTCGCAACCGGATCGGCTGCGTTGACCCCAAAAGACCACCCGACGGCTGAGCCGCATCTGAACGACGCGTTTCAGACTGCGTTCATCAGCATGAGAAGTTCTTCATCTTCATCCACATGCGCGGCCAAGTCGCATATGGGCGACAGCGACGGAGAATCCGCGCGCGTGCGTTCCTTGTCCGGATGAACAGCGATAGACTGCGTTCAGCCCCCGTTCAGAGGCCCCTGTCTAGAAGACAAACCATGATGCGTATTCGAGCCCTCATGCTGGCCGGCCTGATCGCCCTCGTCCCCCTGACGGACGCGGCGGCCCAGTCGCGCGGCCGCGACCGGGACCGCGACGAGGACCGTCGCGAGCAGCCCCGGAACTATCCGGGCCAGGGGCTGCGTGATGCGCCCCGCTCGGCGCCGCGCGCAGACCCCGGCGATGTCGCCCGGCGGGTCCAGTCCAACCGTCCCGGCCGGATGCTGGGCGTGCAGGAGCGCGGCGGCGACTATGTGGTGCGCTGGGAATATCCGGGCGGACGCGTGTCGGACATACAGGTTGACGGCCGGTCCGGCCGGGTTCGCGGAGACGACTGAATGCGGGTGCTGCTTGTCGAGGACGACGTCGATCTGTCGCGCCAGCTGAAGACCGCCCTTTCCGACGCCGGATACGCCGTCGACCACGCCCCGGACGGCGAGGAAGCCTGGTTCCTGGGCGACACCGAACCTTATGACGTGGTGGTGCTGGATCTGGGTCTGCCCAAGATCGACGGGGTGTCGGTGCTGGAGCGCTGGCGCCGCGAAGGCAAGGCCACCCCGGTTCTGATCCTGACGGCGCGCGGCGCCTGGTCGGACAAGGTGGCGGGTTTCGACGCCGGGGCCGATGACTATCTGACCAAGCCCTTCCACACCGAGGAACTGCTGGCCCGCCTGCGCGCCCTGCTGCGTCGCTCGGCCGGCCATGCGGCGGCGACCCTGACCTGCGGCGGCCTGCGTCTGGACCCGCGCGCGGCGCGGGCGACGGTGAACGGCGAGCCGCTGCGCCTGACCAGCCTGGAATACCGCCTGCTGCACTACATGATGATGCATCAGGGGCGGGTCATCAGCCGCACCGAGCTGGTCGAGCATCTGTATGATCAGGACTTCGACCGCGACTCCAACACCATCGAGGTCTTCGTCGGGCGTCTGAGGAAGAAGATCGGTTCGGACCGGATCGAGACGGTGCGCGGCCTGGGCTATCGCCTGTCGCCGCTGGCCGGCGAGAGCGACGCGGCCTGATCCGTGACCGACGCCGGGGCGGTTGAAGCGCCCGCCAAGCCGCACGGGAACGAATGGGGGCGCTGGCTGGGGCGACCGGGCAAGTCGCTGACGCGGCGCCTGATCTGGTTGGCCTCGGCCTGGATTCTGGTCGCCCTTGTGGTCACCGGGGTGGTGCTGACCTCGGTGTTTCAGGAATCGGCGCTGCGAAGGCTGGGCAACACCCTGGGCGACACCATCGACGAGGCGGTGGTGGCCGCCAGCATCACCCCCGAGGGCGAGGTCTTCGTCGGCGAAATCCGCGATGCGCGCACCGAGCGCCTGCTGTCGGGCAAGTACTGGATGGTGGCCGAGCCGGGCCGCGACGGACGGCTGCAGGTGGTGGCGCGATCCGCCTCTCTGGGCCGGGCCGATCTGGAATATGCGCCGGATCTGGATGAGCGGCTGCGCGAAGCCTTCGGCCAGACCATCAGCTACAACGCCGAGGACGGCCCCAAGGGCGAGCCCCTGCGCATCGCCGCCAGCATGAAGCAACTTCCGGGGCGGACCGCGCCGATCGTCTTCTTCGCCGGCGTCGACCGCTCCGACATCGACGCCGACACGCGCCAGTTCGCCACCGTGACCTGGGTGGCCATGTTGCTGCTGGGGGCCGGTCTGGTCTCGGCGGTCTTCATCCAGGTGCGGGTGGGGCTGCGGCCCCTGTTCGACCTGCGCGACGAGATCTCGGACGTGCGCAAGGGCCGCTCGCACCGGGTCGAGGGGGTCTATCCGCTGGAGATCCAGCCCCTGGCCGAACAGGTGAACCGGCTGCTGACCCACAACCAGGAAACGGTGGAGCGCCAGCGCACCCACGTCGGCAACCTGGCCCATGCGCTGAAGACGCCGCTGGCGGTCATGCTGGCCGAGGCGGGAACGACCGGGGGTGTCCTGCCCGACATGGTGCGCAAGCAGACGCGGGTCATGCAGGACCAGGTCGACCACCACCTGCGCCGCGCCCGCGCCGCCGCCCGCGCCGCCCATGGTCTGGGCGAAACCACGCCGGTGGGCGAGGTGCTGGACGAACTGGCCGTCATGCTGGAGCGGGTGTTCGAGACCAAGGGCGTCGAGATCGACTGGCGCGCGCCGGACGACCTGGCCTTCCTGGGCGAGCGTCAGGACCTGCAGGAAATCTTCGGCAACCTGATCGAGAACGCCGCCAAGTGGTGCAGGCGCCGGGTGCGGATTTCAGCCGGCGCTTCGATCCCCGGCCAGATGATCGTGGTGGTCGAGGATGACGGCCCCGGCCTGCCCGCCGACCAGCGCGACGCCGCCCTGAAACGCGGCACGCGAATGGACGAGGACACGCCGGGCACCGGCCTGGGCCTGTCCATCGTCGAGGACCTGACCCGCGCCTATGGCGGCCGCGTCACCCTGGCCGACAGCGACATGGGCGGACTGAAGGTGCTGCTGGAGTTGCCCGCGGCGGAGGGGTGAGGCGCTGAGGCTGGAAGCGGGCGTGTCGGGTGTCCGCTAGGGGTGGTTAGCGGACGCAGACGCGAGTAAATTCCTCATCGGCGGATGATGGCCGGCTGCAGGTGCCAGAAGATGAAACCCAGAGATAGAAACCTGTGGCAGGCGGTGCCTTTGGTCTTTCTTCTGCTTGTTGGGATACTGATGGTCTGCGTCACCGCCAGCTATTACAACAGTAAAGCTACGCCAGATGTTGAGCCGAGGATTGGGAGCGACAGGCTTTTTGAAGAACCTTAGCGGCTAGGGGGATCGTCCGATGCACAACTTGATTGGTGAGCTGAGGGGGTTCGTGGATCGGCAGCTATGGGCCGAAGAGAGTGGCCGGATGGACTGGCTGGCAGCCAATGATGAAGCCCTAGGTTGGATTGGACGTCTGGATGAACAGGGTCTGGAGGTTTCCCCGGCCGTGTTCCTCTTCCTAGAAGAGACGCTCCACCGACGTGATCCGCACTTTGGTCTGCTGCGGCGCGAGCAGATGCGGAAAGCTCTCACTGACGGAACCGCTTTTCCTGCTTGATGATGGCTTCGTTCGAGTCCGCCATGGGGCACCCACCGGACGCCGAGGGCGGCGCAGCGGTCGCCGCCTTAATATCGTCGCCTAAAGCTTGGCCATATTTGCCCGCGGGGTCGTGGAGCCGCGTGGGGAATAAGGAAAGCCTATGGCGTCGTTATTCATCGACAGGCGGACGGGTCTTGGCGCGGTCTTATGGTTGCTTTCGGCGACGGGCGCGGCCGCGGGGGAGCGGCCGGACGTCGTCCCGGCCATGGCGGCGTTCGAGCAGGCGCGGGCCCTGTGCGAGGCGGACGGCGGGCGGGCCTGGGGCGTCAGCCTGTGCGGGCCTGTGCTGATCGCCGACCCGGCGACGCGACAGGTCATCGCCAACATGGACGGGGTCGATGCGCCGCTGGAACGCGACGGCGCGGTCTTCCGGGGCCAATTGCCGGACGCCGTGCCGATCGCCAACACCGCCGTGCGCTGGAACGGCCGCGTCTGGACCATGCTGGTCGCGCCTGTGCCGGCGGATGAGCCGGGGCGGTCCATCCTGCTGATGCATGAGGCCTGGCACCGGATTCAGGATCAGATCGGCTTGAAGGCGGCGAACGCCGACCAGCCGCAGCTGGCGATGGAGGCGGGGCGGGTCTCGCTGCGTCTGGAACTGCGGGCGCTGGCGGCGGCGCTGGCGGCGAGCGACCCGGCCGCGCGCCGCGTCGCGGTGGAGGACGCCCTGACCTTCCGCGCCTGGCGACAGGCCCGTTTCCCCGAGGCGCAGGCCGCCGAGGACGCCATGGAGCGGCATGAGGGGCTGGCTGAATACACCGGTCGTCTTCTGTCGCGCGACGAGGCCATGATCCCGCATCTGGCGGAGCATCTGGGCAAGGGGGACCGGGTCCGCGCCTATGCGCGATCCTTCGCCTACTACACGGCGCCGGCCTACGGCCTGCTGCTGGACGCGGCGGCGCCGGACTGGAAGACCACATGGGACCGGGGCGAGGGCCTGCCGCAACTCTTGGCGCAGGCGCTGGGCCTGCAGATCGCCGCCGACGACGCCGCGCTCGCGGCCAGCGGCATGCGCTACGGAGCGACGACGATCCAGGCGGAGGAGGCGGCGCGGGCGCTGGAGCAGGCGGCCCGCGTCGCGAGCCTGAGGGCCGGGCTGGTCGACGGCCCGGTGCTGGTCGCGCCTGTCGCCGGGGCGAGCTTCAGCTTTGATCCCAACAAGGTGACGCCCCTGCCGCCCGAGGGGACCGTTTATGGCGTCATTCGCGCCGCCGCCGACTGGGGCGTGCTGACGGTCGAGAAGGACGGGCTGCTGTCGACGGACTGGTCGCGGCTGACCGTGGCCCACGGCGGGGCGACCCCGACGCAGGACGGGTTGAAGGGCGAGGGCTGGACCCTGACGCTCAAGCCCGAATGGCGTCTGACGCCCGGGCCGCGCGACGGCGACTGGACGATCATGCGACGTCCGTGACTTCAGCGCGAGGACCGGCGGCTCCCAATCCCCTGTTAACCCGAAGGGCGCACCCTGACCCCCGTGGCCGGGATTCGGTTCGGCCCGAGGAGAATGCATGGCGGACCTGTCGGTCGCGCAAAGGGCCGCCCTGGCCCAGCTGATCGCCGCTTGCCCGGATCATCTGCTGTCCCAGCTGGAAGCGCTGGCGGCGGCGATGACGGGGGATCGGGCGTGGGCGCTGCGCGACATGGTCGAGGCCGAGGTGCTGGACCGGCGACGGCGGGATACGGCCTTTGCGCCGCTGAGGCCGCTGTTCCGGCGCCGCGAGGACGGGCTGGAGGGGGTGAGCTTTCCTGCAAGCGTGCCGGGGCGGCTGTGGCGGCTGGCCACTCGCAATGAGCCGGAATTGCTGCCGCAGCTGGATCGTGACGACGAGCTGTCGCGCATGGTGGCCGATCGCCTGTGCCTGAGCGCGGCCTCGGCCGTGCGCGATCAGGGCGAGGCGCTGTGGCCCGGCGCCAGCGCGGCGCAGCTGGCGGAACTGTCTTCCTGTTTTGATCTGGCGGCCCTGGCGCGCCGGTCCCTGGACTATCTGGAGACCTGGCTGGGACGGCCGGGGCCGGAGGCGGTCGCTGAGTTGAAGTTGGCGTTGCGGCAGGCGGGGTCGATCGCGCCGGACGGGGCGGGGCGGCTGATGGAGATGCTGTTCGCCCATATGCCGGACGCACGCATGATGCTGCGGGTCGTGGCCCAGGCGACGCCGACGGCCGGGCGCGAAACCCTGCTGAGCGAAAGCGAGCTGGCGGTCTTCGTCGATCGGGTGGTGACGGCGCTGGCGCATCGCGCGGCCGAGGCGGCGGCCTTTGATCCCACGGCGCCGGGGGCGGACGCCGCCCTGCTGAAGGCCGATCTGGACTGGTGCGCCGAGACCCTGTCGGAGATCGACATGACCCTGTCGCTGCGGGCGGACAGCGCCTGGGGCAAGGCGGTGCGGCAGGCGCGGCTGAAGATCGCCCTGCGTTTGTCCGAACTGTTCAGCGCCGCCGAGAAGGCGACGGGCAAGGTGCTGCCGGTCGAGCGCGCGGCCATGGCGGGGCGCATGACGCGTCCGGCGCCGCGACTGGACGAGGCGGTCGATGCGGCGACGGCGGATCGGGCCAAGGCTCTGGCGGCGGTCATCGGCCTGGTGCGCGGCCCGGCCACGGTGTTCGGCTGCGAGGCGGAGCGACGCCAGACGGCGGAAGGTCTGACCGGACGGCTGGCGACCTGGGCCGACGAGGCGCTGGAGCGGCTGAACGACGGCGAGGCGACGGATGAGGGGGTGGCGCGCAAGCGGATCGCCCTGACTGCCGAGCTGCTGGGTCTGATCGGGGCCAGGGAGGCGCAGCGCACGGTGCGGCGCCGACTGACGGTGGCCGGGGCGCCGCCCAGCGTGGCGGTCGAGGCTGCGACCTCGGGAGCCTCGCGTCGGCGCGCCTGATCCGCTAGAGCGCAGGGCATGACGATCTTCTGGATCATGACGGGACTGGCCGCGGCGATGGCTGGGCTTCTGGTGCTGGCCGGCGCGCGACGCGGGGCCGACGCCGAGGCTGCGGTTGATCGTGACGCCGCGGGACGCGAGCTGGCCGAGCTGGATCGGTTGAAGTCGCGCGGCCTGCTGGACGAGGCGGGCTGGACCGCCGCGCGGGCCGAGGCCGGGCGGCGGCTGCTGGCGGCGCGCCGCGACGCGCGGGCGCCGGTCGTGGGCGCCAGGGATCGTCTGTGGGTTCTGGGGGGCATTGGACTGACGGCGGCGGCGTCGCTGGCGCTCTATCTGGGGCTCGGCGCGCCGGGCATGGCGGATCAGGCCTATGAGACGCGGGTGCGCGACTGGGCCTCTTCGCCCGAGACCCTGGAGCCGGCCCAGGCGGCGGCGGTGATCGGCCGCATCGTCAAGGACCGCCCCGACGACCATCGCGCCCTGACCATGCTGGGCGCGGCCCGGTTCGAGGCGGGCGATCCCATCGGCGCGGCCTCGGCCTTCCGCCGTGCGCTGGCGATCCAGCCGGACGACGCCCAAAGCTGGGCGCGGCTGGGCGAAAGCCTGGTTCGGGCCAACGAGGGCGCGGTCGGCGGCGACGCCGAGGCGGCCTTCCGCGAGGCGCTGAAGCGCGATCCGAACCAACTGGGGGCGCGCTACTTCCTCGGCGAGGCGGCGCTGAAGCGCGGCGACAAGGCCGGGGCGGCGGCGGTCTGGGGGCCGCTGATCGCGGCGCTGGAGCCGAACGATCCGCGCCGGGCGGACCTGCAAAATCGACTGGGCGGGGCCGGATGAGCCCGCGCTGCAACCCTTCTGTGATGTCCTGACATGAGCTGGCTTCCCAAATCGCCCAAGGCGCGGCGTCGCCTGTGGATCGTGGCCGCCGCGGCGCCCGTGCTGGCCCTGGCGGTCGGCCTGTCGCTGTGGGCGATGAAGGACAACGTCACCTACTTCTTCTCGCCGTCCGAAGTGACCGAGGGGGCCGCGCCGGTCGGGCGGGTGATCCGTCTGGGCGGGCTGGTCGAGGCCGGCAGCGTGGTCAAGGGCGCGGACGGGACGGTGGTCTTCGTCGTCACCGACAACGCGGGACGCAGCAAGGTCAGCTATCACGGCGACCTGCCCGACCTGTTCCGCGAGGGGCAGGGCATCGTGGCGCAGGGATCGTTCCGTCCCGACCGCGTGTTTGAGGCCAGCCAGGTGCTGGCCAAGCACGACGAGACCTATATGCCGCGCGAAGTCGCCGACCGCCTGAAGGAAAAGGGCGAGTGGCGTCCCGAGACGGGCGAAGCCCCGCCAAGCAACGCGAGCCGCAGCCTGTGATCGTCGAACTGGGGGCGTTCGCGCTGATTCTGGCGCTGGTTCTGGCGGCGCTGACGACGGCGTTGGCCACGGCGGGGCGGTTGAGGCTGAGTCCGGTGCTGGCGGGGGCCGGGGGCGGGGCATTGATCGCCTCGGCGGCGGCGACGGCCTTGGCGTTCGCGGCGCTGATCTACGCCTTCGCCGTGTCTGATTTTTCGGTATCGAACGTGGCCTTGAACAGCCACACCGACAAGCCGATGCTTTACAAGGTGGCCGCCGCCTGGGGCAGCCACGAGGGCTCGCTGGTGCTGTGGTGCCTGGTCATGACCGGCTTCGGCGGGGCCCTGGCGCTGGCGCGGGGTCTGCCGTTCGGGCTGAAGACCTCGAGCGTGGCGGTGCAGGGCGCGCTGTCGACGATGTTCCTGGCCTTCGCCGTCTTTACCTCCAACCCGTTTGCGCGTCTGGACCCGGCCCCGGTGCAGGGGGCGTCGCTGAACCCGCTGTTGCAAGACCCGGCGCTGGCCGTCCATCCGCCGCTGCTCTACGCGGGCTATGTCGGGTTTTCGGTCTGTTTCTCGCTGGCGGTCGCCGCCCTGATCGAGAAACGGGTCGATCCGGCCTGGGGGCGATGGGTGCGGCCGTGGGCGCTGGCGTCCTGGGCCTTTCTGACGGTCGGCATCCTGCTGGGCTCCTTCTGGGCCTATTACGAGCTGGGCTGGGGCGGCTGGTGGTTCTGGGACCCGGTCGAGAACGCCAGCTTCATGCCGTGGCTGGCGGGGGCGGCCCTGTTGCACTCGGCCATCGTCACCGAGCGACGCGGGGCGCTGGCGGGGTGGACGGTCTTCCTCGCCATCCTGGCCTTCACCTTCTCCATGCTGGGGGCGTTTCTGGTGCGCTCGGGCGTGCTGACCTCGGTCCACGCCTTCGCCGTGGATCCGCAGAGGGGCATGATGCTGCTGGCCATCCTGGGCGCAGCGGCGGGGGCGGCCTTCATCCTGTTCGCCCTGCGCGCGCCGGCCATCCGGTCGGGCGCGGCATTCGCGCCGATCAGCCGCGAAGGCGCCCTGGTGCTGAACAACCTCTTCCTGACGGCGGCGGCGGCGACGGTGCTGCTGGGCACCCTCTATCCGCTGATCCTCGAGGGGATTTCGGGGGCGACCATTTCGGTGGGGCCGCCCTATTTCAACGCGACCTTTGTTCCGCTTCTGGTCGTGGCCTGTCTGATCCTGCCCGCCGGACCTCTGCTGGCGTGGAAGCGCGGCGATCTGACGGGGGCCTTGCAGCGGTTGTGGCTGGCGGCGGGTCTGGCGGTCGTGGCGGCCTTTGCGGCCTTTATGCTGTTCGAGCCGAAGAAGGCGCTGGCGGCGGCGGGACTGGGCGTCGGGGCCTGGCTGATTTTCGGTGCGGTGGCCGAGGTGGCGACGCGGACCAAGGCGTTCCGGGCGCCGCTGGGCGAGACCCTGCGTCGCGCCAAGGGCCTGCCGCTGGGCGCCTGGGGCATGACCCTGGCCCACGCGGGGCTGGGCGTCTTCATCCTGGGGGCCGTGGTCGAGACCAGTTTCAAGGCCGAGGCCGCGGCGGCGGTTCCCTTGGGCGGCGTCGTCTCGTCGGGGCCGTGGCGGGTGAGGCTGGACGCCGTCGAGGTGATCGAGGGGCCGAACTATCTGGCCGAGCAGGGACGGCTGACCGTCATGCCGGTTTCGGGCGACGCGGTCGAGCGCGTCGTCACCGCCGAGCGGCGCTTCTTCCCGGCGGGCGGGCAGACGACGACCGAGGTGGGTCTGGATTTCCGCGGGCTGGACGACGTCTATGTGGTCATGGGCGAGCGGGCGGCGACCGAGAGCCACGAGCAGGCCTGGACGGTGCGGGTCTATTACAATCCCTGGGCGCGCCTGATCTTCCTCGGGCCGCTGATCATGGCTCTGGGCGGGGTGCTGTCCCTGCTGGACCGGCGGCTGCGGGTCGGCGCCGGGACGCGCAAGAAGACGGTGGAGGCCAAGGCGTGAGGCGGCTGGCTTCTCTGGTCGGGGCGCTGAGCCTGATGGCGGGGGCTGCCATGGCCGAGCCGCCCCCGGCGCCGGACCGCCCCTTGCCCGACGCGGCGCAGGAGGCGCGGGCGCGCGCCCTGTTCACCGACATCCGCTGCGTCGTCTGCCAGCACGAATCCATCGCCGACAGCCCGGCCGGCATCGCCGCCGACATGCGCCGTCTGGTCCGGGAGGAGATCGCGGCGGGCAAGACCGATCAGGCGGTGCGCGCCGATCTGGTGCGGCGCTACGGCGACTACATCCTGTTCCAGCCGCCGGTGCGGGCGGGGACCTGGCTTTTGTGGTTCGGACCCTTCGCCCTGGTGCTGGGGGCGGGGGCGGTCTTCGTCTGGCGGTCGCGCCGGCGCCGGGTCGAGGTTCAGCCTCTGACGGCGGAGGAAGAACAGGCGCTGGCGGACCTGACCGCCGAACCTGACGAAACCGAGAGCCTTTCGCCGCGATCCTGACGCAAGCGCGCCTCACGGCGAACGCGGATCAGGGACAACCATCGCGAGGGCGTGCATTGGCTTGGGCCGTAACGCCCTATATTCATGGGCGAACGGAGCTTCTGGAGCTCCGCCTTTCAGGACTGCAAGGACGACGATGCTGAAGCGCAAGGAGTTCATTCTGGGGGCGGCCGTCGGCCTGACCTTCGCCGCCGCCGCGACGGCGGGCGGGGTCATCAGCTGGCCGGGCGCCCAGGCCGCGCCCGCCGCCGCACAGGCGGGACGGCTGGTCCCCTCGGCCGGGGCCGCGGGCCTGGCCTTCGCGCCGCCGCAGGGCGCGCCGCTCAGCTTCGCCGACATCTTCCAGCAGGTCGCGCCCGCCGTGGTGCAGATCGACGTCAAGACGCGGGTGCAGCGCCCCAATGGCGGCGGGTTCCTGCAGATCCCCGGCTTCGGCGCCGTGCCCATCCCCGGTCAGCCGCGCGGCGGCGGTTCGGGCGAAGAGGGCGAGGACGACAACTCGACTACGGCTCTGGGTACTGGTTCGGGCTTTTTCATCTCGGCCGACGGTTACATCGTCACCAACAACCACGTCGTCGAGAACGCCGAGGAGATCGTGGTGCGTCTGAGCGACGAGCGGGAGCTGACTGCGCGTCTGATCGGCCGTGATCCCCTGACCGATCTGGCGGTCATCAAGGTGGACGGCGGAAACTTCCCCTTTGTCTCGTTTGAGGACAAGGCTGAGCCGCGTGTCGGCGACTGGGTCATCGCGGTCGGCAACCCGTTCGGCCTCGGCGGTACGGCGACGGCGGGCATCGTGTCGGCCAAGGCCCGCGACATCGGTGGCAATGAGAACCCCTACACAGACTTCATTCAGATCGACGCCGCCATCAACAAGGGCAACTCGGGCGGGCCGACCTTCGACATCTACGGTCGGGTGATCGGCGTGAACTCGGCGATCTTCTCGCCGACGGGCGGCTCGGTGGGTATCGGCTTCGCCATTCCAGCCGGAATCGCCAAGGAAACGACGGATCGACTGATCCGTGGCGAGACGATCGAGCGCGGCTATCTGGGTGTGGAGATCGGCCCCATCACGCGCGACTATCAGCAGGCCCTGGGTCTGGAAACGCGTCGCGGCGCCTTCATCAACAACGTCACCGCCGATGGGCCGGCGGACAAGGCGGGGCTGAAGGTCGGCGACATCGTGCTGAAGCTGAACGGACGCGAGGTGCGCGATTCCAACGACCTGACGCGTCAGGTCGGGGCGGTTCAGCCGGGCCGGCAATTGCGGCTGGACATCCTGCGGGACGGCCGAGCGCAGACCGTCAACGTCACCTCGGGCAAGCGGCCCTCGACGGCTGAACTGTATGGTCGCCAGGATGGCGAGGCGGAGGGCGATGCGCCGACGCCGCAGCGGGGCTCGGTCTCGGTCGACGTGGGCGGCCTCAGCGTCGCGCCGATGACGCCGGCCTTGCGTCAGCAGTACGAAATCGCAGCGGGGACCGACGGCGTGGTCATCACCGCGCGGGGCAAGGGCGACAATGCCGTGCTGCAGCCCGGCGACGTCATCATGCGGGCGGGCAACGGTCCCGTGCGCGGGGTCGAGGATTTCCGCAAGGCGGTCCAGGACTCGCGCACGGCCGGACGCGACATCGTCTTCCTGCTGGTCCGGCGCGGGGCGCAGAACAATCCGTTCGTGCTCAAGTTGCCCAAGTCTGAATAAGGCTTAACTGACGAGATCGGCGGCGATGCGCTAACATCGCCGCCGAATCTATTTTGGGAGGGGTCCATGCGTATTCTGGTGGTCGAGGACGACGCTGAAGCGGCGACCGCGATGGTGCGCGGCCTGTCCGAGGCCGGGCATGAGGTGACGCACGCCGTGGACGGCGCTTTCGGTCTGCTGGAATCGCAGAAGGGCGGCTACGATGTCTATGTCGTGGACCGCATGATGCCGCGTCTGGACGGCGTCGGCATGGTCGAGACGGTGCGCAAGGGCGGCGATCAGACGCCGGTCCTGTTCCTGTCGGCCCTCGGCGAAGTCGAGGATAGGGTGACGGGTCTGAAGGCTGGCGCCGACGATTACCTTGTGAAGCCCTACGCCTTCGCCGAGCTGATCGCGCGGGTCGAGGCCCTGGCCCGCCGTCGCGAGACCGGCGGGGTGCAGACGGTGCTCAAGGTCGGCGATCTGGAGATGAACCTGATCGGCCGGACCGTGCATCGCGGCGCGACCGAGATCGACCTTCAGCCGCGCGAGTTCCAGCTGCTGGAGTTCCTGATGCGCCACGCCGGCCAGTCGGTGACGCGCACCATGCTGCTGGAGAAGGTCTGGGAATACCACTTCGACCCCCAGACCAACGTCATCGACGTCCACATCAGCCGCCTGCGCTCCAAGATCGACAAGGGCTTCGACAAGGCCATGCTGCAGACCGTGCGCGGCGCGGGGTATCGGCTGGAGGCGTAGAAGCGATTTCTCCCTCCCCTTCATGGGGAGGGTGGACGGCGCGCAGCGCCGGCCGGGTGGGGAGGGCTTCAGGACATGGCGATCATCGCCAAGGCCCGCGCCATGCGAAAGGCGCTGACGCCGCCCGAAGCGCGCTTGTGGGTGCAACTGAAGCTGCTCCGCGCCCAAGGATTTCATTTTCGGCGGCAGGCGCCGTTTCGAGGCTATATCCTCGACTTCGTCTGTTTTGATCGACGGCTGGTCGTCGAGGTGGACGGCGTCACGCATACGGTCGAGGCTCAGGCGGCGAAGGACAGGGTGAGGGACGCCGTGCTGGCGAGAGAAGGGTTCACGACGCTGAGGTTCGACAGCGCCGCTGTTCGCGATGAACTGGACAGCGTGATGACGGCTGTTCTGGCGCATCTGGAAGCCCGCCCCACCCGGTCGCTGCGCGACCACCCTCCCCATGAAGGGGAGGGAGAAAAGTGAAGCTCCCCTCCCTCTTCAGGCGGACGCCGTTTCGGCTGACGCTGCTGTTTCTGGCGTTGTTCGTGGCCACGGCCAGCGCGGTGCTGGCCTATGTCTATGTCGCCTCGGCGTCCGAGGCGCGGGCGCGGGCTGAGGCCGGGGTGCGCAGCGAGGTCGAGGCCCTGACGGCGGTTTATCGCACGCGCGGCGTGGACGCCCTGAACCAGGCCATGGTGGACCGGACGCTGCGGGGCGGATCCTACCTCTATCTGCTGATGGACAAGGATCGGAAGACGATCACAGGCAATATCTCGACCTCGCCGCTGGACCCCGGCGCGGCGGTGCAGGGCGGGCGCTGGGACGATTTCCGCCTGACCGACACCGACGAGGAAGGCCGGGTGCGCAAGCGTCAGGCCATCGGCGTGGAAATGCCCCTGTCGGGCGGCGAACAGCTGTTCGTCGGCGAGGACATCGGCGACATCGAGGCCTATCTGTCGCGTCTGACCCAGGCCCTGTGGGGGGCTATGATCATGGTCCTGGTGCTGGGGGTCGGCGGCGGCCTGTGGATCAGCCGGGGCGTCGAGCGGGCCATGGGCGGGTTGAACCGCGTGGTGACGGCGGTGCAGGAGGGCGACCTGAAGGTGCGCGCCCCGGTCAGGCACTCGGGCGACGAGCTGGACGAGCTGGGCCAAGGGCTGAACACCATGCTCGACCGGCTGGAGGCCTCGATGGCCTCGATCCGGCACGCCGGCGACGCCATCGCCCACGACCTGCGCTCGCCGCTGACGCGGATGCGGGCCAAGCTGGAGGTGGCGTTGATCGACGCCGAAGCGGGCAAGGTGTCGGGCGTCGACGCCCTGAGCGTCGCCCTGGACGAGGCGGACCTGCTGCTGAAGACCTTCAACACGGTTCTGGCCATCGCTCGGCTTCAGGCCGGCGGGGCGCCCGATCCCAAGGTGTTCGACGCCGCCGAACTGGCGACCGACATGGCCGAGCTCTATGAGCCGTCGGGCGAGGACAAGGGGCTGGAATTCTCGGCCGAGATCGAAAAGGGGCTGATGATCGAGGGCAACCAGCCCTTCCTGGCCCAGGCCCTGGCCAACATCATCGACAACGCCATCAAATATACGCCCGAGGGCGGGGCGGTGAAGTTCCGCGCCCGACGCCGGTCGTCCGGCGAGATCGAGTTTTCCGTCACCGACACCGGGCCGGGCGTGCCGGACGAGGATCGCGAGCGGGTGCTGCAGCGCTTTGTCCGGCTGGACAACAGCCGCACCGAGCCGGGCTCGGGTCTGGGCCTGTCGCTGGTGACGGCGGTGGCCGAGGCCCACGGCGGCCGGGTGCAGCTGGATGAAGGGCCGGGGGCCTATGGCGGACAGGGGCCGGGCCTGCGCGTGGCCCTGGTCCTGCCCCCGGCGAGCGAGACGGCGGCCTGATGAACGAGTCCCACAAAGACGGAATCCTGGGACCGAGGCTGAAGCCGTGCGGGCCGGTGCGCGACGCCGAGGCGGCGGGGCGCATCCACGAGCGGCTGGTCGAGGCGGCGGACGAGGGCGGCTGGCGCGCGACGCTGGACGGGGCCTGGGGGGCGCTGGAGCCGGTGTTCGCGGCCTCGCCCTATCTGGCCGGGCTGGCGCGGCGCTGGCCGGAGCGGCTGCGACAGATCCTCGAGACGGCGCCCGACACGCGGCTGGCCGAGATCCTGGCGGCGACTGACGCCATCGACGGCCCGGCGGACGAGGCCAGGGCGCCGCTGCGGCATCTGAAGGCCGAGCTGCATCTGCTGACGGCCCTGTCGGATCTGGGCGGGGTCTGGGATCTGGATGCGGTGACGGGCGCCCTGTCGCGCTTCGCCGATGCGGCGGCGCAGGCGGCGCTGCGCTGCGTGGCTTATGACCAGAGGCGGCGCGGCAAGCTGATCTCGGCGGCGGATGACCCGCGCGGGCCTGTGCCCGGCCTCTTCGTCCTGGCCATGGGCAAGGGCGGGGCGTTCGAGCTGAACTATTCCTCGGACATCGACCTGTCGCTCTTCTTCGAGCCGGAGGCGCTGGAAAGCGCCCTGGGCGAAGGCGTGGAGCCACAGAGCTTTGTGAACCGGCTGGCTCAGGGTCTGGCCAGTCTGCTGAGCGAGCGGACGGCGGACGGCTATGTCTTCCGCGTGGACCTGCGGCTGCGGCCCGATCCGTCCTCGACCCCGCCGGTGGTCGCCGCGCCCATGGCCCTGGCCTATTATGAATCCGTCGGCCAGAACTGGGAGCGGGCGGCCTTCATCAAGGCGCGGGTCTGCGCCGGAGATGCAGAGGAGGGAGCGGCCTTCCTGAAGGCTCTGGTTCCCTACATCTGGCGGCGCAGCCTCGATTATCAGGCCGTGCTGGACATCCAGTCGATCAAGAAACAGATCCACGTCCACAAGACCGGCGAGGGGTTGGAGGCGGCGGGCGCCAATCTGAAGCTGGGGCGCGGCGGCATCCGCGAGATCGAGTTCTACGTCCAGACCCAGCAACTGATCCTGGGCGGGCGGGACAAGGGGCTGAGGTCCTCACGCACGCTGGAGGCGCTGGACGCCCTGACCGAGCGGGGGCATGTCACGCCCGAGGCGCGCGATGAACTGGCCGCCGCCTATCACGAGCTGCGGGCGCTGGAGCATCGGGTGCAGATGCTGGCCGACGAGCAGAGCCACGTCCTGCCGGTCGATCCCGAGCGTCGGGCCGATGTGGCGGCCTTGGCGGGCGAGGGCGAACTCGTCCTGTTCGACGCCGGGGTCGAGAGTCTGCTGATGGGGGTCAATCACCGCTATGGCGAGCTGTTCGAGGGGGGCGAGGAACTGTCGTCACCCTATGGCAGTCTGGTCTTCACCGGGGTCGAAAATGATCCCGGCACGCTGGAGACGCTGAAGCGGATGGGCTTTTCCGAGCCGGCGACGGTGTCGGACACCATCCGCAGCTGGCACCACGGCCGTATCCCGGCGACGCGGACGGCGCGGGGGCGCGAGCTGTTCACCCGGCTGGCCCCGCAACTGCTGACCGCCGTAGCCAGGACGGGGGCGCCGGACGCGGCCTTTCGCCGCTTCGCGGTGTTCTTCTCGGGCCTGAGCGCGGGGGTGCAGGTCCAGGCCCTGTTCCTGAACCAGCCGAAGCTGTTCGATCTGGTGGTCGGGGTCATGGCTTTCGCGCCCAGACTGGCGCGGGCTCTGGGGCGGCAGCCGCAGGCGCTGGACGGGGTGCTGGACGCGCGCTTCATGACGGCCCTGGGCACGGATACCGGCGTGGCCGATCAGGTGGTGCGCGAGGCGCGTGAGGCGGGGGATTTCGAGAGCGCCATGAACGCCGTGCGCCGCCTGCACCGCGAGCAGGCCTTCCGCATCGGTATGCACATCATCACGGGGCGGACCACGGCCGAACAGGCGGGGCTGACCAACACCTCGCTGGCCGACGCCTGCATGCAGGGCCTGGCCCCGCCGGCCCTGGCCGAGGCCGAGCGGATGGGCGGGGCGTTCGAGGGCGCGGTCGCCGTGGTGGCGCTCGGCAAGGCCGGGTCGCGCGAGATGACGGCGGGCTCGGACCTGGACCTGATGACCGTCTATGCCGCGCCGCCCGAGGCGGTCTCGGCGGGCAAGGGATGGAGCGCGGACCTCTTCTATGGCCGCTTCACGCAGAGGTTCATCGCCGCCCTGTCGGCCCACACCGCCGAGGGCGGGCTCTATGAGGTGGACATGCGCCTGCGGCCGACGGGCTCCAAGGGGCCGGTGTCGGTGCGGCTGGAGGCGCTGGAGGCCTATTACGCCGAGGAGGCCGAGACCTGGGAGTTCATGGCCCTGACGCGCGGGCGGCTGGTCTGGGCCAGCGACGCGGCGTTCGGCGCGCGGGTCGAGGCGACGCTGGAGGCGGCGCTGCGGCGGCCGCGTCCCGGTGTGGACGTGGCGCGGGACGTGCGGGCCATGCGCGACCTGATGGACCGCGAACGGCGGCCCAAGGGGTTCTGGGATCTGAAGCTGTCGGCGGGGGCGCAGGTCGACGCCGAGTTCGTCGCCCAGTACCGCCAGCTGTGCGCGGCGGCGGCGGGCGAACCGCTGACGGTCTCGACGCTGGAGGCGCTGAAGGACGATGCGGTCCTGGCCGAGACCTGGCGCACGCACCAGCAACTGGGGCAGTTGATGGCCTGCGCCTTCGACGGGCGTGGCGACCCGGACGCCGAGCCGGCGGGCTTCCAGCAGCGGCTGGCGGAAGCGGCGGGGGCGTCGGACTTCGAGACTCTGAAGGCGCAGTTGGTCGAGTTGCGGCTGCGGGCGCGAAACGCGTTCGAAGCGGCGCTGCCGAGCGGGCTGGACGGTGGTCGCGACGGAAACTGATCCGGGCGGCGTTCTATTTCTCGACAGGGAGTTTTTCGGGCTTCGGCCCGCGGAGACCATCGAGATGAACAAGACCCTTGGCGGCGTGGCCGCCATCGCCGTCCTGACCGTTTTCAGCGGTGTGGCCGTGGCTCAAACCGCCGCCCCGCAGCGCCCGGCGCGCGCCGCCATGGCCCAGCCGGTGTCGCAGGCCGACTTTGTCCAGCGTCGCGTGGAGCGCCTGCGCGCCGCCGACGCTAATCACGACGGCACGGTCACGGCCGAGGAGATGCGCGCCGCCGGTCAGGCCAAGCGCGCCGAGCGCCGCGCCGCCATGTTCAACCGTCTGGACGCGAACAAGGACGGCTCCATCAGCCGCGCCGAGTTCGATGCGCCCCGCGCGGACGGCCGGCGGGCCGGACGTGGCGAGCGTGGCCATCGTGGACTGCGCGCCGAACACGCCGGTCGCGGCCATGGCGGCGGGATGCATCGCGGGGCGCAGCATATGGGGCGGAACGGCGAAGGTCGCTTCCCCGTCGTCATCGCCGAGGCCGAGCGCAAGGCGACCGAAACCTTCACGCGGCTGGATGCTGACCACAACGGAAGCCTGACCGGCGAGGAGCGTCGCGCTGGCATGCAGGCGCGTCGCGCCGAGATGCGTGAGAAGCACCAGGAACGCCGTCAGGCGGCCCCGGCGGCGTCGCCTTCGACGCCCGCTTCGGAGTAGGGTGATGTCGGGGAAGGCGGTGCAGCCGTCGGCCCGTTTCGTGAACGGCGAAAGAGGCTGGATTGGCGAAGACCGCCGACCCCGACGAGGAACTGGTGCGGCGCGTGGGTCAGGGCGACCCCGCGGCGATCCAGGCCATGGTCGCTCGCAAGCTGCCGCGCATGCTGACGCTGGCGCAGCGGATGCTGGGCGACGCGGCGGAGGCTGAGGACGTGGCCCAGGAAGCGATGCTGAGAGCCTGGCGACAGGCGCCGCGCTGGACGCCCGGTCAGGCCAAGTTCGACACCTGGCTGCACCGGGTGGGGCTGAACCTCTGCTACGACCGGCTGCGGCGTCGGCGCGAGATCGCGACGGATACGCCGCCGGATCGCCCCGACGACGGGCCGGCGCCGGATCGGGGCCTGCTGGCCCTGGAGACGGGGGCGCGGGTCGAGGCGGCCCTGGCGAAACTGCCCGAGCGGCAGCGCGAGGCCATCGTCCTGTGTCACTATCAGGAAATGGGAAACATCGAGGCGGCGGGGCTGATGAACGTCAGCGTCGAGGCTTTGGAAAGCCTGCTGTCGCGCGGACGGCGGGCGCTGCGGACGGCGCTGGCGGACATGGCGCCGAACGCGCCGGATGCAGTGAGAGCGGCGAATGGGTAAGGCGGGGGCTGGAACCATGACGATGACGTACGAGCGTTTTGAAACTCTGGCCGACGCCTATGGCGGCGACCTGCGGCGCTGGCCCGAGGCCGAGCGCGAGGCGGCGCGCGCCCTGCGGGATGCGGACCCGCGTGCGGCGGTCTTGCTGCGCGAGGCCGACGGGCTGGACGCCCTGCTGGACGCCGCGCCGCGACCGGCGGCGTCGCACGCCCTGCGCGAGGCGGTGATCGCCAGCGCGGCGGGGGCGGGCCTGCGATCGCGCCGTCGCGGTCCTGGCCCTCTGGCCTGGCTGTCGGGCGCCGGCTGGGCGGCGGCGGCCTGCGCCGGGGTGGTGTTCGGGATCAACCTGACCAGCCATCTGACCGCCGACGTCCAGGCGGATGCGGTGCTTTATCAAGCCAGTCTGATCAGTGCGGACGACACGGAGGTTCTGGGCGGATGACGTCGCGCAGTTTGAAGATCGCCCTGGCCGTTTCGGTCGCTCTGAACGTCTTCGCCGTCGCAGCGGGCGCAGCCGTGTGGGTGGAGCGCGACAAGATCGAGGACCGCGTGGCCGAGGCGCACAAGCCGGGCCGCAGCGAGCCGGTCTGGGACGTCATCGAACGCATGGACCCGGCGGTGCGCGATCAGGTCAAGGCGCGGCTGCGCGCCGCCGCCATGCAGGCGCGACCGGACTTTGACGAGGCGCGGGCGGCGCGGCGCGAGGCCATCGCCCTGACTGGCGGCGAGACCTTTGATCCGGTGGCGGTGGCCGCCCTGCTGGAACGCTCGCGGGCGTCCGAGGCGCGCGGTCGCTCGCGGCTGGAGACCGGGGCGGTCGAGACCCTGAACCAACTCAGCCCGGCGGACCGAAAGGCCCTGGCTCCCATCCTGTCGCGTCACAAGGCGAAGCGGGAGGCGCGCAAGCCCGAGAAGGCCGACAAGCCGGTCGCGCCCGTGGCGGCGGCTTCGGCGACGCGATAATCTCTCCCGTCATCCCGGACGGTCGCCCAACCGACCAAAGATCCCGACGTTGGTTCTAGGTGCGGGTAGCCGGACGCCGAAAGCTGACCTAGAGGTCCGCAACGGGGGGAAGCGGACCTATGTGCCTGCCAACTTCTCTAGCCAGGCCTTAGCCAGCTTCGGTTCGCCGGGAGCATTCGGATCAACCGGGCCTCGGGCGGCCTCAAACTCCTCATGGAGGGCGAACGGAACGTCGCCAATCCGCGCTCTCAACCGATCGATAGCTCCAGCCAAATCACGCAGCTCATCAAGATCGGCAGGCTTTTCGTTTCCTCGGAGGTGTTCGTTCTGACCGAAGATACCCCAGCAGCCGGCCGCGCAGTCGGTGAGCGCACGAGTGAGAACGACTCGGTATTCACCGCTCCATTCCTTCAAGTTCCTCGGCAAGGCGCGCTGATCTATCCATGCTTGATGCTAACCCGACAATGAATGTCCGCAACGGGTCGAGGCTGTGTGAAAACGCCTCCCGATCGAGCGAATTAGGATAGCCTTCCGGGTCAGCAGGAGGTGGGTATGAGCCGCTTCGTTCAGGGCG